>NZ_JBIVOJ010000001.1:0-633954 GCF_044754065.1 Psychrobacillus sp. NPDC093180 | reverse complement strand
GCCAACCTGGGTAATGCCATCTGTTCCGGGTTTTGCCTTCTAGTCCTCCGCACGGAATCTCGCGATACCCGCACTACCAGTCAGCTATACACTTCCGCCACTACGGCATGTTAGGGACTTTCACCCGTTAGAGAAAAGCGCTGCCAAGCGCACAAAAGAGACTCCAAATCAAGTATGGAGTCTCTTTGAAATTATTAATCTGCTCAGAATTAGAAACATTATCCTCTAGAATTCTTAATTATTGACTTACATCTTCGTCAGATATTATAGGATTGCATTTTTTATTTATAATTTCAACTAATTCCTCTTTAGAATTTTTTCTATATTAGGACTTTCTGGATGTTGCATGCCTTTTTAAGTCGATAAACTGTTCTATGGAGCTTATAAAACGTTCTTATATTTACGTTAATTTTTTTAAATTTTTTTATAATAATGAATCTGACAATAGCTTTTCAAGCATTTCATCAAATTTTTTGAATTCAACCATTTCTCGCCCTGATGGATTATCTAATTCAATATATTGCTCTTTATTTGTATCATATACATACCAACTGATATTACTTTCTCCCAAAAACAAATATTTTTTTTGGTCTTCATTTTCATACCATATCTGATTAAAAGAAATTAATCCATTAATATGTTGGTTCGGTTTCTTTTCTAATAATACTTTATCTATTCCGTATAAAATAAACCCATTAAACTCTAAACCATTTATTACCTTAAGAACATTAATATATTCACTTGGTAATTTTTTTTGTAACTCTTCCTTAACATTTTTCTTAAATTTTTCTAACTCTGCTTCACTAGCACCTGTATTTACCTGCTCACCATATAAATTTTTTTCCTCTATTATTTCTTCTAATTTGATATTCCACATATTTTAAACCCCCTAACGTTTTTCAGGATACAATTTCCCTTCAGGAATTGGCCAATCAACTATTTGTTTTTCACCTGGAGCTAGTTGCTTTGCAAAACTATTTTGAAAATTCGTTATAACTTTATGATAAGGTTCATTCTGGATTAATATTAGGTTACTAAAACTATTTGTTCCGCTATCATCTATTGGTACTTTATGATGAACTTGCCAACCATCAGGAACTCTACCTTTTTGTAATTTTGCTATATCAATATCAGAGAAACCTGCATCCTTTAAAATCTCTGTATTTTTTGACAAGTCACTCAAAAATTGTTTTCTTATCGAATTATCAAACTCTTTTCTTAAGCTTTCTAATTCTGTTCTATCTCGTTTTACATATACTATTTCTTTTGTTTTTATTCCTTCTAGAGTAACACTTTCACCTCGAAGTTTTCCTGTAAAATCGGTCTTTGTCCCTCCTTCAATAACATTACTAGTACCCTTAGCCCCAATATCCACATTCTGTATGTCAGTCTTAACATCACCACTTTTGATCGTCGTAGGGATATCGGTTTTTGGTGGCAAATTAAAAGTAAAGGCATTTGGCGTACCTAATTGGTAACGTGTATTAGTTAATATATCTAGCTGATTTTGTGTTTTACCAAGTGGACTATTCACCACGTCTTGGTAAATGGGTGTATAGATGGATGCCATTTTCTCCGTGTTCACTACATTTCTTGCTTCCAATAAATCGCTGCCTTTTTTGACGAATTTTCCACCTGTACTCGCCCAGCCTGCAAAGGGAATCATTGCACTAAAAGAGAGTGCTGCGTTCGTCGTATCTCCTCGAGCGGTATAAATAATCCCATTTACACCATCGGCTATTTCTCCAACTCCTGGTATAAGTCCGGCCACATCTAATACAGTCTGGAAGATATCTAGTCCTATATTTTCTTTTGGTTTCTCAACTTGAACGGTCTCTTGTTTATATTCTACTTTAGAAACAACTTCATAGAAAACTGTTTCTCCAACCATATATTCTTTAACAAGCAATCCATTTTCATATTGATGGTATTTGACATTTTCCTCTACGTTTTCTTCGACAGTGGATACTTTTTTTCCTTCAAGTCCTTGGAAAGTCGCTAAGGTAAGCATGGTGCCAATCAACTTTTCCTGTTTCTCCACCCACAAGTTACTAGGATCTAAGTATACTTTTGGGAACAGTTCTGTTCTAATGTCACTTCTTAACGTAAGAACTTCCCACTGGCTTTGCTCAAAGGTTATATCTTTTACCCCTGATTTAAACAGTCCTTCCAAATCTGCTAGCCATGTGTCCATCGCCTGCAAGCCCTGTTCAATGGGATTTAGTACGGTAGTTTGAGACGCATCAAATTCATAAAGCCCAACGACCGTGTCATCCCTTTTTTTCTTAGAATCGATGACTCCTATTTGTACTCCACTATCATCCAAATGGGGTAAACCAACAATATCACTGACTTGGTCCATTATACTATTCGTTTGATCCGTTAAGCTTTCGGTCAGTTGACCAATTAGCGTCAGTCCGTCTTCCAGTTCGCCTTCTAGAAATTGTTCCAGTATGTAGCCTGCGGAATCTGGTTCGAACGAGTGAAGAGCTGCTTCCATCTGACTGAGGACTTGCTGAATTCCTTGTTAGCTAGCTAATAATAAAAGAGACTCCAAATCTGGTATGGAGTCTCTTTAAAATTATTAAATTACGTAGAATTATCTAGTATAGAATACACTCTTTCAAGTTTTAATATTAAAGGAAGTTTTAAATAAACTAGCAATTTCGTTTTAGATTCCTCTAAAATGTACCATGTCATAAGGATAATAGGGAATAGTTTTTAATATGCTATCATCTAGTCCTAATATCTTTACAATGGCTCCACTTTCAAAACTCCAATAGCCAAAGTATAATTTTTCACGATGCTTATGGCAGTCATACCATCCCATATCCTTATGTCCAACATACCACTTTTCTAACAGATATTCCTTCATTAAGGCAATAGCATCGCCTTCATTCTCCGCATGAATTACCTTTATCAGACTATTAAATGGTACTTCAAACAACAATGCACTATCCTGATAATTCACCTCACTTTTTCTTGAATGAATGATAAAATTATATAAAAAATCATCCAGGTGGCTGTTTTCTACTAACTTCACTAAAACATTAAAGGATTCATCATCAATCTCCAACATAACACCTATAGCTAGCATCCACAACATATCTTCATAACGTGCAGGATCCCAAAGTTCTTTCATGTCTTGCACTATTAAACGATAGTCATCAATGAGATTTTCTACCGGTTCGCCCATTGAATAATTAGCTATTAATATTTGAAATTTTAAATCATATACTTTTTTTTTGACGTTTACGACTCTATCTTCTCTTACTTCATTACTACTTAACTTTAACTCAAATTTATTTATTCTATTTTTTTCTTCAGCAACATATTCGTTAAAATATTTTGTATCTTTAAGTGAATCTCTTACCATTTTTTTCACACCCTTTTATTTTATTACATATCCATTATCATCTAATACTTTAGTTATAACAGAACCGTCTTCTCTAGTATTCACTAATATCCTATCATATCCTTCTAGCAAAATATCATCTGCATTATCTTTTCCTACTGCGCTTTCTAGTCTATTTCTTCCCTCTATCCATGTTTCACTCATTTGTCTTCCATCTTTGGTATTGCTTAGAGTAGAACTCCCATATTTGGCCTCACCGAGAATATATTTTGGAGGTGGGCCTAGGTCAAGGTATACCCCATCAATTCCTTTTACTATTTTATCATCTAGACTAGTTACTCTATCGTTACTAATTCTAGTAAAACCTTGACTTTCAAAATGGATATCCATTTTCATTTCACCATAGTTACCTTTTTGCTTGTTCGTTACTAAAGTTATATTCCCCGTTTCAACTTCCTCGACAACTTTTAATTGGTCTTGATTTAAGGTTGCACCCTTTGCTCCACCTTTGACATTATCCGTGGCTTTACTTGCACTTTGGGCATCTACTATCGCCTCGCTGCCTTTTTTGACGAATTTCCCACCAGTACTCGCCCATCCTGCAAAAGGGATCATTGCACCAAAAGATAATGCGGCGTTCGTTTTATCTCCTCTAGCGGTATAAATAACCCCGTTTACACCGTCCGCTATTTCGCCAAATCCTGGGACAAGTCCGGCCACATCTAATACGGTCTGGAATATATCTAGTCCTTTATTTTCCTTTGGTTTCTCAACTTGAACGGTCTCTTGTTTATATTCTACTTTAGAAACAACTTCATAGAAAACTGTTTCGCCTACCAAATACTCTTTAACAAGTAACCCATTTTCATATTGATGGTACTTGACATTTTCCTCTACGTTCTCTTCGACAGTGGCCACTTTTTTTCCTTCAAGACTTTGGTAAGTCGCTGCGGTAAGCATGGTGCCGATCAACTTTTCCTGTTTCTCCACCCACAAGTTACTAGGATCTAAGTATACTTTTGGGAACAGTTCTGTTCGAATGTCACTTCTTAACGTAAGAACTTCCCATTGGCTTTGCTCAAAGGTTATATCTTTTACCCCTGCTTTAAACAGTCCTTCCAAGTCTGCCAGCCATGTGTCCATCGCTTCTAAATCTGATAGGGCAGGTTGAGGTTGCGTAACCATGCCTCAACGTTTTATTAATCTTCGACCTGTCCAATACTTCACTACCTTTATATTCCATAACGCAAATTTATGTTTATTATGTTGTACCCTACAAAAAAACCTTGAAAGGCAAATTACCAATCAAGGTCTTATCAAAAATTCTTAATCTATTGTAATACAAAATATTGAATTAGATATAAAGAAATGATACGTTTGAAAATAAATACTCCATGACTTCTAAAAAAAATCTTAACTTCATTCATAACTTCAAAGTCATAATTTAGATACTAACGAGTATAATCATTATAAAAACTTAACAAGACCCATCACTTTACATTCACAATATATTTAGCAAATATACTTTATCTTTACGTCTATATATATGCTTTTATCCATGTTCATAACTAGTATTATTTTGTTTACAATTCAATACATAAAGTTGATACTGACCGTTTTAATGCTCAACTCTTTTTTAATCATCACCTAAAATTCTATCATCCAGCTTTTCTCTGTCTTCTGCAATTTGTTCATACGAACTAATAAGGTTACTAATATAATCAACCTGAACCTCTCTATCATCTTGAAACAAATGGATTGTAGCCCCTTTACTTATTAAAGCTCCCATTGTTTTCTTAAAATCTTTTAATTCATCTGTATCAAAATAATCACATTCTAGTACAACTTTATTATCTTCTATATTTGTTTTTATATCTTGAATACTTGCTCCATTATTCTGTCTGATAATAGATACATACTTTAATTTATTGGAATCATTATCAATTTTCAATTTCATTTTCACCATAAAATTTTCCCTCCCTAAAAGTCTTTAATTGGAATAATAGGCTCCCCCGGAATACTATTCCTCCAATTTCCACCATGCCATCCTTTTAAATGTTCATTAAAAGTTGCTGGATAGATTATTTCTCCTCTATCAGCAAGATGTGGATATTTCGAAGCACTATAACTATGATGCCCTGCAATTGGTTTATTAGCATATTTAGGAGTTTTACCAGCAAGAATATCTTTTAAGTGTTCTTGAGACCAATCACGAGTAAGTGGTTCATTATTTAATAATCTTTGTTGTTCTTGATACCAAAATTCTTTAACTCCTTTATCCCTTCTTTTAGCAAATTCTTTATTCCAAATGTAGTCTGCATACTCTTGTTTTGTGATAGTTCTATTATCAATCTTATCTTTTAACTCTTTCATTTTCTTAGAACTCATTTGTTTTGTCGTAGTTGGATGCTCTTTTAAATCTAGTCCTTTTGTTCTCTCTGCTATAATTTCTTTTGCCTCTTTTACGGATGGGATATAAGAAATTTCCTTACTAACTTCACCCGTACCCTTAGACCCAGCTTCCACATTCTTTATATCAGTCTTAACATCGACATCCGCACTTTTAATCGTCGTAGGAATCTCCGTTTTGGCTGATGGCATATTAAACGGAAGGGCATTCGGCGTACTATATTTGTAACCATTAGACAATATATCCAGGTGATTTTGTGTTTTTCCTAATGGACTATTGACGACATCTTGGTAAATGGGTGTATAGATGGATGCCATTTTCTCCGTGCTTACAACATTCCTTCTTTGATATAAATCGCTGCCTTTTTTGACGAATTTCCCACCAGTACTCGCCCATCCTGCAAAAGGGATCATTGCACCAAAAGATAATGCGGCGTTCGTTTTATCTCCTCTAGCGGTATAAATAACCCCGTTTACACCGTCCGCTATTTCGCCAAATCCTGGGACAAGTCCGGCCACATCTAATACGGTCTGGAATATATCTAGTCCTTTATTTTCCTTTGGTTTCTCAACTTGAACGGTCTCTTGTTTATATTCTACTTTAGAAACAACTTCATAGAAAACTGTTTCGCCTACCAAATACTCTTTAACAAGTAACCCATTTTCATATTGATGGTACTTGACATTTTCCTCTACGTTCTCTTCGACAGTGGTCACTTTTTTTCCTTCAAGACTTTGGTAAGTCGCTGCGGTAAGCATGGTGCCGATCAACTTTTCCTGTTTCTCCACCCACAAGTTACTAGGATCTAAGTATACTTTTGGGAACAGTTCTGTTCGAATGTCACTTCTTAACGTAAGAACTTCCCATTGGCTTTGCTCAAAGGTTATATCTTTTACCCCTGCTTTAAACAGTCCTTCCAAGTCTGCCAGCCATGTGTCCATCGCCTGCAAGCCCTGTTCGATGGGGTTTAGCGCGTTCGTCTGAGAGGCATCAAATTCGTGAAGCCCATTGACCGTGTCAGTGCGTTTTCTTTTAGAATCGATGACTCCCATTTGTACCCCACTATCATCCAAATGGGGTAAACCAACAATATCACTGACCTGGTCCATGATACTATTGGTCTCATCCGTCAAGCTTTCGGTCAGCTGGCCAATCAGCGTCAGTCCATCTTCCAGTTCGCCTTCTAGAAATTGTTCCAGTATGTAGCCTGCGGAATCTGGCTCGAGTGAATGAAGAGCTGCTTCCATCTGGCTGAGGACTTGTTGAAAGTTTTCGGAAAAGATGCGGAAAAATTGTAGAAATGGCAGATGACATTCCCGGTAAAAGGAGCGAATGGCATTTCCGCCTGCTCCTTTCAATTGTTCTTCCATATCAACCAGTCCTAATACTGACTGATAGATGGAATCTACTTCGCTTCTTAACCTATCAAGCATCGCTATGTTGCGTTGTAACCCATCTTCAAATAGATCTACATCTAACACTTTCATAAGCAATGCCTCACCAAAATTTTAGAAACAATCACTATTGAACGATGCCCATTTTCTTCATTATACAATAATCCCACGTACGTGAACATGCTTCTCCTCCTCTAGTAACCTATCAATAGTTATAATATTCCACTTTTACAATAGAAGGTAAAGAGAGAAGTTGTAATTTTCATAAAAACAATGCTTAGGAATTAAATAGAAAAAATTGGTTTGTAACTCTTCTACCACCACTCAAGGAAAATAGTGGTTATTTGGACAGCACTCATTATAGGTCTTATTCATCAGAAACAGGAATATCCACTCAAGAAAATGTAAGTAGTTTAACCATTTTCTCTCTACCAACCGCACTTATGAGTAAAGGTAATCTGGGTCCACTACTTTGACCTATAACTAATTGATAGACATTTTGAAATAAGTCTTTTTGGCTTTCACGCATTCTTTTTTTATCGTCTTCTTCACATATAGCATATATTTGGTTCATAAAAGAATCTCCTGATAAGGAAGTTTCATTTCTTAGCAACTCTGTTAGTTCGTTTACTTTGCTTCGTTGCTCAGTAGTCAAATTATTGTAGTACAAGATATTATTTTCCTTGTTTATACTTACCGATCGATGAGGATTCCAATATTTTATCCAATGAGCCACCCTGTCACTAATCGGATTGATCTCTTCCATTGTATATTCTTCTCCAGTTCGACTTAAGGAAGTTTGTAATAATTCATAGTTAAAACCTATAAGCGAGAAAATGCTTGCAACTTGGCTAAAACTCGGCTGTCTATTTATACTACCGCCACAAGCCAACTCCAATGTAAGTCGAATATCTTCTTTTATCAATCCCTTTACATAAGCTAATTGATATCGTTCAAACTCTGAGTAATTGCGCAGTACATCTTCATCTAGTCCAATATGAAAGGAAGCACTTGGTTTGTATTTGGCAAACATAAATAGAATAATTTCCGGTGTGTAGACTAATAGAAGATCATTTGGTGTTAGTACGTTTCCTGATGAGCTAGACATTTTTTCATTTGTCCCTTTTAGTCCAATAAATTCATACGCGGTATAGTCAGGCGCCTCGTAATTAAAGATTTCTTTCGCAATAGCTTTAGAAACATTGTAACTTCCAGTTGCAGATGAATGATCTCTTCCCCCTGGTTCAAATACTACATCTTCCATCATCCAGCGCATTGCCCAATCGACTTTCCAATTTAGTTTTATCCTGTTTTTTCCCCCTAGTGATTGCACTCCTTCATTCCCACAAGTACAGGTGTATTCGATTTGTCCGAGTTCTTCGTTAAAAGCACTTATAGCGGTCGTATCCTTGTTACAGCTGTCACAATATAAGGTGATGGGGAAAAATGCTTCACTTTGTTCGGAAGAAAAAGGGCTGGACTTAAAACGCATGAGTATCTCGTATATCTCTTTCCTTTTCTTCAATGCAATCCTAATGTAGTCCGAATATCGTCCACTTTGATACTCCACACTTTGGTATATAAACTCAGGTTGGATGCCAAAAGCTTGTAAGGATTGTTCAAACTCTTTTTCAAAATAATGAGCATAACTTCCTTCTCCAAAAGGGTTTGGGACATCCGAATAAGGTATACCAACAAATCTTTCAAAAGATGCTGGTACATTTTGAGGAACTTTTCTTAACCGATCAAAGTCATCCCACGAAAAAATAAACCTCGTTTTTTTACCTAAGCTTTCTAAAGCCCTCACTACAAAAAAAGTTGTTACGATCTCCCGGAAATTCCCGATATGGACAGAACCAGAAGGGCTAATCCCTGAAGCACAAGTAAAAACCTCTTTTGTTGGATGTTTTTCAATTAATCTTTCCGCTATTTCATATGCCCAGTGCATACACTCCACCTCTTTTTTTCTATTTTTCCTTCCACACATTTTAAATAAAATAAAAAAACTCCCACCTCCCAAGATTTTCATCTTGAGGGCGAGAGTTTGAATTCGCGGTACCACCTCAGTTTGCTTGTTGATCACTCAATAAGCCTTATCAGGTACGGCCATTTGGCGATACCTTATCCCTGTAACGGAGGAAACCGTCGTAGCATCCCTAAGACTCGCTTAGTTCCATACGAAGCTCGGAGTTTTTTTTCAATAAGAATTCCCATCCCTTTTTTCACCAACCAAGGGTCTCTGTAATGCTGCATCTTATCTAATCGTCTCGTCATCGCTAATAAGTTATTGTTACTGATAATAGCAAATACCATTTAACCAATCAACTGTTTTTTTCAAAAAGTCTAATTATTCATTTTAGACAGTGGTTAATGAGGGCTAAGTTACTTTTCGCAGCAACATATCACCTACTATATAGTCCATGTTTTTTTATATAGTTATAGCATGAAGAAGGTAATAAATATTTCGGTTCTCCGCCCATAGCAAATTCTTCTCGAATATACGTCGAGCTAATCTCCATTGCCAATCCTTTATCAACTAAATGGAAGGTTGAACCATCATCATTGTTTCTAAGTATTGCAGAGCGACTTATAGTAGATAGCATATCTACTCCCTCTCTTGCCATCACTATGAACTTGTTTTCAGAAACTAACTCTCTCCCTTTAACCCATTCACCTTTTGCAATATCTACTAACAAATCTGCTCCCATAATGAAGTACACTTCATCATTTGGATACTTCTTCTTAAAATGTACCATTGTGTCATACGTATATATATTCCAAGCATCTTGCTTCATTTCATGATCATCTGCAATAAAACGACTATCATCTTCAATAGCCAGTTGAAGCATATTCCAACGATGCTCATCTTCCGTTTTCATTCTTTTGTCTTTTCTTTTACTTGAGCAAGGCAAGAAAATCACCTTATCCAATTTACAGCGATGTGCAACAGTGCTTGCTGTCCATAAATGTACGTTTGTGATTGGGTCAAATGAAGACCCATAAATACCGATCTTAGCCATTAATTGTTTCCTCCAAATCCCTTGTTCGACTTTTTCAATATAATCGCAACATTATCTTCGCACTTTTTCTTGAATTTCACGGATTCGCTCCATCTTGTTATCCCAACAAGCTTGACTCAAATCGACTGGGTACTCTTCTGGATTCATCGTACGTTTATATTCATTCCATAATAAATTTAAATTGTCGTTTGCATAGCGTTGTATTTCTTGAATTGTAGGTAATTCATATTCAACAGAACCGTTCACTATTACATCTAAATGCAATTCCTTTGCAGTAAAATCAGTTACGAATTTACTAATGTAGGTGTGTACCGGATGAAACATTTTCAAACGCTCTTCTTCTTGTGGTTTTTCATGCGCTAAAGCAATATAGTCTCCTTCTGCATGACCGTTGACGTTATTGATAATACGATATATACGTTTCATTCCCGGTGTTGTTACCTTTTCTGGATTAGCAGAGATTTTAATGGTATCTACCATTTCTCCAGCTTCATTCTCAATGGAAACTAATTTATATACAGCGCCAAGAGCGGGCTGATCATAGGCAGTAATCAATTTTGTTCCAACACCCCAAGTATCTATTCGAGCTCCTTGTGCTTTTAAGTTCATAATCGTGTATTCATCCAAATCATTAGAAGCGGAAATTTTCGCTTCTGTAAAACCAGCTTCATCTAACATTTTCCTTGCTTCTTTTGAAAGGTAAGCCATATCCCCACTATCTAAACGAATCCCTATAAAATTAATCTTATCGCCAAATTCCTTGGCTACCCGAATAGCATTAGGTACACCAGAACGCAGCGTATCATATGTGTCTACTAAGAAAACACAATCCTTATGTGCTTCTGCATATTTGGTGAAAGCTACATATTCATCCTGATAAGCTTGCACCATCGCATGTGCATGTGTTCCAGCTACAGGGATACCAAATAATTTCCCTGCACGCACATTACTTGTTGCAGAAAACCCTCCGATATAAGCAGCCCTAGTGCCCCAAATTGCCGCATCTAATTCTTGTGCGCGTCTAGTACCGAACTCCATTGCTATCTCGTCACCAATCACGTGTTTGATCCGGGAAGCTTTTGTAGCGATTAATGTCTGGAAGTTCACTATATTCAATAAGGCTGTTTCAATCAATTGAGCTTCAGCTAATGGAGCTTCTATTTGCAAGATAGGTTCATTAGCAAATACCAATTCTCCTTCTTTCATGGAACGAATCGATCCTGTGAATTGAAGATTACTCAAATATTCAAGATACTGTTCAGAATATTGCCCTTCCTCCCGTAGATAGGCGATATCGCTCTCCGAAAACCCGAAGTTTTCAATAAATTCAATTATACGCTGCAACCCTGCGAACAGGGAATAGCCATTCCCAAACGGAAGCTTACGGAAATAAATTTCAAAAACAGCTTTCTTATTGTGTATGCCATCCTTCCAATAAGTCTCCACCATATTAATTTGATATAGGTCTGTGTGTAACATGAAACTATCATCTGCGTATTTCATTTTATTTTCCTCCTTTAATTTTAAACGATCTTTGCTCCAAGTGAATTTTCAAAATGCCCTAGTGCCCATTCATGTCCCGCTTGATTGAAGGAAGCTACTGCATCTTTATGGATGATAATATGAAATCCTTTGTTATAAGCGTCTACTGCTGTATGAAGCACACAAATATCGGTACAAACGCCAACTAAGTGAATTTCTGAAATTCCTCGTTCCCGTAATTTAATTTCTAAATCTGTTCCTGCAAATGCTGAATATCTTTTTTTATCCATGAAGTAGACATTTTCTCTTCTTTCATTTGTGTCGTATACATTTTTTAAAGAACCATATAAATTTCTACCTTCTGTATTTCTAATATTATGAGGGGGAAATAATTTCGTTTCGGGATGATATTTGTCCCCTATTTCATGGACATCCACAGCAAATACCGTAAAATCTCCATTTGCAATAAATTCCTCTGTCAGCTCGCTAATTTTTGTTTCCAATCTTTGACCTGGTTCACCACAAGTTAAAGAACCGTTTGTCGCAACAAAATCTTCCGTATAATCAATGTTAATCAATGCACGTTTTTGCATAATATCTTCTCCTCATCTTCAGTTTTTAATTAGTAATTATTGAATTACAAGTTACATTACCTAAAATGATTAGGAAAGAAAATAACTTTCCTAATGGTAAATAGACTCAATAATCTCAAAATCATTAAATGTATATAATTGAGATGGCCTAAATGAATTTCTATTCGTTTTTTTCGGCTTTCCTTCATTATCTATAGCCTTTTCGATAAAGGGAAGCTTTGGTGCTTTTGTAAAAAATACAGAATCATTTGAGATACGTGGATCCTCTCCCACAGTCAAAAGAACTCTTTGTAATTCAGATAAGGTGAATTCTTTCGGTAGAAAATTTCTGGCTATTGTTGATTGAATCATCTCTTTTTTGATGGACTTCAATGCATCGCTAATTATTTGGCGATGGTCAAAAGCTAAATCCAACTTGAAAACTTCTTCTATGTCGAATAATTCCACTTCTGCAGCATCGTCATTTGCTTGTCGCTGTCCTATATGATTATCAGGAACTATTGCGTAAAAGGCATTTGAAATCATCCATCCACGAGGATCGCGACCAAATTCGTCATAAACGCCAAAATGCTTAATATGCAATCCGTCTACATTTGTTTCTTCTTTCAATTCTCTCTTTGCCGCCATGAAAGCCGTTTCTTTTTTCGGAGCGTCTACGAAACCACCAGGAAGGGCCCATTTTCCTCCTTCAATATTAGGATTATTTTCGCTATCTTTTTCAGCTCGTTTGATTAACATAATATTCAGTGTCATCTTTGGCGGAGCCTTCTCTAATACTTTTTCCGATACAATCGTAAAAATGGCGATATCCGCTGTGTATCCATCTGGTGTGCGGTATTTAGAAGAATCATATTTCTTTAGAAATTCTTCTTCTGTCTTATAGTTTGTCATGAAAATAAATCATCCCTTTTAGTAATTTGTAATTATTGAATTACTATTTGTTTATATGATATTCCTTCTTCGTTTATTTTGCAACTCTTTTGTTTAAAATATTTTAAGAAAATTCTACTTTTTAGAGAAATCTGGTTATTTAATTGGATTTTAAGTCTGCTAGACTGTTTGGTTACGCACAAAAAATAGCCCCAGTTTCCCGAGGCCATACGTTTTTTATTAAGTAAAATATTCTAACTTAGCATTAGGAAAGTACTTTTCCATATAGCCGTATAGATGAGATTTTATTTCTTCCTCTTCGTCCTTTTGGTAAATATACTTACCGATTCCATACTTGCCCCATTTGTAACGTCTTTTTTCTTCGTCTAATTCCAATTTTGTCTTTGGATAATTCTTTTCAATCACTTTTTTGGCGGGCTTTGTAAACCGGTGTTGAATAAATTCAAATGTAATATCCTCTCTTGCATCTTGCGGCAATTCTTCGTCAAGCCGTTCAAACAAGTGGCGATAGCCTTCCTCCCAGCCCTCATGCAGATAGATTGGTGCAATGATAAATCCAAGCGGGTAGCCAGCTCTTGCCACTTTTCCTGCAGCCTCGATTCTTTTATCGAGAGGAGAAGTGCCAGGTTCAAAGTTTTTAATAACATAATCAGCATTTACACTAAATCGGAATCGCGTCTTGCCATTATGCTTGGCATCCAACAAGTGGTCGACAAAATGGAATTTAGTTACAAAACGTAGCCTACCTAGTTCTGTTTGACCAATGTGTTCAATGGCTCTTTTCAATGAATGCGTTAAATGGTCAATACCCACAATATCGGATGTACAGGCTGCTTCGAATCGGGTAATCTCTGGAGCGCGTTCTTCAATATAGCGATCAGCTGCTTCCAAAATTTCCTCTACGTTTACGTAAGTTCGAATATAAGGTTTGCTGCCCATCGTCGTTTGCAAATAACAATAATGACAATGTCCCATACAACCTGTTGCAAGCGGGATTGCATATTCAGCTGAAGGTTTGGATGTATCAAATTTTAGTGTTTTTCGAATACCTACAACTAAAGTAGATTTAGCGATACGATATTTTTGAGCATCCGTCTCACCCGGCAAATCTCTAATTTGGTTATGTGAAGTCGTAAAGCGAGTTTCAATTCCCATCTTCTCAAACTTTTCCTTCAACTCTTTACCAAGCGGATAATCAAGTGAATTTGGTTCAAAATATACAAGCTGTGGTGTGAAGGGTTTATTCATATTGCGTACAACCTAATTCATAATTATTATCCATTTAATCATCTTACTCCTTTTACTTAGCTTGTCTAAAAAGTGAGTAATTATGAAAAGGATTTAATTACGAGTGAGTTCCCACAAAACTATTCAATTATTAAAACAATTCTACCTTGTACATGTATGAAATTATATAAATCTTTATTTATGATAGGATTATTTAGCTCCAATACATCACATTTAAGAATAATTCCTAATTCATAATTCTTTTTGCTGCATCCTTTAATAAACAAATAAGCTCTTCAATATCATACTCTTCCTGACGTATAACAGGAAATGTTACGGACAATGTACCAAGCAACAAGTTACCTTTAGCAAAAATTGGTACGCTTATGGACATAGCTCCTTTGACGCGCTCTCCTTTCGTCATTGCATATCCTTGGTTTCGGATAACAGATAATTGTTCAAGAAGACTTTCTTTCGAATCTACCGTACTATCCGTAATTCTTTTTAATTCAATCATATTTATAAAGTTTTGAATAAATGTATTGTCTTGATATGCAAGCAAAATTTTAGCGGAGGCTCCCGCATACAATGGCGAGGTATGTCCAACAAAAGTAAGTGCTGACAGTTCGTGACGGCTTGGCAGATTATAGATACAACGGCGCTCATCATGTTCAATAATATTTAATGAGACATTCTCTTTTGTTTGGTCATTCAATTCTTCCATTATCGGAATGGCTCTAGAAAGAAGGGCATCATTTTGGGTTACCAGTTGCCCCAAAAACATAAGCTCTAGTCCTAATGAATACTGTTTAGTTTTCTCATCTTTTACTAGAAATCCTTCGTAAGCTAATGTACTAACGATTCTTTGCAAACTAGAAAGGGAAATTTCAGTCCGCTTAGAAATTTCAGTCAATGATAATTTGGGATGTTCAATCGAAAATGCGCGTAACACTTGAATCACTCGGTGAATCGAAGACATGGAATAATTACTTTTAAATGTTTCTTCCTTCAAGGTGTACACCTCTTTCATATCTACTCCCATTTATAGTACATTATTTTCTTTCAATATTGAAACTTCCTTTTTTTTCAACTGAAGAAGTTCTTGTAATACTTCCTCATTATGCTGACCTAATGTTGGAGGAGCCATTCTTGTCCTCACATTAAGTCCACTATGTTTTAAGGGACTAGCCAGCAGTTTTACTTCACCTACTTCGTGTAGCAAATTTTCAATGCCTCCACGAGCAATGACTTGTTCTTGATCTAATGCTTGCTGAATATTATTCACGCGACCCACTGGGACTTTGGCATCTGAAAGGATATCTACCCATTGATCTGAATTTTTCGTTTTCAATACTTCCTCTATTAAAATTACCAATTCATTTTCATGTTTTTTTCTATCATTATTAGTTATAAAGCGTGAATCATTTCCCCATTCTGGATGACCAAGCGCGGCAGCAAACTTTTTAAATAGCCCGTCATTACCAGCACAAATCATAATAGCGAAGTCTCCGGTTTGGAATACTTGATAAGGTGCCACGTTATTATGTTGATTTCCTTTTCTCTCAGAAATCATTCCCGTGTTCAAATATGCACTTGCAACATTAGCCATGCTCGCCACTTGGACATCAAGTAGTGAGAGATCAATATATTGCCCTTCACCTGACATATCTCGCTGACGAATGGCAGTTACCACGCTAAGGGCAACATACACAGAGGTAATAATATCAGCAATTGGTATACCTACTTTTGTTGCAACATCTTGGGGATTACCAGTCACATCCATTAACCCACTCATTGCCTGGATAACAGGGTCAAAACCCGGTAATTCGCTAAGTGGTCCTGTTTGCCCGAATCCAGTAACTGAACAAACAATAATTCCAGGTTTTTTCTCTTTCAACACTTCATAATTAATACCTAACTTCTTCATAGTTCCAGCTTTAAAATTCTCGATAACTATATCTGATTTTTCAACAAGATCAAAGAAAAGCAGTTTTCCTTCTTCTGACTTCAAATCGATCGTGATAGATCGCTTGTTACGATTAGCACTTAAATAATAGGTACTCTCTCCATTTAAAAAAGGGCCCCAATCTCTCATACTATCAGAACCCCCGGGCGGCTCTATTCTAATAACATCTGCCCCAAGGTCTCCTAAAATCATAGCACCAGCAGGAGCTGCATAAACACGTGATAGATCCAATACTCGTATATCATGCAATGGCTGAATCATTTTACTGCACCCCTTTTCATCGTTTTCTCCTAGTATATTACTTTCCAAATTCCGGTTTTCTTTTCTCCATGACCGCCTGCACACCTTCCTTGTGATCTACTTCTTCCATCACGAAGGCCATTTTGGATGAGATATAATCGAGAGACGATCGTAAAGTCATTTCACTGTTCTGATAAACAGCCCTTTTAATAAGCTGAGTTGCAAGCTGCGGACCGCTTGCCAATTTTTCCGCATACTCATCGACCGCTTGTTCTAGTTCCTCATCTGGAACGACAAATGTAACTAGTCCGCGTTCTTTCGCTACATTAGCTGTTAAAACTTCTCCTGTCCACAACATATGCAATGCCATATCTCGCCCTACAAGTCGTGGTAAAAAGTACGCCCCTCCATCTCCTGGTACTAATCCTACCTTAATATAACTTTCAGATAGTTTGGCAGACTCTGCCACAAAGCGAATATCACACATCAGAGCCATATCAAGTCCGGCACCAAATGCTACACCATGCACTTTTGCGATCACCGGTTTATCAATTTCTTCTAATAGAAGTGGAATTCGTTGCACTTTTTTCCAAAGAGAATTTTTTCTCCTAATTCCATTTGAAATATTATCTTTTTCTGATTTATAAAATCCATTGCCCGCAATCATTTCTTTAATATCTCCACCTGAACAGAAACCTTTTCCTGCTCCTTGAACAATCAAGACAGATATTTCATCTGAATCACGTACTTTTTCAAGAGCATCAATCCATAAATCTAACATTTCACCACTAAACGCATTTAAAGCCTCTGGTCGATTTAAAGTGATTTTAGCAATTTTATTATTTACTTCAAATAATAAATCAGACATGAACTTCCGCTCCTTTGACTTGAGTAATGGTCTCCCAAATTGTTTCTTCACGTGTCAGGTACATAGTAGCGAGCTTATCTGCCCAATATGTTTCATTTCCACCTTCTTCTCGCCATGCCCATAAGCGTCTCGTAAAATGATGCAACTCGTGTTCATAGGTCATCCCAATTCCTGCATGTAACTGGTGTGCGGCCTTCGCTACTAAATTTGCATTTGCTGAAAGCTCTATTTTCGCCATTGCTATTTGTTCTTTTCCTACATTTGTCTGATATGCTGCGCTAGTTACAGCTAAATTTGCATTTGCTGCAGCAGTTTCACCTGCCATTACAGCCAAGTGTTGCTGAATTGCCTGAAATTTATATAGAGAACGACCAAACTGTTGACGTTCTTTGGAGTAAAAAATAGACAATGCTAATACACTTTCCATTGCCCCAGTCATCATCGCAACCCGACTAAGCGCCATGTAGTTTGTATAATCTTCTAGAGCATTTTCAAACGTAGTGTTTAACTTTCTGTATTCTAAATGCTGTATCACCTTCACTGTGTCTCGTGGTTCTGCAGCAATATTTTCCTTGTTACTACTGATTTCATTTAAAGCGAGATTAACTACCTTATAGCCTACTGTTGATACCACAATTACTTCATCTGCATACCGGGCGAAAGGGACGTATTTTAGTTCCTCGTCACTTCCATTTTCAAAATGTATAACCCGTAGCTTATCTTCAACTTCACCTTCATGAATTGCTATAAACTGATTGGCATAAATTACTTCTGCTAAAGGAATTGGAGCTGCATACTTTCCGGCAATATGCAAAATAGCAAACACATCTTCATAGTCGCCACCAACCCCTCCTTTTTCTTCATCAATACCAAGGAGTGTTAATCCTGCTTCTTGAATTGCATGCCATAATGGCACATTCCATTCTCCTTCTTCGAAACGTTCTCGCTGTTCTTTTGTCGATAAGTCTTTTAGAATTTTTTCCGTTGTATCTTCAATGTACGATTTCATTTCGCTCATGCATAAACCACTCCTTTCGCTACAATACCTCTCATAATTTCAGTTGTTCCCCCGCGAAGGGTAAATCCTGGACCATGTAGAATAGATTCGGTTAGTAAACGAGTATATTCATCGGTAGACTGTTTATCAGGTAGTGTTGGTAACAACAATCGAATCACTTCAGCCACATGCTGTTCAAAATTCGTTCCTAAATCTTTAACAAGAGCCGCTGCCAAATTAACATCTTTTTTCTCTTCTAATAAAGCAGCTATTCCAGCGGACATATTACGGAGATACCACATTCGACTAACTAGTTTTGAAGCTTCCATCAAGCCTTGATGATCCCTTTTTTCTTTTAAAAGGTTGATAGCGGTCTCTAGTAATGGAAATGTACTCAAAATTCGTTCTGGACCACTTCTTTCGAAAGCTAATTCCGTCATTCCTTGTGACCATCCATCTCCTATTTTTCCTACTACTCGATTATCAGGAACGAAAACGTTTTCAAGAAAAACTTCATTGAAATGATGTTCACCTTTTAAGTATTGAATTGGACGTATGCTAACTCCCTCAGACTTTAAATCAACGATTAACTGGCTCATTCCATGGTGGCGTTTATTAGGATCCAGTTGAGCAGTACGACATAAAGTAATCATATAATGTGAATGATGTGCTCCTGATGTCCATGTTTTCATACCATTCACTAGCCATCCTCCATCTACTTTCTTGGCACTTGTCTTCAATGAAGCAAGGTCAGAACCTGAATTTGGTTCAGAAAGCCCTATGGAGAAATAACATTCCCCTTTTATAATTTGAGGGATGAAAAAATCTTTTTGCTCGTCTGTACCGAATTTTAACAATAACGGTCCTGTCTGGCGATCAGCGAACCAATGAGATGCTACAGGAGCACCTATAGCTAGTAATTCCTCTGTGATAATGTACCGATCGATTGAGGATCTTGCCTGGCCTCCATATTTTTTCGGGAAAGTAATTCCAATCCATCCTTGTTGGCCAAGCTTCTTTGAAAATTCAGCGTTGTAACCACTTAACCAAGAATCTGCATGCGTTTCAAATGTCCCTTTTGCCTTTTCTTCTTTTAAAAAAGAGCGAACAAACCGTCGGAATTCTTTCTGTTTTTCTGTAAATTCGAATGCAGGAAGTTGTAATTGTCTCATTATAATCTCCTTTTTACCGATATGCGGTAGTAATTATTCTTTAAAGGTAACTAAACAAATAATATCGATCATTAATTTGTTTGTCAATTCTGAATTTACTAAAAACAAATAATACATACTCGGTTTATTTCGTGTGTTCTACATGTTTGGATTCATTAGAGAATACAAGGAAATAAATTTATGAGAGTGGTTATTAAATATAGAAGAAGTATTGAAATAGATGATATATGAAAGTGTAATCAGTGAAAAATATTAACAAGAGAAAATCATCCCTGTATATGTGTATATTTACAGAGAATACACAGAGAAGGAATGATCTTCTTTTAATATTTACCAAAATTAAATGACGAGCGTCAAAGGTTATTTACTCATATTTAATCGATGAGTGTGCAAGTAATCTAGGCATCTTTTAGCAGATGCTCTTGGAGCAGTAAGTATAGGAACAGACGTATTTAGCTGATCGGCGATATGAGCCATACTATATTGAGAGAGGACAATTACATCCACCTTATCTTCTACTTGATGTACCATCTTTCGTATTTTTTCATCATGTTCATCTTTCTTGCCTAGGGAAAGTAAATGGATAAGACCCGGTTCAACTAGAGATTCCACTAAAATTTCGGGTTTTTTTCCTGTTAAGTAACTTAGTAACGCAATAGGAGTTTCTCTAACTGTTGATATCAAACCAACCCGTTCATAAGTAATTGCTTCATCAAGCATTGCTTCATCAGACCGAAAAAGCTTAACGGAATAAAGAGGTTGAAGAATATCTGTTACATTGTTAAAAGCAGAGCAAGTAAGCAAAATGCAGTCTACCTCTGATTGTATAGCTAAATTAACCAGTAAAGAAAAGCGATTTATGATTTCCGGTGTAAGAGAGCCACTAGTTTCAATCATAGTGAACAAGCCTGTATCCATGAAATGCAGAAGTTGAACATCAGGTGCTTCTTCATGGAACGCTTTTTCTATAGGTTTTAATGCGGTAGTTGTTGCGTGAATTAATCCAACTTTCATCAGTTAACCTCCCTTAGTCTAAATAGTTTACGGCTTTCAATCTGTTCAATTTTATCAACCACTGCTTTTCCAATCTCTAGTGAGGCAGTGGCCGCTGGCGAAGGCGCATTGCACACATGAACACTACTCCGACCATTTACGATGAAGAAATCATCCACAAGGCTACCATCGCTTTTAAGCGCTTGTGCGCGTACACCAGCTGGTGCAGCAATCAAGTCTTCTTCAGAAATATCAGGGATAAGAATACGTGCATTCTCAACAAATCTTTTTTTGCTTACAGATCGGGCGAATTCTTCTAAGCCTTCCTTTGAGTTTTTTAATCCCAGCTTCCAAAAGCCTGGATATGTAGCCATTTCTCCAAAGTCTTTTAGATTAAATGACATTTTTTTATATGCCTCTCTTTTAAATCCAGGTACTGCATTGGGACCAACATCAACTTCGCCATCAATCATTCGTGTGAAATGTACGCCCAAAAACGGAAAATCCGGGTTGGGTACAGGATAGATTAGATTTTTAACGAGTCTTCTTTTTTCTTTCTTCAGTTTGAAATATTCACCACGAAAAGGAAATATTTTCATATCAATTACATAGCCGGCCATTTTTGCTATTCTGTCGCTATGTAATCCGGTGCAGTTTACAAGAAACTTTGCTTTATATGTTTTATTGGTTGTTTCAATTGTTACTTCATTCGCCTGCTCGTTAATTGCTTTCACCTCAGCATTATATTCAATTAATCCACCGTAATTTTGAATAATCTCTGCCATTTTTTCTGCAACCGTTTTATAATTAACAATACCTGTTGTAGAAAGATGAATTGCTGCGGTACCATTTACATGAGGTTCTTTTTCAAGTAATTCTTCCTTATTTAATCTAGTCACATCAAGCTTGTTTAGTAGGGCTCGATTATAAAGTTTTTCAAGTTCTGGTAACTCTTTTGGATTCGTTGCAACTATAACTTTTCCACAAATGTCATGGGGAATTCCGTTTGTTTCGCAAAAAGCCCGCATACTTTCACTTCCGGCTTTTGCAAACTTCGCTTTATAGCTCCCTGGTTTATAATAAACTCCAGAATGAATTACCCCGCTATTATGTCCTGTTTGATGCAGTGCAAGTTCTGATTCTTTTTCTAGTATTGTAAGTTTCGCGTTAGGATTTCTTTCAAGAATTGTCATCCCTACTGACAAACCAACAATTCCTCCGCCAATAATAAGATAATCATTCAAATGCCTAACCTCCTTTATTACTTTAGTTAATCTCACATGCTTCAGCGATGAGTTCTACGAGATGGACAACCTGAATTTTATCTTGCAACCCTTCTCGCTTCACACCTAATAACATCTGAAGATGACAACCTGGATTTGTGGTTACAATCACATCAGGTACAATTTTTTTTACATTTTTCATCTTGTTATCAAGAACAAGCATCGATTCTTCGTGATGAACAATATTATATATTCCCGCTGATCCACAACACATATCTTTTTGTTCCATCGCTGTATAAGTAATGCCCGAAATTTGATTTAACAGTTGTAAAGGTTCAGCTACAATATGTTGAACATTCGTTAAATGGCAAGATGGCTGATAAGATACGGATTTATGAATGCTTTTTTGGAATGGCAATTCTAACTTCGATAAAAGAACGCTGATATCTTTATTTTTTTCACTAAAAATTGTTGCTCGTTCAAACCATGGATCTTTATCATCAAAATACAGTGGATATTCAACAAGTGCAGCTCCGCAACCACCTATCGAATTTACGATAAAATCAAGTTCATAGTTCTCAAAAGCTACAATATTCTTTTTTGCAAGTGTAACTGCTTGATTACTATCACCTGCATGATGCTGTAGTGCTCCACAACATCCTTGTTCTTTAATAGTGATAACTTCACAACCACCTGCTTCTAGTAGTTTAATCGCAAGGTCGTTAATATTAGCAAAGAACGTATCCATCACACATCCTGTAAAATAACCAATACGCAAAGGTGGAGAACTCTTTTCAGTAGATAACATATTTTTTCTTTTTAATGGAAGTTTAACAGCAGGTGTAATCGACTCCATACGTTGGATTGCTGAAGGGAACATTGATAGTACATTAGTTTTCCTAATCCCATTAATCAATTTTGTCTTTTGGAGAAAATAAAGACCTTGTCCCATTAATTTCAGTACTCTTTTATTTGGTAATGTATGATGAAATAGAAGAGATCTTACTGCATTTGTCTTACGACTTCTTTCTTTCTCTCTATACTCGGCCAATACATTGACAGCAGAAGTAAGAATTTTTCCATATTCAACATTCGTAGGACAAACGGTTTCACAAGCACGACAACCTAAACAGAGGTCAATTGGATTTGCCATATCCTGAATGGAAATTTTCCCTTCCGCGGCCATTTTTACAAGATTGATACGACCTCTTGGGGAATGTGTCTCTTTGCCAAAAGAAATATAAGTAGGGCATGTCGGTAAACAATGGCCACACTGAACACAACTAAACGTTTCATCGTAAGCGAGTTTTTTTCTTATTTCTTTGTTATCAATCATTTCGCAACTCAAACCTTTGTCCTGGTTCCGGAAAAATTTTTCCTGGATTTAGTATATTTTGAGGATCCCAAGCATCTTTGATTAACTTCATCATGTGTAAGCCATCTTTTCCTAACTCCATCTCCATGAATGGTGCTTTCATAAGGCCAATTCCATGTTCGCCAGATAGTGTTCCCCCCAGTTCCACTGCTGTTTCAAAAATTTCTTCAACTGCTTGTTCAACTCGACGCATCTCTTCTTCATCACGTTGGTCTGCAATAATATTCGGATGCAAATTGCCATCTCCTGCATGACCAAATACGACGAGATGAACATTATATTTTTCCCTAATCTCTTTAAGACGTTGAAACATTTCCGGTATCTTACTGCGGGGAACGGTTGCATCTTCCGAAATTTTTGTAGGCTTTATTTTTACAATAGCAGGAGAAACTAGTTTTCTTGCCTGCCATAATTGTTGGGCTTCTTCATTGTCTTTAGCTACTTGCACATGTCTTGCATTGACCATCATACAAGCTTCTGCCACTCGGACCATTTCTTCTTCTAAGGCAATTGGATGGCCGTCCAATTCGATCAATAGAATTGCTTCCACGTCAATAGGCAATCCAAGAGAAGCATATTCTTCCACAGCAATAATCGAATGCTGATCCATTATTTCCATTTTGGACGGCATAATCCCTGAACGAAGCACTTTAGAAATGGCACGACCGGAATCTACAATTTCATCAAATAAAACCATAGCTGTTTTCGTAGCCATTGGTTTCGGTATAAGTCGTAAGGTTGCCTCTGTAATTATTCCAAGTGTTCCTTCAGAACCAACAATTAACTTCGTCAAGTCGTATCCCGTAACATTTTTCACGGTCTGTCCGCCTGTTCGAATCACCTTTCCTTGAGCAGTTACCACTTCAAGACCAAGTACATAGTCTTTTGTTACACCGTATTTCAAGCCCCTTGGTCCGCCTGCATTTTCAGCTAGATTTCCTCCGATTGTTGACATATGAGAGCTACTCGGATCGGGTGGATACATCAGTCCGAATTCCTCTGCTTTTGTATTAATCTTCGCAGTGATAACACCCGGTGAAACAACTGCGACTAAATTATCTGGATCAATTTCAAGCTTCGTATTCCACAAAGAGAAGTCGAGCATAATTCCACCTTTGATAGGAAGTGGGCCGCCACTTAAACTCGTACCTGTTCCTCTTGCAGTGACGGGTATTTCGTGCTGCGTCGCCAATTTTAAAACTTTCACAACTTCCATAGTTGCCATTGGTTGACAAATAAAATCAGGTTTATAAATGCCAAAAGAAGCGTCGAACGAATAACTAAACAAATCATGTACCTCTGTTAATACTCTTAATGGATCACCGATTGCTTCAATGAGCTTTTCGATAATGGTATCTCTAAGCGCATTCATGTTCTTTCCTCCCCAAGTTATTTGAGGCAAACTAATCCAATCTAATGGCGAAGGAAATAAGATTAGCTTGCCGAGTTTTGTAGATTCAAGCGACAATTACACAAAAGGGAGATGTTATCTGGAGAATTTGACATGTACCTCACTTTTGCAATGTATATTAGTTGTTTAAGAACTTGGCCCTCCAAAAGCCTTTCCAACCCCTTGTAATTTTTCAAGAATAAGAATCAAAATAACAGAAATAAAGATTACTAGACTAGAAACAGATGCTATTAATGGATCATACGCATCCTGCATATGTGAAAATATCTCAAGAGGTAGCGTTCGCATGGTAGATGAGACCATAAATAGTGAAACAGTTACATTATCAAATGACGTAAGGAAAGCAAATAATCCCCCTGAAATAATCGCTGGACGTATTAGTGGCAACGTCACCTTCCAAAATACAACTAGCGGATTTGCGCCAAGAATAGTTGCAGCTCGTTCAAGATTGTAATCGAAACCGCTAAGACCAGTAAGTACAAGCCGGATAACATAAGGAATACATATGATTATATGAGCAATTAAAAAACCAGTTGGTGTGCCAGCAAGCATCATCGGTGTAAAATAAATTAGTAATGCTATACCGAGAACGAGTTGCGGAACACTCAGAGGAGCAGTCAATAGTGTTGTAATATAGGATTTTCCAGGTATTTCATACTTGGCAATAGCAATTGCTCCTAATGTGCCAAAAATCACTGAAAATAAAGCCGCCATAAAAGCAAATTTTGCACTATTACCTAGGGCTTCTATAAATTCAGGACGCTCCAATATCTTGGTATACCACATAAAAGAAAATCCCTGTGCCGGAAAGCTTGGATAATTTGCACTTGTAAAGGAAGCTGGGATAACTACAAGCAGTGGAATTAAAATATAGATAATACTGATCACTGCAACCGCTAAGCGTAGTCGGCCAAGAGTTTTCATTATCTGAATACCTCCTTATATTTCCCCAATTCAAAGACACGTGAAAAGACGAATACCGAAATAAGCGTTGTTGCTAGCAGAACATATGAAACAGCAGAACCGAAAGTCCAACGCAACAGACTGTTAATTTGATCGTATGCTACAACTGGCATTACTGGCACATTTGCCCCTCCCATTAAGGCTGGTGTAACATATGAGCTCATTGAAAGGCTGAACACAAGTACACAACCCGCTACGATACCTGGTAGGCTAAGTGGTAGCGTTATTGATAAGAAACTACGAAGAGGACTGCTCCCCAGAATAGCTCCAGCCTTCTCCAGATCCGGATCCACACCATATAAACTAGTAGCAATTGTAAGTATCATAAATGGTAAATATGCATTTGAAAGACCGATAACAACCCCGACCTCAGAAAATAATAGATTGAGCGGAGCATTGATAATTCCAATTGAAACTAGGAGATTATTAATAGTTCCATTCGGTAACAATAGGAGATACCAACCAAAATTACGAACAACAATACTAACTAAAAGTGGTGAGGCTACAAGCAAAGCTATATAACCTCGCACTCTTGGCGAACTTTTTGCCATCGTTAATGCAACTGGATAAGCAAGAAGAAGTGAAACGATTACTGTATATAAACTTATTCTTACTGTTAACCATAATGAGGACAGATAGTAACTATCAGTAAAGAACTGAATATAATTTTTGAAACTGTATACTGCATCAGCTCCACCTAAATTGTCTGTATCAATAAAACTTAAATACAAAATATAAAGCATCGGTACAACGAAAAAACCGACAAGAAACAATAGAATAGGAAGGAGAAGAAGAAGACCAGGATTTCTCCATTTACTTTTTTTATTTCTCGGTTGTCTTGGTGGTTCTATACGTTGCGTTATTTTTGTGCTTTGGGCTACTTCTTGACTAGCATCATGTCTGATGGATTCCATCCGATATACACCTCTTTCCCCTGCTCCCAAGAAGAGTCGATAGCATAAGTCAATACTTGATATGATTCACCATACATCCTTACATCTATATCCCATGAAGTACCGAGATAGTTCAATTGAGATATGTTAGCTTTGTAGAAATTTAATGGTTTTTGAGAAACAGTAGCCTTTGAGAGGATTTGTATTTTCTCCGGTCGAATGTATAGCTTAACGGGATCACCAGCATGACAAGAATGATCGTTGCCCATGATGTTATCTACATTTACTCGCATAATGTCATTATTCACTTTTACAACAATTTCTCTATTCTCTACTGCTATGATAGTACCTTCAAAACTATTAGATTTACCAATAAACTGATAGACAAATTCGGAACTTGGATGATTATAAATTGTAGTTGGTGTGCTGACTTGTTCTATTTTACCTTGATTCATTACAACAACTCGGTCAGATAGAGAAAGTGCCTCTTGCTGATCATGGGTAACAAAAATCGTCGTTACCCCAATTTCTTTCTGTAAGCGCTTTATTTCTGCACCAAGCTCATGGCGCAGCTTCGCATCAAGATTCGATAAGGGTTCATCAAGTAAAAGCAACTTTGGCTCTACTACAAGTGCCCGGCAAATAGCTACACGCTGACGTTGTCCACCAGAAAGTTCACGAGGATATCGATTTTCCAAACCTGACATTCTTACGAGTTCAAGATTTCTGGCAATACGTCTATCCTTCTCTGACTTCTCTATCTTGCGCAATTTTAGACCAAATTCTAAGTTTTCATATACAGTCATATGGGGAAATAAGGAATAAGACTGGAATACCATTCCTAAATCCCTCTTATATGGCGGTACTTTTGTTACTTTCTTGCCTTTAATATATACGTCGCCTTCATCTGCTTCGAGAAACCCTGCAATTAGGTTTAAGGTTGTTGATTTCCCACAACCTGATGGTCCAAGTAAGGTAAGTAACTCTCCCTGTTTTACTTCCAAATCAATCCCATTTAGCACGATATTTGAACCGTATTGTTTAAAAGCGCCTTTTATTTCAACATCATTTTTCAAACCTTGAATTGTTGGATTTTTTATTTCAACATCATTTTTAATAGCTTGTATCATTGGATCTTTTATATCTAGCTCGTTTTTTATTCCTTGCATCTTTTTATCCTCCTTTATTATTTCTTATTTTAGAAGTTTTCCAAGTTCGGGAGTAACCTCCTTCGCCCATCTGTCTGTCCACTCTCCGCGGACTTCTGCCATTTTGGCTACATCAGGTACAAAGGTTTTATCTGTTTCTTTCAGACCTATAATAGGTTCAAATTTTTCTAGGAGACTCATCCCTTGAACAACTGGATAAAATGCATTTTCTGCTATTAATCCTTGCGCCTCTTCACTAATTAAATAATTTATGAAATCAGTCGCTTCTTTTTGATGTTGTGCATTTTTCACAAGAGTAGCACTGAATGCTTGAAGAGGTACTCCTTCTTTTGGTACGACCATTTTAATTGGTACTCCGGAATTTGCCAGTTCTGCAATCGCGTAGCTTCCCATTACTGTAATATCGCCTGCACCTTGTTGGATAGCTGGGATTACCTGAGTAGAGTTTTTATAAAATGTAGTGGAATAGCCTGCTAGCTCTTTTGCTTTTTCCAGCCCTGCTTCCATATTTTCCGTGCTACCACCATTTGCTATTGCTAAAGCATTAAGAGTGTTAAAGCCCCAATCATTCGTAATATCAACAAAAGCTGTTTTACCCTTGTATGCAGGACTAGCTAAATCGTTCCATGACTCAATTGGTTTAATGCCGTTCTTTTCGAAACTTTCCGTGTTATAAGCTGGAGCAATTGCAAGACCAAACACTGGTGCAGCAGCACCTTCCACAGCTACAAAACGAGGATCAACATTTTTGAGATTGGTAACAACAGTTTCGTCAAGCATTTCAGAAAGCCCTTTGTCTTTTGCACGTTGAACATCGTTAGGAACAAAGATAGCAATATCAATTTGGGGAGAATTTTTCTGCAATTCTACTTTAGATAAAACTTCACCTGATAAACCGGCAACATAATTTATTTGGATACCAGTTTTTTCTTTATATTTTGGAGCAATTACGTCGCGTATCGTTTTTTCAATCACTCCTCCATTTCCTGCAATCGTAATTTCTTTAGCTCCACCTTCAGAGGATACATTGGTTGCTCCTGGTTGTTGTGGAGTAGGGTTTCCACAACCGGAAAGCAAAACAAGTAATGCAATAATAAATACACTTATAGTTTTTTTCATTTTAATAAACCTCCTAGTTTTCTTTGAATTCCTCATGGGTATACCAAGTAATATAGCTCCTAAAGTAAATACTTCTTTCCTCCTTCTCTATTTTTATATTTATAATGCAATTACCATGCCAATTTTCTGAACCTTCTAAATAAACTGATATAAAATTAAAAGAATGAAAAACCGGCAAACTTTTCCTGGTCAAGGAAAAGTTTGCCGGCATATATTTCCGTCTTCTTCTATATTACTCCTCTATTTCGTACTGTTTAATTTTATTGCGAAGACCACGCTCTGAAATTTGTAGGGCATGAGCAGTATTTTGTCGATTCCATCCATAATAATCTAGCGTTGCGGCGATCATCTTTTTTTCAATTTCCTTCATTGAAATACCTACTGGAATATATATCCCATCTTCCTCTTCATTGGTTACAGAAGTTGAAAAATCCTCTTTTTGTACCATTATATACGTTGGTAAATCATTATCTAATATGTAGTCACCTTTAGATAATGCAACAGCATATTCAATAATATTTTCTAGCTCACGTACATTTCCCGGATAATTGTAATCGAGTAGAAGTCGATAGGCATCTTTAGAAAAATGCTTATTGTTCCTATTCATTTCTAAACAATACTTTTGTAAGAAATAATCAATCAAAAGGGGTAAATCTTCTTTTCTTTCTCTTAAAGGAGGAACTATAAGGGGAATGACATTAAGCCTAAAATATAAATCGTCACGGAAAGTTCCCTCACTAACCATTTTCTCCAGTTTTTTATTGGTAGCGCTAATAATCCGTACATCTAACGAAATTTTTGTATTGGAACCCAATGGAGTAATTTCACGCTCTTGAAGTACACGTAGCAATTTTGCCTGAAGTGCAAAAGGCATCTCACTTACTTCATCTAGGAAGAGTGTACCTCCATTAGCGGATACCCATTTTCCTTGTTTGCGTTGCGTGGCACCGGTAAAAGCTCCTTTTTCATAACCAAACAACTCAGATTCGAGTAAGGCTTCGGGGATGGCAGCGCAATTTACAACTTCAAGTGGACCGTTTTTTCGTTTTCCGCTGTTGTGTATATTTCTCACTACTAGTTCTTTTCCACTGCCGCTTTCACCCATTATAAGAACATTTGAATCTATATCTTTAATGCGATCAATCAACGAAAAAACACGATACATAGCCTTACTCTTACCAATAAAGTTTTTATAACCAATCCTTTGCTCCAGTTCTTCCGTTAACGTTTCAACTCGAGATGATAAGCCCTTATATTCAAGGGCTTTCGATATAAGTAACTGAAGTTCCTCAATAATAATAGGCTTTTCAATATAATAGTAGGCACCCTGCTTAATAGCTTCAATAGAAGTTTCAATAGAGGAATAGGCAGTCATCATTATAACAGTAACGGACGAATCTTTTTTCTTAATCTCTTGAAGCATATCAAGTCCACTATAGATTCCTAACTTAAGATCCAGAAGAACTAAATCTATATTATCTTGTTCAATGATTTCAATCCCTTCCTGAGGATTACTAGTCGTTATAACATCGTAATTATCCTCAAGAGCAAAACTTAGGGATACGCAAATAGCAGTTTCGTCATCAATTATTAAGATCCGAGAATTCATCTTTCCTCCCCCTCTGTTTCGAACAATGGTAATAATACGGTAAATTTCGTACCTTGACTAGGATGGCTGTCCACCTGAATATCCCCATTATTTTCTTTAACCAACTTGTAAGATACAGATAAACCCAATCCTATACCTTTTTCCTTATTTGTATAAAAGGGTTCAAATATTCTATTAATATCTTCTTTTCTTATACCTATCCCTGTATCGGTAATTGTAATTTTCCCCGTATTGGCATGTTCTTTTTCTATCTTAACCGTAATTTTTTTCTCCTCAGTCTTCTCAACCGCATCAATTGCATTTAGCATTAAATTTAAGAGCACTTGACGTATTTGTTGTGGATCAATATAAAAAACTAAATCTCCCTCTACTGATTGTTCAAGGACAATTTGTTTGTTCTCTATAGTAATTTGAAGAAATGATAGCAATGAAGTAAGCTCGTTAATACTATTATATCTTTCCTTTTTAGGTGGACGGGGACGCGAATAATCAAGTAGATCAATTACAATTTTATTCAATCGGCCTACTTCTGCTGGTAAATGATCAATAATTGATGCTCGAAATTTAGGCTGATCATATTTTTTAGGAAGTAAATCAATAAAAGTTTTAATCGACGTTAAAGGATTACGAATTTCATGCGCGACACCAGCTACAAGTTGACCCAGCGCATGCATTTTCTCTTGTGAATTAAGTTTACGTTCGAGCTTTTTCTTTTCTGTTTCGTCATTCATGGAAAGCAAATAACCGGTCTGCCTTTCTTGAGAATCATACATTTGAACTACCCGGTAAGATATTAACTTTTGCTGCGTCCCCTCATTAACTTCCCAAATATAGGGGATAGTTGAATCATCCTTCCTTTCACTCCCAACTTTATATTGTAGAAATAGTTCGTTAAGAAGGGATGAATCTTGCAGGTTATCAACCTGATTAGGAGAGAGACCAAGTACATCTATTGCTTTGGCATTCCAGCTCGTTATCTTTAAATTAAGGTTATATGTAACAATGCCCGTATCGATATTATTCAACACTTGCTCTTTAAATGCATTATTATCAGCAATCAATTGGCGTTGTTCTTGCAGATTCATATTAAATTCACAAGTTTATGTGTCTGGATATTCACTTCCCTTTTAAGCCTTTGATTCCAGTTATAGATGAACAATATTCCAAGGGCGCCTGCCATTAACACAAGACTTAATAGGAAAATAAAATGCTTTAATTGAGTGATTTGAGCTTCAGATTGCGGCATTAACCATCTATAAATTATTGTATTAACTTCTCCTTTTGCCTTTAAGTCATTAAGAGTGTTATTCACCATCAGTAACAACTCTTTTTCGCCTTGTTTTACTGCTATTGTATAGTCAGCAGGTTCTATCACTTCTTCAAGGATTATAATTTTGTCTTCCTGCGGCGAATCTTTTAAAAAGAAAGCTGCAGTCCATTTATTCCCAACAAATACGTCTGCATTTCCATTAAGCAATGTTTCAAGGCCATCATATTGATTTGTTATTATGGTTAGATTTGAATTTCTCATATTGTTTAGCATGTTGAGTACTGGTGTTCGTTCTTCCAATACTACATGCTGATTTCGAACATCAGTAATTGATCGAATAGTGCCTACCTTTTCTTTAGGGATAATGAGTGAATCAGACATTGTAAAATAGGAGTCCGAAAAATCAAACCACTCATCATATTCTGTGCTATAAGTAATTCCAGCAATCGCATCAATTGTTCCATTTTTCAAAGCTGTTTCAGCATCTCTCATGTTCATTGGAATATATTTAAAAGTAAGGCCATTATCACTTGCTATTTTATCCATAATATCTATACTAATGCCTTTCAATGTTCCATCTTCATTTGTAAATGAGAAAGGCGGCAAATTCAAATCACCTGCAATATTGTATGTTTTTTTTACAGCAAATGCAGGTGGGACGTTAGTAAAAAATATTCCAACAGTTAAGAGAGAAATAAAAAGGCGAAATATTTTGACTTTTCTTCGTTTGATAGTGCCCACTTCCTTTAAACAATTATATCGCATTATTGCCGCATATAGGATGAATAAACTATTTTATATTGATTCTTCATGGGGAATTCTATTAAATGATTTACTATCACTTTAAATCTTTCTGTTTTTTTAACCGCAAGTATGTTTATCAAATTGGATGTGTTAATTATTTGGTTCTTTCATATAGGGCCTTCTATCAGTTCAACTGTTTTTAACTGGATCATCTATAAATTTAAAATAAGGCAATACTAATCCCAATAACGAAACCGAACAAATAATAGTTCCGATTAAAAAATAAAGTGGACGTATTCCCCATTGTTCACTCAAAACTCCACCAACAAGTACACCAAGTGGCATTACTCCCCTTATGATAAAAAGTCGGACAGAAGCTACTTTACCCATCAATTCATTTGGAACGGTTTGTTGAAATATCGTCATGTTATGGACACTAAAAAAAGCCATCGCAATTCCAGCAATTATCTCCGTCACTACCCCAAAAATAATGCTATCGTTAAACCCTAACGCAATAAATGTCACACCACCGATAACCAATGCACCCAACATTAAAACTCTACGACTCTTATATGTTATTTTCCCTACTAGTAGCGAGCCAATCACATAGCCGAGTGGAAAACTGGCCATAAAATAACCGTATTCAGCATAGCTTCCAGACAATTCTTTTGTTATATAAGGCAAGGTAACTACCATTGTCACGCCTACGCCAAATTGGACGAATGCTAAAAAGATTCCTAACCAAACGATAAGTCTCTGCTTAAAGAAATAGGATATGCCTTCGGAAAATTGTTCTAACCAAGATTTTCGTACACTAATGGAAATTCTATTTTCTTGAATAAAAAGTAAAAGAGTTCCGCTTGTAATTAGTGTGCCGCATACAAATAATAAAGTAGGTATAACACCTATATATTCAATGACACCCCCTCCCAAAATCGGAGCTAGAAAAGTCATTAATCGAACGGTTCCATCTATACAAGCATTCGCTTCCGTTAATTCTTCTTTCGAGACAATTGTCGGGGTGATTGCTTGGTTAGCAGGTGTATAAATAGGCGTTATTAGCCCCACCATAATTTGGACTATATAAATATGCCACACTTCAAGATTTCCACTAGCTAAAGAAACAAGTGGTATAAGGAAGATGATTCCCCGCGTCCACTGTGAAAATACCATGATCCATTTTCTACTCCATCGATCGATAAAGGGTCCAATTAATAATTGCAAAATAAGAGACGGTATAAAATATAGTAGCCACATGCTACCTAATGCCATCGTCGAATTAGTCAATTGATAAATTAGAATGGAATTACTAAAAGTTCCAAATGCACCGCCTAATTCGGAAATGACGTTACCTATCCAGATGAAGATAAAAGGACGATTTATCCATAGTGTTCTATTGCTTCGCCTCTTACTCATTGATTTAGATAAAATTCAAATTCTTTTGATAGCATACTAAGCGATTTTCTTTTAAGCATATACTTAGAATCGTTCATTTCTACTAGCTTTGCTGCTCTTAGTATTTTTAGATGATGATGGATGGTGGATTTACCTATGTTTAATTGCTCTGTGAGATTTTGTAATGTAAGATCCTGTTCATAAAGCAACTTAACAATGCGAAGTCTAACCTCATCTCCCAATGCTTTATGTTTTAATATTAAAAAATTATCGGGGGTGTACGGGTCATTTGGTGTTATACTTTCATTGGCAATAGGATAGTAAAATACTTTTGTATCTTCTAAATCCGATTCAATGTTCCATGGACGATAGATATATTGTGGGATTAATAATACATTGGACACATTGAGTTCTGGCAAATACGTAATTCCACCTGTTGTCCATTCGACCAGTTCTTCTGCAGTCATTTTATCTGCCATCTTTTGCTTCATTTCATAATCATTTTGCAAAATAGTATGGAGCTGCTCCGCATCTTGCATGATAACCGCCTCATACCACCCATTCATCACTTGGATTAAATGTTCTTTTAACCGTTTTCCGTTAGCCTGGCAAATGAATTCAATATAACTTGGAAAAAAAGAGTTTTCCTTCGTAATTTTCATCATTTCTTTCATAGCTAATGGATCTCCTAATGAAGCATTTCTTCTTAATTCTTGATAACTGTTTCCGATAAACGGCAAACATATAAATGTAAAATGTGGCATGGAAAGCTTTTGAATATAGTGTGTAAACTCATTTAAATCAGTGAAATCTCGTTGATGGAGTAACTGTAGTAAGGCTTTCCATGTATTTTTGTTTTCTACAAAGTCTAATTCGACTAATAGTTTGACAGGTAAAGATTCTTTGATTTCTTTCCAATAGTTCACTGGTTTTTCCATCGTTTTCATAAGTGGTGTATTTGTTATCGCTGCAATTCCTAATGCACATTCCCATAAAACTGAGTATTTTAAGCCGATTTTATATGTTTCCCTCTTTCTGCTTGTAAGATTGAGAACCTCCATTACATCACCTCTACTATGAATTCTATATACTCTGAATATATCATTCGATAATTATAGAATCAATAGAAGTTTTATTATTCTGACAATAAAATTAGCCAATCATTTAATGAAGATCCCTTAAGATCAATCGCATTCATCTTTGCCGCTTTGCTTAATATGTAACGTATATCTTAAAATTCTAAACTCACTTTCCTCTTGAAGCTTACTATCCCATCCAGTTCTAGACGTTCTACTTTTCCAATCGATTCTAAATACAATAATCGAGTAAGCGTAGCCATAAAAGAACTTAAATTGAGGATGATATTTGCAGTGTCGTATACTTCGTAACAGATTTGATTTGCCGTTTTTCCTTCCATTGACACAGACTGTAGAACTTGTTGTAGTCGATGTCTATGTTTCGCCGTCATCTCATGTATTCTCGCTGGGAGATCATATATCAAGTCTCCATGGCCAGGCAAAGTAATATCGGCCGGATATTTTTCCACCACCTTCAATGATAATAAATAATCTTGCAATGGATTTCCTTCTTCTCCCGACCATAGACCGATTACTGGACTAATACTGTTTAATACATGATCTCCGATTATCATAATTTTTTTATTTTTATTATAAAAGCAGAAATGGTCAGGTGCGTGACCTGGTGTCCAAATAGCTTCATATAATTCTTCTCCTAATTGGATATGCTGATGATTATTGAAAAAACCATCCGGTTCGAAATCATAAATGGAATTATCTTCATTTATTTTATTAGGAAGAGCAACTCCCCCATGTCTAATAATTAAGCTGTTTGTTCGATCCCTTCTATGGGAAACTCGATTTTTCTTCATTTCCACATAACCTAAATAGGAAACGATAACAGGTACCCCTACTTCCTGTTGAAACCATTTTGCCAGACCAATATGATCTTGGTGCGTATGCGTCAGAACAACTTTCTCTATGATGATTCCAGATGATAAAACTTCTTTCCATCCATCCTTCGCCTCTTTTGAATCAGTTCCTGTATCAATCACGGTATAGCCATTTTTTCCTTCTATTAAATAGCAGTTTACTGCTCCCATTCCAGTAGGAAAATTGATCACAAGTTTATGTATACCTTCTGCTACTTCTGTTAACATGTCACTTCCTCCTTTGGTGCATCAAAAGCAATCTCTCGGCAACCAACCAACCTCTCCATTTTCTTTTTTCATAAGCATATAACCGTCACATTCATTATCCACGATCCATACTTTCTCTCCTTGTTTAACTGACAGAAAAGTTGTGCTCACATCCGCCTTAGAAAGTGTCGCTTCATTCTCTAATTTTATATATTCATTTTTAATCCATTGTTCTATCCCGAGATTCGTATTTTCACATATAGTGAAGTACTTCTCTTGTCGTATGATTTGTAAGTCGTAATTGGGATATGTTACCGTTCCTACTCTATTCATAGAATCGTTATATTCTTTTTGCACGATGATTTCGTTTGTTAATTCATCAACATATGTATGTGTATACATGCCATCTTGGATAATTAGCGCATTTAATTGCCCATCTTTCTTAATCTGATTTCCCCCATCTAATGCAATGATTTTTTTATCCAGGTCAATAATCGGATTATGGGAACTAACTTGATTTGCACGGTAATTAACAACGGGCCAATGACCAACAATAACTGTTTTTTTCACTTGATGGACTTTGTTATAAAATTCTTGCGTATACAAAGCTGTCTCTTCTGAAGTTTCTCTCCAACTTTCCTTGTTATCAAGGCCTGCATGAATGACAATAAATTCATCTGTTTCATATGCAATTGGTAATGATTCTAACCAGTCTATTTCTTCTTGAAAATTTTGGCGATAATAACAGCTCAGCTCTTCTAAATTTATAAAATCATCTATGGTTTTACGATGCTTTGTTAGCATTTCGTTCAGAATAGAATGCTTTTGTCTATTCATATAAGCAATGATCCCCTCACTTCCATGAAAGACATAGCGATGAACTACATCACAGTTGCCTTTTGTTACATAGACATGAGAAGAACCTTCACACAGATTTCTTACAAATTGCACTACTTCTAAACTATTTGCCCCTTTTTCACAAAGATCGCCATTAATGAATAAATAATCATCCTTTGTATAATCTACTTTTTCTAACAGACGACTGAATAGCTTTAAATTTGCGTGTATATCCGAAATGACTATTACACGTTTAGTTTTATCTAATTGCAGTTTTATTACATCAATCACAAACTCAACTCCATACTATTATAATCTTACGAATATTATAGCAAAAAAAGTAACCAGCCATTTACTATATGGCCGATTACTTTCTAATTGTCACGTTAAGTCAACACTGTAAAATGTGAATGCAACTCATTTAAGAATTAACCAATTCTTGCTCCCAAGCAGGTAGCATTTTGTTTAATTGCTTATCTTCTCGGTATCCTAATACATATTCAGCTTGCATTATTGTATGGATTTCACGCGTTCCTTCATAGATAACAGGCGCTTTCGAATTACGTAAGTAACGTTCTACTGGATATTCGTCCGAATAGCCATTTGCCCCGTGAATTTGCACTGCATCATCTGCTGCTTGGTTGGCAAAATCACATGCTTGCCACTTTGCAAGAGACGTTTCTCGCGTATTTCGTTTTCCAGCGTTTTTCAGTTCTCCTGCGCGATATACTAGCAAACTGCTCATTTGATATCCGGCTTCCATTTTAGCGATCATTTGTTGAACTAATTGGTGTCTACCAATTTCTTTTCCAAATGTTTCGCGTGTATGGCAGTAGTTTACGCTAGCTTCTATACAAGCCATAATTTGTCCAACTGCTCCTGCCGCTACAGTGAAACGCCCGTTATCAAGCGCTGCCATCGCAATTTTGAACCCTTCGCCTTCTTCCCCAAGTAAGTTCTCTTTCGGTACTTTCACATTTTCGAAAAATAGCTCGCCTGTATTACCTGCACGAATTCCTAGTTTTCCTTTCGTTGCGATGGAAGAAAAACCTTGCCATGTACGCTCTACTATAAAGGCAGAAATCGCTTTATGTTTTTTCGATTTGTCTCCTGTATAGGCAAAAACTAAGAAGTGGTCTGCCACATCACATAGAGAAATCCATGCTTTTTGTCCATTTAAAATGTAGTGATCTCCATCTTTGACAGCAGTGGTTTCAAGCGCTGCCACATCAGACCCAGCTGCAGGCTCTGTTAAACCAAACGCACCGATTTTCTCTCCTTTTGCTTGTGGTACTAAATACTTCTGTTTTTGTTCTTCCGTTCCCCACTGCAAAAGCGTCAAGCTGTTCAATCCGATGTGCACAGAAACCGCTGTACGGAAAGCTGTATCGCCGCGCTCTAGCTCTTCACATACGATTGCGAGTGAATTGTAGTCCATTCCGCTTCCACCGTATTGTTCTGGAATACAAACACCCATGAATCCAAGGTCTGCGAGTTTCTTATAAATAGCTGGATCCGATTTTCCTGCCCGATCCCATTCGCCAATATAAGGCATAATTTCTTTGTCGACAAACCCTCTTACCGTTTTACGTAACATGTTTTGTTCGGCTGAAAATGAAAAGTTCATACTATAATCTCTCCTTTTAATTGGTTGTCTGTGTCATTCCTAATCGATTCATAATTTCCTCATTATGCTCACCCGGGTTAGGTGGGTGGTGCTTCATCTGAACCGGCGTCCTAGATAGCTTAAGTGGACTTCCTATCAGTTTAATACGACCCACTGTTGGATGATCTTGCGTGATAAACATATTACGCGCTTGCAGCTGTTTATCCTGGACAACTTCTTTTAAATTTTGAATTGGTCCACTTGGAATATTGTTTTTTCTACACTGCTCTTGCCAATAGGCGGTCTCTTTTGTTAATAAAACAGCTTGTAATAATGGAACTAGTTCATCTCTATTTTTCACGCGGTTAGGATTCGTTTGAAAAAGAACATTTTGAGCATATTCGGGTTTTCCAAGAACATCGCAAAATGCTTTAAATTGATGATCATTTCCTACGGCTATAACCATTTCCCCATCTAGCGTTTGAAATGCTTGATACGGAACAATATTTGCATGCGCATTTCCAAGCGCTTTCGGAATTTGTTCTGACATTAAATAGTTACTTCCAATATTCACTAGAGCACTTACTGCAGAATCATAGAGAGAAATATCTAGCTTTTGTCCTCTATCCGATTGTACACGCTCTAGTAAGGCAGCTTGAATTCCAATGCATGCATATAACCCAGTCAAAACATCGACAATTGCGACCCCTGTCTTTTGTGGGCCCGATTCCTTCGTACCAGTGATACTCATTAATCCACTCATCGCTTGAATGATAAAATCATAACCTGGAATATGTCGATCCGGTCCCGTTTCTCCAAAACCTGTAATCGAGCAATACACAATACGTGGATTAAGCTCCGCCAAGACGTCATAACCTAAACCGAAACGATCCATTGTTCCTGTTTTGAAATTATTAATAATTACATCACTTTCTTGAACCAACTTTTTAATAATTTCAACCCCGGCTTCTGATTTCAAGTCTAAAGTGATTGCCTTTTTGTTTCGATTCGCACTTAAATAGTAAGCACTTACTTCTTCTTTAAAGGGAGGACCCCATCTACGAGTTTCGTCACTTCCTCCAGGTGCTTCTACCTTGATAACCTCCGCACCTAAGTCACCCATGATCATCGTGCAATATGGACCAGCGAGAACACGTGATAAATCCAAGATTTTAATATTAGCAAGTGCTCCGGTCATTTAAACAATCACACCTTTCCTCAGTCAATTTAAAAAGCCAATTCAAAAAGATTACAGACCCGCTGTAAATCAAATTGAACTGGCTTATTATCTGCGGTAAAAAATCCTGGTAAGAATTTTAACAGATTAGGCAGTATTGGCTTTTATATTTTTCAAAAATAGTCATGGTTGTGAACGTTAAATCGTTTCGGCATGACTTATTGCTTCTTATTCTAGTACAACAATACGAGTTTGTAAACACTTTTATCTAAACTTTCAAAAATTTAAGATTTATTTTTTCTCCGCTATATACAACTCATAATGCTTATATAAATCTTTCAATGCAGACATTACCGCATTTCCTGCTTTGCCTAAATAATGATTCTTTATACTTGTAAGCGGTTGATCAATGCCATCTTGCAAACTATGTCCCCTCAATAGTTGTTGTACAAACGCTCGTCCATGTTCTGTTGCTAACGTACAACTCGCCGCAACAATCACTCCATATTTTTTATCGATTTCCACTGTAATTGTCAAAGTTTCATATAAATTTTGTGCCGCCATTCCTGCTGGTAATCTTGCATGCCCTGCTATAAAAACTGTATTCATAACCGTATCCCCTTTTGTTTTAAAGCTTAATTTAATATAAGAATACAGTAAGCAAATAATATTTAATAGAGGTTAATGGGAATATTCAGTATAATAATTATATATTTATTTATTAATAATAACCAGTGTTTGATGGTCTTCCCACTTCCCATTTATTAGAACATTTTCTTTAGCGATACCTTCCTTATGGAACCCCGCTTTTCTAACACTTTAACGGATTTTCGAAAGAAGTCTTCCATCCTCATGTTGGTGAGTCAAAAGAAACGATAAGTCGAGAAGCCCCCACTTCAAGTAGACCGTAAGGTTAACTAAGTGGTGGGTAGTTCACTAGATCCTAAATTATGAGGCATCACACCAGCTTCAATACGATGCAGCTTTAACTCCTTAAATTCGAACTCTACTGCCTGTCTTACTGCTTCGGACATATATCCTTTTCCATTTTGTCCTTTATCTAAATAATAGCCTATCCAACAACTTTGTAGATCCCCTTGCACAACTTCAGATAAAGTCACATTTCCAATTAACTGTTCATTTTCAGTAAGGAAAATACCAAATGAATAGAAAGTATCTCGCTCAGCACGTGAGATACTCTTTTTAATCCGCTCTATTTGTCTCTCCAACATATAAAATTCCTCATCTTTTAAAGGAGTATATAATTGGGAAAATTTCAATTTTCTGTTTCTAACTTTCATAAATCTTCGGCATCCGACACTTGCAATAATCTAATAAATATCGCTCGTTTATTCTCCATATAACTTCCTCCTCTAAAACAAAAAATCACGGGCAACACCCATGATTAAAATAGCAATTAATTTTATTTACTACAGGAAAGATTATTTCCACAATTGTTCTCACAATCACTCTAACTATTTTAATAGTAATAAAATTTCATCTATTGCACAACATTACCTCTTGCTTACTTGGAAAATCATTCAACCCCAACGATTTGCAAGTAAATAGGAAACTTTTATAATTGCTTCTTCTATTTTAAGACCTAACTATGTTTGTTTCTTTAAAAGGAATATTCAGTTCTATATAGTCATTTAACCCAGTCTAATCATCAAGTTTAACACCTACTATTATATTAAATTTTCTGATATTTCCTAGGCAATATTTTGATAGCTCTCGCAATTTTATTACTATTTTCACCTTCTATGATGCTATCTACAGAATTTTGCTGGTGTATTAGTTAATGATTGAAGAAGTTTGAGATTTCCGCTTTTCGATAGGACCAGCTATTAAAATAGTTGTGACATTCGTTTACGATGATGCGCTATAAATATGTTTTAATACTCGAACGTCCTTATACAAGCAAAAGATCTTTTTCTTGCCGATCCAACTCTTCCCTTCCATTCTGTTTCAAATAATAAAAAACTTATAAAGGAGAAGTAGCTACAAGTCATTCATACCTTAATCCATCTGAAAGCTCCTCTATCTTTGTCCACTCTATAACAATTATTTCTTTCTTTTTCTTCTCAATCACCTTTTTAAAAGCTAGTTTTTCAATAACTCGATTTAAATGTCTCGTCGTTGTTCCTATTAAAGAAGCTATTTCCATACTATTTGCCGTTTGAATTTCTTTACCAAAGCTTACACCATTCCGAACCGTACACAGATAGCTCGCGAACCTCGTTTCTACAGAGGCTAGTAAATTAATGCGAGATGCCGTGGGACATGTTTGAAGTTTGTATGTAGCATGGGCTAATAGCTGCTGTAAAAAAGCTATATCTTTCATTAATTCGTTGTATATATATGTTTGATGGATAAAAATAAAATCCGTCTCTTCCACTGCTGTCACTTGAGATTGGATTGGCACCTTTTGGACTAATTCAATATCTCCCATAAAGGAAATCGCTGAGCAAAATCTGAGCAACAGTGCTTTTCCCGTAATGACGCTTGTAGTGATTTTCGTTCGTCCGGAAACTTGTATATACAAACCATCGATATCGTCCCCTTCTACTAGAACCACTTCGTTGCGACTATATCGTCTAATTTGAAAGGGATGTTCTTCGCTAGTAAAAACTTTTTTTAATTCTTTATAATTCAAGTAATAAGTGCAAAGTACTTTATCTTGGATTATTTGCATCGTTAAAACTCCTTTTGGGACATCTGTCCTTTTCATTATATCGAAAATTTTCTACTATTAAGAGAGTGAAAGGACGGAGAGCCATGAAATTTGTTTTTGATCTAGATGGCACGATTTGTTTTAAGGGGCAACCTTTATGTAAAGAAATAACGCAGGCATTACAATATTGTCACCAAGTGGGACATGAAATTAGCTTTGCCTCTGCAAGACCAATTCGAGACCTACTTCCTGTGCTTCCAAAAGAAATGCATACGTATCCAATGATTGGAGGAAATGGGGCATTTGTTGCAAACGGTGGAAAAGTCACACATCTAACGGCATTTGATAATAAAACAAAAAAACAGATAGAAAAAATTATAGAGGAATTTCAATTATCCTATTTAATCGATAGTGCATGGGATTATACATATACCGGAAGTACAGAACATCCCATTTATCGAAATCTGGACCCTGATCAGTTAGCAAAAAACATTTCGATACATAAGATTAATGAAATGATTAAAGTTGTCCTATTTCCAAACGAACATACAAGTAAAATAGTATCTCGATTGAAATCGCTTCAAGTCAGAACATACATGCATGGACAAGAAAATATTTTAGATATTAGTCCTCTAGGGGTTGATAAATGGTCGGGCTTACAAAAACTAAATGTGAAACAGCAAGAATTCATAGCTTTTGGAAATGATGCAAATGATATTCCTATGTTTCAATTTGCAAAAGAAGCTGTTTGCGTTGGTAAACACGAAGAATTGCAGAAAGTAGCGACATTAAATGCTGAAAGTAATGCAGGGGCAGTCGCAGATAAGATTAGAGAGCTTAGTAAAGTTTATGCCGCTCATTTGGAAATGAACAGATGAAGATTCTCGTATTTCAGTTATAGCTAATGCCAGTTTGATACTTTTCCAACTAAACTCGAAATTTTTCCAACTAAATCATTGTTTTTTCCAACTAATCAACCAAATTTTCCAACTAAACCGGTATTTTTTCCAACTACTACTTGTAGAGAGAATAAAATTGTTATACCAATACAAAAAAACTGTAGACAGCTCCTCAAAATCAGAGTGTCTACAGTTTCCTTATGCTAATCGCTTTTTAGCTTCTTCTATTTGAATAGCAACTTGGTCAAAGCCCGTTCCGCCTAAAGAATTTCTTCTTCTTACAGCAGCAAGTGGTGATAATACGTCATAAATATCCGACTCGATTAAGCTGCTTGCTTCTTGTAAATCTTCTAGTGGAAGATCTAATAAGAAATAGCCTCTTTGGATGCAAAGGAATACTAATTTCCCTGTTACTTCATGTGCTTCACGGAATGGAAGTCCTTTAGCAGCAAGATAGTCCGCAAGTTCAGTTGCATTGGAAAAATCTTTGTGGACAGTATCGTGCAGACGTTCTTTGTGAACAGTCATCGTGCGTACCATACCTTCAAATATCTTCAATGATCCGACGATTGTATGTACTGTATCGAACATGCCTTCTTTGTCTTCCTGCATATCTTTATTGTAAGCTAATGGCAATCCTTTGATTACTGTTAGTAAGCCCATCAGGTTTCCATACACACGGCCTGTTTTCCCACGAATTAATTCAGCCATGTCAGGGTTCTTCTTCTGAGGCATAATACTAGAACCAGTAGAGAAAGAATCATCTAGTTCGATAAAGTTAAATTCGGAGCTTGACCACAAAATAATTTCTTCTGCGAATCTTGATAAGTGCGCCATTAACATGGAAGAGTTACTTAAAAATTCCACAATAAAATCGCGATCACTTACTGCATCCATACTGTTTGCATATACATTTGCGAAGCCTAAATACTCCGCTGAAAGTTTACGATCAATTGGAAAAGTAGTTCCTGCAAGCGCACCTGCTCCGAGCGGTGAAATATCGATACGTTTAATCGAATCTTTAAAACGATCCTTGTCTCGGTCCAGCATCCAGAAATATGCCATTAAGTGATGCGCAAAAGAGATTGGCTGCGCACGCTGTAAATGCGTATATCCCGGTGCAAGAGTTTCTATATGTGTTTCTGCTTGTGCGACTAGTGTTTGTTGGAAAATCTCGATTAACTCGATAATTTCTCCGACTCTATTTTTTAAATATAAATGCATATCCGTTGCTACTTGATCGTTTCGACTACGTCCAGTGTGCAATTTTCCACCTACTGGGCCAATCAAATCAATAAGCATTTTTTCTAAGTTTAAATGAATATCTTCGTTTGCAACTAGAAATTCCAATGCATTATCTGCTGCTAGTTTTTTTAATTGCTCCAAACCACTTAGAATTTGCTGCACGTCCTCCTGGGGCAAAATATTACATGCCCCAAGCATTTTAACGTGCGCGATACTACCATCTAAATCTTCTATTACTAGTGTTTGGTCAAATCCGATAGAAGCTCCAAATTCATCTACCCATTGTTCGGCAGATTTTTGGAATCTTCCTCCCCAAAGTTTGGTCATGCTTTCACCTTCTCTGCTCCCTTGTTCACCAAAGCGTGAACTTTTGTTGGAAGCCCCCATAGTTCGATAAATCCAACTGCTGAAGCATGGTTAAATTCATCTTCTGCTGTGTAAGTTGCAAGTTTTTCATTATATAAAGAGTTAGGTGATTTACGTCCTTCTACAATGGCATGCCCTTTAAATAGTTTCACACGAACTGTACCATTTACATACACTTGTGTTTCTTTTAAGAATGCTTCTAAAGCAGTTCTTAGTGGAGAGAACCAAAGTCCTTCATAAATAAGCTCTGTTAGTTTTTTCTCCATTACTGGTTTGAAATGCGCTAATTCTTTTACTAAAGTTATATCTTCTAATTCTTTATGTGCAAGTAATAATGTATGAGCACCTGGAATTTCATATACTTCACGTGATTTAATACCAACTAGACGGTTTTCTACATGATCGATACGGCCAATTCCATGCTTTCCAGCTAAATCATTTAACTTTAAAATTAATTCATAAAGTTTATATTCCACACCGTCAAGCGCGACAGGGACACCGTTTTTGAACTCGATTTCAATCACATCTGGAACATCAGGGGCATTTTCAAGTGAAACCGTTAAATCATATGCATCCTCTGGTGGTGCTGCCCACGGATCTTCTAGGATACCGCATTCATTTGCACGCCCCCAAAGGTTTTGGTCGATCGAGAACGGGCTATCTAGATTAATCGGAATTGGAATATTTTTTTCTTTTGCATATGCAATTTCTTCTTCACGACTCCAGCTCCACTCACGAACTGGTGCAATTACTTCTAATTCAGGGTTTAATGCTTTAATAGAAACTTCGAAACGAACTTGGTCATTCCCTTTTCCTGTACAGCCATGCGCTACTGCAGTTGCACCTGTTTGTTCCGCTATTTCTACAAGTTTTTTCGAAATTAACGGGCGTGATAGTGCAGATACAAGCGGATATTTGTTTTCATACCATGTATGCGCTTGTAATGAAATTAATGCATATTCATTCGCAAATTCTTCTCTTGCATCGATCATATAACTTTCAATCGCCCCAACTTGCAGCGCTTTGTTTTTTACGAATTCTAAATCTTTTCCTTCGCCAACGTCAAGACATACTGCCACTACATCATATCCTTGTTCTTTTAACCATGTAATTGCAACAGATGTGTCTAATCCACCTGAATAAGCTAAAACGACTTTTTTATTCATTATATATTCCTCCAATGTATCTTTATACGTAAATTTAGTATTAATATACACAATGTATCATGAGTAATGTATAAATACAACTAATAATTTATGATTATAAGAAATATTTTTATTAGACAGACAGATTAATTGATTCCGGGAGAGGAAACAAAGATAATGGAAAAAAGGAGTGAGTTTGATGAGTCATTTATTTTCACCTATTACACTAAAAGGCCTCACATTAAAAAATCGTGTTGTAATGCCCCCTATGTGTCAATATTCTGTCGAGGCAAAAGATGGTACTCCAACAGACTGGCATTTTGTCCATTATGTTTCTAGAGCGGTGGGAGGCACTGGGCTTGTTATCGTAGAAATGACCGATGTAGAACCTGATGGCAGAATAACAGATTTCGATTTAGGATTATGGTCAGATGAACAAATACCGGCTTATGAAAGAATCGTAAAAGAAGTACATAAGCATGATGCAAAAATCGGAATTCAAATTGCCCACGCTGGAAGAAAAGCCACAGATGCTACCCCGCCTGTTGGTGCTTCTAACATTCCTGTTGCTGAAAATTGGAAAGAACCAAGAGCACTTTCTACACAAGAAGTGAAAGAGATGGTTAGCAAGTATAAAGATGCGGCAAAACGAGCGGTGGCTGCTGGGTTTGATACAATCGAACTTCACGGAGCCCACGGTTATTTAATCCATCAATTCCATTCACCAGCTATTAATAATCGAACGGATGAGTATGGTAAAGACTTATCCAAATTTGGAGTAGAAATTATTCAAGCAGTGCGCAGTGTGATGCCAGAAGAAATGCCGCTTCTTTTCCGTATATCCGCGATTGAGTATATGGACGGTGGCTATGATTTAGAGCATTCATTAGAAATAGCTAAAAAGTATAAAGAAGCTGGCGTAGATGTTTTTCATGTTTCGAGTGGCGGTGAAGGTCCTGCTGGGAAATTAAAACCTGCTAACACTCCGGGATATCAGGTATCCTTTGCACGTGCATATAAAGAGGCATTAAATGTACCAGTAATTGCAGTTGGCATTTTAGATGATGCAAATTTGGCAGAGCAAACAGTTGCAAATGGTGATGCAGAACTTGTGGCAGTTGGTCGTGGAATGCTGAAGGATCCATACTGGGCATTGCATGCAGAAGAAACGATTACAGGAAAAGTAACTCCACCAACACAATATGAAAGAGGTTTTTAGTTACACTTCACCTGCCATTATGTTATAATGACAGGTGAAGATGAGTATATTAAAAAAAGACTGCTCGGTGCGCCAACACCAAACAGCCTTGTAATAAAATAGTATCGCTTCAAAGGCGATCAGCAATTAGGACGAGTAAACCTTCCCATGCTTGCTAGGCTCAAGGGCGGTTTACTTTTTTTATATGCAACTTCTCAGCATTCTTTGAAACAAATGATATGATAAAATCATTCTGTGTAGTCTTGAAAACTGTTTATTTTGAAAATAAATAGGCCTAGAAAATCTAACCTATACTAAAAACAAAAAATAGAATGTAAACAACTCGTTTATTACGTGATTGTCTACATTCTTAAAAGTTTATATTTGAAAGTCAATTAACCAATAAGCGTTTTAATTATTTCCTTTGTAATTGTTGGAATCACCTCGGTAGAAAATTCAATCTCCATACGTTCATAGCGTTTGTGAGCATCATAACCATAAGGTCCAATATTAATGGCAGGTACATTGATTTCTCTTATATCTTCATAATTCACGTAATGCTTTGTGCCCCAAGCAGGATTATTATTAATCACAGATTGGATAGATTTTTCATCATCTTTTAAAGCAACACAGCTCATGTCACAAATATACGGGAAATAATTTTTAGAAACGATTGGATATTTATATTGTGACTGAACCTTTTCTATTGCTTTATCTAAAGCCGAAATCAAATTTTCTTCTTGTTCATTTTTACCTGTAAGGTCTAAGCAAGGGGAATATAGGGATGAATAAAGTAAAATAATTGCTGGGCTTTGATCTTTCATCCATTTCCATTCCTCTTCCACAACCCTAGCTGCAAACATTCTTGTATCTAATTTTTCATCTAATAGTAGATTCGCTTTAAACTTGTTTATATGCGCTACAAAAACTTCCCCATGTTCCTCTTTTAACGATTTCGTCATGTCTTCATACAAGATTACCCGAGATTTCCAAGGTAATTGCTTGAAAGGTTGCTGACTTAGTCTACAAAAACTTTCATAACGTTCGTTCATTGTATTGAGAGCGTTTTCAAAAGCGATTACTGCTTGCTCCGAAAGCTTGGTTAGAACCTCTTGTGGAGACCATGAATGCACAAATAGATTAAAATATACATAAGCAGAAAGAGCTGTTTGCACTGTATAGGTAGGCTTTAAATCCATCTGTTTTAAAGAAATTGGAGGAGCGGGTGTTTCACCTAAATGACGATCACAAAGTTCTGGATTGTAGCTAATTTGTCTTGTTAATTCAGCTGCGATATAATTGGGATCTAATCCTTCGAAAGCAGAACCAACATGCGTTTCCGCTCCCGTAATGAAAAAAGAAGGAAGTAATTTACCAACAGTTCCTTTATAAACATAACGATTCTCATCACCGTCATATAAAGGAGCAACGAAATCCGAATTTATTAATCCTATATATTCGAAATCACGCTCTTCTTTCCATTTTTTTAATTCTTTAAGCCCTGATAAAACGCCTTTGGAACTTACTTCTTCGTCACATTCCGAAAAGAAAACAAGATTTCCAGCCAATTCTTCTGGGTGTTCAGAGAAATACTTTAGTAGTGACATATGACTAGCTACACCACTTTTCATGTCTAATACACCTCTACCAAAATACCATTCTCCTGAATCAAGCTGCTCTTTTACTAATTCCGGCAGTTGTTCATCATGTAATTTTTTCATCAGTTCTTCAGGATTACATGCAACATCTTTTAAATTTGTATAATCATCGATGCCAACCGTGTCCAGATGTCCCATTAGGATAATCGATTTTTTGTTACTTTTCTCTTTTGTTCCTTCTACAAATGCTAGGACGTTATATCTTTCCAATTGGTCATCACTAGTTTTTGAAAGAATTACTTGATCAGGTTTTTGGATAAAGTAAGGCATCTCAGAAATTATTTCATATATTTTCTTAGCAGCATCAATTTCACCTGGCGTTTCTACTATACTTTCAACACGAACTAATTCTTCTGTCAATTTCAGGATTTCATTTTTTGTAGTAATCATACTTCCTTCTCCTTTTCTTTATGCTTTACAGTTGGGTCTTTTACTTTGATGAAGAGAGAGCTTACTTTTTTAGTTTTTTGCCTACTCCTCCCGTATCTAATCTATTCTCAACGTAATTGAGTAGTAGCGTGAATATTAATACTAATGCTAAATAATAGAAACCTACAACTAAATATGTCTCAAAGGGCATATAGTTTTCAGCTGAAGCAGTTAAGGCATGGCTAAATAGCTCAGTAACAGCAATATAAGCTACAAGGGATGAATCTTTAAGACCAATTATAAACTGATTACCCAAAGCAGGAATTGCTCGTTTAAAAGCTTGCGGTAAAATAATCGTACTCATTGTCAAAGGAGCAGTCATACCAAGTGATCGTGCTGCCTCGTTTTGACCTCTATCTACAGATTGGATTGCCCCTCTGAAAATTTCTGCCAAATATGCACCCGAATGAATCCCTAATGCAACCGCACCAGCGATAAAATCACTAAGTACAATAACACTGGAAATTCCGTAATAGAGAAACATAATTAAAACTATTAATGGAAGACCACGAACTATAAAGATATAGAGATCTGCTAGTTTCATAAGTATCCAAATATTCGATACTTTAAAGAAGGCAAATACTAATCCTATTACAGTTGCAATTACTAGAGAGACAGCTGTTATAGATATCGTTATAGTAGTCGCTTCTAAAAAGGCAGTTCCATGTTTTTGGATAATGGACACAATACTTTCGATGAAATTCATTGTCAGTTATCTCCTTTACTAAGGGAACCTTAAAGTTGTAGTTTAGTCCTCCATAATATTTACGCCAAACCATTTTATACTTATTTTTTCATATGTGCCATCTTCTATAATTTCTGCGATGGCCACATTAATCTTGTCTAGTAAAGCTTGATGGTCTTTATTAATTGCTACAGCTATTTCTTCTCTATTTAGAACACCATCAACAGTTTTTATTTTCATTCCCTGTTCCTTAATCGCTGAGACTCCGACGATTTTGTCAGTAATCACTGCATCAATACGTCCTGGTATTAAATCTTGTAAAGCAAATATTTCACTAGGATAACCTTTCACATCGTTCGATAATGTCTCTGCTACTTCTTTATGAGTGCTAGCTTGCATTACACCAACTGACTTCTCACCTAAATCATCTTTTGATTGAACTGTGTCGTTTGTTTCTGCGACGAAAATTTGTGCACCGGAAATATAATATGGGTCGGAAAAGTCAACTTGTTTTAATCGTTCTTCTGTGGCAGTCATACTTCCTATGATTACATCATATTTATTTCCTTTTAATCCTTGAAGTATTGTTTCCCAAGGATTAGTTACTGGATTCGGTTCGAGCCCAATACGTTTTGCAATTTCGGTTCCAATTTCAACATCAAAACCAACAAGTTTGCCATTATCCTTATAATTTAAAGGTTTAAGTAGACCACTCATAGCAAAAGTAAGTTTTCCATCATGCACTAATTTCAAATCCTCTTCACTTTCTTTCACGGTAGCACTAGCATTCGATGAATCTTCTTTCTTTGCGCATCCTGCTAATAGAAAAATAAGGGTTGTGCATAAAATCATTATGGCGAACAATGTATTCTTTTTCATCTTTTTTCCTCCTTCTCTATATTTACAAACTATTTATTATTTTTTATAAAATTTTCGATAGAAATGTCTTTGTACGCTCATGTTGTGGTTTACTAAATAATTGGGTCGGGCTAGCTTCCTCGATGATATATCCTTCGTCCATAAAAATTACACGATCCCCTACTTCACGCGCAAACCCCATTTCATGGGTAACAACAACCATCGTCATTCCATCTTTAGCTAGCTCTTTCATCACATTTAGAACTTCTCCAACCATTTCAGGATCGAGTGCAGAAGTTGGTTCATCAAAAAGCATTACTTTTGGCTCCATTGCAAGCGCCCTTGCTATCGCAATCCTTTGTTTTTGCCCTCCAGAAAGCGAGTCGGGATATGCTTCTGCTTTCTCGACTAAACCCAACTTTTCAAGTAGAGTATATGCCATACCTTCTGCTTCTTGTCTGCTTTTTTTTCGTATTTTCATAGGGGCAATAATAATATTTTCTAAAACTGTCTTATGAGGAAATAGGTTGAACTGCTGAAAAATCATTCCGATATCTTGTCGCACTTTATTGATATTGATCTTTTTATCTGTAAGGTTAATATTATCTAATAGAATTGTTCCGGAAGTTGTCTCTTCTAGTTTGTTTAAACAACGTAAGAATGTTGATTTTCCTGATCCAGAAGGACCTATGACAACAACTACTTCTTTTTGGTTTATTTCCACATTAATATCCTTTAGAACTTCTAGATCCCCAAAAGATTTTTTCAAATTCGATACCTTTATCATGCGAGACACCACCTTACTTTTAATATCAATGACTCCCCATTAACAAGTGATTTAGATGTGTTAATGGGGAGAAAACCTTATGATCTTATTTTTTCTATTTCTTTACTCTTTTTTAAGTAAGACCTCCATGTAATTGCCCATTTTTCAGGGTTCTCAAAGAAATCTTGCTCATCTACTCGGTGAATAGTGCTATTATATGGGGCATTTTTTACTTTTTCAGGATTTTCATATGCTTCGTTTGCAATATATGTTAATGAAGCAATATACTCGTCTAAATCTGATTTCGAAGTTGACTCAGTTGGCTCTAACGTAAAAGGTTCAGGAACAACATATGGATGATGACTAGTCCAATATTGATGAGCAAAGTCGGCCATTCTTCGTGATATATCATCGGTAGTAACTCCCGTCTCTCGAGTTAACTGCTCCCAGCTATATCTCACTTGCTCCAAACGTTGACCTTTAATATATGGAGCACTTGCACCACGAATTTTCAAAATATGGTGATACAAGTAATTGTTGTTCAAAACTGCGATTTCAGCAACATCTTTTAATCCTTCTGCACCAATCGCTCGAATCCATGCATATGCGCGGACTACCATCTGAGGTACCCCTTGAAACGAACGAACTTTTCCAATGCTATGCTTCATATCACTTTTTAAAGTATATTGATCACCTTGCTTTTCAACTATTGGACCAGGCAAAAACTCTTTTAGTTTTGCAGCTACTCCTAGTGCCCCTGTTGCTGGACCTCCACATGCATGTGGTGTAGAAAATGTTTTATGAAGATTAAAGAAGCACATATCAAATCCTGCTTCTTTAGCTCTAGTAATTCCAAGCAAACCGTTTGCATTTGCCTGATCGTAATAGCAAATCCCACCAGCATCATGAACAACTTTTGTAAATTCTTTTATACGTGTATTGTATATACCAGTATCCTCTGGATTTGCTACTACAAATCCAGCTGTACGGTCAGATACTACTTCCTTTAACTTTTCAAGATCAGGAAAACCGTCTTTATCAGGATACAATGTAATGATTTTATATCCTTTTACAGCTGCAGTTGCTGCTTGAGATGGATGCGAGAAGATAGTTGTAATAATTTCATTTCGTTGCTCACCTTCCCCATTGCTTTCATGAAAAGCTCGAACGATGGAAGCCATTGAAAACAACGACTGTGTTCCACTGCCCGGTTGGAAAGAAAAGTAATCCATACCGGAAATTTCTCTCAAACAAAGATCTAATTTATGTGTTATTTCTAAAATACCTTGCACAGTACTTTCATCTTGTAGAGGATGAAGCTCTGTCATTTTGGGAGATGAAGCAATTTCTTCATTAATCTTAGGTGAATATTTAATTGTACAAGTACCTTGACCTATTTCAACGTTAAGAGCGCCTCCTAACATCTCTTGTGAAAGTCTTAAATAGTGACGAAGCACTCTATTTTGTGAAATTTCAGGTAATTTAGGAGCTGATTTTCTAATTAAAGATGCAGGTAAAGCTGATAGCCCATCCCCTACACAATCTACAATTTCACTTTCCACGTGAGGGAGTAAAACACCTCTTTCACCAGCATTATGAAGTTCAAAAATAATCGGTTCATCCCATTTAGCTTGCTGGAAATTTCGTACTTTATGTTCGCGGTTAATTTTCTTCATAGGAATTCATCCTTTTCAATTTATTTCATTTTGAGTTTATGCACTGCTTAATAACGGAAACAAGCTGGTCGATATCTTCTTTTGTATGAATTTCTGTTACACAGAATAAAGCACTTTGTTGTAATTCTGGAAAATCTTCAGAAAGGTCTTTACCTCCAAAAATTCTATTGTCTAGAAGATACTTATTAATCTCTTTCACTGATTTCCCAGTATAGGAGAAGTCCACAACGAACTCTTTAAAACTAGTTGACTCAAATCGTGATGCTACTACATTTGGAATACTTCCTATCTGTTGCATTGCATATTGCGATTTTTGCATAATAGATTTTCCAAGCTCATACATTCCCTCAGGACCCATTAAAGATAAATAAACTCCTGCAGTAATACCCCATAATGCCGTCTGTGTACCTACGAATTCTTTTCCTTTTTCTCTTTGTGCAAAGGAAGTTCGATCATAATACACATCACCAAACCCATACTCACCTTCTACAACTGTAGGTGCAATTCCAAATAATCTGGATGGGTATTCTTGCACAAATTTGATATCATCGTGGGTTGCAATAAACCCTGATTGACCACCACCGTAATTCATATGCATGCCTAATGGTTGAAGATCACCACAAACAATTTCAGCGCCATAGTGACTAGGTGGCTCGACAATACCTAGCGAACTAGGATCGACTCCCACAATCGTAATTGCTCCATGTTTTTTTGCTAGTTTACTAATTTGTTGACCTTGTGTTTCTAAAAATCCTAAATAGGATGGATTTTCAAAGTAGACAGCTGCTGTATTAGAAGATACTTTATTTTCCAAATCTTCGAGATCAATTTGTCCAGTATCTTCTTTATAGTCAATCAAACTTACATTTATATACGGAGAGCAATAGTTTTTAATAACTTTTAGCCGATCAGGTGAGATTGTTTTGGGTAATAATACATCTGTACGATTTGTTATTCGGGTCGCCATACGAATAGATGTTGACGCTGCTTGCGCCCAATCAAATGTCGGAACATTGACAACATCCATATCGACTAACTCTGCCATTAAACTCTGGTACTCAAAAAGAGCTTGGAAGCGACCATGATCTTCGTATGGATCCCCTGCATACCCAGTTACAAACTCTGCACGAGAATTTATTTCATCACAAATAGCTGGGATAAAATGATTCCAGCAACCAGCACCTAAAAAGTTCAGATATTCTGTTGTACTCGTATTTTTAGATAATAATCCCTCCATATATCTACGTAATTCATATTCCGAAAGCGCTTTCGGAATGTGCAATGTTTCACGGTAATGCAGCTCTTCTGGAATCCCGGAAAATAACTCCTCAATCGTCTTTACCCCAATTTCTTTTAACATTTGCTCTTTGATTTCAGGTACTGTATTTGGAATATAAGGATGTGCAACTTTTTTCAATTCTTTCATAACAATTTCCTCCTCATTTATTATGCTAGGCCTCCGCCATCAACCGTAAGAATCGTTCCCGTCACCCATGAAGCCAAATCACTAGCCAAGAACAATACACCTTTACCGATATCTAACGGGGTTCCAATTCTATTTAGTGGTCTATCAACCGCAGAAGATGCTAAAAAAGTATCCTCATCATGTTTTAATTGTATTGCTTCATCTCTTAGGAGAGGTGTGTCTGTATCGCCTGGACAAATACAATTCACTCGAATATTTTGAGGGCCATGATCAATAGCCATTGCTTTTGTTAAATTCACAACACCAGCTTTCGCTGCGCAGTAGGATGCTGCCAAATCCCCACCTTTCAATCCCCATCCTGATCCAGTATTAACAATACTTCCCCCACCATTTTTATCCATGATAGGAATAATATATTTAGACAATAGAAATGCTCCTTTTAGAGAAACATCTAGTACTAAATCCCAATCCTCCTCAGAATGATCAACAACCGTTTTTCGCCGGATGACTCCTGCATTATTAAAAAGCACATCAATTTTACCGAAGTCATCTTCAATTCTCTTAGCAGTTACTCTGCACTCTTCAGAAGATGTCACATTGCATTTGTAAAATTTCGCATTTATGTCTTTAATAATCATTTCCTCAGCAACTTTTTTTCCTTGGTCTTCATTGATATCTAATAATGCTACTGAGGCACCTAGTTCCCCAAATAAATTTGCAGTAGCTAAACCTATTCCTGACGCAGCACCTGTAATCGCAACTACCTTATTTTTAACACCTAGTAAATCTTCGTAATTCAAATACATCTCTCCCCTTTCTACGTAAATTAATATTGCAATTTTTGTGCCAACTTTTTTAAAGTAAAGAAGCACATATAAAACACAGGAATTGCTAACGATTATAAATTAATTCAATTAACATCTAGTGTCATAGATGACAAAAGTTTGACTGTTTTGTCATCTACGTCACTCGGTAAAAACTAGTGAATTTATGCTAGCTCTCCACCGTCAATTGGAATATGTTGTCCTGTAATATACTTCGCCTCTGAAGATGCTAAGAAAGCAAATAGTCCAGCAACTTCTTCAGGTTGAGCATGTCGTTTTAATGGAATTTTCTCATTTACTTGCTCTAATGCTTCTGGGCTATATTCTGCAATTTGCATTGGGGTAAGTACATATCCTGGACAAACTGTATTTACACGAATCGTTGGTGCTAATTCCAATGCCATAGTTCGGGCTAAAAGATTCACTCCAGCTTTAGATGCGTTGTAATCAGCATAATTCGGATGACCAACTAAACCATTTGTAGAAGCTGTCATTAAAATAACCCCACCTTTTTGTTGGATCATTCTTTTTGCCGCTTCTTGTGATGCATAGAATATACCATTGAGATTAACCCCAATTACTTTATCCCACTGTTCCGGAGTAATATCTAGAAAACTAGATCTAACGCTTATGCCGGCATTTGCAATAAGGATATCAATACCCCCAGCCAAGTCATCCATTTCTAGAAAGGCATTTTGTACACTTTCGTAATTGCTTACATCCGCGAAGATACCATGTTTTATTGTCGGACATTCTCTCAATATTCTATTTAATGACTCTTTATTATTATCAATAATAGTAACAATAGCTTTTTCATCTGCAAATCGAAGAGCAGTAGCTAGACCAATGCCACTTGCACCTCCAGTAATAACAACACGTTTATCCATTAGACTATCTTGATAATTACTCATAATTGTATCCACCTTTCAAATTTCAAAATTTTATTTCGTTTTAATATTTTATTATTTAAATTTCCCCATCTAGTTCCTCCCCTATAATTCAGGGCACTAATATCTTTTGCACCGTTGAATTTTTAAAATCTGTATTTACATTTTAGTCTTGCAATTTCTATGCCAACTTTAGTAGGCGGACTAAAACTATGACGGTGACAAGGAAATTAGTAAAAGTGGAAAGAGAAAACAATAATATGCTTCTGACACTTTTGACATAAGACATGACATATCTTTTTTTGTATATTGACTATTCCGAATTTTATAAATACAATGAGTTTTAAGTTGAATATTTTTTAAAGAGGTGATTAGGTGATTTTATTAAGTTCTATTTCGAAAGTGATACAAGCTTTTTCAGGGCTTTTGCAAGTCGATATTGCTTGTTTTGATAAAGAGGGACGTTTAATAGCCGCAACGGAGGATTATATTACCCAAAAGGGAATGAAGGTACATGTTCCTTTTTTTGATAAAATATACGGAAATCACATCACTCTACTTCATCAGCCAGGAGATATGAAAATGTGTGAAGGGTGCCATTTTTTTAATAATTGTCCATCGAATGCAGAACTTATTCAAGATATGATGTTAAATGGTGAAAAGTTTGGATATCTTTCATTGGTTAGTCTATCCCCTCAAAATAAAAGTATTTTAATCGAACAAAAAGATTTATACACAGAATGGTTAACACGTCTAAAAGATATTATCATATCAATTTTAAGGGATTCTAATGAGTTTAAAAGTAATCTTTCTCCCATTTATTCTTCAGGCAATTACATTTTTGGAAACAGTCAAGCATTCAAACATATTACAGAATTAGTGAAGAAGATACGAAATAGTACTTCTACAGTACTCATTACAGGAGAGACCGGGACTGGGAAAAGTATGTTGGCAAAGTATATTCATGAAAATAGCACAGTGAGTAACGGGCCCCTAGTAGAAATAAACTGTGCGAGTATACCAGAGAGTTTATTTGAGAGTGAATTATTTGGTTACGAAAGCGGTGCATTTACCAACGCTAGAAAAGGGGGAAAAAAAGGTTATTTTGAATCTGCGGATAACGGAACATTATTCTTAGATGAAATTGCGGAGCTTCCCATTCACTTGCAATCGAAACTTTTAAAAGTTTTACAAGATGGGATAATCCAACGGGTTGGCGGAACTAGTGTGAAAAAGGTAAATGCAAGGATAATTGCCGCTACAAATCAACCTCTAGAAGAATCCATTAAAGAGAAAAAGTTTAGATCAGACCTATTCTATCGTTTAAACGTAATTCCAATTACAATACCCCCTTTGAGAGAGAGGCTGCTCGATTTACCCTTACTAGTAGAAGAAATGAAAGAAAACTTGAAACATAGATCTGGTAAGTATTTCAACTCTTGTACCAATGGTTTTATGGAAGTGCTATCTACTTATCATTGGCCTGGTAATTTAAGAGAACTTGAAAACGTTATCGAATATAGCATGAATTTTGAAACAGAAAATGCTTTAAGTGAACGATCACTTCCTCCATATCTTTTAGCAAGTTGCAAAGATGTTCAGCAACCACAAAAGAATGCAGAATTAGTAGATGTAGAGAGAGAGATAATAACTCAAAAACTTAATATCTATGGGTACAATTACAATGGCAAGCAAATGGTTGCAAAGGATTTAGGGATGAGTATTCGAACTCTTTATCGAAAGTTAGAAAAGCTTCAAATACTGTCTTGATTAGCTATATTTCATAACTTAAACCTCAATTATATGACATAAACCTATATCCATCTTTCAATAATCTATACAATAGAAATGTTATTCAAGAAGAGATTTTAGAGTATGAGAATCAGATGACCAGAAAAAAATACAATGATCCTTCCACAGGCGAAGAGAACACTGAAAGTCAAAAATAGCAGAAACACTTTAGCGGTCGTGGAAAGCGGAGCACGATTGCCGGACCTTTCAGTCTTAAGATATGGGGGAGTATCCTAGCGTTTCACGTGCAGAACAAACCACCAGTTATACTGGTGGTGCTGATTTAATATATCGTATACCTGCGCTTGATTAGATTCACTGATCCAAAACACTAAATTCAAGCCAGCCAATCAGCAAAAGTTTGTAAAACTTTTATAAGTCAGATTACCATTTAAGCTTTTTCCAAGAGTACTGCAACTGCCATATCATATAAAGAAAATAATAATCCCCAAACTTCAAAACATGGTGAAGCGACAAGAAAATAACAAAATATTGCAGAGATTGAATTAACAAACAGAGTAATCATAAATGGTCAAAATAATTACTGCATGGAAAACCTTTGATCTATAATTATATTCTTAGTCTCATTAAATTACTGCCATTCACATCCTTTGAAAATCCGAACTTCTCGTAATATCCAACTAATCTGTCAGGACAGTATAACTCTATCCGTTCAACCTCTCGAATAAACGGATGCTCCAATAAATAATTCATCAAGATGTTACCAATACCACTATTCCTATAGGTCTCTTTCGTCATCACGTCAAAAATGAATGCTCTATATACAGCATCCGTTATCACTCTAGCAAATCCTATTAATTCTTTTGTTTCATTTTGAATTAACCCGATCACTAAGCTGCTGTTGTCTACCATCTTTCTAATTTCCACAAGCTCACGATGCTGGGTCCACCATTCATTTTTAAATAAACTATGTAATTCTATAAATTGATTTTCGCTTAATTTCTCTACAATACTATAATTCATCATAGATGGGCTCCTTTAAGTGTTTCTACAAGTTAATTCTTTTTTGATATTTGTTATGACCATCTTTTAACCCGATAAGTTCAAAATTGTTTTTCTTATAAAAGGCATTTAACTTTGGGTTATCTGAAACGCAATCTAGTTTAATATAGTCTTTGTGACCGTTCATATTGTTTTGGATCCAGCTTAATATACTGCTACCTAATTCTTTTTTCATACAAGAGGGAATGACTGCTAGATGGTGCATATTAAGAGAACTAGAATTTAATTCTTCTCCCCAACTATGCTTATCCCACTCATCTGTGTACTTAAAAGCGTAAATGTAGCAACTAATTGATCATATTTTAAGACGATATATGTTTCTTGTTTGTTAATTGCTTGTTCAATTTCTTCATCATCACCTCCTTCTAATAGAAACCGCCACTGGTTTATTTCATTGTCCTTCATCCATACAGCTAGTTGTTTTAACATTTCGATTATTCTAGAGATGTCTCTACCGTTAGCAACCTTAAATTCAAGACCTTCTATGTTATTCGAACACATTAGTTAACCCCTTTCTATTTATCATTAAGAAACTTTGATTCTTAAGTATAGATTGGTAAATATATTTCCACTTCTTCCTCACTATTTTCAATTGGATGATAGGTCTCAATAATATAAGATTCCAAATTTCTTTTATAGCCTTGTTGTTCTCCCCAGATAGATAATTTGGAATGAAGATCTGTTATTTCTGAGATTTTCCCTCGAACAGTCATATAATCGTGTGTAATCTCGATCAATTCCATGCCAGACGGAATTTCATTTAAAGCACCATCAACGATTAATCCAACATAATAATTGCCTTCTTTATGGTCAGCGGTTCTTTTAGGTTCGTAAAGAGCAATTTCTGTTTCTGTATGGTTTTTTATCTCATCCGCTCTTTTTAAAAATTGATGTGCAAAGACAGGTACTTCTTTTCCAAAGTTTGCATAGAGTCCTCCATTTTTCATGCCCACTAATATAAATTCTCTTTTTACCTTTTTGAATTCCATCTTAATCCCCCCCAATTCCATTTTCTGTGCAAAACCCATTCTACACTTAGACCAATTCAATGTTGTCTTTTGAATTTCTGCATGTAGATCCCATAAGTTGTCGACCAATCGCAATTCAATATTCCTTTTAAAGAGAGCAGTGAATAAATTATCTATTTTGATTTTATTAATCGGTATTTGCTTTTTATCACTTATAAAATAACCCGCATTTTCGTCCAAAAGAGTAAATTCCCAAGTGTTAAATTCATATAAGTATAAGGTAGTATTTTGCATCACTTCGAACCATTTATGTTCTATCGCTACTACATAAGGGCAAGACTTAGACGAAAAATAGGTTCGTTTATCTGCCTCCGAAGTATTCGGTCCTACATGATAGCAAACACGCGGGCAGTTCCTTGGAGTCAAAAAGTTTGGTAAACATTCTTCATTTATGGCCCATACAAGCCCTTTCGTCTGATCTAAATCTGTTCGAGTTGGTATTCTTGGTTCAAAAAATTCTATATTACTTTCTTCACTTACATGAAAGAGTTGCATATGAAAACATCCTTATACAGGTTTTTATTTTCTTCTAAGAAGGGAAATACTCCATAGGCTCATTACAACGAACGTATCCATTTCTTTTATAGTAGTCAACGCTATCATCACTTGGCCAAACGATGATAAATTCATAGTTATTCTCACTCACCCACTCATTAATGGTAGTGATCAATTTACTTCCAATTCCTTGTTTTCTATATTCTTTTTCTGTATAGACATTTGTCATATAGGCAAATGGATAAGTAATCCTGCCGGGACGAGGCACTTTTTCGATTAATTGTATGTAAATATGAGATACAATTTTCGCATCTTCTTCTGCAACCCAAATAAACCAAGTCTCGCTCTTCAAAGCACTTTCTAAAAAAGTATGGCACTCTGCTTTAAATGACTCTAAATCACTCTTTGTAAATATTTTCGTATCGTTATCTTCAATCGTGAAATCCCATCTCATTTGGATTAACTGGTCTATATCTTTTCTTTCGGCGAGCCTAAATTTCATTTTTTTGTTCTCCTTTTGCTAATATTTCTTAATTTCGATTCCTAAGAGCAAAAAATCTTTAGCAATTAATCATGTGGAATTTATAAGAATCTTTCCTACTAAGGTTTATTCTTCAAACAATCAATAAAACCCTTTATCCAGCTTCTGAATCCAAAAAAACATCTCCATAAAGGAGATGTTTCAATTAAACTATTCAATGGAAGTGGCAATTTCCAACGCGATCATTGGATCTTTTACTTCGTCTATCATATAAACTATATTTTCGTTTTGCCAAGCAATTCGGTTATCTAATTGGTACACATCAATATGTGCGAATCCATTCGGTTTAGGAATAGGCAATGTATGGGTTTCTAAAAATTTGGTAGCCTCTTTAGCAAGTTCTTCTCCTTTTTCCCCATCTGTGGTACGCGTATGAGCGGCGATTGCCCAACGACCTTCATTCCAGCTTGTCCACATGGAACCTGCACCAGCGTCCTGATAGCCGGTGATTCCGTAGCCAAGGTCGATTGGTTGTCCTCCCAGCTCGCTAAAGTTTTCAAAAGCTATTTGTTCGACTGCTTCTTGCTTACTCTCATATTTTTGAGCATGAAGACGAGCAATAATTTGGCCGTCTGCACTCGTTTCATGATTAATGGCAGTCGGCTCATTGCTTTCGTAAAAAACAACTTCATAATGGCTCTCATCTGATGTAGTTGTTGCGGTTAAATACTTATCATTTTGTAATGGCAGTTCGCTTGGAAGCAATTTAGTTACATTGGTTTTTAAGTCCGTTCTGATAGACTCTATTACTTCCGCTTGAGTCATTGCTGGATTAGTTTGATTAGATTCAGTGGAAGTTGGTTCTTGATTGAAGTCTGCCTCCACCTCTGCTGTCGGCTCTTTACTATCCTTAGTAGCTTTTTCTGCCTCGCTATTAGGAGAACAGGCACTAAGCAGTATTGCCGTAAAAATTGGTATAAAAATTCGCATTAAAGGTTTCACTTGAATCTTCCTTTCTTTATATCTTTAATTTTTCCCTACGCATAAAAAAGTAAACCCCTTTTGAGTAACTAGGAGTTTACTATCTTGATAAATTAGATATATTTTCTACTGTTCCTTGAAACAATTTTTAATCATACTCCATGTAATATCAGCCAAAATCATCGAACAAGGAATCATCAAGACAATTACTATAGATGCAATAAGCTCGGATATAGGATTAAACGGGATAAAAGAGACAAAGATAAAATTCATTATTTTCCACAAAACCACAAACATTAGAAGTGACAATAAAAGAAGAATTATTTTGTTGGTGATACTGAAAATTTTCTTCTCTCCTTTAGCAATTTACGCTTCTAGGTGGCTTGTGCAATTATACAGTGTACAATCCCAACTATTTTCTATATTTTCAAGAATAGTTAGAGACGCATTTTCCATGTTTGTATTAGGAAATCTCTCTGGTAACAAATGCCGTAACGTGAGACCAATCAATGCACCATGACTTACTACCAGTATACGTTTATTTTTATAGGTCATGACAGCTTCTTCTAAAAATTCACAGCCTCTTTTGGACACATCCACAAATTTCTCCATGCCTAAGTCCAGTTTGCGCCAATTATTTCCCCATACTTGCAACCTTTCTTCTTCTGTTGTTCCCTCTATTAAACCACAATTTATTTCTCTTATTCTCTTATCAAAAATAGCAATAGGCAAATTTAACTTTTCCGATATGATATGTGCAGTTTCCTTTGCTCGGGATAGATTACTTGATGCAATTATGTCCCATTCTTCTCCAAGGGAAAGTCTATCTGCTAGTGCTTGTGCTTGTTTTAATCCTGTTATATTTAAAGGTATGTCAGAAATTCCTTGTGCCTTGCCCAATTCATTCCACTCGGTCAGCCCATGTCTTATTAATCCGAACCTAGTCATTTTTTCGCCTTCTTTTCCAATCGTTCTTCACAATCTACAGTTCCTATTTCTGTAACTATTTTGTTAGGAGTGATTTAGACATATAGTAAGCGCTCACAGTAAATAACTGGTTGATCTCTCCTGTTGCAATCATGGTTTCCATATCATTCAAATCTACCAATTGGACATCTATAAACTCTGTCGGGTCCAGCTCTTGATCAAAAGCCTTATGCGCATCTACAATCAAAAAAGAAACTACTTTATTCGTTTGAGTTGCTGGATTAACATAGAATTCTCCTAATAATATAGGTTGCTTTTCACTAATAAATCCTGTCTCTTCTTTTACTTCTCTTAATATAGCATGTTCGTATGCCTCATCTTCCTCAGGTTTACCGGCTGGGATTTCTAAAAAGAAATCTTGTGCAGCATATCGATATTGTTTAACTAGTACTATCTGTTTCTCTTTTGTAAGAACGATAGCGTTAACCCAGTCGGCATATTCATTCACATAATATTCCTCAATAATTTGTCCATCAGGAAGTTCACAAGTATCTTTACGCAAATTTCCGAAAGCTGTTTTATAGACATAATTTGCATTTAATGTTTTCCAATTGCTCATTATCTTCTTCCTTTCCAGTCATAACACACATTATTTCTCTTAATCCATTCGGATAAAGAATCTTTTTTTCATTAATAATGTCTTCCAATGAAATCCACTTAGCATATGTAATTTTATTTCCTTCAACGACTTTAAATATTTCTTGATCATATAGGCTTTGATCCTCCAGCTCTACTATGTAAATTTGAATTATTTCATGACCAATATGTTCGTCGATGGTAAATATATTCTCTAGGCACGTAACATAGCATTGGATTGTGATTTTTAGGGCTAGTTCTTCTTCATATTCTCTTATCACTGTTTCCTCGGATTTTTCCCCAATTTCAATTGTTCCACCAATTGGTCTATAAAATAATCCAGTCCCTTTAGAATGTTTGCCTTCTTGTTCTTCGAGAAGTATTTTATTGTCTTTGAAAAGCATGCCTAATGATTTAGCTTTTGGAATCATTTGTGTTCCTCCATATGGTTATCGATTTGAATAATCAGACTCCTCTTTCCATTATTGCACAAAAAGTTGGGCCACTACATATGATGCTAAGAATGTGCCCAAAACACATAACAATTGGAAAAGGTAGGTTAAGCTATGGATTCACCAATTGACTATACTTCCCCATCCACCCAGTTCACTTTTGACGTCAATAAAAATTCTTTCTTTAGAAAAGATAATTTTAACTTTATGAATATTCTTGGTAGCGAACAGTTAAATACATTAGATCATTTATCATTGATTGATATTTTTCTAAGTAGAGGTAACAATATTGAACCGCATTATCATCCGAATACTTCCGAGTTGGTATATTGCATTTCCGGTGCTATGGCAGTTTCCATACTAAATCCATTTACGAAGCAATATCAGCATTACACAATAACACCTGGCCAAGTAGCAAATATTCCGCAAGGCTGGTGGCATTACCAAATGGCAACAGAGGATCGCACACATGCGCTTGCTATTTTCAACACATCTACACCAGAAGTAATACTTGGTTCGGATATTTTAAGATTAACACCATCGAACATTATGGCTCATACTTATTGCATGGACGAAAATCAATGGAAAACAGCTATTAAACCTATTACAGCTTCCACTTATATTGGACCGCCGAAAAATTGTTATCGGAACCCTGGAAGTAACGCGCAGACATTTCCCAATTATATATATCCTTATGGAAATCAAGGATATCCAATGCAACCATATACACCTTATAATCATCCGACTTGTTAACCTGTATCTTGCCAGCATGATATGCCCTCTAATAGTGCTGGCATTCCATGATATAAAGTTCCTTTATTCAATGTGATTTATTCACATGATAGCAATATTCTCCATTTACTATGTATAGTCCTTTAAAAAAAGGTAATCCATGTGAATGAAAAAAGACTGTCTGATGACAAACATCCAAACAGTCTAATAAGTTTCCTATTTCGTTTCTTCTAATAGTTGCTCCAAATCAGTTTTCGTAAATAAATAATACTCATTACAGAAATGGCATTGGGCCTCTGCTTTCCCATCTTCCACAATCATGTCTTGAATTTCTTGCTGTCCTAAACTAATAATTGCTCTTGCAATTCTGTCTCTCGAGCATTGACACTGAAATTGAATCGGCATTGTTTCCAGTATACTTACATTTTCTGCGCCTAATACCTCTTCTAATATTTTTTCTGGCGTAAGACCTTCTTTAACCATTATAGAGATAGACGGAATCTGTAGTAAACGGTTTTCGATATATCGAATCGTGTCCTCCGAAGTTCCAGGTAATAATTGAATAATGAAACCACCAGCTGCTTCGATTGTATTATCTTCATTTACAAGCACTCCTACACCAACAGAGGACGGGGTTTGCTCTGAATTCATTATATACGAGGTAAAATCATCTCCGATTTCTCCTGTTTCAATAGCTACTTGACCAACAAATGGCTGATTAAGCCCTACATCCTTTGAAACGGAAAGAGTTCCGTTAGTTCCAACAGCACGTTTCACATCTAAATTACCTGACTCTGTCACTTCAAAATGGGTTCGTGGATAGGATACATAGCCACGCACCTCTCCTTTTGCATTTGCATCGACAAGAATCGTGCCAATTGGGCCTCCTCCGTCAATTTTTATCGTTAATTTTTCATCGCCTTTCATCATGGCACCCAGTATAGCACCTGCTGTCATGGAACGTCCAAGTGCCACAGATGATGTGGGAAGCGTATCATGGCGTCGCTGTGCCTCACTAACTGTATTAGTTGACCGAATGGCATACGCTCGGACTTGATCTTGAAGTGCAATTGCTTTTACTATATAATCATTCATATTTTTGTCTCCTTTTATAGTTGTCGAAAAGACGAACTATTAACATGCTAACAGCTTAAAGTAAATCTCTTATTATGCAAAGAAATTCATTTCCCATAAAAAAGTCAATATATTTTATATTACTTATTATAGACATAACGATTCATTTTTGCTTATTTTTTAAAATATACATATAATTTGTGACTAATTTATGAACATTTAATTTTTTTCCACCATGCGACAATATTTGCATTTTTCCTGTTATACAATATAAAAGTTGGTTTAGACACCACACAAAAACGGATATCAATTCGATAACTAAAATATTATTTGGAGGAAATACCGTGTTGAACTTATTGGATGAAAAAGCTTTATTGTTTCAAATTGCAATAAAAAGAAAAATCATGTACAAAAAAGCAAAAAACTATGGATTTACACATCCTTCAGTTGTAGAGTGTAGCCAAGAATTAGATGTATTACTAAATAAATACCAAAAAATTGCTTCTTAGACTAACATACAAAACCGATTTACTTTCCTGAGTTCAGGAAAGTAATCGGTTTATTTTACGGATAAGTTAAAAATAAAAGGGGAATTTAAAGAATGAGGTGATAATTTGGCAAAAATTATTCAGGCATTGTTCATTTTCTATTTAATATTCCCCATGAATACTCTTGCAGAAACGAATATATCAGATGTAAAAATTGCATTTGAAAAGGACGGCTATTTATGGATAAAAGTCAATAACAAAGAAGAAAAAATAACGAAAGAGAAAGCTAAGTACCATTACCCTCCTGAGTGGTCATTCGACGGAAAAATGCTCCTATATCAAAAGGAAGTTCCCGGTAATTTGAATGATTCCAGAGAAATTACCAACGAGTTATGGATTTATATGATCCAAACTAAAACGCATAAAAAAATCTTTTATGACGGTTACAATCCCAAATGGTCACCTTCTGAAAATATTGTAGCTTTTATGAGCGGAAGCGTCTTAAATATATCCGACTTAAAGAGCTTTACTAACATAGCGTTAGGTGTCGATAGTTATGAATGGCAGCCGGACGGGAAAGGATTTATCACTTCCTCTAGTGCTGATCTTCGGCCGGATGGATGGACAAATCCAGTTCTTTATACAGTTACATTAGAAAAGGATTATATGAATAATAAAGATTTGACGAAAAATGTAAAGAAACTGTTTGTTATTCCTAAAGAAATAGGCATAGATAAGGCCAAAATCATTTCTATAAACGCTGATTCCTTTAATTATTCTCCAAACGGAAAATGGGTATCCTTTAGAGTCTCACCGACTGCTTCTTGGGCAATGGATAGTGATATGCTATGCGTTCTTTCTGAAGATGGAAAACAGTTTAAGGTGATTGATGAGATGGCTTTAGGATTCGACTCAAAATGGGCATTTAAGCAAAACTTCCTTGGCTATATTGCTGGCGGTGGAAGAATAGTATATGGCTATAAGAACAAAAACTTAAAAGTAACCGAACTTCCCTCTTTTCTAACATTAACTCTTACCCCTGAAAAATATGCAGATCTAGGCTTTACATGGGTAAATGACGATTCGTTCGTTGTTTCTAGAGTAGCGGAGGCAGAATGGTCGAATGACCCCGAAAAACGTCCAACTTCCTCTTTATATTTTGTACCATTATCAGGTGATAAACAGGTGAAAATAACCTCTCCCCCAAAAGGAAAAGAAGATAACAATCCACTATTCCTACCTGTAATAAACAAACTTACATGGTTGCGGCAAACAGAATTAACAGAAAGTACCTCTGACTTATGGATTGCTGACCCAAATGGTGAAAACGCAAAAATTTGGGTGAACAACATTGGTGTATACAGCTTTTTTCCGGAAAGATAAAGTGAAACTACAATCAGTGGGGGTTTTTCGACGCACAGGACGTGCTAGGGGGGACGTCGCACTTTTAGTCCCCGGTCATCTCCCACTGATCTTTTTGCTTTTCTTACATCTTGAAGTGGGAGTCTTACTACCCGTTAAGGCGGGATAAAATAACGCACCCTATACAAAAGGCTAATTTAATTTAGCTTATTTTGTATAGAGGTGCGTTAAATTCTTTAAACTACGACAACAAAATTCGAAGCAAACGCCTGCTCTTTTTCTACTTGAATTTCTTGTAGCTTTTCTACTTCTCTTTTTCTTGCATTCGCACATTCCAAATAATTAAGCTGGGATATATAATTTTTATCAATGAGCGATGCTAGAAAATCAGCATCTTTCAGAGCACTGTTCAGACCAAAAGCTCCGGTTGGAGTCATGGTATGAACTGCATCCCCAATTAATGCAACACCGTTTTTCCCCCAACTCTCACTTGTAGAGCTATATACATCAAGTAATACGAAATCTTTCCACGATTGAATATGATGATGAACCGTTCCTTCCAACTGTGGAAATGCTTGGATTAGTTGATCGATAAAAGGGGTAAACGGCTGCTTTCTTAACTGAGGGAAGGATCCCTCTTCAATATTCCAACCAATCTGAATAAAGCCTTGTGCTTGGGTGAAAAGTGATAATTGTTTTCCATCAATAAGTGCCATTCTAATCGATGGCTCCCAATCCTCAGGAGCAGGAATTCTCGCCCAAAGCAAGTCAAATCCATGTTTACGAATCGTTACATCAATTTCTGCTTTTTTTCGGACAGTAGAATAACGGCCATCTGCTCCAATGATCAGCTCAGTTTCAATTAAGACTTCCTCCCCGTCTTTTACAGCACGGACTCCATTGTAAAAGCCGGCTTCATCCTTTAATAACTCAACTACTCTTGTATTCATCATTGCCTGAAAAGCGGGATACGCTTCCCCGGCTTCCAATAATATAGATAATAAATGCTTCTGTGGAACATGTATGCCTAAATGTCCTACTTGTGGATTTGGTAGTATTGTTTTAAAAGGTTCGCCTTTATGCCAATACTCCAGTTTTTCCATACGAAGTAGACCTAGTTGTTCGATTTTCTCAAAAAGTCCCTGCTCCTTTAAAATTTCTTCTCCTTCTTCGTTTAAATGTTCCCCACGAAAAGCCTTCCCAACAGCCGCATGTTGCTCTAAGAGAAGAACCGATACATTTTTCTTTGCGAGTAAATAAGCAAGCAATGCTCCTCCTGGCCCTGCTCCTACAACACATACATCTACTTTATAATTCACTTCTTATCCTCCTACTGTGGATAATCGATAACTTTACAAGTTTGACTAACCCAAATTTCTTTAATAACTCGCCATTACTTACATAACGTAAGTTAGTATATTATTACAATCACTTATAGTCAAATAAAGTAATATGGTTTCTAGAAAAGCAGTTAAAATTAGAAGGTTTTATACAAGTATAGAGAAGTTTAATAACGAGGATTATAATTTATTAAGTCTTCCTCTTTGATTCCCATTTGTTGCCCTTCCTCCGTGATCTTGTAATTAAATTGAAAAATATCGTTGTCATGTGCAAAATAGACATACTCCACATATGTTTCATTTTTAAAGGTTACAATTACATAATAAGTTGGAAGCTTGATTCCCCATTTTCCCTCAATAGATTCTATATTCTCTTTTTCATAGCCCTTCTCTGCTATTAGATAATTAGCTACTCTTTTTTTGTAGGTATGTTTATTTGCTTGTATTGTTACTATAGGTACGATTGCTATTCCTATAATGGCTATAACTAGGAGAACCCAAAAAATCTTCTTAGCCCTTGTCATTTTAAAAAACTAAATCTTTTTTCAAATAATAATGCTTATGCTCTCTTCCTACGTTGTCAATGGAACCATATACTTCATAACCATGTTTTTGGTAAAAATCTAAAGCCTGAAAACTAAGTGTGTCGAGCTTAATGAAGTCACACTGATTATCTCGCGCAACTTGCTCTGCTTCTAATAATAGTTTTGTTCCAAGCCCCGATTTTCTTAAATTCTCGTTCACCATTAATATTTGGATTTCTAACCAGTTCCAGCAGATCTCGCCTATTAATCCTCCACAAACATGATCATTTTCATCTCGTACAAAAAGATTTATTTCTTTATATCTGCCTCTTAAATCTTCGGGAAAATGTTTTAAATTATATTGATATAACTCGTTATTAATATATTTAACTGCTGCCTTATCGCTCTCTTTTGTAATATGAAACTGCATCTTATCTCATCCTTTTCTAATAGGCTTGTTTTGGTATTAGTATAATCATCCACTATTTTTTCGTAAAAAAACGTTTCCCAACTGTTTCTACCACTTTAGGGAAAACTGCATATAATTTGCTTGTGATACTCATATAGGACGGGAGATCTATCTCACGAACTGGATGCTGGATTACTTTTTCGATAGAGGATACAACCGCTTCAGGTGTGAGGAGATGTTTGCTTAGTCTTTCACGATAATTTCCAGCTTGATCTGCTAAGTCGAGAAATGGTGTATCGATTGGTCCAGGATTAATAGTCGAAACTTCTATTCCAAATTCCTTTAGTTCCATGCGAACTGCATTGGCGAATCCAATAAGAGCATGCTTAGAAGCAGCATAAACAGAAGCTTTTGGAGTTGCAACTTTTCCTGCCTGTGAAGCGACAAAAATGATATGGCCTTTCCGTTTATTTTTCATTTTTGTAGCAAAGTATTTTGTAAGCTTCATCGGTGCGAGTACGTTAACATACAGCATTTGATCCATTTGAACTTCGTCTAAATCTGTTAAATAAGCAAATGTACCGACTCCTGCACAATGCACGACTACATCGGGTGTTCCCATCTCTTCGAATAGTTTTTCAAAAGATTGTTCTGCTGTTAAATCCGCTTGTATTGTATGTATGCCTAACAGATTTAGTTCACCCAAAGCTGCTATATTTCTGCCTGTAGCCCAAACTTCATAACCATCCGCTTGCAATTTCTTAGCAAGCAAAAGTCCGACGCCACTTGTAGCGCCGGTAATACATACTTTTTTATGCTTGCCCATACATTAAAATCCCTTCTTCTGTTCGTCTTTCTGTTATATATTCATTATCCATTAAATAATCGACTTGTCCTATTGTTTCGGAAAGCGTTAATCCGAGTTCTTTTTCATACACTTTTGGAAATAGCTCCTGCGTTAGTGCAAAAATTGTTTTCTCTCCATCTTTCATCATGTCTAAAACCTTCATCGCTCGTTCCCTTTGTTTTTCAAGTCTTACTGTAAGAAGCTCATACACATTATAAACTTCCTCCCCATGCCCACTATATACCATTTCTACTGGCAACGATTGGATTCTTTGCAATGACGCATTGTATTGCAGCATGGATTTTGCCCGTTTTTCTTTATTTAATGGTGGTTCAATTAATGGATTGGATGAAATTTTGTCTATTATTAAGTCTCCACCGATTAGCACGTTCTCTTTCTCTGACCAAAAAGAGAGATGACTTTGCGCGTGGCCTAATGTTTCTAACACGGTATACTCAGGATGACCAGGTAGTATATCCCCATCTTGTAGAATTTTTTCCACTGGACGGTTTCCAATAAAATGAAGTGGTCTTTTCATTTTTTCCACCCAGCGCAAATAATTTTCTGGTACCCCTTCTTCTATTAAACTTTGCAGATAAAACTTGTCATGAAACTGAAAGAAATCCTTATCTTTCGTTAACCAAGGTTGATTATAAGCATGACCCAATATGGTAGCTTGTTCAAATGCATCCACCCAACCGGCATGATCTGGATGATGGTGTGTTAATAACACTTGTTCAATATCTGTTAGTGCATAGCCGGCTTCTTTTATCCCCTTTTTGAGTGCTGCAAGAGCTTCTTCCGTTTTTGGTCCCACGTCCACTAACGTTAATGCATCCCCTTTTAATAAATACGTATTAACATCTCCTACTGCAAAAGGTGTTGGCACACTAATTTTATGTATCATCTACTCAGTTCCCCTTTGTTATGAATGCTTATTCATTCCATTGTACAGCTTTTTCCATAAGACGTCACTAAAAGGACGTTGACTTTTTATTGGAACACACATATAATTTCATTAATTCAGAAATTAAAAGCCAAGATGAAGAATAGTACATATATGATGGAGTACTAGAGAGTGAAATGATCCGCTGCAAGTTTCACCTCCCGCTCATATGTCGAACCTACTTCGGAGCTACTATGCAAACATAGTCGTGCCTCCCGCGATAAGGAGGATTAAGTTGTGTCGATTTTTTATCGACAAATTTAGGTGGTACCGCGGAGACAAGCGTTTTCGTCCTTATTTATTTAGGACGGGAGCGCTTTTTTATATGACCAAAAGGAGTGGATTGTACATGTCGAAGATCGTATTTGTTGGAGCAGGAGCAATGGCTGAGGCGATTATTAATGGCTTAACAAAAGAGGGAAAAGTTTCACCCACACATATTCATGTGATGAATAAATCAGATATGGAACAGCTAGAACATTTGAAACGTTCGTATAACGTCCAGATTGTTTGTGAAGAGAAAAAAGCGTTAACGGAAGCAGATATTGTCGTTTTGGCAATGAAACCAAAAGATGCAATAGAAGCATGCAATGGAATCGCTCCTTATATAAACAAAGAAGCGATGATCATCTCTGTTATTGCAGGTGTGTCTATTCAAACTATCACATCTCATTTAGGAGAACGACCAATAGCACGTGTAATGCCAAATACTTCTGCGGCAGTTGGATTAAGTGCTTCTGCAGTATGTTGGAATGCCCTCGTATCAGAACATTCGAAGCTTGAAATTATCCATATCCTAGAAGCAATCGGCTCAGTTAAAGTAGTAGAAGAGGAGGATTTACATGTTGTGACGGCACTTGCTGGAAGCGGTCCTGCTTACTTATATTATTTTGCAGAGCAGTTTGAAGCAGCAGCTGTGCAACATGGTTTGACTTCAGCAGATGCGCGGCAATTGTTTATCCAAACGATGGAGGGAGCAGCACAAATGTTGAAAAAAGGCGATGTCGAGCCATCCGAACTTCGAAGAAAAGTTACAAGTCCAGGTGGCACAACAGAAGCTGGCGTTGAACAGCTAGTTCAGCATAAAGTAGATGAAGCAATATTTGCTTGTATCGACGCTGCACAAAACAAATCGCGTGTTCTTGGCAAACAGTATGAGTAAACATGTAAAAACTGTTTAAGGGAGACCCAGTGGCATTCAAGAGCAACCAAACAACAAGAAAGGTGTGTACGTTTTGTATGGATAATTCGTACTTTGTCGGATGGGGTACCCTTGCCCTTATTAATGCAGGCATTGCACAAGGAAAAAATAGAAGCGGATTAAATTGGTTTCTTTTATCCCTTATTATCGGACCAGTTGCTACGTTAAGTTTAGTTATCATTGAAAAAAAATAAAAGATCCCGAGTGGTACTACTCCCTCGGAATCTTCTTTAATAACCCATTTGACCAATCATATTCAGCAAAGTCCTCCGCTACGTAAATGGGAAACTCATAATGTGCTACCTGGGCAATCATGTTTTTTATGTCGGATGGCATAAATCTTGCACTTATATGATTGACAATCAAGTGCTTGGCCTCAGCTTCTTTACACACATTTGCTGCATCTATTATAGTGGAATGTCCGTATAAACCTGCTAATTCAGCCGTTTCTTGGTCAAACGTTCCTTCATGCACGACAATATCTGATCTCTTACTCAGTAAAATTGAGCTCTCGCAAAATTTTGTATCGCCTAATATAGTTACTTGGAATCCATCTTTTGGTTCCCCTGTTACTTCGGAACTCTTAACGATTCGACCATCTGCTAACTCTACGTCATAACCTTCTTTTAATTGTCTTAGCAAAGGGCCTCTTGGAACATCAAGTGCATCCGTTTTTTCAATCAATAATTCTGGAGGCAGTGCTTTTTGCGTCACTTTGTACCCAAAGCAAGGAATAACATGTTCAAGAAATTTTGCTTCTACAATGAATTGATCATCTTCAAAAATAATACCTTCTTCGATTTCCATAATATTTAGTGCATATTTAATATGTGTTTTCGATGTAGCAAGCGTTACTTCAATCCAAGCTTTAATACCAGCTGGTCCATAAATCGTCAGGGGTTCATCCCCACCTAAAAAAGAACGAGAACCAAGCAAACCAGGCAGTCCGTATATATGGTCTCCATGTAAATGTGTGATAAACAATTTCTCTAATTTACGCGGTTTTAAAGTAGTATGTAATATTTGATGTTGTGTTGCCTCCCCACAGTCAAACATCCAAAATGTTCCCCGCTCATCGAGTAATTTTAATACAGTGGCAGTTGTATTTCGTTGCTTGGAAGGCATTCCTGCACCTGTCCCTAAAAATAATAATTGCATCTGTTCACCTGCTTTCGTCATCAACCAAAAAGCCCACTTTGCATTCTTGGCTTTCTTTTTGCTTTAAGTCATTTAATACTACCTTTTCGGAACATGTCTTGCAACAGATTACCGTATGAAAATAGATAGTAATAACAAATTCTTTAAAAATATAAGTTCACTTTTAATTTGTCGTTAAAAATTATTTAAGGCTACTGTCAAAGTCACTTTAGATTGACAATAGCCTCAATTAAATTACTCTTTTCCTATTATAAACTCATCTCATGACATACTTCCGCACATTTACGGCAAGCCTCGGCACAATTTTGACAATGTTCATGGTCATGCTTAGCACATTCTTCTGCACAGCGATCACAGATTTCCGCGCAAAGTTGGCAAATTTCCTTAACAAATGGATTATTTGAAGTCATAGCTTGTATTGCAAAGGCACAAATATCAGCACATGCCCGATCTAATCGGATGCATTCTGCCATCATTTTCACATCATCTTCCTGTAAACATGCATCAAAACAGGTATTACAAGCCTTTAGGCACTCTAAGCAAGCTTTTATGCATTCTTCATACTTTAGGTTCATCAAAACTCCTCCTACTATTTTAATTATTGATTTAATATTTATTTATTTTCCCTATAAGTATTGGTTTAAACTAAAATAAAGAAGTCAATTACATGTATTGATTTGAGTCATATAAAAAAGTGCTGTCCATAGAAGACAGCACCTTAGGCCACTCACAAATCCGAAAACACACTTATTTAGATGACAGTTCACTTTCAGTAACCCATTTATGATTGGTCACCTTTTCTCCATCAGTTGTTGATGTGTAATCAACCATATAAACCGTTGTTTTTTCTGCTGAGTCTATTTCAGCAGTTGCACCTTGCATCCCTTCCATATGATTAGCTTCTATCGTTACTTTTGATCCTGGTTTGATTGTTTCATCACCAGCATCCTTGATCTCTTCATGAATAATCCATTTATGATTGCTCACTTTTTCTCCACCTGTAGTAGGAGTATAGGAAATTGTGTAGACTGTTGTATCGTAGGCACCTACTATTGTTGCTACTGCCCCTTTCATCCCTTGCATATGATCCGTTTCGATAATTGCTTGACTACCTACTGGGTAAGTAGGATTTTCTGCAACTTTCAAACCTTCCGGAACTTCCCCAGAAGTAGAATGGTGCATCATCGAGTGATCCGTGTTCTCGCTTTCTTCTTTGCTTGTACTACTATTCATATTTTCATTGGAATCCGTTTCGCTTTTATCATCTGCACAAGCTGTCAGTGTAAATATTGCAGCCAAACATACAACTCCTAGCATAAGTTGTTTTTTCATCTTTATCACTCGCCCTTCAACTTTGATATATTCACTAACTTACATTGCGTTAGCTTGTTACATGTATACACTAGAATAAGGAAAAACTTGTCCGCCCAAGATACTAAGCTTGCAAAGTTCTTTGTCATACGGGATAGGGGTATATATTGTTGTAAGAAAGAGAGTGCTAATACAGCACTCTTACGGAATTAATCTACATCATATCCTTGATCGTCTATCGTCTCTTTAATCTTAGCTAATGTTACTTTTTCGTTATCAAATGAAACATCTACTTTACCTGCATCTAAATGAACTTTTACTAGCTCCACTCCCTCTAGTTTACCTACGTTACTTTCTACAGCATTGACACAATGACCACAAGACATTCCTTGTACATTTAATGTTATGTTTTCCATCTATATCATTACTCCTTTTATTTTCTCATTAGTTTTTGTATTGTTACTAATAATTCATCCAGCACTTCGTCGTCACCTTCAGCTAATCTATCCACTACACAGCCTTTTAAATGTCCTTGTAACAGGACTTTTGCGACGCTATTTAAAGCGGATTGAGTTGCGGAAAGCTGAGTTATAATATCGTCACAATAGACGTCTTTATCAACCATCCCTTTAATGCCACGAATTTGACCCTCTATCCGATTTAATCGATTTGTTAAATCTTTTTTTACATGTTCAGGGTGATGACTTTTCCGACACGATGCATTGGATTCGATAGTATGTTCTTCTTTTATATTATCCAAGGATTCAACCTCCTATCCCTATTTCTATCATATAGTACCCTTATGGGGTATGTAAAGTGATAACTGTATGTTTTGTCATTGAAAGATTTAGTATTAATGATCGTCGAGAAAATCTTTACTAAAGCTCGTTTTAGATTCCAACGAGGCTTTCTTTTTTACTTTTATTCCCCGTTTAATCGTATCTTTTCCGAACTTAGTTTGTAACTGTTCGACAAGTTTCAAAATGGGCTCTTCTTTTGCATGCTGTTCAAAGTTAAAAATGGATAGCTGCTCCACCGATTCTCCTTTGTCGTATACATTGTTAACCGTAACGCCAAGTAATCTGATTGGCTCCTCTTTCCAGGTAGTATGGAACAAGGTTGTGGCAAGCTCGTATATTTCTTTTTCTTGATAAAGTCGATTCGTCACTGTTTTACTTCTCGTTTTATTTTTCCAATTGGCATCTCGAATATGAATCGTAATAGAACGTCCCGCCAAGTTTTTTGAATCTAAACGAGATGCTACTTTTTTAGAAAGTAATCTTAAAACCTTTTCAATTTCTTCCACGTCCGTTACATCATATGGAAGGGTTGTTGAATTTCCAACACTTTTTGTATCGAAAACTGCTTCTGGATCCACCACTCGATTGTCAATACCATTTGCTCGCTCAGAAAGTCGAATCCCTATTTTGCCAAGATTTTCTTTTAAAAGACTAGGAGTCGCATTCGCCAAGTCTCCAATTGTGTGGATACCAAATTCAGCAAACTTTTTAGAAGTGCTCTCTCCGACACCATGCATTTCGATAACAGGTAGCGGCCAAAGCTTTTCCGCAACCTCTCGTTTACGCAAGATCGTAATGCCCATTGGCTTTTTCATATTCGATGCAGTTTTTGCCAAAAATTTATTTGGCGCAATTCCAATAGAACTTGGTAAATCCAGCTCCCGAACGATTCGCTGTTGAATGGATTCTGCAAAAGCAATCGCATCTTGTCCCATCTCTATATCGCTCACGTCCATATACCCTTCGTCAATCGACACCGGTTCCACAAGTGGCGTATATGAACGCAATATATCAAACATTGCTTTAGATGCAGCTCGGTAGCGTTCAAAATTTGGTGGTAATAAAATTAATTCCGGACATTTTCGTTTCGCTTCCCAAACAGACATTGTCGTATACACGCCTTTAGCACGGGCCTCGTATGAACAAGTGACTAAAATTCCACGTCTTTGTTTCGGGTCGCCCGCAACTGCAATTGCTTTCCCTTTCAGAGAAGGATCGTGTGCCTGCTCGACAGAAGCATAAAAACTGTTCATATCTAAATGAAAAATAATTCTCGCCTTACGCGACACGTGTCTCACCTCCACTTTGCATTATTTTATTATAGCAATTTTAATGATATTTGAGCCATTGGGAGATGAGTTGCTCCATTTGCCCTTTGCCATTTTTTGCGGAAAATAAAACGTGCCGCTCCTTCTGCTACCAGAAAAAAGATAATCATATATCTGAAATTCCATAATTTCCCAAACAAATAAAAATAGATAGCTTTTATAAGCTACCTATTTCTTCCTTCTTCATATTTTCTAGATATGATTGGATATCTTTAATGCCTTCTAAAGAACGAACTAAAATAGAAGGATCAACAATTGTAATCATTCGGTTTTCTAAATTCGCGACCGCAGTAAAATATTGGGTCTTCGTGTAATTTACTAAACCAATTTGCTTTAAGTCTTCTGTTGCAATATCGAGAATCTCTTTTGCTTCTTTCACTAAAATTCCGAGGGACATATCTTGTGTATGCATCGTCACCACACGAGCATTTTCAAAATTTACTCCACTCCGATGATATAAGATTTCCTCAAAGTCGATAATCGGCATGAGTTCACCGCGAATTTTCATTAAACCAATTAAATAATTCGGCAAATGTGGGATTGGGTTTACTTGTTCAAGCTTTTCAATAGATACGACATGTTCAATTGGAACCGCATATTCTTCATTTCCACATTGAAAAACAACTACTTTTTCACTAGACAATAGTCAGCGCCTCCTGTATACGTTATTCTGCTGCTACTTTTACAATCTCTACAAGTAAATCAGCTAATTTTTCGAGTTCTTCTACCGGCATGCGTTCATTTGTCGTATGAATTTCCTCATAGCCAACAGATAAGATAACCGTTGGAATTCCAAATCCGGCAATAACATTTGCATCACTGCCTCCGCCGCTTCTTTTTATATCGGCATTACGGCCAATTTTTTCAACTGCTTTTTTCGCTACTTGTACTACTTCATGATCTTCTTCAAAATGAAAACCAGGATACATTAATTCAGTTTCTGTTTTAGCTGTGCCGCCTAGTTTTTCAGCTGTTTCTGCAAAAGTAGCAACCATATGAGCTACTTGAGCATCTAATTTTTCTTTATTGATTGAACGCGCTTCCGATAAAATATGCACTTCATCGCATACAATATTTGTAGCTTGTCCACCTTCAAATCTTCCGATATTTGCGGTCGTTTCTCCGTCAATCCGACCTAGCTTCATCGCAGAAATTGCTTTAGAAGCTAATGTGATAGCAGAAACTCCTTTTTCAGGTGCTACTCCTGCATGCGCGGTTTTCCCAGTAATTGTCGTCCATAGTTTAGATTGAAATGGAGCTGCCGTCACAATCCCACCAACTGTTCCGTCACTGTCAATTGCGTAGCCATATTTTGCTGTTAGTAGCGTCGAATCCAGTTCTTTTGCTCCAACGAGGCCGCTTTCTTCTCCAGCAGTAATCACTACTTGAATATCACCATGTGGTACATCGTTTTCTTTCAAACGACGAATAGCCTCAAATAACGCGGCAATACCCGCTTTATCATCTGCTCCTAAAATAGTCGTGCCATCCGAATAAATATAACCGTCTTCCTTTAAAATAGGTTGGATTCCTTTACCAGGCACAACTGTATCCATATGAACAGTGAAATAAATCGCATCTGCATCTGCCTTATTTCCTTTTAAAGTGGCGATTAGATTACCTGCACCATGTCCTGTTCGTTTGGCAGAATCGTCTTGGATAACAGAAAAGCCTAATTGCTCTAATTTACGCATTAAAATAGGAGCGATTACTTCCTCATGCTTTGTTTCAGAATCTATTTTTACTAACTCAAAAAATTCTTCTATTAAACGGTTCACTTTATGCAGACTCCTTTATAATGGAATATTTCCATGTTTTTTGTTTGGTCTTGTTTCTTTTTTGTTGCGCATCATCTCTAATGCTTGTATTAACTTAATACGTGTTTCACGAGGATCGATAACATCGTCTACCATCCCCATGGAAGCTGCCACATAAGGGTTTGCAAACTTTTCACGGTATTCTTCGATTTTTTCTGCCCGTACTTTTTCAGGTTCTTCGCTATTTGCGATCTCTCTCGCAAAAATAATATTTGCAGCCCCTTGTGGTCCCATTACTGCAATTTCCGCATTTGGCCATGCATACACTACATCCGCCCCTATCGATTTGGAGTTTAGCGCTACATAAGCCCCGCCGTATGCTTTACGCAAAATAACAGTCATTTTAGGAACAGTTGCTTCCGAATAGGCAAATAAAATCTTTGCCCCATGACGAATAATTCCGCCGTGCTCTTGCTTAATACCTGGGAAGAATCCGGTCACATCTTCAAATGTAATGATTGGAATATTAAAAGAATCACAAAAACGAATGAAGCGAGCGGCTTTATCACTTGAATCGATATCCAGTCCGCCTGCCATTACTTTAGGTTGGTTACAAACGAGACCAACAACTTCACCTTTAATGCGGGCTAAACCGATGACAATATTTTTAGCAAATTCCTTTTGTACCTCTAAAAAAGAATCTCTATCCACTACTTGCTCAATCACTTTTCGAATATCATACGGACGAACAGCTTCAAATGGCACAATGTCTGCTAAATCTGGTCGATCATCATTTTCTGGTGCCAGATCTGTAATGGTAGGTTTTTCTTCAAAGTTTTGTGGTAGATAGCTCAGTAGTAAACGGACACTTTCTAATACTTCTTCTTCTGTTTTACCTCGGAAATGAGCATTCCCACTAATCGTGTTATGTACTTTTGATCCACCTAGATCTTCCGCAGAAATCTTTTCCCCGGTTACTGTTTCAATCACTTTTGGTCCAGTTATGAACATTTGACTCGTCTCATCTGTCATAAAAACAAAATCAGTAATAGCAGGTGAATACACTGCACCACCAGCACAAGGTCCTAAAATAACCGAAATCTGTGGGATCACACCAGAGTAAATCGCATTTCGATAAAAAATTTGTCCGTATCCATCTAGTGACACAACCCCTTCTTGAATACGAGCACCACCAGAATCATTTAGCCCTATAAATGGTGCACCATTTTTAGCGGCCAAATCCATTACATTCGCTATTTTTTGCGCATGCATTTCTCCAAGGGCCCCTCCAAATACCGTGAAATCCTGGGAAAATAGATAAATTGGCCGACCATTTACTCTCCCATATCCAGTGACCACCCCGTCACCAGGTCCTTCTTGCTTGTCCATCCCAAAGTCAACCGTACGATGCTGGATAAACGGATTTAACTCTACAAATGAATCTTTATCAACTAGTAATGCTATGCGTTCACGAGCAGTCAGCTTCCCTTTTTCGTGTTGCTTCTCGATACGTTTGTCTCCGCCACCTAATTCGATTTTACGCTTACGATCATATAAATCATTGATTTTCTCATAAATATCCATTAGTTTACTTCACTCCCCCTGTTTTATCACAAAGCTCATATAAAACCCCGCCAGATGCTTTAGGATGAATGAATGCAACTTGTGCTCCACCCGCCCCAATTTTTGGAGTTTCTTGAATGAGTCTTACCCCTTTTTCTTTCAGATCTTCCAAACGTTCTTGAATATTTGATACACCAAAGGCAACATGATGTATACCTTCACCTTTTTTTTCAATGAAAGAATGAACAGCGCTCGATTCATCAATTGGCTGAAGTAATTCGAGTTTTACATTGCCGCTATCAATAAAAGCAACTCTCACTTTTTCAGAAGGAACCTCTTCAATATGTATTAGTTTCAAACCTAATGTTTCCGTGTAATATGGAAGGGAATCTTCTATATTTTTCACTGCAATTCCGATATGATCGACCTTTTCCATCCCTTTGCACCCCTTACTGTTTGACTATTCTCTATTCTATTGTACAGATTTCCAAAAAAAATCGCTACCTCTTGTGATTTTTTTCATTTTTGATAAAATAGTAGTACATACTAAAGGAGAGAATTTCATGAGCAATCAAAAATTCCGTAAAATTGTTGTATATCTAATGATTTTTGTAATGATAATGTCTTCACTCTTATTTGGATTAAGCTTCGTCTTACAATAATGAACTAAAAACAGCGGAAGCTTATGTGCTTCCGCTGTTTTTAGTAGTTTAGGGCTAAATGCTTTTAATTACGATAATCTTATTAAATTTAAGAAAATAAATCATTAATTTTTTTCAATTTACTTTCCATCTTCTGAACGATCTTCAATACGTTCTTCAATTTCTTTCTTTTCTTCGTGCCACCATAATGCTTCTTCTGGTTCTTCTAAAATCTCTTTTATTTCAGCTTTCTCTTCAACCGCCGGCGGTGAACCTCGAAGAGCTTTTCCTGAAGTATCTTTTAGAAAGATGGTTACCACTACAAGACCGACAATAGATGCAAGAATCGCATAGTAGGCAGGTACCATTTCATTCTCCGTTTTGCTGATTAACCAAGATACAAGTAAAGGTGTCGTACCACCAAACAACGATGCAGAAATATTAAATGTAATGGCCAATGCCCCATTCCTTACATTTGTAAAAAATAGAGAAGGTAATAGCGCTGGCATCGTACCCTGGAAAGAAGCAGAAAATACCCCAAGTATCATCAATCCAAAAAATACAAGCATGGTATTTCCACTACCGATTAAATTAAACGCAGGTATACTCAAAAGAATCAGCCCGATTAGACCGCCTTGAATTACCCTTTTTGCTCCAATACGATCACTAAAATAGCCCATTAATAGAACAATCGGAATCATAATAACCATTACAATAACAATTAACAAAAGTCCTTCTGCTTCCCCATAACCAAGAACTGCAGTTAAATGAGATGGCATATAAGACAAAACAATATAATTTACAACAATATAAAAGAAAACAACAAACATACCGATAATTATTGCTCTCCAATGATACTGTAATATATGTTTTATAGATTCATCATTATCATCTTCACTTTTACTTTCCTTCATTGCCTCAAATGCAGGTGTTTCTTCTAAATTATTTCGCAAATAAAAGCCAATTAAACCGATAGGGGCCGATAAGAAAAAAGGAATACGCCAACCCCATTCTAACATTGTTTCCTCCCCTAAAATATAGGTAAGTGCAGTAACAAGACCAGCTCCTGCGATATAGCCAACTAAGGTTCCAACCTCTAAACCACTTGACATGAAACCTCTTTTTTTATCAGGTGTGGATTCAGCAATAAACGTCATAGCACCCGAATATTCTCCACCCGCTGAAAAGCCTTGAATGAGACGAGCAATTAGTAAAAGAACTGTGGCAGTATAACCGATAGATGCATGGCCTGGAATCAAGCCAATACTTAACGTGGCAAGAGCCATCATGATCAAGGTAATAGCTAAGACTTTTTTACGGCCTAAACGGTCTCCAAGCATCCCAAAGAAAATTCCACCAATAGGTCGAGCGATAAAGGCGACCGCGAATGTCGCAAAAGCAAACACTAACTGCATGGGTCCACTTACTTCAGGAAAAAATACTTGTCCAATTGTAACGGCTAGATACGAGTAAATTCCAAAATCAAACCATTCCATACCATTACCAACAGCAGTTGCAAAAACAGCTTTGCGTGCGGTACTTGTGTCAACAATGGTAATTTCTTCTTTTTTCAACCTTGGTTTTGATTTTCTTTTCAATTTAGGCCTATTGTGATTGTTATAATCATCCAATCGAAAAGCCTCCTTGTTGATTAATTGATCTTAGTCTTAAACTATCCAAATGTAATTTATTTATGTCTTCTTAATAATTTTTTAAGCAAACTTAGTCAATTTATATCCTAAGTTCTCCTCTTATCTTCTTCACCAGTCCTCCACCTCCGTTGTTGTTTGGAGAGTATACATAATAGAAGATCTTTTAAGGCATACGTGAATTTTTGGAATTTTGAAGGCTAAGTGGTGTTTCACTCGAATTTCCATACGATGAAAATCAAAGGTTGACAACGAATATTCACAGTCAAAAACTAATTAATGCAAGTCTAAACGCGTAATATAGAAAAAAGAGAAATTGAGTGGGATCAATTTCTCTTTTTTCTATATCTGAAGCTAGCTATTTCCCAGCTTCAACCTCAAAGTTTATTATTGGAAGGTAAAACAGACAGATTTACTGGATATTTATCCTTTTACAACTAAACTCGCAGTTTTTGCAACTAAATCCTTCGAAATTACAACTAAAGCTCCCGTTTTTCCAACTAACTCTGTGGCTTCTGCTTCAAAAGTCATTATTGGAAGGGAAAATAGATGAATTCATTGGATATTTTATCCTTTTACAACTAAATCCTTTGAAATTACAACTAAAGCTCCCAATTTTACAACAAACTCTGCGGCTTCTAAGCTAAAAATGATTCGTTCATTTTTTCTTTATTAAATACACTTCTACCTTCAAATTGTTTGATATTCCTTTTGTTTGTATTGCACTGGAGTAAGCTCTTTTGGAATTAGGGCTGTATAAGTTTCTCCATCCAATCTTTCTGCTAACTCTTTCTTAGCATTTTCGAGTAACTCTGGTTTTTGGAGGGCTGTAATAGCTGTACATGCTATTGCTTTTCCAGCTAATAACATGGCATCATGGGCATATTCTGTTTTACCTTGTGCCACAGCCTGCCAAGTATGAAACGGGGTACCAAATGCCCATGTGGAAGTTACACATTGTGCGGTAGGAACATTCCAGCTAACATCGGCAACATCCGTTGAACCTCCCATAAATGTTTCTTTTTCTGAAAAAGGAACAACAAAGTCAGCAATTGGTCGTTCCGCTAATTGGACAGCCATCTTTTTACCACTCTGCAATGCTGCAGTACGCTTTTCCTCCTCAGTCAATGTTTCATAAATAGCTTGTGTAAATTTTATATCGTTTTCACTCACAGCGGGAAAATCTAATTGTTGCATATGCTCGTGCATTACTTTCTCAAGCGTCAAGTTGGGAATCAAGTTATGGCAGGAACCTTGAATTTCAAAATCTAATTTTGTTTGTGTCATAAGTGCCGCACCACGAGCACAATCTGCTACTCGATCATACAAGTCCCTTACTTGATCCGGTTTAGGTGCGCGGATTAAATAGGTCACTTCAGCATCTGCTTGAACTACGTTTGGAGCCATTCCTCCTGTGTTTGTTACCGCATAATGAACGCGTGCCTCATCCACAATATGCTCTCTCATATAATTAACTCCAACATTCATTAGCTCGACAGCATCTAAAGCACTTCTACCCAAATGGGGAGCTGCAGCAGCGTGTGCACTTCTTCCTTTAAATTTGAAGTGTGCGTGGATGACGGCATTCGCAGTGGAGTGCATGACAGCATTCATTGTCGAAGGATGCCATGAGAAGGCAGCATCAACGTCTTTAAAATAGCCATCTCTTGCCATAAATGCTTTCCCGTATCCACTTTCTTCTGCGGGGCAGCCAAAAAATTGTACAGTTCCAGCAAGCTTATGTTCCATCATGTACTCCTTAACTGCAACTGCCGCTGCTAAGGAACCTACCCCTAGTAAATTATGCCCGCAGCCATGACCATTTCCATTTTTAACAATAGGTTCAAACTTATCACTATGCGCTTGTTGGCTTAGACCAGTCAAGGCATCATATTCACCGAGAATAGCAATAATCGGATGACCCGATCCATACGAGGCGATAAAGCCTGTTTCAAGGCCTGCTACTCCCCTTTTCACAGTAAATCCTTCCTTTTCCAATGCTTCGCAAAGCAAATCAGCTGAACGGAATTCCTCAAATCTGGTTTCTGCAAACTCCCATATTTGATCACTTAGCTGTGTAAATAAAGTACGCTTTTTGTCTATTAAATTTGAAACTTCTTCTGATAGATTAGTCACTTACAACATCTCCTAATTTACTAGATTTTCGAAAGAAGGAACCTCTTTCTTAGGGCGAATTAAAAATAATGATCCAGCACACAATAATGCAAACATAATGAGCATAATAAAAGCTACCGTATAAGAACCGTCAAAAGCTTCTACTAAAAATCCTATTAACATCGGAGTTAGGACACCTGCAAATTGCGCACCAGTATTAATGAACCCATTTGCAGTTCCTACAACCTCTTCTGATAACATTTTTAATGGTGCAGAAATAATTAAGATTATATTAAATGACATGAATACGGTAACAAGACTTTGATAAACAGCAAACATGATTATGTTTGGCGCATATGCCATTAAATATAGAAAAACAGCAATTAATACTGCAAATATGGCTGCAATCACCTTGTCTTTCCCTTTAGGTAATTTATCTAAAACATAGCCGCTTGCAAGCATTGCAATAATTCCTGCAATCGCTGGAATAGCTGAAATATACCCAACAGATGTTAAGTCAAGATGGCGCACCTCAACTAAATAGGTCGGCATCCATGCCATTAGCCCCCATTGGACTGCGTAAATGGCGAAATAGGCAATAAACAAATTCCATATAATCGGAGTTTTTAAAACGTGTTTCAAAGATACTTTACTTTTGGAAGGGTTTTCATTGCTTCTTACAGCTGAACCTTTCCCCTCTTTTAAGAAAAAGAAGTACAACAAGGTACATATAATCCCAATAGCACCAGCAATATAAAAAATCGTTCTCCAACCGATATCTTGCATAGACTGGGTACCAATTATGGGTGTTATTACCCCCATAATAGTTCCTGAAGTAAGCATAAATGACATGGCACGACTTCGTTCGTTTTGCGGAAACCAACTAGCTATACCTTTTGAAGCTGCTGGAAAAAAGCTACCTTCTCCAAGTCCAAAAAGAAATCGAATAAGGATTAAGGACATGAAGGACCATGCCATTCCCGACAAAATTGTGAAAACGGACCAAGCAAAAACGGCCATAATAATAATCTTTCGGAAACCAAAACGATCGGCCAGCCACCCGCCTGGAATCTGCATTATGGCATAGCCGGCAAAAAAACTGCTTAACACAATCCCTGTCTGGGAAGTGCTCAATTGGAGATCCTTTGAAATATCTAAAATCGCATAGTTCATAAAAAAGCGATCAAAGTTTCCAATTGACCATCCTAAAAAAAGTAAGATGATAATGACATACTTCCAATTCTTTAATAACTTGGACTCCATTTCGTCCCTCCTTACGAAATTTATTGAATTCTATTTGAGTATAAAAAATTTGTACTATTCAAACAATGTTTGTTCCTATATAATAATCACATAATTTATGTTGAGTTCTACATAATCCTTGTGGAGGTTGTAAAAAGTGGAAACCTTGCTGAAAATTAAACGATTTTTAATCGATGACTGTTGCCTTTCCCATTTTCAATTGTGGCAAGGTATAAAAGGATTGGATTTTTCTCTTGTTCTCTCTAATCATTTTGACAAAGAGACTCCTACACCAAGGAGATTTTCCAATGATAAAATACTTACCTATGAAAATTACACGGATATTTACTATCATTATCCCAATCATACTTCTATTGTCATCAGACTTAGCGAGTCTTCGGTATTAAAGAAGGAGAGCAGGCGAAAACTTAAAATGATAATAGATTTACATTACTTACAAGTAATGCTCGATAGGGAAAAATATATTAGGAATAAAGTGATGGAAAGCATCCGTGATATTTCGATACTGGAAGATTTAGATGACTTATTAAAAAAGATATTAGAAAATGCTTTGTCAGTTATTACGGCAGCGGATATGGGAGTACTTTGGATGTATGAACCAAACCTAGATGCGCTATTTCCCAAAGCATGGACAGGTGGTCCTAGTGAAGAAATCAAAAAAATGCGGATGAAGGTGGGGGAAGGTATTATTGGTAAAACCTTTAAGGATAACAAGTCCTTTATACTTACAAACATAGAGGAAGTCCTTTCGGAATCATCTAATATTTCACCAGATAACCTTTTTTATCTGTATAATTCTATCCAATTTAAAGATTTACAGACGATTATTTCAGTTCCTATAAAGGTGGAGAATCATACTTTGTGTGTTTTAATTGTCTATCAGAGTGGTCCTTCTCCTCTTTTAACTAAAGATGATCAACAATTGTTGGAAAGTTTTTCTGATCAGGTTTCTATTGCATTAAGAAACTCGAGGCTCTATCAAACTCTAAAAAAACATAATGATCTTTTACTTCAACGAGATATAATACATAATAGCCTAATAAAAATGTCTCTTCAAAGTAAAGGTTTAAAGAAAATCGCACATGAAATAGGAAAGATGATAGACCGCCCGTTAATGATATTAGACTTAACTGATAATCAAATCTATTCAAATCCGACAACGTGGAAATTGGAAACTCCTATTGAGACGATAAAAATAAATGCAAAATTACAATCAGAACATTCTTTTACCAAAATGGAATCTTTAAACGACAAATCATTATTAATCTATCCTATTATTGCTATTGATGTTCCTATTGGACTAATGATTGTAGAAATGGAGCAAGATGATCTTTTTCCTTTAAATAAGATGATTATTGAACAGGCAAGTTCAGTGATTGCATTAGAGATTATTAGAAGACAATCACTAGTAGATTCATATTATCAAAAAACTAATGATTTATTTAATGATTTTATTCAGTGCCGAGAATATAATCTGATACGTAGTAAGGCCAATGAGCTTGGAATTGCGCCCCATTCTTATTACATGTCCATAATTATTCATTTACACCCGCATTCAGATTTTCATTTTTTGAATATGCAAATGCACAATCTAATTACACAAATAACAAAATATTTAGGAATATACGTTTCAATCGTTTTTGGTTATGGAAATAAAGTGACGATAGTTAGCCAATTCAATAATATTGCTGATGAAGACTATGTAAAAAACAAACTAAAACTTATTCATACCAACTGGTTTCAAGTGCATGATGAATTGCTTAACATAGGAGTCGGTTCTTGCTATCCAAGTATGGATAATATAGCAAAAGGTTACTCCGAAGCGGAGAAAGCACTTTCCTTTCTTATTTCAAGGCAACTTAAAACTATTATAAATTATCGAGATATTGGGATTAATCGTTTATTTATTCAACAACCGATCGATGACTTGAACTCTTTTATTAATGAAGTTTTTAATCCCCTTCAAACTGATAGGGATAATACTTTGGATTTGGAACAAACCTTGGTTACTTATATAGAAAACAATCGTCAAGCTACACAAACAGCCAAACTTTTGCATATCCATGTTAATACTTTATATCAAAGGTTAAAAAGGATTGAAGAAAAGCTTCAAATTTCCTTCTCGAATACAGAAGATATTTTAAAGCTTCAGCTTGCATGTTATTTAAGATTTTCAATATCACGTTAACTCGGTTATTTTAATAGAATAAGGACCAATCATTCTTCGGTTAATAGCCAGGATCTACTATTTCTTGTAAATCAAACATTTGAGGGAGTTTTAAAAATGAATGGTAAAATAGAAAATAATACGGATAAAACAGATTTGCAGTTGCTTTTAGAAAAAGCCATTGAATTGCGTGAAGAAGGGCGTGCTAAGCAAGACCAAGATATTCTGCAGGAAGCACGTACTCTCCTTTTAGAAATGGTGGTTACCTATCCAGATCACGCTGAAGTCAATTATCAGACTGGTATTGTTCATGATAATTCTGGATACTCGAAGGAAGCTATCCCCTATTATATAAAAGCTCTCGAGCTTGGTCTCACAAGACCGGATCGTCAAAGATGTTTACTTGGTCTTGGCAGTACTTACCGTGCTTTGGGTTACTATCCAGAAGCAGTTGAAACTTTACGACAAGGTGTAACAGAGTTTCCGGAACACCGCGGTCTACAAATTTTTTACTCAATGGCTCTGTACAATACAAAAAACTATAAACAGGCAATGGAAATTGCTTTGACTAATTTAGTGGAAACAACATCTGATGAACATCTTCAATACTTTAAAAGAGGGATTTCCTATTATGCTCAACACCTTGATGAAACCTGGTGAAGATTGAAAATTATTAAAACAGATAATCTGATTTGATTCTAATTCGTTCTCTTTTAGTTTGTTAATTAATCTATTTCAAAGCAATAAAATCAAAACGCAGTACAATTCGTGTATGAATTCCTACTGTGTTTTTTTATTTGCACAAAGGTTTTTATAAGGTTTCTTTCAAGAAACATGTTCGTAACTAAACTGCTAATTTAGTGGAAGAAGAATAAGACTTTAACTTAATCATCAGGGTCTACTTTAAGAATCCAAGGAATACTAGCTGAAAAGCTGAATTGTAGGACTGGGGTAGGGAAACCTTCTGGCACAAACTCTAAATCCTCTGAGAATCCGACTATGAAATTCTCTATTTCCATAGTATTCAATTCTTTAAAGTTAGAAATAGTACACAATTCTCCTTCTAACACTCTTCCAACAAGATGATAATCCCCTAAGTATAAACGCGTCCCTTCTTTCTCGGTAGGAAATTCTAATAGATGTGCTGGTTTAGCTGGATGAATCCCCAAATTGTTGAAAATATCGGATATAGAAGCCTTTAAATACTTAGAAGTTTCAACATAATTTTTACAGTATAAGCAGTTACAGACTTCTATATCTTTGTTATAAAATTCTCTTGTTCTATCAATATCAACTTCTAATAACCATTTTCCTATTCTAATCTGTTGCAACTTTGTAATCTCCATTCTGTCTCAATACACTGTTTTCTAATTATTTTATGTGCAACTTTTCTAACTCAATACCTCTTTCCTAATTCAACTAAACTTAGGCTTTAGTTTAAGTGTAACATTTCACTTTGCATATCTCGGATCAACTTAATGTTTTAGAAATAAAAATGGACAATCGAAAAGATGATCATATTTTGCTTAAGCACCTGTTAGTTTAAGTACAATGTTTCACAATTTAACTAAACCTCTTCTTTTGTATATTCTACAAATGAGTCGAAATCTCCACAACCAAAATTATTTTGTTGAAAGAATTTTTTCACATACGTTGAAAATTTCTTCTACATCCATATATCTTTTTAACAGACTTTCAGTTACTTCAATAGAAAAATCCTTTTTATCTTTTTCAGTAAGAGAAAGTGCTTCTGTTATACGTTGATGAATTTCGTAAAAGGTTGGATATTCACCAGTTTTTTTATAGCTTATTGCTGCTTTGTTGATTATTGTAGGAACTTCATAATACTTATTAGCATCCACTCTTAATTTTAAAAGCAAATAATCTAAATCCTTTTTATCAATCTGTTCATTCTTCTCAACAACTCTAATTAATAACCCTACAGCTCTATTTAACCTTTCCGTTAATTCAAAAGTCGTCCCATCAAGCCTATCAATAGGGTGAATTTCTTCCTCAATACGTTTAATTCTTTCTTCCAATTCAATTAAATTCTTCATGCTTAATCCCCCTACAAATGTTAAATTCACAATATTTTGGTTGCTACTAACTATGCTTTTCAATAAAATACTCTTAAATCCCTTTAAATTCAACGAGCTTTAACTAAGCACCACGTTAGTTGAATAAGGTACACACAATTAATTTTTTTTACTCTTATTCAATACATAGTACTGAAATATCTTTCCAGCCATACGCAACATCTTCTACTTCGGTCCCTCCAAATGTACTAGTTCTATGAATATATTCCTTTCCTCCAATACGTTCGTAAAAACCGAGTCCAGATTTATTCTGTTTCATTACCCAAACCATCATAGAAGAAATACCTTTTTCTTTAAAATTCTTGGCAATAGCTGAAACAAGTTGTCTTCCGACACCTAACCCTCTACACTCCTGCAAGAGATAGAGTGAATATAATTCTCCATCAAAATTATTGTCATTAATGCGTTTACCTGATGCAAAACCTATAATTTTCCCTTCATCATTAATAGCCACATAAATAAAAGGTTCATTTTCGTTATTTAAAAAATCAATCCACTTTTGTTCTGCCTTTTCATACGATAATCTGTCCAAATAATCGTCTGGTACTAGACCACTATAAGTAGTTTTCCAACTATCAACATAAACACTTGAAATTTGTTTTATATCTACTTTACTTGCTTTTCTAAAAACCAAGTTAAGTACCTCCATTCTAAAATAGTAAAATAATGATGTTTATTATAACATCCTTAATTGAACTAAACTGCCCCGGTAGTTCAATAAGAAAAAAGCTTTACTCCTTCTTGAAGTAAAGCCCCATCAGTTTAAGTACATTAAAAAGCCAACACCATGTGCCAGCTTCCTCATTCGGTTTATTGTAAGTTACTTAATGTTTAGAATAAATTATTCTATTGCACTTTGATCCATGTAAAAAAGCTCCCAAAGATGACCGTCAATATCCTCAAAACTCCATCCATACATAAAACCATGGTCTTGTGGTTCCATTGAAGGTTTCCCACCTGCTTCTAAAGCCTTGTTCACAATCTCAACGACCTTTTCTTTACTATCAACAGATAGTGCCAAAATTGCTTCATTACTTCTTGTAGAGTCGGCGATTTCTTTTTTCGTAAAAGTCTTAAAATGTTCTTCGACTAACAACATAGCAAATATATTATCACTAATAATCATACTTGCTGCAAATTCATTGGTAAACTGGGCATTGAATTCAAACCCCAATTTAGAGAAAAATTCCTTAGTCTTATTTAAATCTTTAACTGCTAAATTCACGAATATCTTATCAGCCTGAAACCCCATGTTCCTCACCTCTACTATAGTATTGTCATTCACACTATAGTTCTCTATTTCATAAACGAATTCCTTCAAAGAACAAAAATATCTCACAGAATCCGTTAAACGACATAAAAGGTTGGCTTTCAGCTTTCTTTATTCAACTAAAGTGCGGTATTATAAGCCCTACATTTTACTAAAGAACTCGTTAGTTGAAGAAGAAAATAGGAACTCCAAATAATTCAAACCCACTAAATTTATTTATAAATCATATTTTTATATTAGTTTTATATATCCCAAGATAGTGACTATGGCATTATTGTATTCAGATATTTTTTCTATTTCTTGTTCATCTCTACTTTCTTCGTTTTCGAACTGTAATGAAAGTTTTTTAATGATATTAACGTACTTGCACAAATTCGTTCTCATTCATCACTTTAATATCTAACAGAATTTCATTATAAGCAAACAGTTCTCCTATCTTCTGGATATATTTATTAGTTATTTTCTTCAAACTTCTTCTGAACTCCTTCTTCCGCTAAACTGCCCGGTTAGTTTAAATGTAATATTTCACATAGAGCCCGATAGTTGAACAAGGAAGTCATTTTAAAAGATATTATTCTAATAATTGTGTTTCAATCAAATCTATTCTCGTACCGCCAATTTATCACTATTATTCTATATTTCTTTTCTGAAGTAAAAATAGTGCTAGACCGATTAAGATGAGTACGATACCCATACCTTGTTGTAAAGAAATAACTTCATCTAAAATGAAATACGCTAGTATACAAGTCCCAATTGTCTCTCCTAATATACTCATTGAAATAATGGTAGTACTTAGCCATTTCAACAACCAATTAAAAATTGTTTGTCCTAAAATTGTTGCAATAAAAGCTAATCCAATAAAGGACCACCATGTTTGTTCAGAATAATTAAAGAAGGGTGTTTGCTGACAGATAGCAAAAACACCTAAAAGTAATGAACTGCTCCCGTAACTAATAACTGAATATGGAATAAGAGATAACCTTTTACGAACATGCTGCCCAATGAAGAAGTAAGCTGTTATGATACCTGCCGCAATAAGAGCAAGTATATCGCCAAATAATGCTAGTCCACTAATTTGAAAGTCTTGCCATCCAATGACAATACTTCCGGCAATCGCTACAAGAAAGCCCATTATAGCCCCTTTACTGAAACGCTCCTTGAATAAAAAATAACCGCCTATCATCGAAAAGAGTGGTTGTAATGTGACGATAACCGTCGAGCTTGCAACAGATGTATAATTTAATGATTCAAACCACAGTACATAATGCGCTGCTAGAAATACGCCTGATAATAATCCGAGTCCCCATTGTTTTTTTGATAACGAACGTAATTCTTGTCGATTGTTTTTATTAACTAATAGAAATGGCAAAAGTATTAGAGTTGCAAAAAACATCCGATAAAATGCTGTAATTGTTGCAGGGGCATCTGCTAATTTTACAAAGATAGCTGAAGATGATAATGCAAAAACGCCAAAAAATAAGAGTGCGTAAGAAATATGAGGGGATTTCAATTCTGGTCCTCCTAGATGATTATTTACAATAATAAAACTTATTTATTATAATGTACAAAGGTAAGTATAAAATATTTATGTAATTGAAAAAAGTATTTTTTCGCTATGTTTAGTATGTCAGCACAAAATGAGTTAAATATACATTATTGTAGAAAGGGGTTTTACTATGAACGATCATCGTCTCGGGCAAACCGTATTAAATTATCGTAAAAAGACTGGTATGACAATTCGTGAGTTCGCTGATTATGCTGGGATTAGTACTTCACTTATTAGCCAAATAGAAAGAGGACAAGCAAATCCATCGTTAAGTGTATTAAAGCTGATTGCACAGGCATTAAATGTACCACTCTTTACCCTCTTCATTAATGAAATTGATACGGATTCGCTCATTTCGAGAAAACATGATCGAAAGAAAGTATACCGTGAGAATAGTGACCATATTGTCTTTGATGTGTTAACTCCAGACTTCATGAAAGCTCATATTGAACTCTTACTAATGGATTTAAATGCACACGCAAGCACTACGGAAAGTCACTATTCCCACGATAACCAAGAAGAAATTGCTGTCGTTATGAAAGGACAAGCATATGTCGAACTGGAAGGCACCGAATACTTTTTAAGTGAAGGAGATGTCGTACGCATTCCACCAAATGTTAAACACCGATTTTTGAACAAAAGTGATGAATCGAATCATATTTTATTCGTACTAACCCCATCATTAGTTTAAATAACCCCTCTCCATGTAAAGATTAAAGAAATAGTGATCTCAATCATTAAAAAGGAGCTGTTCCAAAAAACACCTCTTTCTAAACTTTAACATAGATATTTAATTTTCTTTAAAGTGTTATTCAAGAATCTGGTCCGATTTTGAATAACAGTGTAACATTTCACAACGGATATCTGAGATTAACTTAATCTTGAAAGACTCAAGGGGATATCTCCAATTCCAGCAATAATCGTGTTAGAACTAATCAAAAAGATCTCAAGTGCGTACTCACACGCGCTAGAGATCTTTTCTTCGTTATGAATAGGTAATTGACTACTATCTATATAAATCGAACAAATGAATATCTAAACTAACTAAGTGCAGGAGCCTTAACTGAGGTAGCCATAGTCATCAGACCAGCAGTGAAGCTGCATGGCTAAGGGCGAGGGGCGTCCCTAGCGCCTTAGCGAATTCAATGGGATTCTTTACGCGCATTAACTGGCAGTAATACTCCTACGGATTAAAGGTTCACTTTATGTCAACTTATTGTTACCAATTCTGAAGGTTATTTTGAATTTACGCGTGTAAAATAACTCAAGACTCTTTTCAAAAAAGATTTTTGGATTTTCTTTTTTCTAGATAGGTAGTTATGTCCTAATTTATATCTTCTTGCTTCCTTTTCCAAGTCAGCCATCCGTTGCTTTACATATTCTATATCGTTATTCGTAAACATTATTTTTCTCCTTAAGGAGAAGTCCAATTATATTCTTAAGGTGTGGCTAGCACCATTCCTGTTAGCCACTTTTCACCTAAATAGTGTGTTGGCGACTCCAATTTATTTTTACCTACAAATTTATTAATCTGCTTACCACTCATTTTTGGTATCATCATTTTTTTCCTCCTTCATTTATTTTTTTTCCGATTAAACCAATAGCATCATTTTAGTCAACTGGGGGTTTTTCTTTCCCCAACCGATGCTATCCACTTTCGAGAGATTCCTTTTTTAATAACTTACTTCGCTGTTTCATGATTATCATCATCACTAGCACTCCTTTTCTTGTTATTTTGTTTATATATGCAACACGCAATGCGTGAAAACACCATAGTTTCTAAAAATGCACACAAAAGAGCACACGCTTTTTTACATAAGCGTGTGCTCATAGAAAAAGAACGGTAAACATGCCGTCCGTATTAATTATTTACAAAAAAATAATTAGCAGTTGGGCACGAAATCACTATACGATTATTTTTTGAAATTCTAAATGTAGTCATTTTCCGTACCTCCATTTCTAATTTGTATAACTAACTCCTATAGTATATCCTTGCTTATTTCTGAATGTCAACACCTTTCTGAATATTATGATTATCAAAAGTACTTTTAAATGTACAGGAGCAATTTCTTTAAAGACGTTGCCATACCTGACTGAGGCATCCATTCATACAATAATTTCAACAAAAAGAGAATTGATTTAGAATCAACGCTCCTATTTATATTATCAGTTTCTCAAAATCTTTTTAGGTTCAAAAACAACCTTTTCTACCTTTTTATAACAATCACACATTATTGCTTAGTTACGTCTTTTTATGCTGGTTGATATAAAAGTTAGATAAAATACTTCTTCAAAGAATAATTTTTGTATTTTAATTTTTCAATTCAAAAATTAAGTTAATTGTACTTCCTAAATCAATACTTTTTTTCATTACTTACCAAATCCTTTTTTCAAAGCATTAATACCTTTAATCACCTCATTTAGATTTGCTTCTTCATTCATTTCATTTCTAGCATAAAGCAGTGCTGGTCTTACCGATTCTACAGAACGTCCAGAGGAGTCCATCCATTCATAACGTGGTACCATCCAAGTATGAAAATGATGAGTTGTGTCTTCATTGTAAAAATAATAAACATGATCGATGCCTAAAACTTCTCGTTGAGCTTTTCTGATCTTTGTTAGTATTTGTATATAATCGATTTGTTCATCTTCCGTCATTTCATCCAAACACTTGAAATGACGCTTCGATGCCAAAATGACTAAACCTTTAATAGGATAGGCAACATCTTGGTGTGCATGGAAGTGTTCTGTTTCGACTATTACACCACCATCGGGTTGAATCAGTCCCCCTGTTATCGTACAACTTAAACACTCCACTTCTATCATTTGTCCATTTGCTAAGGTTATCTTTCTCATTTTTGCACTCCCTATCTTCTCCATTTGAATGCTCAAAAAAACAGCGAAAGCATATTTAAATGCCTTCGCTGTTTTATACTTGTATTAAACTTCTTCACAATGTTCTTCAAATAGTCCTTGAAGATGTGTAATAACTGATGTTGGAGCGTGCCCTTCGATTTCGTGACGACCGATTTCTGCTACTGTTTGTCCATCTTTTAATAATACAAATGATGGGGATGAAGGTAAATGTTCTTCACCAAAAATATTACGTGCTTGTTGTGTTGCTAATTTATCTTGACCAGCAAATACTGTTACCAGATGGTCCGGGCGTTTATCGTAATGAATTGCGTTAGCTGCTGCTGGTCGTGCGATACCACCTGCACATCCACAAACAGAGTTAATCATTACGAGTGTTGTACCTGGACGAGATAAAGCCGCATCTACTTCTTCTGGTGTTGTTAATTGCTCATAACCACTAGTTTCCATTTCTCCACGTGCTTGCATAACCATATCATTCATCAATAAATTAAAATCCATATTCATTGTTCAACACTCCTCCTATCAAATGCGCCTCTGCGTATTTGCGTCTAGATTTTGAATTGGGCTAGCTCAATTAACTCCTTTCAAAATCTGTGACATCCGCCGGAGGCTTAACTTTATGCAGCTAGGTTTTAGACCTTGCTGCATAAAGTTAAACTAGTATTATCTTATCAGATTATTGTTTAGAGTTCGAGGAAAATAACTCATCAACTGCCTGTGAAACAGTGATTTGTTCGCCCCTTACTAATTGTTCTAATTCCTTCATCGATTGTTTCTTTTCATTAGAAGAGAAAAAGTCATCATACAACCGGTCGATGATCATTGTTTTATACCAATCAACGGTCTGTTCTTTTCTTCTCTGAACCCAAACACCGTTTTCTAGCATACTTTTTTGGAAAGACAAAATTGTGTCCCACACGATATCAAGTCCCTTTTTATATAGGGAGGAAACTGCTAGTGCTGGTGTCGTCCAATTGGGTGTAGACGGTGCTAGAAAGTGAAGTATTTGTTTATATTCTGCCACTGTTTTTTTTGCAAGTTTTTCATTCGCCCCGTCTGCTTTATTCACAATAATAGCATCGGCAAGCTCCATTATGCCTTTTTTCATACCTTGCAATTCGTCTCCTGCCCCAGTCAAAGCTAGAAGTAAGAAGAAATCAACCATCCCCCGAACAATCGTTTCGCTTTGTCCAACGCCTACTGTTTCCACTAAAATGACATCGTATCCTGCTGCTTCACATAAAAGCATCGTTTCGCGAGATTTTTTGTGAACACCACCAAGCGTACCAGCAGATGGAGACGGTCTAATAAATGCATTAGAGTTTTTCGCTAGCTCTTCCATCCGCGTTTTATCGCCAAGAATACTTCCACCAGTTAAAGAAGAACTCGGGTCAATCGCAAGTACCGCCACTTTATAGCCTTGGTTACAGAGCATTTTTCCAAAGGCTTCGATAAATGTACTTTTACCCGCTCCCGGAACACCAGTTATCCCAATCCGGATACTGTTTCCTGTGTGGGGCAGAAGTTGTTTTAATAATTGCTGACCAATTGCTTGCTGATCACTTACTGTACTTTCGATAAACGTTATCGCTTTTGCTAAGTGTAGTCTTGAACCATTACGGATTTCACGAATATACTCTTCTTCATCGATAACAAGCTTTTTCTTTTTCGTAAATTTCTTTACAATCGCTTTTCCCATACCATCATGCTGCGATTTAATCCCACTCATGACATGCATCGAAGTTTCCTTATTTTTTCTCGATTCAGCCATTAGCCTTCTTCTTCCTCATAACCCAATCGTTTATATACTTCTTCGATGACTTTTTGAGCGGCAACAGGAATAACTGTACCAGGGCCAAAAATTGCAGAAGCTCCATTTTCACGTAAAAATGCATAATCTTGTGCAGGGATTACTCCGCCAACCACGATTAAAATATCTTCTCGACCTAATTTTGCGAGTTCTTCACGTAAAGCGGGAACAAGCGTCATATGACCGGCCGCCAATGAACTTACCCCTACTACATGGACATCATTTTCCACTGCTTGTTGCGCCGTTTCAGCCGGTGTTTGAAATAAGGGGCTAATATCGACGTCGAATCCTAAGTCTGCAAATGCTGTTGCAATGACTTTAGCACCTCTGTCATGCCCATCTTGGCCCATTTTGGCGATCAGAATACGAGGACGTCTTCCTTCGTTATCTCGGAAATCTTCTGCCATTTGTTTGACTGCTTCAATTTCCTCTGCATCACTAAAGTTTGCACTATATACGCCGCTCACGGAACGAATCACCGCCTTATGTCTTCCGGCCACATATTCAATAGCATCGGAGATTTCTCCGATCGTTGCACGTTTTCTAGCTGCATCCACCGCAGCTGCTAATAGATTTACTTCCCCTGTTTTTGCTGCTTCAGTTATGGCCTTAAGTGCTTTTTGTACTGCTTCTTCGTCGCGATTTGCTTTTACTTCTGCCAAGCGTTCCATTTGTTTTTGACGCACGACTGTATTGTCGATATTCAAAATATCAATAGCATCTTCTTGTTCTAAACGATATTTGTTGACACCGATAATGATTTCTTTGGAAGAGTCAATTTGTGCTTGTTTTTTCGCAGCCGCTTCTTCAATTTTCATCTTCGGCAGTCCAGTTTCGATTGCTTTAGCCATGCCGCCAAGCTCTTCGATTTCTTCGATTAGTGCCCAAGCTTTTTCCATCAGTTCGTTTGTCAGTGTTTCCACATAATACGAACCGCCCCATGGATCAATTACTTTTGTCATATTCGTTTCTTCTTGCAAAAATAGCTGCGTATTTCGTGCAATTCGAGCAGAAAAGTCCGTTGGAAGTGCAATCGCTTCATCTAGGGCATTCGTATGAAGTGATTGTGTATGTCCCATTGCAGCGGCGTTTGCTTCCACTAAAGTTCTCGTTACATTATTAAATGGATCTTGCTCCGTTAAACTCCAGCCGGATGTTTGAGAATGTGTACGTAGCGCTAATGTTTTTGGATTTTTTGGGTCAAAGCTAGCCATCATTTGTGCCCAAATTCTACGTGCAGCACGCATTTTTGCTACTTCCATGAAATAGTTCATACCGATTGCCCAGAAGAATGATAGTCTTGGTGCGAATGAATCAATTTCAATACCGGCTTTTAAACCTGTCCGAACATATTCCAAACCATCTGCTAGCGTATAAGCAAGCTCAATATCTGCAGTAGCTCCCGCTTCTTGCATATGATAACCAGAAATCGAAATCGAGTTGAACTTCGGCATATACTTGGCAGTGTATGCAAAAATATCTGCAATTATTTTCATCGACATATCTGGTGTGTAAATATACGTGTTTCGAACCATGTATTCTTTTAAAATATCATTTTGAATTGTCCCTGCAAGCTTCTCTGGAGTTACTCCTTGCTCTTCAGCAGTGACAATATAAAATGCTAGAATCGGTAAAACGGCCCCATTCATCGTCATTGACACAGACATTTGGTCGAGTGGAATACCACTAAAGAGTATTTTCATATCTTCTACAGAATCGATAGCAACTCCCGCTTTTCCAACGTCCCCTGTCACTCGTTCATGATCCGAATCGTAACCTCGGTGAGTTGGTAAGTCGAATGCTACCGACAAACCTTTTTGTCCCATTGCTAAGTTTCTTCTATAGAAAGCGTTACTTTCTTCCGCTGTTGAAAATCCAGCATATTGACGCACAGTCCATGGTTTTGCCACATACATCGTTGGATAAGGTCCCCGTGTATTTGGTGCGATTCCGGGTAAATCATTTAAATGCTGCACATTGCTTCGGTCAGATTCTTCGTATACTTTTTTTAGCTCAATTCCTTCATTTGTTAAAAAGGAATTTACTTGTTGTTGACTATTCGTTGATTTTTCTATTAGTTTTTCGATAGAAACGGCTGAATAATTAGGCTTTGACATTGGAATCCTCCTTTTGCGCAAGTGCTAGCAATTGTTGTCCCTTTTCAAGTAATGATTGTCCGGCAAAAATGCGTCCAGACAAACCAGCTTCTAACCAGTCTTCATACTCCTCGAATTTGCCTGCTACATCCATTGGAACAGACAATTGCTCATTCAATAATGCAGGAACTAAACCTGCCGTTTGCTCATCATTTCCAACGAAGATGACATAGTCAATACGTTGTTCATCGATCCACTTTTGTAAATCGAACGGTTTTAAATTTTCCGGTGCAATAGTTGGAGAAATACCTAATGCGATTAAATAACCGCTAACGAAATCCATTCGCGCTTTATATTCTTTTAATAAACCATATGGAATAATAGCAGTGTTCAATGGTTTTTGTTGAAATGCTTGTCTTAGCTGTTCGAATGGTTCGGCAAGACGTTTATAATCTATCTGTTTAATAGCTTCAGGTAATACATCAGCTGGATTTGCGTAAATATTTGTACCGATAAGCGATTTTTTACGAGTAGCAAGTAAAGCAAGCTGCTGCTCCCATTTTTCATGTGCTCGAGCTAAAAGCTTTGCTTCTCTAACTTCTAGCGTTTCTTCCTTCATTAACTCTAAAAAATTGGCCCATGCTTTTTCCACTAATTCTTTTGTTAAACTCTCCACATAGTAAGACCCACCAGCTGCATCAATTACACGCTGAATATGCGTTTCTTCTTTAAATACGAGCTGCATATTACGTGCGATTCGATTTGATGTCGGTGTAACTTCTGTTAAATAATCATGTGGGTATGTTGTTACGCTGTCTGCTCCTCCAAGCACCGCGGCAAGCGCACTATTTCCTGCACGAAGAATATTAACATATGCATCTAGTACAGAAAATGAACGCAGAGAAGTTTCCACATGCACAGGAATTGCTTCTAGATTCGCTTGTCCAAATCCTTCGCCAAAAGCTTGCCAAAGGACACGGAATGCACGAATTTTTCCTATTTCCATAAAGAAATTTGTATCTACCGAAAACTGAACGAATGCCTTTTGAACAAGCTCCCCTATGCTTGTTTCACGAGCAAGTGCATCTGCTTGTACAAGAACACTTGCCAGTTCACTGACAGCGTCTCCTCCCGCTTGATGAATGCTTGAGCCATTTAAGAAAGTCGTTCTTGCATGTAAAGTAGTAGCATTTTTTGCTCCCTTCACTAAACCATTTAACTCCGTGAAATGGTCTAAAAAGGACGGATTGTCTGTTACATTTAAAATTGCCTTATATTCTGCTAATAGTGCTTTCCATTCCTCTATTTGCTCAGCACTCCATACATGTTCTTTTTCCACTTTATAATGAATGACATCATTGCCTTTTCCAAGCGATTCTTTTATATCCGCTAACACTTCCTCAGATGTTCTACCCTCTGCAAGTTGCGCGATGGACCATTCGGAAGAATTTTTCGCTTGTCGTACAATGGCCGTTTGTGAAGCAGGTATATTTGCCCCATCAGCTAATGAATAAAGCGGTTTCAAAATGATATCCTCTAAAGTTTTTGTGGAGAGGGCCTCTAATGTCTTCCCTTTTAATGATTTAAGTGCTACTTGTTCCCAATCACCCAGTGTTGCTCTATTAAATGTTGTTTGTTTCATTTTATCTATTGTCATATGAACGCTCACGCTTCCCCCTATGTAAATAAAATTAACTTAATTATATATTAACGGACAATGAATACATTAGAAAGGGAAACTTCCTAAGAAGTCTGAAGAAAGAATATACGCGCTAAAGTTCTTCTAGAAAGTTTTCCGTAAATGAAAATTTTGGAATTTTATACCAAAAGAAAAATCCTCTCTCATAATCGAAAGAGGATTTTATTTTTTTTACTCAATTGCTCCCGTACCTTTAAGCTCTACTTCTACGCTTACGTCAATCGGTAAATCTGGATAGGCTTTTTGCCATACAGAAATCGTGTTCTTATCATAGAGCACCATCGACCTATACCTTAAACCGAACCCTATTGGGTCAAAATTTTCTTTTTGAACGGTAGTGAGGAAATCTTTAATCTTTTTTTTCACTGTTTTCGAAGCTATCTGGTCATACTCCTTAAGGTCTTTTAAGGATAGGTTTTTATTCGACTGACCAATCACGCCAACCATTTTCACGTTCATCTCAATGGAAGTTGGTTTTTCATCAACCATTAAAATTTTATAATGAATCTTTGTTCTTTCCATATTAATGATTAATGTTAAATCATCTGATTCTGCTTTATAGCTAAATCCACTCATTCCATTTACGATGGTATTGTAATACTTTGATTCCTCTGCGTTTAATTCGAGTGGTTTTGTTTCCTCTTTGATAACTAATGATTTATTGACTATTAACTCTTTTTTATCTTCTGATGCTTCTACAAGCGGCACTACTGCGTCTATCCCATCCGACAACATATTTCTTCTAAATTCATAAAGAAAAGTAGAGGTGATAAAAGGACTATCCGTACCACTACTACCAAAAAAGTTTATAAGAGTAGAGGATACTGCAGACTCCGCAGCCGGCTCAACTCGTAAAATAGATTCGGCAGAAGATTTAGCAGCTGCTACCCATGCTATTAACTGAATATCGCTCCGTCTTACAAAGTAATCCATAAAGTCCTTTGTATTCCCATGCAATAAATCCTCGTTAATAACGATCATTTTGGTATGTCCGAATTCTAGCACCTTATCGGTATGCGTCTCCAAAATCCGAATGGCTTCTGCAAGCGTTTCTGCTTCGAACACTAGATATTCATAGTTAGGACCGGTAGACGACTTTATAGAAGCGACAGGTAATGATAGTTTGAGCGTTACTTTATATCCTCCATCTACCTTTTCCGAAGGATCTACACCAATACCAGTCACGAAAACTCGTTTATCAATGTCTTTAAATCCACATCCAGCTAAAATAGATACACATGAAAAGTATATAACTACCACAACGATTACTTTAAAACTTTTGAATCGATGCTTCATAATTTTGCTCTCCTTTTCACTATAACTAAAGAAGTGATTAAAACGGTGAAAAAAATAGGTAAAGATCCAAAGAAATAATTGGATAAGGAAAACAACTGGTACTGTGTCAATTTTTTAGTTAAAACTAAAGAAATGATGCCAAATATAACAACAAAAATGTAAGGAGCCAACATTTTATCTTTCCATTTCAATCGTTTAAATTGAAAAATACTCTCCAAAAGTTTTAAAGCCACATGCCAATGCAATAATAAACTTACAAAAGCGATTCCTAAAAAAGAGAGGATAAAAATAAAAATAACCCGTTCTATTAAACCATATTTCATGCGAATCGAATCACTTGTGGATATCCATGGAAAAGTAAGTTCTGCTATCTGTTCCACCCCGTTATACCCAATAGGTACAAAAAAAGTAGTAAACAATACAGCAGATCCTGATAAACTAATAATCAGGACTTGTTTCCATCCCATTTTATGCTTTTTTGTAAAAAGTTCATTGAAAATGACCAAATCTGCAATTCCCACAAATATATAAAGAGCAGCACCAAAGGCCCAATAAGAGGGAACATGATTTATATGCATCATAGAAATCTTAATAAAATCCCAGTCTAGTTTGGGATTCACATAAAATTTTATCAATAAAAAGAAAATTATAGGAACAAATAAAACGAGCACAATTTCTGCCATATACAACATACTTCTAGATTTCATCAATATGCCAAAAGATATAACAACAACAAAGGCGAAAGTCGTTACAACAATGGATGTTTCCGGTGAGAAAAATGTTATAAATAGAAATACGTACGTAATCAGCGTAATTAGCCCAGCTCCAAACCAACATAAAAATAGGTAAAAAAGCACCGGGTAAGCAAACCATTTGGGTGTATTTTGTTTCAACATATCCGGGAAACTTTTACCAGGAAACGCATTGAATAATTTAACGATTGTATACACAAATGCTGTTCCAATAAAAACAGCGGCTATCATAGAAGGAATTGCCCCAGTTTTGCTTTCAAACAAAAGAACTTTAGGCACGGAGGCTACGATATTAGAAATCATCGTTAAAAAAATAAAATAATAAAGAAAACGACTCATTCGCTTTTCACCCCTTTTTCACTCCTTCTACTCTTCCAATACATTTTTAAATAAGGTTCACCAAAGCTTTCCTTATTGATCAAAAACATAATGATTCCTAAAAAACCAAGTATGAAACCGACTGTACCAAAAAAAGTAGTAAAAGCGAGTAAAATATACCTGCAAAATCTAATCGAAAAACTCATCTCATTAATTGGGATAACGAAGCTCGAGATAGCGACTGCTGATACAATGATGATCATGATATTAGAGGTTAGCGCTGCTTCAGTAGCTGCAGAACCCAATATTAAACCACCAACTGTTGTTGCTGTTGCGCTTATGGCTTTTGGCAAACGAATACTCGCTTCTGTTAATAGCTCCATGAAAATAAGCATAAATAATACTTCTATAAAAGATGGGTAAGGCACTCCAATCCTACTTCCCGCAACAGTTAAAGCGAGCTCCGTTCGGAAAATATCCGGATTATAAGAAGTAATGGCAACATATAGAGCAGGCAATATTAAACAGGTCACGAGACCAAAATATCGAAGTACGAGCGTAAACGAAGTAATCCAAAACAAATGATAGTTATCTTCCATGGACACCATAAAATCAAAAAAGACGACTGGAGCAATTAATGCGTGTGGACTGCCGTCAATCATTATAATAACTTTCCCAGCATCCAAGTTATAACAAATGCGATCAGGCCTCTCTGTGAGCATTAGTGTAGGAAACAAAGTAAACCTCTTCCCATTTAAGTATAGCTGTAGCTCCCCCGCTGATTGAATAAGCGGGGAATCTAATTCTTCCAGTCTTTTCCGAATTGTTTTTAAGATGGCTGGCTTTACAGTTTGATCGTCATAAATTAGAGCAATGTCATTATGCGTTTTATCTTTTAACTCTAAGATTTCTATTTTCAGGGTGGGTTCCTTATAACGGTGTCGTATGATATTCAAGTTGGTAAGAATATCCTCGCTTAATGCTTGCTGAGGTCCATATACAGTTGGTTCCATTAGTGTTTGCTGGACTGTGCTGGTGTTTACCTTCTTCACATCTATTAGAAAAAATTGATGTTGAACCGCTATTAAGACACTTCCCTTTGTAAGCTCAAGTGGGATTGCTTCTTCTGATTTAATTTCTAGAATATCAGGCGATGATTGAACATAGGACCCATAATGTTGCATCGACTTCATTTCGAAAAAAGGCTTAATAATAATGTTTTGTAACTTATCGCCGTCTACTGCCGTTTTTAAATAAAGTAGGAATGCTGCCTCTTCTTCTAGCTGTAAAGGGATTAGCAAAACATCAAAAGAAGGACTTAGTTGCTCCTTAAGTTCACTCATCAACTTAGGAGGATTCGGTTTCTCTTTTAAATTTGTCATGTACAAACCTCCAGGAAAGAGAATCTTCGATAAGCATAGGTTAACCGAAAGAGCACTTTTCAATCCTACTTGCCAGGAAATATTCATGCTTACATTAAAGAAAATTTATGTTCATGAATACATACGCCTACATAACTAGCATATATTTTTTAAATAGAATTCAAATTTATATTAAATAAGGGAATGATATATTGAGTGCATTAGTTTTCGGGGGAATTCTTTTTATAAGTATGGTTATCGGAGCTGGAATTGCTTGGTTAATCGCCACTATATTTCATCATTCCAATGGAGGTTTGGCTCTTTTATGCGGAGGATTCTTAGTAGGAATACTGGCACTTGATCTAATCCCATCTGCAATAAATGCATACAAATTACCTGGAATAGCGCTTGGAATACTCATCGGATTTATATTTCTATCACTAGTGAATACATCATTCCACTCTTCTAAACAACATAAACCGTCTGTCTATTTGCTAACGATCGCTCTTTTTATACATACCATTCCCTTGAGTTTAACTATTGGAAATTTGCTAGAGGATTCTTCTTTCGCTCGCACTATCACAACTTCTACCATTTTGCATCATATCCCGGAAGGCTTTGCGCTTACTTCTATATTTGTTTCACAGGGTCAGAAAATTATAAACCTATTCCTATGTTTTATTAGTTTATCTTTCTGTTTTAGTATGTTTATTTGGATTGGCAACCATATACATCTCGACATGAAGGCGCAAAGTATCCTTTTAGGCATCTCTATTGGACTTATTGCTATTACCAGTGTAAATGAATTTATTCTACGTAATATAAAGGTCATGTCTACTAGATCAGCCGCAACTTTCATCCTATTGGGGTATCTTCTAAGTGTAGTATTTCATGTAGTATTCTAATTAAATCTCAAAAAACGCAAGAAGGAGTTCTAGTCCTTCTTGCGTTTTTCTCTAGCCTCGCTTCATCAATCGTATCGCCTGAATCGATAACCGGACGAGTAGCACTGCACATAAGAATAACCCTACATACGCAGCACTGTTTAAATATACTGCATATGGTGCTTCGATGAATTGTGCGATTGCTAAAAGCGATACCGATAAGATGCCAAATGTAATACCAACAAACAATAATACAAATCGGGAAAACAATTGTGTCACGAACATCGCATTCTTTTTATCTGAGAATATATCGTGATGTAACGTAATTTTTCCACTTTCTACCCGTTGCATAAGCTTATCCACACGTCGAGGAAGCTTACGAAGAGCAGGTAATAACAATGCTAACTCTTCTTCCAATCTCTCTTTTGTAGCAAGCGGTTCTTTAAACGGTCTTTTAATCATGGAAGTAATATAGTGTTTAGAGAATTCTTTTGCTTCATTAAATAAATTAAAATTAGGCTGTATCAAACGCAACGTCCCATCTAAAGTGATAAACGAGCGTAATGCTAAGCCGACCGAAGGATAGAAGGATAAACCAAAATCTCGAATAACTTCAAAAAAAGAATGTATTAATTCGTCCGTTTGTATCCGTGGAACATACGAGATACGTAACAAAATTTGAGCCATCGCCTGCTCCATTTTCGCTTGGTCTATATGTTCATGATCTTCTACTAGTTGTGTAATAGCATCGTATAAAATATTTGCGTCATTTTGCTGAATTCCCATCAGAAATAACTTAATACCTTCTTGCTGAGGACCTGCTAATCGCCCAACTGCTCCGAAATCTAACAAAATAGGAGTTCCATCTACTTCATTGATAAAAATATTTCCTGGATGTGGATCCGCATGGAATATCCCTGAAAACAACATTTGCTCAAAAAAAGAAAATAATACGGTTTGAGCAAACTCTTCCCTATCTACCTGCAAAGTAGTGAATAATGCATTTCCGGTAGCAACGCTTTGTCCATGAACAAATTCAGAGATAATTAACTGATTGTTGCTAAACTCTGAATAGACATGAGGAATCTTCAATTTGTACGGACTATTTCTTAGGGCTGTCTTCACCTGCATCGTATTCCGCATCTCAATATCAAAATTTACTTCTTCGCGCAAACTCGCTGCAAATCCAATCGCCAATTCTCTGAATCCTAAGTTTTCTGCCCATGTAGATTTATCCGAGACCCATTGCGCAAATTCTACTAATATATTCAAATCATCTCGCATCATATCTTTTACATCCGGACGCAGTAATTTGACGACTACTTGTTCCTCGTTCTTCCGTAATACTGCTCTATGTACTTGTCCAATGGAAGCAGCCGCAATTGGGTTCATATCAAATTGTGAAAACACTTCCTCCATCTTATGTGGTAATGATTTTTCCAATATCGTTTTTACTTGTTCGCTAGAAAGCGGCCGTACGTTTTGTTGAAGCGTTCCTAGTTCTTGAACAAAAGCCTTTGGAAAGATATCATTGCGAGTAGAAAGCACTTGACCAAATTTGATGAAGATTCCACCAGACTCCTCGAGCGTATCTCGAAAAGCTATCGCTAACTCATGGTCGTTTTCTCTATGTCTTGCATATTTTAACGTTCGAGAAATTCCATTTTTCACAGCAATTTGTACAACCTGGCGCAATCTTTTTTGACTTCTCCACTGGTTTCGCAAACGTAATAACAGTGATTTTTGCCTCGGTAAACGCTCCCCTTTTTCACCGATTGCCATGGGATCAAACAATTCGAAAAAGAGATAAAGGAGCATCGAAATAAGTAACATACTGCCGATCCAAATAATCGTACGTACATCCATAAATACATAAACATCTTCTAAAAAATCAGTACCTCGCAAATACGAATACCAATAGACAAGAGAAGTAAACGCTACACTAATAAAAACGGACATGATTCGTTTCATTAGATTAATTTGCGAGCCCATCAATCGACCACTCACATAAAAAATAAACATAGCTATGATAAGTACTTGAATGATTATTTTTACATAAACCATAAATCACACCCCATTCACTTTCCTCTGTGTACCCACTAATACAGTTTATTAATCGAGTTCTTTTTAATATATTATCACTGAATCTACAAAAATACCTATCGCACCCATTTGGTTCGATAGGTATTTTCGTTTTATTTTCAGCAGATATTAATCCCGTATACCGCTTTTAAATTTATGTTCAATAGTTTTTTGCTTATTGCTCTAACGCCTTTATCGTTTTTCGGTAACTGAGTAAAATTTGACCGAATTTATAAATCCAATATAATAATCCGAGAAATAGTAACGGTCTCATCACTCCGCCATAACTCCAAGCAACGAAAGATTCGTCTTTAATTAGGATATTCATATAAAAAGAAAAGGATAGGATGAGGATAAGATAGATGCTCATGCCAAGATTCATTTTAAATGCTCGTTTAATCGATTGTCTTTGTTCTTGTTTATCATAGGAGAAACGAGGGATCTCTTCTTCCTCTTCATAATGTTTTGCCCAAATTGAATAATTTAATAGCGTCATGTTGGAGGAATACTTAAGCTTCCAGCCCATTTCTTTATGCGTTGCAAAATAGGAAGGCTGTACCTTATATTCGAACATACATTCATATTTGATATGATTAGGATTTGTTTTTCTGAATGTAAAAATGGAAGCTCTTACACTTTCCAGTTCATATCCTTGTTCTGCAAAACCTTCTAACCATTCTCTTGTATCATCTAGTTGATACATCCAAGCTCCTCTGAATTTACGCATTTTTTTGCCGACGGGAATTGTATCGATAGCTACATCCATCTCGTTAATTTCAAAACGCCGATACGCTCTAAATACATAAATTGCAAAGCTAGCGATCGCTATAATTCCTGTTAAAGGCAGTATGACCATCCATAAATTTTCAAGTGGAGCTTCCTCATCTTTCATTACGGAAGAAATAATTGACATTAAAATTATTGGTATCATCGATGTGGAAATATAAAAAGTAGCGATAGCGCTCATTACGTATGCATGTGTGCGATTTCTTTTCACAAGAGCATCTCTTGTTGGATACAGCCGTACTGTCTGTTCTTCATTCACTAGAAATAACCATTTTCCGGTAGATAGAGCAACTGACCAGCCTGCTTTTTGCAGAGTTTTGGGAATGGTATTAGTCTTTAAAGCATACTGAATACGATAAATTACTTCTTTCGACTCCCCTTTTTCAAAGATAAAAGTTCGTGTCCACCGGTTGACGCTTGTTAAATGCCAACCTTCCCCTGCCATTTTGGAGAGCCATTGCTCCGTTTTCTCGATATTGTAGCTCCAAAGCCACTTCACTTTCTTTTCAATCATTGAAAGTCCCCCTCGAAACGTAATACATTGTTGTGTAATTCTTTCAATCGCTTCATTTCTACACGCATCAGCTTCTTACCAATATCAGTTATTTCATATATAGTTTTACGTTTTTCATCTGCATAGATGGTAATAATTTCATCTCGTTGCATTTTAGTTAATGTACCATAAATGGTACCAGAGCCTAATGTAAGCCGACCTTCCGTCATTTCTTCAACTCGTTTAATAATGCCGTACCCATGCCTTGGTTCAGTTAAGGAAAGCAATATATAAAATGCCGTTTCTGTCATCGGCACATATTTCTTAATCACTTTTTCCACTAATTCACCCTCTTATATGTCATACCATGACTATGTCGTATTATGACTATATCACATCGTGACATAAACATGCAAATCAAATAAAGTGAAATTTCAATCAGGGGGGCGACGCACAGGACGTGCTAGTGGGGACGTTGCTACATGGACGTCGGGCTTTTACGGGATAAAATATTTTCTAGTCTCTTTGCATACAATAAAAGACTTGTCCCAGTAAGAAAGGAGATTTACTTTGGCAGAAAATACGAAGGATCCTTTTTATCAACAATGGTGGTTTATTATATTAATAATTATTTTAGCAGTAGGCATTATTGAAAACGCATTTGATGACAGCGACCAAGCTAAGATGAAAAGAGCAGACGCGATTACAGCTGCTTTTCAAGAGGAAGCAGTGAAGGAAAAAATAGTGGAGAACAAGCCGAAACCAGATGTAATTGCAGCACATTTGATCAAAAAAAGATTCGGATTCACAAAGGAAGAAAAAGAAAATACGATGATATCTGCTGAATATGAAGATGGGGTCGTGGAAGTAATTGTAGTGGCAAACAAAGTTTTAACTGCGAAAACACTCAAACATGCTTCGTTGACTACAGCTTTTGATTATATGCAATCCATGAAATCTCGTCCAGATGTAAACCAGGCTAATTTCATCGTTCAAGCACCACTCACGGATCCGTTTGGCAACGTAAAGACTGAAGACGTGATGATTGTGCTACTTAGTAGAGAAACATTAGACAAAATAAACTTTCAACATTTTAAAATCAGCAATCTTAACACAGTTGCAGATAGCTATTGGGAGCATCCTGTTCTTAGCGAAATAATAGAATAAGACTTTAATTGTACTTGTTTACCGATGTAGATCATCGTCTACTTATTGCTATTTGAATTCATATAAAGAAGGATGCACATATGGCTACATCCTTCTTTTCCACTTCGTTAAGTCGGTATAATAAGAGAATTATATACTTCACCAATTATTCCTTTCAATTGATGAACGCCTAAATCTGTATTGGTCATAATGACCAAACCCTTTTCTAAATATGGATTAGCCACCATCATACATTGGAAACCAACACCCCAACCAAGCAAGGAAATTTCAACTTGTCTTTCCGATCCTTCTAAAAATAAGCCAAGTCCAGTCCAAGCGGCACATCCTTGTGGACTTATTATCTCCTTTGCCTTACTTGCAGAAAGTCCAATACTACTTTCATCGTTTAACGATTTCATTAATTCAATAAGTAAGATAGCTAAATCTGAAGGTGTCGTCCATAAACCAGAGGCTGCTGGATAAGGATATATAGGATACTTTCCCACGATAACCTCCCCATTCTTGTTATGACCACAGGAAAAAAAATCACTTTTTCCTTCTGGTATTATGGTAGCTAGTGTACTATTTGGCATATTTAATGGTTGAAAAATAAGTTCGTCCATCACTTGCCTAAATGATAAGCCTGTGACATCTTCTATTAATTGTTGTATTATACAAAAACCTGCATCTGAATATTGAAATTTGGACTCTGGTTCTTCCTTCACTTCAATAGGTATATTGCAATATGATGTACTACCTTCTAATAGTTCAACCATGGAAGGATGGTCTTGTCCCATATAAAGTTCAGTAAAGCTCCCCTCCGGATCCGTTATCCCCGATTGATGACTAAGTAAATTTCGTAATGACACTTTGTTATTTTTTGTTAAGCCACTCTCAGGTACTGTCCAAGAGGAAAGTTTCTTGTTTACATCTTCATCTAAATCAAGAATTCCTTGTTCAGAGAGTTTCATCACTAGAATAGACGTAAAAAATTTACTAATGGAAGCTGCACTAAAGAGAGAATTATGTTCTACATTTTTATTAGTTCCTGCTTCAAGTAAACCGAAGCATTCTGTCATACTAATTTGACTCCTTTCAATAACTGTAATGCCTAAACCCTGAACTTGATAATGTTGCATACGCTCTTTAATATTTATATTAGTAAGAATCATGTTAGACCTCCCTCTAGTTATAACTTTATTATAACACCAAAAGGGAATGTATGTTCCTTTTCATTATTTATTTCGAAAGTTTCAATAAAAAAAGAATGCCAAGTGTACAGGCATCCTTCCAAAATTAAGACTATTTTTCATTGGGTACTGACTCTGTTTTATTACTTAAGAAAGTTGGAAATTTCACATTACGTTCCACAGAAAGTTTGATACTTACAATCAGATTGCACAGGCAATGTAGTGTAATCAACTTGTTCTTGAGAATACGCAAAAGGATCAGATAGAATTTTCAAAAGTTGCTCCATTACTGTTAAATCTCCTTGCTCAGCTGCACTTAAAGCTTCTTCTACACGGTGGTTGCGTGGTATTACTGCTGGATTGCTTTTACGCATAAACTGATATGCGGATTCTCTTGATTCATCCTGAGCATTTAATCTTTCTTGCCATTGTTCATACCAGCTGTTAAATTCCTTCTTCCCAAATAAAATGGTGTCTTCCATTTTATCCAAAGTTAATGCTCTGAATGTATTTGTATAATCCGCTCGATACTTTTGCATTATCCCGAGGAGTTCTTCGATAAGTGCTTCATCCTCTGCCTTTTCATCAAATAATCCTAATTTTGCTCGCATCCCTGACAGCCAATGGGCATAATACAGTTCAGGAAAAGCTTGAAGCGCTTTTTCGGCCAATTTATACGATTCCTCTAGGTTTTCATGAAGCAATGGCAATAAACTTTCTGCAAAGCGAGCTAAATTCCATCCACCAATATTTGGTTGGTTACCATATGCATAGCGCCCCTGTGTATCAATGGAACTAAATACCGTTTTTGGGTCATACACATCCATAAAAGCACAAGGACCATAATCGATTGTTTCTCCACTAATGCTCATATTATCTGTATTCATCACTCCATGAATAAAACCAACGAGTTGCCATTTGGCAATCAGCTCCGCTTGTCGCTTGATTACTTCCTGAAGAAGAGAAAGATACCTATTTTCATCCATTTCAACTACTGGAAAATGCCGTTGTATTGTATAGTCAGCCAACGTACGAAGCTCCTCTATACTGCCCCATCTTGCAGCGTATTGAAAAGTACCAACACGCAAATGACTTGAAGCCACTCGAGTTAAAATAGCTCCGGGCAGTATTGTTTCACGGATAATTGGTTCTCCTGTTGCCACAACGGACAGACTTCGGGTAGTAGGTATACCAAGACCGAACATCGCTTCACTAATGATATACTCCCTTAACATTGGTCCAAGAGCGGCTCTACCATCTCCCCCACGTGAATACAGTGTTCTTCCTGCCCCTTTAAGCTGAATATCAAAACGCTCATTAGCAGGTGTAATTTGTTCCCCAAGTAGTGTAGCCCGTCCATCTCCTAACTTGTTAAAATGTCCAAACTGATGTCCCGCATATGCTTCGGCGATAGGCATGGCTCCTTCTGGTACTTTGTTACCTGCAAGCTCGGCTACTCCATCATCACTTTTTAATGACTGGACATCTAGCCCTAATGATTTCGCAAGTTGATCATTTAAAATCGTTATCTTTGGTGCACGCACTGCGTTTAAGTTTTGTTTTGTAAAAAACACTTCTGGTAGACGAGTATAACTATTATCGAAATTCCATCCCGTTTTGTTTATTTCTTTTTTCTGTGTCATCGTATCTCCTTTTCTTCTTCGTCTTTTTATTAGTCTTCTTTACCCTCACAAGCCGAACTTAAATCCGACTTTCTCTCGAAGTTGCATCTTTAATAATCCAGTCAGCTGCAGTTATTAGATCAGGGAATACGGCATCAGCAAGCGGATCACTTTTACCTAAGTATACTCCTTTTGTGCCTGCCTTTTTCCCTGCAATAATATCCGTATCAGTATCTCCAACCATGTAAGATTGTTGTAAATCAATATCGTATTTTTGACTAAGATTTTCTATTAGTTTGCTATTTGGCTTACGACAAGCACAACCCGCTTTCGGTTTATGTGGACAATAAACCGCTTCATGAATAATTGCTCCTTTTTTGTTGAGTTCTGCAATCATATAGTCATGAATGTTTTGGAGCTGTGATTCTTTCATAAATCCAAGTCCAACACCGCCTTGATTTGTTACAACAAATATGTAATCAAAGAAAGCATTCAATTTCTTAATTGCTTCTGGCACTCCCGGTAGAAAATAAAGCTCCTTAGGTCTGTTCACAAATTTAACCCTATCTGATAGAACTTCATTTATGACACCGTCTCTATCCAAAAATACCGCTTTCTTCATTTACTTCCCGCCTTCCAGTCGTCTTCAAAAACCTTTTGTACTTAAGATTCCCAAGGGGAACAATAAAATACAAGAGAATAAATCCATATAGTTTTTTAACTTTTGGCTAAGTTAAAGATAATGGTTGATGTAAAATGCAGATAAAAAAGGAGCTGGGAAAGAGATCTCCAAGCTCCCTGTATTTTGAATAGGATAAAAAGTGAACATAGAATTAACTTATTTTTAGTTTAAGGAACGGTTTTCTTGCAGCTTCATAATATGCTTTAAACCTTGATGTGCATCTACAAAAATAGCTATATTTCCTAACGTTCCAATTCTAACTGCCAATTCAGGCTTAATACCAACTATAATGCATTGTACGCCTAATAATCTTAAACAATCATGTAATTTTTGAAGGATTTGCCTCACGCTATCATCAAAATTTCCTATACCACTGAGACTAACCATAACAAATTCTATACCTTTTGAGATACATTCCTCTAATACAATAGGTATTAGTGTCTCTCCTCGAACTACATCAAACTCCCCTACAAGCGTAAGAGCTATCGTGTTATCCCAAATATGTAGTATTGGAGTAGATAATTCACTGACTTTATCCTCCAATCTCCTTGCTTCATCCGCTTCACTTGTAACATCCATGAGCATTACCATGTAACCCTCAATCTCCTGATCCTGATTCCGTATACTCTTAATTGGTGTTATGACAATATCAGCAATAAAGTTATTTTTTATATTGATCCTCGCTCTATGGCCATTTTTTATTTCAGACATCACTTGTCGCTGGTGACTAGGCTCTTTATGAAAGAAATCCATGTTCATGCCAATAAAATCATCTGAATTGGAAAGATCATACCATGGAGCTATTGAATTAAGTGATTTCCTCGCATAAGTATTTAACCAAATAATTTTGTAGTTTATATCTGCAATAATAATATTTTCACCAATACTATTTAGAGCATCTGTGCCAGTAATATTTATTGGTAATAATCTATTGTTCACAATTCTGCCACCTTTTTTTGATATAACTTTATTATATACCTATTTGATCTCACTTGAATACCAGACATCAAAAGTTATCCCTTTTTCTAAGAATATATGGCACTGTATTTTTGTCTTTTACCAATCCTTCAATTTCACTGGAAATATGTATATACTTTTCGGCTTGTTTAACATCCATCCATATTACTTCTTCAATTTCTTCTGGCAATGATATGTTTATCCCTCCACCAATTATTTTACCGGTAAAAGTAAAGAAAATAGCATGGTGTCCTCTTTCTTCAAAAAAAGCTTCACCTACAGAGAAAACGCCATCCACTTGCACATCTAATCCTGTTTCTTCCTTCACTTCACGTACAGCAGCTTCCTTAAGCGTTTCTCCCTTTTCAACTGCCCCTCCTGGGAGTGTATAGTAAGAGTCTCCTGTGCCTATATTTTTTACCATCAATACATTCTGCTCAATGTCATCAAACAAAAGGACATAGGTCACGTCTACTCTTTTCATGTTGCTCCATTCCTTTCTAAACGTATATTTTGTCGCTTAATAGAATTATTTTCAATGATTATCGATAATTAAACATATAATCAAATCAATAAAAAGAGTTACTGATCAATTATTTGATCGGTAACCCATTAATGCTTCCATTTTCATCATATAAAAGTTATTTGGTTTGCAAAGACTTCCTAAAAGAAAAACACCATTTATCATAACCTAGTTTTTCTTCATAAAAACGATGAGCATTACTTCGCTGTATGCCTGATTCTAGTGCCACATATTCAGCGCCATTTCTTTCCGCAAAACTATGTAAGAAACTTAATAATTTCTCTCCGTATCCAAATGAACGGTGTGAATAATCAGTTACCAAATCATAGATGAAAATATGTCGTTTGTTGTAAAAATTAGTTCTCCAGCTAAAACCAGCTAAAGAAACAATTTCACAATCTTTATATAGAGCGTATAAGGTATATCCATCTTTTTTCATTTCTTCAAGTAACACCAGATATGTCTCTTCTGTTAACTCGGTTCGCAACTGATTCATAACTGGAAATGCCTCTAAATATTGTACCCGGCTCTTTAACTCTTGTATCGTTTCGGTCATATCGTTCCTTTTCCTCTCCAAGTTTACTGTTTTGTGTCTGCTATTTCTTCCAAATAAGCTTTAGCAGGGGCAGGATGTGTGTATCTGCCCATCGCTGTTTTATGCTTTCGAAGCCCAAGTTTTTCATAAAATCCTTCTCTACCATGCGTTGCTGTTAAATGAAGAAAGAAAATATCACTACACTTTGTCAATAAATCTGTCATGACCATTTTACCTATGCCTATACCTTGAAATTCTGGATGAACAATAATATCATAAATACTTCCATAAAAGACTCCGTCCGTAACTACCCTTCCACATCCGACTAACCTACCATCTAAATAAGCAAGTGAAACTAAATAACTAACCTTAAAAGCTTGTTGAAGTTTATGCTTAGGAAAGCCCTCCCATTCAACCGCTAAAAAAAGTTGCTCTAACTCGTCCCAATCCAAATTGTCTAATGTATTAACAATGGAAATTTTAGATACTATGTTTAAATCCATATTACCACTTCTCCCTTTAATCGCTTATTCCCAATTCGGAACACTACTATATTCGATGTATCAAACAATAAACCCTTTTTTTACTTCGTAGCTACACGTGAACAGAGTAGAGTACTTATTAAATCAATTATGTTAATTCTTTTTTTATAAAAGTATTTAGTTTCATAAATAGACCAGTGTACACAAAGAAAATTCCAGTCATTAAAATAATGCCAATATAAACGGACATCATTGTAGGGATTAAAAAAGCACCGATGATGATGCTTGATCGAGCGATTAAATCCGCTCCGCTAAACGAAATATTTGAAAAAGCAGAATAGGATCCTCTTTTATCTGCAGGAATCATATTTGCTTGCTCTGCATTTCTAACCGGGGAGTAAACTAATTCGCCAATTGTTGCAATTAGATTGAACATAATCAGCATATACCAAGTGTTTGCTGAAGTCACCGTAATGTATCCGATACTGTAAATAATCAGACCAATCAATAATACCCTTTGCTTGCTGAACCGATCAGTAAACCTATTGATCAAAAATGTGAAGCAAACCACGAGCAGCATATTTTCTATATTAAGTATACTTAACATACGTACACCGACTAGCTCAAACGCTCCAACTTGAACCGCTTGAAACGTTTCAGCTAATCGGACACCAATATAGCTATTTAATGTAAATTCAGCGGAAAAGATAAACATAGAACCCACTACCACTTTAACAAAAGGGATATCTTGAAAAGCCACTTTATAATTTTGAAATAAATCAATAAATACATTTTCATAACGCTTTTCTAAGGTGTGTGTATGTTCATCAATCAACCAAATCTTATAAGCGATTGGAAGGATTATTGAAGTAAGAGTTAGCAATGCAAATAGCTCCATTTGGTGATTTATGTAAAGTAAGCCACCAAGTGCCGCTCCTTTAGCCATAGATAAATTTACTAGCCAATAATCGAGTGCATACACTTCTTTTCTATTTTCAGGCGTAGTGGAATCAATAATTATAGCATGCATCGCCGGTCGACCAAGACTGCTGGTAATGATGTAGACAACATACGCAATAGCAAATAGCCAAATAATATTATCATTTGGAATTAAGCTTAAAGTCATGAAGAAAAACATGAAACCACTTAAAAATGACGTAAGCACTAGCACACGTTTTCGTGGAAAACGATCCGAAATATAGCCACCTATCAAACTCACAAAAAAACTGATGATAACTGTAAAAATTAAAAAGACACCAGCCCACACCTTATCTAACTCTTGAGCAAAAAATAAGGCCATAAAAGGCATTACCGCTGATGAAACCGCACGATTAAAAAATGATGTAATTAATCGCACTTTAATGTTTTGTGGATACTTTTTCCAAGACATGTTGTCAACCTCCTCTGTCTTATGTATATTAAACTAGACTCAACTAACTATAAATGGACACTTCCAATACTTATGTCCACTTTTAACAGGAGGCCTATAATGGATAAACATTTACTGACTTTATGGCAGTCCGTCTCTTCAGGTAGTATTAAACAGATAGAAATATCCGATTTACTTCAATTAAGCCCGAAACAAACTGCTCGTTGTTTACAAAAGTGGACCAAAGAGGGATGGCTAAAATACATTTCTGGTCATGGAAGAGGGAATGTTTCTACACTTAAATGGCTAAAAAACGTGGAAGCGATTTTTGAAGAACAGGTAATGAAAGTGATTGACGAAGATTCTGTAGAACTTAGCAGTAAATATTTAGTATTAGATTGGTCACCAGACAGTAAACTTCGTCTGATGAATAAATTTAGAACAAAATTTGGATACGATCAATCAACTAATGATAAGCTTGTCATTCCTAGAAGATACCCTTTTTTGACCATACATCCATTAGAGGCTGCCGATGTTAATAGCGCCAGCCTGGTTGCAAATTTATATAATCGATTGGTAGCCGTTGATGAAAAGGGCTTCGTTTCACCTGAATTAGCTCATAGTTGGGATGTCAGTTCTACTAAAGTTCGACTTTATATAAAAAAAGAGATTAAATTCCATGATGGTTCTATATTAACCGCTGAAGATGTAGTAACTTGCTTAGATAAATTACGTAACTATCCGCAATACCAACTACTCTGGAAACCTATACAACAAATAAAAGTAGCAGCACCACTCGTAATCGATATTCATTTTCCTACTGGATGTAGTTATTGTCTGCAGATGCTTGGTACGATGAATGCAAGCATTTATAAAGAAACTAAAAGTGGATTGGTTGGCACAGGTTGTTTTTACATGGAGGAAAACGATGAAAAGAAAACAACTTTAGTAGTGTTTAAGGATTTTTTTGGAGAAAGACCTTTACTCGACATGATTGAATTTGTACAAGTTCCAGAGGAGTTTGATGTAGTGTATCGATCCTCAGCACTAGAAGAGAATCACTCAACATTTCAAGTAGAAAGCGATTCTGGTTTTGGAATAGTTATGATGAATACATTTAGAAATTCTGCGATACAACGGAAGGAAATTCGTGATTATCTACATTATATTATTGCGAAAAAACGACATGAAATTGCCCTAACAAGTTCTCGTAAACTGCCAAATCATAAAGGCTGTCTCATTGGGAAAAGTCAAAGCTACCCTATCCCTAAGACAAGAAAGCCAGATTTTGGGGAACCTCTTGTTTTAAAATTAGTAAATTACACAGAAAATACGACATTGTGGTTGAAAAATCTATTGGAAGAGGAAGGCGTTCCAGTTGTAACGAAGTGGGTGTCTTTTAAGGATACAGTGATAAATAATAGTGCAAACGAAGAAGCTGATCTTTTTATACATGGTGAAGTATTTGAGATGAACCAAAACTTTTCATTTTTCTTTTTCCTACTGAATGGGTATTCAAAATTAGCTAGCATTCTCAAAAAAGAAAAGAAATTAGCAAGTTATTTAGAGGAATATATACATACCCCATTTGAAGAATGGACTGATTTAAATCTAAAGGTAGAAAAAGAATTAATCGATCAATCCATTATTGTTCCCCTCTATTATGCAAAACGGCAAATACCTTTTTCCGCAGATTTGATGAATATTAACATTAAGCATTTTGGCTATGTAGACTTTTCTAAATTATGGGTACGTCCAGAATTAGACTAAGAAAAAAGGATGTGCAAGATTGCATATCCTTTTGTATTCACTAAGCTAGCAGATAACCATCCACAAAAGAATGTAAGAACAACTGCAAACAATGAAATTAACTTTCATTAGTTAGGATAGATCTTAAAATAACATAATTTTCGTCAAAAAATTGTTGATGTTTTTGGATACCACGCCTTTTACACCAACCAATCGAATTGAATGCATCCGTAAAGCGATAAAACGGTAGTACAATTTCTAAATCTATCAGCTGGCGAATTGTTTGATATCCTTTTTGATAAGCTTCTAAAGTGCCTGGGTTTTTCATAAAAATATCGCGGTTAATTTTTGTAAAATCCATTTCCGTCGAACCAAAGCGAGCACTCTCAAAATCTATTATTCCTGAAACTTGATTTTCATGGATTATTATATTTGCTGGACGAAAATCCATATGTATAAAGCTAGGTCCATCTGGATGAGGAAGCAATTTACTCTGCTCTTCAAATAGTTCTAGTGATTGTTCATATAAAGCCTCAGGAATCACATCTTTTACATCTTCGGCAAAACTGTAAAATTGGTTCTCAAGAAATGTGGACCATTGATCGTATACATTTGAAATTCCCTTATAGGAATAGTTTTTTGGTGGAGCTACTTGATGTAATTTTGCATGGTTAACGCCAATATCAAAAGCTAGTTTTTCATCTACTTTTTCGGAAAGAGGTTCTCCTTTAATTGCAGATAATAGAAGCGCGCCTGGTATATCATCGTTCCCTTCCCAATATGCTAATAGTCTAGGTACTGACAGCGCCTCACTTAGTATCTCTAACGCTTCATATTCACGTACTAATTTTACTTTAGAATAGGGTATTTTCAGATATACTATTTGTTGATTAATTTGCTTTATTTTATATACTGTTGAGCTAAAAGAATCTGGAACATCTTCAATTGAAAGCACGTTAAGTTTTAATTTATCTATTATTTGATTTAGTTGTTGCAATCAATTTCCCCCCTATCTTCTTTGTATGTTTTAACTGACATCTTGCCGCTTAATTCTTAAAACTGATTCCCATCCTATTTTCAGCTTGTTCTTGTGTCATAATTCTAAATTGATATACCATTTTAATCCCTCTTAATTTTCATATACTTTTTAAATATTAAAGTCGTCTGTAATCCAGCCTTTCACACAAATCTGTCGATACTTTTCAAGTTCTATTTCGCATTCTTTGAGGAATGGCAATAAATTTACAGGTGACTTCTTTTGTATTTCCTTTAGAATTGCCGCCATTTTTTGATATGAGTTTCCTTTCATTTGATCTCCTATTACTTTTTGAACTAAACTGTCAATGGTTTGTTTGGATAGGTCTTGTCGATTTAAATATTTTAAATTCATTATCCATAGTTTAAGGGCATGATGAATAGGATCATTTTGGATTGATAGTATTGTTTCTATGTGCGGAGTGGCTGTACAAGCAATGTCTACATTCCAAAATATAGACATATTTTTTAAGTAAATACTAATTACATACTCATCCGGCAAAAGACTTGTTGCCCAATCGACAAACCAAATCTCAAAATTGCTTTCTAGCATTTTAGGTATTTGTAAAGCGAACGCCGCGTTATCAGTACTGGATACATCAATAGTAAGGTCAATATCTGAAAACTCATCTGTTTTTTCATGAAAAATACTACCACGAATCGTTGCAACCTTTACTTTTGGGCAAGTGTTGAAGAATTCTATGATTTTTTCTGCCATTATCTTTCTTTCATCCATGCACTTGCCTCCTTGAAAATAACACTTTGTGATTTACAGATTATTAATACATATTTTTTCACAGCTTAAATAGCGCTACGACAAAAATTACAATCTATAAAACTACGATTATCAACTTTATTCTACCTCCAAATGAAACAGATCACTTTTATATTCATGTGGAAAAGAAAAACCAGCTTGAATTATATTCTCTTTATCAGCAACAAAATAGTTGTATTTTACTTCTGGTTCTTTTTCGAATATTACTTCTATATTATAAGGATTCAAATGCTTATAGCCATCCTCACGATGAGGCACTGTCCTAAATTTCCATGTTTCTTTTGGATACTGTTCTTTCAAATACTTATCTAAATAGCCAACTTTGTTTTCAATTTGAAAATCAATCCAATAAGGTCTAGCAACATATAAAACACCATAAGACAGTAGATAAACAAGAGCCAACCCTAGAGTCACTTTTCTCCATTTTCCTTTCAAAAGGAAAGAAAGAAATAAAATAAGAACTAAGACCCCGCCGACTAACATTAATTCTATTAATTCAGTTGGATGCAATGAATTTCTAAGCCTCCTATAATTCGTTTTTAACTCCATCAAAAGAGATGCCTTATTCTTGAGTTACGTTTAAATCATTTACAATCCAATTTACTGCCTCTATAAGATTATCCGCGATATAATCCGGTTCAACTTCACGCCACTGCTCCCTATAGCTAGTCAGTGAACTTTCTCCCCATCCTGTTTTCACTAATACTTTTTTAGTTCCTGCTCTGTTTGCAGCAACCATATCCGAGCTACCTGTATCTCCCACAACATAACATTCGTTTAAGTTTAAATTATGCATCTTTTGTGCTTGTAATAATAATCCGATTTTTGGTTTTTGACATTCACATTTATCATCAGGTTTATGTGGGCAATAGTAAATGCCATCTAGAAATGCGGAATCATTTGCTAATTCTTCTTCCATCAACTTAAATCCCTTTAACAATTCATCTTCCGTAAAAAAGCCTCTCCCTACCCTTGTTTGGTTTGTAAAGAGAAATACTTTTATCTCTATTTCATTAAGAGATTTGATTGCTTGTGGAGCAAAATCATACATCGAAAAATCAAGTGGATGTACTCCTCCCCCAGTTCCGCCAATCGTACCGTCCCGATCAAGAAATACGGCTTTCATCCCAATTTACCTCCAATTTATCAAGATGCTTAGACTTAAATTCCTCATCAACCAATTAGACTTCTCGAAAAGCTGTTTCAAGTAAAGTTCTTGCTTTTTCTGTGTTTAGAGAAGTATCAAGTGCTAAATGTGGCATTTGCCCGTCTTCTATTAAATACGGTTGGACAAGACTATTTTCATATCCAAGTTGTGACAATCTCTTCTTAAAAAAAGAGTAATAACTCTCTTTTTGCATTGGTCCTATATGTAATATTCCAGTGAATTGTTTACTTGAAATTTCCAGTATCGCTTTTGCTAGATCTTCCACATGTACAAATGTTTTATATACGTTAACGTAAGCCTTAGGTTGTTCACCAATTTCTATTTGTTTAATAAGCTTTTTTGTTCGTTGTTCTATCTTTTGATTGAAATCCTCTCCATACAAAGGTCCCGTGCGAACTATTACATGATTTAAATGTTTATGCTGAATAATATTCTCAGCCTTTGATTTAGCAGTTACATATGTAAACAAAGGAGCATCCGGGGCAAGCGAACCCGTTTGGTCTGATTCCGTATAATTTCCTCTACCATCTACAAAAATGGCATCTGTTGAAAGAAAAATAAGTTTTGTCTCTTTTTCAATCATCTCTAATAAATTCCTAAGTCCTATATCAGTTAGCTCATCTTCTTTTTCTCCATTCATTAGAGACCAAACAACAACATCTGGCTCAATTTGTTTGATTGCTTTTTCAATAGATTGTATATCTATTACATCTACTTGAATAATATGAGCATCCTCATTAGAATAACGGGAAGTACCTTTTACGAATGTATTAGGCATCTTAGTAGCCAATCCTAATAAAGTCGAACCTAAAAAACCTGTTGCCCCCAATATAAGCATTTTCACTATTATCATTCCTTTTATAAATATAGCTTTTAACACCGTATGTTCAAAATCTCATTTTTCTGGCATCGCTCTCGATTCTTTCCTTACATGTAGGACATGAAAATTTCCCTTTCATATTGCGCTTAAACTTTTGATACTGCGGATCATTGTCGTAAAGCTTGAACTCTTTTTTGCAAAACAAACATGTTACTGTATAAAAAAGCATCTAACAACCTCCAGTTCAATTTCTTGTTTCTCCTACTACTCCATATCCCAAAGCGTAAACGCAAAAAGAAACATTATAGATGTAAAGCTGAATTCACCAAGATAAACTTTTCTATCTTCTTTTCGAAGGTAACTTTCGATTCCCTCTATAAGTGATCTAACACCTGCTAGTAATATGACAATTCGAAAATAAAAGATATCTAATTCGTTAGCAAAGGCTAATATTAAACAAATAACCATCACAATATTTAGTAATATTCTAATAGTAAAAATCGGCTTTGTACTTTTTTTTCTTTCCACTTTTTCAAAAAAAATCCCCATAAATAAAACCTCATCTTTATTTTTTTAAAAATAACCTTTTATCTTTTTCTTCCAATGTAAAGTAAGTGAGAGGAAATCCCAAGTATATATGGATCTGCTCCTTTTTCAATGATTAAATCTATTAATTTTTGTAGCTCTTGTTCTCCTTTGTCTCTCCAATAATTCCAACTCTCATTGTTCAATATGGTTCCGATATTAGAACCAATCAATTGTATGCTTTCAAATCCTTGCGATTCCATGAAAGGGTTAATGTCTTCTATATTGAAATAGTAGGCACCTGTAAAACGCCCTTCATCTGCATGATTAAAGCAACCAGTTTGGGAGAATTGAACAATCGTATCTATATTATTATTTGGTTTCCAGTTTTCCGGAGCTAAAAGGGAGGTAAGGATATGCCTAACTCTTGGCATATAAGCAACAAAGACAAGTCCATCCTTTTTGGTCACTCTATATAATTCTTCAACTGCTTTTAAACGATCTTGTTCATCCTGCAAATGATACATTGGGCCAAGCATTAAGGATGCATCGAACTGTTCATTCTTCAACATGTTAAGCTTTCTAGCGTCAGCTGCATATAAACCATCAAATTGCTTTTCTAACCCTAATTCTATAGCTTTACTTTTTGCAAAATCGACTAATTTAGGTGTTAGATCAGTTAAGGTCACTTTATAACCTTCTGCAGCAAGCTTCATTGAATATTTTCCAGGACCCGCTCCGTTATCTAGCACTCGTCCTGTTGGAGGTAAATATTTCTTTATATAATGCCAGTTTACTTGAAATTCAATCGGTTCTCTATCTAGCCTTCCCCACTCGTCGAATTGATTGTAGTAGTTGATTATGTTACTCATTAATTTCCACCCCATTTTTTGAACTAATATGTAATATTCTCCATATCCAATTCAAATTCCTTTTTAATATATTTATCTCTCTTTTCTATTTTTCAGGTGTATAATGTACACACACTATAATTAGAAGGAAGGAAGTCTTTTGCTACAAAAATTTAATTTCTTTATTCAAAAATGGATGGCTGTGTTAACTCCTTTAAGTTTAGTACTAGGTGTATTACTGGAAGATGTGGGTGGGCATCTACTATTTTTAGTTCCCTGGTTATTTGCTTTTATGACTTTTTCCAGCAGTCTAAGTATGAAGTTTAATGATATCAAGGTATTTACTACATATCCGAAAACTATTTTGTTTAGTATTGCATTTTTACATATTTTGATGCCTATTTGGGCCTATTTCTTATCCACCCTTATTTTTGATGATCATTTGTTGACGGTTGGATACGTTATTTCTGTTGCTGTGCCAACTGGTGTTACAAGTGTCATTTGGGTCAACATGTGCAAAGGCCATTTACCACTTAGTTTATCTATCATATTGATTGATACATTATTATCTCCTATTGTTATGCCTTTTTTATTGGAGGTAATTGCAGGTAAAAGTATAGCAATTGATACAAAGTCCATTATCATCGACTTACTTTGGATGATCGTACTTCCTTCAATTGTTGGAATTATACTTAATGAGGTTTCTAAAGGCTCCATTCGAAAAAACTTCGGGAAATACTTAGCACCTTTTTCAAAACTGAGTCTTTTTGGTGTAGTGATGATTAATAGTAGTGCAGTGGCACCTTACCTAAAGGATATAAGCTGGGAATTAATCGGTGTGATATTCGTAGTACTCCTTCTCGCTATCTCCGGTTATACCTTTGCTTTGCTGCTTGGCCGATTTATCTGGAAAGATACAAGCATCCTGACAACCTTTGTTTTCATTGGTGGTATGCGAAATATTGCCGTTGGTGTTATTGTTGCTACGACGTATTTCCCGCCAAAAGTGGCGATGCCCGTAGTTTTTGGCATGCTTTTTCAACAAGTGCTAGCTGCGATTTTTAGTAAGGTGATTCAAAAAATGCAGGTAAAGAATGATGTGTTGCCAGAAATAAGTGAACGCAAATAAATTTGATCCTAGTGTTTTAAATACTTGTTTAATCTTCACTGTATTATGGAAAGCTTTCATTATTGAAAATAAAAGTCAAAGAGAGCTGAAAATAATGACAAAATTCTGTCCAAAAATGCTGAAGGAGGAACCGACCCCCGATCATCTTATAAATTGCCAGGAATGCGGTCTTTATAAACAAGGGTCCCGGATGGTTTGGGGTGAAGGGAATTCGGAAGCGCGGATTATGATAATTCTAGATAATCCAGGAGCTCGTGAGAATCGTGATGGTGAATCATTTGTTTGCGGGACGCGACAAACACTACAAGAAGTGGCCAATGAAGCCGGATTGAATATAAATGATTTGTATGTTACTTTTATCCTTAAAAGAAAACCCGTGCGTGCATATGACAAAGAGTTGGTACGTCAAATTTGTATGGGACATTTAGAACAGCAACTAAAAGAAAAAAAGCCTAAACTTATCCTTTGTTTAGGCAACGTGGCGGTCCAATCCTTTTTTCAAAACCCAGAAGCCGAAGTGAAGTCATTGCGAGGCAGCTGGCACAATGTACGAGGATTTGAGACAACAGTCGCCTATCATCCACTTGCAGTTAGGCGTCGTCCTAATTTACGTGCTTTATTTTTGGAGGACTTGACGCTTGTAGCAGAACGCTTTCATAGTTTAAATCTCTAAATTATAAAGTATCTTTTAATAATGACTTGTTCCCTATTTCCATGAATAACAAAAACGATGTGCACTAGCTAGATGCACATCGTTTTCTTTTAAAACCGAGAACCATCTCTACCCATTAAATCTTCCCATAACGATGGTATTATAGTATTTGCCGTCTGAAAGAATTTTATCTTTTTCTAGTACACCTTCTATTTTAAAACCAAATTTCTTATAAAGATTTACTGCCTTTACATTTGTTTCAATAACCTGTAGTGTAATTTTAGTAATTTTGTTTGAATCCGCCCAACCAATAGATTCTTTTAACAGGTTTGTTCCAATACCGTAGCCCCAATAAGCTTTTAATACGCAAACTCCAAACTCCACTTTATGAGCAAAGCGTTTTAAGAGATTTCCTTCACATCTTGAAAATCCGACAATCTTGTCATTCATAACGGCAACTAAAAAAAGATTATTCCTTTCTTCCGTATCCGCGTTAATTAGTTCCTCAAAACCAAGTGTGTCTATATAGGCTTCTCCTTTTTCTCTATCGAGATTCTCGGTCTCTCCATCAATTTGTACCCTAATTTCAGATAGTTCCTTTGCATCTTTCTTTATTGCTGGTCGTATTATGTAACCTATCCCCTTAATTTGAAATTCTCTTTGATCTATTGCCATTTTTTCCTCATCCTTTATGTAAAATTCGATTGAGTTGTCTCGCTTAATAATGCATATCGCTATTCCAGCTTAAAGATATAATCTAATAAATCAATGCTGTTCATCCCGATAGCATAGTGATTGATTTTCCCTCACCACCTACTTCAACAAAACCTAATCTACGATAAAGATTTATAGCATTAGTGTTATCAATATCTACACTTAATGATAATCTTCTAAAATTATTGTTTTTTGCTTCTTCCATAATGGCACGCATTAATTTATTTCCAAGACCTTTTCCCCTTGCTTCTTTTTTTAGTGCAATTCCTAACTCTGGAGTATAATCGTCCACATAACCATACCCACGTTTTTCACTGCTAAATAATCTGTACCACACTGCTCCAATAGGTGTTCCTAGCTGATCATCAGTAGCAACTAATACCGTATCCCCTTTTCTTCCCAAATCTTGGTGGTATTTTATAAATTCATTGGTATATAGGAGTACTTCTATGCTTGGTTTTCTCTCTTCTTCAATATATATAGATTCATAAAGTATTTCTAGGAAAAAATTCTTTTCATTTTCTTTTAGGTATCTTACTTCGTACAATTTCCTCTTCCTCCTCAATAGGACAATTAGAATTTTAATTTTTACACTCCTATAGAAAGGAGGAATGCATAAATCATGGAAACTTCCAATACCTATTCAATTTTTTCTCCCAATAACCTTTATTAATTCCAAAGTGAGAGATTAGTTTATTGTAATTGGTCTCCTTACCACAAAGTACCTGTATCTATTAGTCTTCATCCGTAGTAATCTAGGAGAGTTATAATAATACTTTCAAACCAGAGGAGCATGGGTTTAAGTGAAAAAAATACTACCTATTATTCTATTTATTTTACTTTTATATGCAGGACCTGTACAAGGTTTAGCTGCAGCGAATTCACTTTCAATCGGAACTGTTCTAACGGATAACGTAAATGCATTAAGTTTGCCTAAACAAGGTTCTTCGGTTATCACTACTTTAGATAAGGGAGAAGAATTATCCCTACTATCGACCATCTCAGGAGACTCTTCTTCTACTATTATTCATACAGTAGTTCCCGGGAATACATTATGGAAAATTTCAAACCAATACGGCATTTCACTGAATGACCTAGTAACAGCAAATAATCTCTACACTACAGAAATTCGTATCGGACAACAATTAATCATTCCACAAAAGTACAATCTATATACTGTTATGAAAGATGATACTTTATGGAAGATTTCCAATAAATATGGAGTCTCTATAAATGAAATAACCAAATTGAACAATATGAGCTCTTCCAACTTGGATATCGGACAGAAATTAAAACTCCCTGACTACTACGTACAAGTTCAGTTACTCGGCGGTAAAAAAGGATGGGTTAAAAAGTCATTCTTACAACTAAAGACGCAGGAACGTATCGTCATGGGATGGAAGTATAATGGTAGTTCCCAAAATTATACGGAACAATTAAAACATCCAAATTTAAATGTAGTATCACCTCGTTGGTATACGTTAAATAATACGGGCAATTTTGTTACCATTGCATCCGATGCAAAATATCTACAAGCCGCACATAGTAAGGGCAAGAAAGTATGGCCATTAATTGGAAATAAATTCGATCCAATTTTGACTGACAGAGTACTAAGTAATGCTGGAAATCGTCAAAAACTAGTGTCAGCGCTCAAGAATTCTTTAGTTCAAACAAAAAGTGACGGAATCAATGTAGACTTTGAAAATATTGATCCGAAAAACAAAAAAGATTTTGTTTTGTTCATAACGGAACTGAAAAAAGCACTTCAGCCTCATGGAATTAAAGTCTCTGTAGATGTCACACGCGAAAACAGCGATCCTTTTTGGTCCGGTAGCTTGGACCGTAAAGAGCTAGGAAAGATAGCTGACTATATAATAATGATGGGCTATGAGGAGCATTGGGGAGGCAGTCCGAAAGCAGGTTCTGTAGCTTCTATGCCTTGGACAAAACAAGGGGTGGAGCTTTTAATGGAGGAAGTACCATCCCAGAAAGTCGTATTGGCGGTTCCCTTCTTTACAAGAGAATGGATCACCAATTTAGCTACAAAAAAAGTGAAAAGTATAGACCGCACAATGGTTGAGGTGGAGCATATTATTTCTTCCAAAGGTCTCGAAAAAGTTTGGGATCCAACTACGCAACAAAACTATATAGAATACACTACTAATGGTGAGATGCATCAAATTTGGGTAGAAGATAAACAATCTATGCAACTACGAATAGACCTAGCAAAACAATATAATCTGGGTGGTGTAGCCGCTTGGTACGTTGGTTCCGAAACACCTGATATTTGGGATGTATATCATTTTAATAAATAATTTTAGAGAAGAACATTGCAAACAAGCTGAGTACATATATACATGGACTCAGCATGTTTTTTATCTTTATTGGGTTCTATTTGTTATTTCTCTTTCCGAAGTCACCCATACTTTATACTGATTTAAACCACTACCTGCTGAATTTACTTTAAATTCTTCTAGAGAAGCTAATCTAAAAGCAAGCGAACAGGCTATCTTATAGTCAGAAGTAATATATCCATCGTAAATTCTTCCATATATCTCATTTGCCACTGAATCTGCCCACATATCTGCTTCATACATTGTATCAAAAATTATCTCTTCACTTTTCCATCTCACATTCATCATTATACTCCATTCTGGATTATGATTATTAACAAAAATAGCGTAAGTTTTTAGCTAAAAGGGAGAACCATTTATGATGTACCTAGGTTGTACTGATCTCTTCGTGACATTTTATTGTAGTCAATGAATTAATTTACGTGCTAAATGGTTTAAGAGAGGATAATTTCTTACGAGCAAAATCAAGAATTATACCTACAAATATACAACTTAATAAATGAGTAATATAGGCTAGCCAATTATAATGAATGGTAAAACTACCCGTTTCTTGCAGTTGTAGATTTTGATTTACAATGCGATGTTCTAGTCCATTGTGAAACAACATATTTAACAATGGATTGATGTTTAATAATAGATTGCCATACTCAATAGCTATAATATTTAAAAGAATTGCCACTATTGCGAAAGTACAGAAAATAAATGTGAATATACACTTTTTTGTTCTTCTTAACATAGCGTACATCTCCAATTTTTAAAGGATTCTTGGCTAAGCTTATGAAGCAAAGTTTGCATGCATACTGCTTTAACTTACCTCAGGTGGATAATCTTTTTAATTTAGCCAGAAATGATTGTGAAAACCTGGAAAGTCCAAATGGTTATTATTTCAACTATGTAAACATATAATTGAATAAACACTATAGGAGGGGCAATGTGAGGAGATGGAATCGCCTTATAGGCAGCTTTGGTTTCTTTCTATTGATGCTCGTTGCTTTATTTATGTACCCTCAGCCATCTGGATCGAAAAAAGAACCAAGAGAATCCCTTTTTCAAATTACCGGTGAGGAAGAGCAAGCTTTATACGATGTTCAAGAGTACCTTTATACAGATGGAGGATTCTTTGAACAAGTGAGGATTGAAATGGAAAGAGCAGGATACGAGTATTCCATAGCGGCTATGTTATATTCTTCCAATGATATTAGAGTTGATATCATTCTAAATAATATAAAAGAAATTTCAGAGCATCAGCAATCAGAAATATTACAGATTTTCAACGACATGATGATAAAAAATCATATTGACCAACAGGCTTTTACCATACAAGTGATTACTCCCAATCGTCTATAGTTAAACATCGAATTAGTTCATTTTTACTTTTACATATTGATGACACAAAGGGAGACATCTGCTCCCTTTATCCTTCGCCGAGTGCTAAGTATTTTTTAGTTTTTCCTTCGTAATCCACCAATAAAATATCTTCTCGCTCTTTTGTGGAGAAGATTTTCGCTCCTATTGGCAATTTGTTTGCTATTCCGTCGTTAAAATTATGGTTATTATCGTAAACTTCTTCTATTTCTCCTACCAATTCATCCTTAGTAAGTTCGATTTCATTCACCCAGTCGATATTAGTTTTATAAATTAACCCCTCCCATTGAAAAATATCTGCATGTGAATCTAAACGTAAAACTTCTTCTGCATCTGGATTTTTAGAAACTGTGACTTCAGTTTCCGAGTCCGAGTCTGTGCATCCAATTAAATAGATAGAACAGGACACAACCATTAAAATTATGATCACTTTTCTCATCACACACCTCCAGCCATTTAGTCGTATGAGGAGCGATTTGGTTTCAAAAGTTCAGTTAACACGAGCAGGTTTTGCTTTAAAACCACTAGGTACTAAATCCTTTCGGCGATATACACTTAGCACGACACCTATTAGAAAGGCATTAAATAAGGTTGGCATCAATCCATAACTAATAAAGGGCAGTGACATTGAGATCATTGGAAGAAACCCAAGCATCATAGCTATATTCGTAACAAGCTGAACACTATAAAGGGCAACTGCTCCAATGAGTAGAAACTTCCCATATGAATGGTGTACTTTCCGCGCAATTACAATGATTCTTACGATAAATAAAGATAGAATAAAAACGAGTGTGATCGCAAATATCCAACCAAAGTAAGAAGTGAGGTTTACAAAAACAAAATCAGCATGTGGAGTAGGTATAAATTCCGTTGACATAGCGTTTCCAAACCAACCGGCTTTAGATAATATCTCTCTTATATACAGTATCATGTAGCCAAAAGTATCTGCATACTGTTCGGGGTTTAAAAAAGCCTGCAATCTACTTTTCTGATAAGTCGCAGAAGCCTTCCAAAAAATAAAACCAATTATTAAAAAGAAACTGATTAAAAATATCAGTGACGATAAAATGGTTTTTCGACTAAATTGACTCCAACAAAACATGACCAAAACCATTACACCATATATATAGATTGTGGAAATACTTGGCATCTTGAATAAAAAATAACAAGGAATAATAACCAAAATGCCCATTTGCCATATTTTCACCCTCTTATCATTGAAAATAGATGCCCAAGCAAGAAATAAAAACGGGATAGCCATCAGACTTTCAATTCTCAATGAACCAATTATTATAATAGGAAGCCCATTTATCATATCTGATGGAAAAAAAGCTAATAATAACAGAATGATCATTGCGATTCCGTAAAATAGCCAACCTTGCTTTTCTAACTTTCGAAAATCAACCATCATCATACCAAATGCTACAAATCCACCCAGTAGAACAAATATCATTTTATGCTTTGCATAATAGCCCATACTCATCGCCTCATCACTAAAATAATTACCAAGAGAGAGCATCGGTAAAAAGCTTAAACCTAAAGTGATAACCAGCAATATAATGGTTAACCAGTCTACTTTTGGTCGATGTAGTTTGTTAAGCCTTTGCCCAAGCGTTATAGGGTTTCCCATTTGCTTAACTGCTTTTTCTTCTGAATCCTCTTCATTTAGACCCTTATTAATCCATTCGCTTTTCATTGCTGTAATATGATAATTCAGTTCAGCCGATACAAATTCCTTAGCCTCCTTTGAACGGATTTGGTTTTGCACTTCCATTAAATAGGATTGCTTGTTATTTTTCATTTGTATCTCACCCCTCTAATAATTCTTTAAATGCAAAAGGTACTGATATTGATTGTTTTTCTGATTTTCGTAACAGTTTTGTTCCTTTATTATTTAATCGGTAATGTTTTATATTTGAATCGTTCCAGCTTGCTTTCAAGTAGCCTTCCTGCTCCAGCTGATGCAAGAATGTATAGACAATGCCTTCATTTTCTTCAAATTTTCGAATGCCTCTCCCCCTCAAAAGTTTTACTAGTTCATATCCTGTTTTTTCTTGAACAAGCAGTTGCATCACTGCTATAAAAATCGTATCCTCATTTTCTTCTTTCATTATTTTTTCTTGAATTGCCTTACGATGCTGTTCATCAAAAGTTAGTTCCGAAAATGTCGTTTGATCCATCGATTTTTTCAGATTTTTTAAACGTTCTTCCATTATTGTTCCCCCAATCGCTCTTCCAGAAGTTGCTTGGCACGTCTGAGTCTCGTTTTAACTGTATTCGCACTTACTTCCGTTAGTATGGCAATTTCCTTCACAAGTCGTTCCTCATAGTAAAAGAGATAAATTACTTCCCGGTATTTAATAGGCAATGTCATTAGTACAGCGATTAATTGATCATCCGTTTCTTTTTGTATAATTACTTCTTCCACGATTTCTTTTTTCGTTGGACTATTCTCCGTATGCTCTGCAATGAATACATGTTTGTTGTACCAGCTCTTTAAGAAATCCTTGCAATGATTGATAGCAATTCGCCACAACCAAGTTTTCAGTTTAGATTTCCCTTTAAATGTATGTATAGATTGATAAAATTTCACAAATATATCTTGGGTTAAATCCTCTGCGACTTCTTTGTTATTCACATATGAATAGACAAGCCTTAATATATCTTGACCATATTTGTTCATCATTTCATACATTAGTTCTTCCCGATTTTCTAGTTCAAATGCTTTTTCGAATACTTCTTCCACAGTACCCCTCCTCTCATATCATTAGACGATGTGCCTATCTGGAAGGTTTGTTTGATTACAATAAATTTATAATACAAGCATTGCCATCATAAAATCCCCTTTAAGTAACTGTGTATCATTGCATACACTGACTACTTAAAAGGGATTATATTTTACAAACTTTACTAGCAATAGTTAATTAGAAATAGTTTTGTATATTCTTTTAATCGTTTCCATATGCATTGCTTCATGGTAAAAACTAAACAATAGAGTTTCACCAAGGGTATAGAAAGAGATACCCATCCGATTTGTAAATGGAGTTGGAAGTTTAGACGAAAAGCGTTTTGGAACAAATTCTTTTATTCTTTCTGTTTGTTCGGCTAACACAGAAGAAATCTCCATAAGTGTTGGAGGAGTTTCTTTCCAATCAGCTGGTTTTGTTCCTGGACCAAAAAATTTCTCATACTCTACTGGGAGACTCGTTTTTTCGCCTAAAACACTATATATCAGTCTTTCTTGCACAAATGCAATATGTCCAAAATTCCAACGAATATTATTATTAAAGCCTTCAGGAACAATATCTGTTATCTCTTCTGGTATTGTATTTATAGATTTAATCGTTATACTTCGTACCGTTTCCATATGATGCAAAATAGTTTGTTCCATTGAAAATCCCCCTATAATGTCCGCTTCTAACTCTACTTCCACATATATATGCAGAAATCCTTCTGCTTTCTAAATTTTTGCGTACTATCTTAGAGATAATAGCTCCTATTCTGTCCTACATAAGGACAACAATAAGATTACTTTAAGAAAATTAATTAATCCGTTTAGAGAGTTAATAGACTGCTGAATACAATGATTACATAATCTGCAGATTATAAATCTTTCATGCAAGGAGGTGAATTCTAAGTGCCATTAACTACTGGACCGATTGAAAACGTGGGAAATCTACCTGCCAATGCAACTGACGTTCGAGTTAAAATACTAAATCGTACTGGAGGGACGCTTACCGGAGTAGCTCGAGTATATAGACTAAACGGGACAAGACAATTAATAGCATCAGCTAACTTTCGAGCAAATGCTAATGCCTCTAGTTTTGTAACCCTTCATTTAGAAGGTGGAGCGTTTCAATATGAAGTTGAAATAACTCCTAGACAGACCGGTGGACTTTATTCTGTCTACGGAATAACAGCTTCAGGTGGAGTTATCGCTGCTCAACGATTTTTAAACTCAGAATTAGTGCAGATTCTTTAGTGGAAAATAGCAAACTTAATGATTAAGTTCAGCTTAAAAGGGCATCTCCTCAACCTAAGTGCCAGCCCTTGTAAGAATATCATATTCATTTTAGTAATTGGTTATAACTACTAGTAAAAGATTATTATTAACAAGAGGATTCAATTCCTCCTGTTTAAAGACAAAAAGCACTGCGACTCGCAGTGCTTTTCCAGTTATATATGGTATGTTAAGCTGTAACGTCACGTTTTGTAAATGTCCAATAGCTGATCGCTAGGAAGAAAACAAAGTATCCAACTAATACAGCAACTGAAAATGGTGTCGACATTCCTTCAATAAAGGAACCCCCCGTCTCCATTTGAGTGAACGTATGAGAGAATAATATATATTTCACGATTTCGTAATTTTTTAAGAAAAAGGCAAACTGTGTACCGGTAAACATAAGGAAAATAGCGATTCCTATTGCTAATGAACTAGAACGGAAAACGGTACCGATTGCAAAAGCAAAGCTTGCAATGATGATAACATCACCTAACGCTAATACATTTAACCAAACCGATTTCAGCCAATAGGATACTTCTGTCACTTGCCCATCCACAACTTCTAATAGTCCACCACCTGAAGCCTCATAAAAAATAATACCCATCAAGAGAGAAACAACATAAGATACCACTGTTAAGAATAAAGCAAAAGCAACGACCGTTAAAAATTTCGAGGTAAGAATTTTCCATCTTCTTACGGGACGTGCCAGCAACATTTTAATAGTTCCTTGAGAGAACTCAGAAGCAACGATACCTGCAGCTACAATTACGGACAACAATGTAATAATAGATGACATACCGTATGAATCCATTATAAATCCTTCCAGACTATTACTAGCTAAAGGAGCGATCCCTTCATCTAGACGATATTGAAGTAACATTTGCTGTTCTTCCAAGCTCTTTTTCGTTTCTTCATCTATAGCCGGTGCTGCCAGCTGTTGCTCAACAATCGTAAGCTCTTCTGAAACGGTTTGCTCCCAAGCAGGAGTCTCCGTATTACGATCTATCCATTTTGTAATCGCCACAAGACCAATAATCATTGCAATTAATAATGCTACCATTACCCATGTTGCCTTTTTATGCCATAGCTTCATCCATTCATTTCGTATTAGATTCAACAATTTGCCCACCTCCCGTCATTTCTAAGAACTGCTCTTCCAAAGTTTTACGATGATGTGAAACCGCATATATTAATATATTTTGTTGCACTAATTGTTCAACAACTGTTGGAACATCAGCCTGTTCTACACTAATTAATAAACCGTTTTGGTAATCTTCTACACTTATTCCTTTTTCAATTAGTATGTGACGAACCTTATCTACCGGCTGTGCCTCGATATAATATTGTGACTCTTCTATAGCGTCTACTTCTCGAATCGTTACAAGTTTACCGTTTTGAATGACTGCAATCCGATCACACATTAACTCAATTTCGGACAATAGATGACTCGACACTAATACGGAAACACCATCTTCTTCTGCAATTTTCCGTAAATAGGTACGAAATTCTCGAATGCCCGCAGGATCTAGACCGTTCGTCGGTTCATCTAAAATAAGGAACTTTGGTTTATTTAACAACGCCTGAGCTAAACCTAAGCGTTGACGCATACCAAGCGAATAGGTGGATACCTTTTCATGAATGCGTTTTTCCATTCCTACTTGTCGAATGACCTCGTCAATCCTTTCCTTCGTCACATTTTTATGCATGCGAGCGAAATGGACCAAGTTTTTATATCCCGACATAAACTTATACATTTCAGGATTTTCCACGATTGCTCCCATTTTACTAATGCCTGCTTCAAAATTCGACTTCAGGGAAAGACCGTCAATCATCACATCCCCAGTAGTTGGCTTCATTAGACCCGCCATCATACGGATCGTCGTAGTTTTACCAGCTCCATTTGGTCCTAAAAATCCTGTAATTTGTCCAGGATATAAGGTTAGATTCAATTGATCAATAATTTTTTTCTTTCCGATTGTTTTCGATAGATTTTTCAATTCAACGATAGGTTTCATTTCCACTCAAATCACCTTCCTTTATTAGTTTGGTCATCCATGTTATTGCATCCATACGGAACTGATCACGGATAGTTTCCACTTCCTCATAAGCTAAAATTTTTCCATGATTCAATAGTATAATAGCGTCAAGTAACGGCTCCGCTTCCTTAATTTCATGCGTGGACATAAGAACCGTTTGTGTTTCCGGATCAGTAAATTGTATCATTCCTTTGATGATATCCTCCCGAACAAGTGGATCGAATCCCGAAAACGGTTCATCCAACAAATAGTAAGAAGCTTCCCTTCCTAATGTCGCCGCCATTTTGGCACGACCCCTGTTCCCTTTTGATAAAGTTTTTAGCTTCGCTTCCAAAGGTATATTTAAATATTGCGCTACTATACAGGCTTTCGAATAATTGAAGTCTTCAAACTGTGTTTCATAAAAACGGAATAATTTCTCGACTGAAAAGAATGGATAGAAGACATCCGCATCTGGCATATACGCTACCTTACTTGCGATGCTTCTCGTTGCCTTAATTCCATTCACCTGAATGGTTCCGCTTGAGGGAGTTGTGAGACCAGCAATTATCTTTAAAAGCGTGGATTTTCCGCTTCCGTTTTCGCCTACTAACCCAATAATCTTTCCTGGTGGAATGATGAGATTTATTCCTTTTAATGCTTTATGTTTCCCATAATTTTTTTCCATATTTTCGATAGCGATCACTGGTCTTCCCCTCGCTCTCTTGTTTGAATAAATTCGATCATTTCTTTTTTGGAAAAACCTAATGCCTCAATACTGTTTAGAAAAGATTCTACTAGGCCTTCTTTTACTTCATCGCGTAATTGTTGTAGACGTGTTTCATTATCGGTTACAAAAGTTCCTTGGCCCCGTTTCGTTTCTGAAATTCCCATCATCTCCAGCTCCTTATATACACGTTGCATTGTGTTTGCATTCACTCCGACTTCCACTGCATACTCACGAACCGAAGGCAATTTCTCACCTGGTTTCACATTTCCTCGAATAATTTCCCCCGTAATTCGGTCAATTAGTTGTTGATAGATTGGTTTGTCCGGCAAAAAATCGATACTCATCTTAAATCCTCACTTTCTTGTCGAACCATAGAGCCGACACCCAAAAAAGAATGATCGCAAACGCAGTGATGAAAATAATTTCACTAACGTAAATTGTCGGTCCTACCAAAAACGTCAAATCTTCATAGTTCTCGTAACTTCTAAACCTCTGAATAAATTCCGGAATAGGTATATTAATACCTCCAAAACGAGGAAACTTTTCGAACAATTCGATGGTGCTGTTCATACTCCAAATAATAGAACTAACAATAAACAAGAAAAAGGTAATAATAATAGAAAAACCTTTTACGTATGGGCGTATCAAATGGTAAATGACCCAAAAGAAAAGCACGATAATTAAGTTCAATAGGATGGAGAAAAAGATACCAATAAAAACATACACTTTCATTTCTAATAATTGACCAAATGTCATAAACTCGGGATCACTATTTACCGCTTGCAAAATAACTAATAATAACTCAATCCACAGTAATGATAATGAAGTGAGCACAGTGGCAAATGCGAGTTTTGTGCCAATTAGTTTATAGATAGAGCTTTCCGTATGTAACCAAATATCTGGTCTTTTCATATCTAGTTGCAAACTTACGATGAAAAGAAGGATAGCGATTAGATGGCTAAACACAAGCCAAATCCCAGCTAATATAACTGCTGTCTTAAAAATAGGGACATCATCTATCCATGTTCTCAACAATAATGGAATTCCTACAATCCCTAATGTATTCAAAATGAACAGAACGACGAGCCAAAACCTCATCAGCATCCATTCTTTTTTTATTAGTCCTTTCAATTGGTTCATATGCTCTTCTCCTTAAGTATTAGTGTATTAGTTACATAGTACACTAGACAGAAATGTTTTGTAAAGCATTTTAAATAAATATTAGTGATAGTTGAACAATTTGTTTTACAGTAAAAAAACGCCCAACTTATTGGACGCTTGTTAGAACATAAAGTGAAACTTCAATCAGTGGGGGTTTTTCGACGCACAGGACGTGCTAGTGGGGACGTTGCGACATGGACGTCGCGCTTTTAGTCCCCGTCATCCCCCTCTGATTGTTAGTTTTGTTCCACATGATGTGGGTCACACAGACGTTGCAAACGCTCTTTTATTTTGAGACGAGCTTTGCGCAGGAGCAACACGATGTTGCGTACTTAGTCTGGGATCATTTCATCGGGCGCATGCCAGCAGTTGATCTTCCACTTATCTTTATCGCTTTTCTTAAATCTTGAAGTGGGAGTCTTACTGCCCGTTAATGCGGGATAAAAATGAACTCAAGTAGATATTTTTTTGATTTCACATTTCTATTAAGTTTTTTAGCTGGTGTTTGACTTCCTCTAATTCAACCTTTACTTCATCTGACTTAGCACTCAATTTTTCTAACACTTTCTCAACTTGATCCAATGCCTCTCTCAGACGATCTTTGGATGTATTAATCTGTGAGTGAATCATCCAATCAGTAAAAATATTATCGAAGAAATAATCGGTGAATGTCATGAAATTACTCCGGTCTACATGAATGACCTCTGTGACGATGTTTTTCACATCCATCAGTTCGGTTTCAAAGCGACGAAGGGCCATTTGTGCTTGGTGGATATAGTCCTGTGAACTATTAAGTCGACTATGCTTCATAGCTGTTACAAAAACTCCACCTCCGAGAAAGGTGTCCCATGTGGAAAGTGATGATGCTGAATGGAGTTCCAAATTGGCTTGTTCAAGTGCGATTTGAGCATCTTTTCCCGCTATAAGCGCTTCTGTTATTTCTTTTTGTATCGACTCCAAGTTTGCACTGCGCTCATATAGGTTTTCTAGCTCTTTTCGTTCAACTACTGTGTGAGAGTAAAGCCACTGCTCCTTTTCATGCATTAGTGACGCCCACTGCTCATCTATGAAATTATAACCCTCACTTTGAAGTTCTACATTCACTGTTTCAATATCTCTCTGGAGATCATGTAATGTTTTTTCTGCCTCATTATATTTCAATTCAATTTCTGCTGCTTCTGCGATTTCCTTTTTGCGTTTTTCGTCCATCGTTCCCTTCCATTGGCTAACTAAATTGGACAAGGAGAACTTTTCTAAGTTCCGTACATCTTTCTGCTCTTTATTCAGCTCTTTTTCCAAATCATTACGAACGGCTTCTAATTCCAACCATTGCGTTTGGAGTGAGGCCAGCTTTCTTTGTAGTCGATTACGTTCATTTTTCTTAACGATCAATTGAGCCTGCTTTTCTTGTAAGTGTTGCCACATCGTGCACCCCTCCTTTTCTTATATACGAACTCAATAGGTTGGAAGTTTCAATTGTATAAGCTACATAGAATTTCAGAACAACCCAGGATTAAGTGGACACCAAAGAACACTATATATACTTTTTGGTATCTTATCCTTGAATGGATTTTGATGTGTCAACTCTATATTAGTATAAGAATTTATCTTTCATGCAACTCTCCTTTGTTTTACTGTGCTTTTCTGCACTATAAGCAATGACTATGTTACAAGAAGACTTGGAAATATAAGTGGCACAACAATTATAAGAAAATTGTTCTAACCAAACTGCTACATTTTCAACTATGAACATCAACTTTCTATACTTTCGTTCATATAATATAGAAAAGGAGGCGTAACAGAATGGATCGGTTTATACTTTTAATGTTGGCAAGTATTCTAGCTGGCTTTGCATTATTAAAGGCACCATTAGCAGGTACTTTCTTAGCTGGATTACAGCCAGTAACAAACCTAGTCGGTATTTTAGCCATTGTAATTTTCTCACTTGTCCTCATTTTCAAAGGAGTAATGGCACTCGTAAATAAATGACGGTAAAATTCATATTTTATATGGAGTTTCGTTAAAAAGAAACCGCTAGAGGATATATTGATTCTCTAGCGGTTTTATAATGTATAGCTTCATGGAAGATGAATATTTATTTAATATCCTTCTTGGAATCATGTCTTGGATAATGGTAGATTGTTTCGTATTGTATTGTTATGTTTAACATCTTACATACTTACGTTTGAAGCCAAGCCTTCCTCTATCGACTTCTTTTTGAATATTTTCATAAGCATGAAGTAAACTGTTTTTTTTATTTTCCCGTTTCATTTCTACTATTCCGACTTCCCTTGCTGTCTCAACTGCTTTTTCATGTAGAGGCAAATAAGAAATGCCTACAGTGTACAGAAAATTACTCATAGCTGATTTTGTTCGTTCAGGCGAATCATGAATTGTATCTTTCACCATATCCAGCATATTAGAAATCTTACTTTCAGAAAACTCAACGTCTTTTCTATTTCCTAAAAGCCAACAGTAGCAGCTCCAACCTGCTGACATTCTTAGCTCTTCCCCACTCGCAATCCATTTATCCGATACTTCTTGTGCAATATCTGACTCCGATAACGTGACGGCCACCACGTAATCGGACAGCATATAAAAATATGCTGCATCGATCCATCGATTATAATCTGATTCAGACATGCCTTTTGGATCTGCAATAATACCTGCAAAATACATTGCATCGTAGTTCCCCGTAGCATACAGTTCTTCAGCCAGAGGTTGGTTTATTTTAATTTTCTTTGCGATTGGTTTCATAGCACCAGTTGCTACTCCAAATAAGGGCTCATGTGCACCGTTTGATATATATATTTTCTTCGTTCGTTCCTTGCCTAGGGCTTCAAGCTCCTGCATAACTGTTTCGGAATTCATTGTTTAGCACTTCCTTTTTTTGTTGTTTTTCTTTTATTATTAATGCGGCCTTATATAAAGAAATTTTACACGTTACTTTGCAGTACTGTCACCATATAAAATCAGCATAATTGCATTCAATAGGATGGTAACGACAAGAAGTACTTCTACAACCGATGCAGTAGCATACGTTGTCTCCATAAGAACAGACCAATCCTCCATATTTACCGGCATTCTCCAAGCAATTAATCCAAGTAATAGACTTCCAAGATTAAGTAATCCAGTCATAACTCTTCTCATGTAACACGATACTCAAACACTATCTCTTGCTAGTTTGAATATAACAAAGCTAGTAGTGCAATTATCCGACTATTTAGTTGCTACTTACATTGTAAACATTTCGAGTCTTTTTATAAAATCCTTCTTAAAAATTGAAAATAGGTTAGTTTGACGTTTGCTTGCTTTTAACGTTTTAATAGTGGTAGGAGGCGTTGTATTTGAATGCATACATATTACTCGCAATTGCGATTATTAGTGAAGTTTTTGGTAGCTCGATGTTGAAGATGACAGAGGGATTTAAGAAAGTGCTACCCTCTGTTGGGGTGGTATTAGGTTATGCTATTGCATTTTATGCATTATCTCTATCGTTAAAAACACTTCCGATTGGAACGGCTTATGCAATTTGGGCTGGAGTAGGAACTGCATTAACCGCTCTAATAGGGATAGTTCTCTATAAGGAAGGCTTTAATAGGAAAAAACTTTTCGGACTTTTATTGATTATTAGCGGAGTAATCTTGTTAAATTTAGCAACTGGTGATGCGTTTGCGTAGAAAAGGAGAGTGGTTATATATGAAGGGCTATGGCTTACTAAGTATTTCGATTATATCGGAGGTTTTTGGGACAGCTATGTTAAAATTATCGGAAGGGTTCACGAATTTGGGTCCTTCAATCGGGGTTATTGCCGGATACGGTTTATCATTTTATTGTTTGGCTTTGTGTTTAAAAACGATTCCTCTAAGTTTGGCATATGCTATTTGGTCTGGTGTCGGTACTGCGATTACAGCACTGATTGGCGTGCTTATCTGGGATGATCCTTTTAACGTACTCACTCTTTCGGGTTTGGCCCTTATTATTGGTGGAGTTATTTTACTTAATTCATCAGATACGAAGAAAGAACCATCTCCATGAGAGTGGTTCTTTTTTATAGCTTAAGAAAATATAAGCTCTATGGCATGTCGATCAGTATAGGAGAACTGCGCGGTAGTCATCGGCGTCTCATTCCAAGTAAACTTGTTTAATGAAAATTGGTTGCTCTCAGACTACAACTGGTGGCTTTCGACAGCTGTATGGTTGCCCTTAGCCATTTTATAGAAATATTAATTCGGTAACTACATAATGTAAGGGATTTAGTGCAGCGGCTCGTCGCTCACCCGCGGAAAGCGAAGCGCCGTCATGCTAAATCCAAACGGTCACTTTCTTCCACTCGCTACCTCAAAGTATCCCTATAATGTGTGTTATTCCATTCTCTTGATTATTAGGGCTAAATTGTAGAGGTGACAGATGCTTTAGTACTTTTGTTCTTTTCATTCCCTATTTTAAAAATAATTCTCTGGCAAGAAGTCGATACACGTCCAACCGTTTTTCTTGGGAGTGTGGAATACTACAAATCATCGCTTCGTCAAAACCATACCTGGCTTGTTCTTCTTGTAATATAGTAGCAACCTCATTTGGCGTTCCAACTAAGTGGATTTTGCGGTTTTGTTGAATAGCCATTCGATCCATTTCGGTTAATGGATAATTTTGAGCCTGTTCTGGTGTTAATGTTTGGCGAATTTGCCCTCTCATTAGTGATAATCTAGAAATATCCTGCGGTAACGCTTCAAATTCTGCTTCTTCTTTCGTTTCAGCAACGGTTACCATGTATGTTACATTGATCTCTGGTTTTTCCATTAATGCAGAAGGTGTGAAATTGCTTCGATAAGCATTAAAAATTTCTTTTGTCATGCCTCCTTGGAAAAACTGTGCAAATGAATAGCCGACTCCTAATCGACCTGCTTGAATGGCGCTATTTCCAGTAGAGCCGAGTAGCCAGGCTTCTGGTAAAACGACATTCGATGGAGTAGCGATTGTTCGATTATATAAGCTATCCTCTGGTAATTCATCGTTCAATAATTGTAATGTAGTCGATAGTTTATCATACATATTATTCAACATTGGCTGACGTCCTTCTGATAGAGCATACATAGCGTAATTATCTCCACCTGGAGCACGTCCCACTCCAAAATCTATTCGACCCGGTGAAAATGCACTTAATGTTTTAAACACTTCCGCAAGCTTGAGTGGAGAGTAATGCATCATCATTACTCCGCCTGTCCCGATACGAATATTGGTCGTTTTCGCAGCTAAATGTGCTGCAATAACTTCCGGGGCTGAGCTAGCAATCGTTCCAGTACCATGATGTTCTGCCATCCACATACGATGATATCCCAACTGGTCAGCTAATATTGCAAGCTCTTCCGCTTTTTTTAAAGCATCTACCGCAGTATTACCTACGGTGATAGGTGCTTGATCTAGAACACTTAATTTCATTCGATGATCTTCCCTTCTACATATGTAAAATAGCTAGAATTTGTCCTCTTTATCAAATTGTATTCTTTAACTGTTGGTTGGTAAACAAAAGTGACTTTCTGACTCTAGTAATAGAAATGAGTTTATATAGTGAAAAAAGAGGTACATAAACAATAGGCACAATTAACTTAAAAAAATGGAAGTGGAGGAAATAACCATGAAAAAAAGAATGATTGCTTTACCTTTTGCGTTGTCAACAGCCCTTTTATTAGGTGCATGTGGAGATAATGATGATGACTTAGATGATGTGGAAGTAAACGACCCAATGCTAGAAGATGATGGTGAAAATGACATTGGCGTTCCTGATGATGAAAATGAGGAAGAGGTGGATGAGGGTACCGATTCCACAGAAAGTTCTACTCCTTAATAATTACGTTGCTAGAGAGTACACTTTCTCCTTTGTAAAGGGGGAAGTGTGCTTATTCGTTTAACACCAAAAGAAACCAATCATCTTATTCATTCGTTAGTTTACTATACTCTTTCTAAAAATCTGTCTTAGGTATTGTTAGGTTAGCATATTAGCTTACTGATGTTGAAAACGTCAATAACTCAACTACTATAGGTGTTTTGGCACTAATTGTAGAATTGACTGGGGCAATAGTTAAAGACTTGGTATTTACTGTATACAACCCTCCCTCTTGTATTACTCCATTGATATATAGATTGGCGTAGCCATTCGGACTAAAGTTCATAAAATCAATAACTTGGTTTCCATTGTCGTCGGTAAATAGATTGGAAGAAATAGTAGCCCCACTTGCCAAGTTCATATTAGCTTCTGGAATATAAAAATACCTTCTGATGGCCGGTACAACACTTACCACAGGTGGAGCTATTATCGTAATATCATTAATAGACTTACAGACAAACCTTCTTCTATTCGTATGACAATCGTATACTCTCCTTATTTTTTTGGACTTTTTATGATTTCCCATAATATGGACCCCTCCTTTCCTTTACTATATGTACTTAGTTAATTTTTTGTTTTTCTTATAACCCTTTTTGACATACACGTTATTAAAGTTAGTAGAAATATCTCAAACATTAATCTGCATATTTCAGAATCGTAAATATCAGTAGTGGCCCCATTGAATTATTTAAGTTCTCGAATAGTAAATGAACAGGGTTATCCATTTATCCTTCATATGCTTTGGATTATTAGGAAACACCCCATTCATTATTTAAAAATCTTGGATAACTTATTCAGTGATTTGTATGAACTTTAGTTTCCATTAAATTACTGTAACTAAATCTACAGCTTCCAAAACTAGAGGTGTTCCAGCAGTGATAAGTCCATCTACATCATTAAAAGTCAATTCTGTAGCGGAAATTGTGTATGCGTTGCCCTCTTGTAGTACACCGTTTACATAAAGATTATAGTATCCATTTGTAATTACTGGAAAGGCAGTTGCAGCCGTTCCACTGTCATCTAAAAATGCAGTTGCAGGAATTGTTGTTCCATCAGTGACAACTAATGGTGCAGCCAATACATTAAAGAATCTAGTTGAGGTACCAGAAACATTTACTTGAATATTCATAAGGGAAAGTGCCAATTCATTCACCTCCTTCCATATACTTTATAGTAAATGCGAAGTTTCAAAAGTTATTAGGGCTGACCACATAACAAATCTATAAAAACTTTATAAAAGAAATATTTCTTTTTCGTTCTAATACAAAGCAAAAAGCTGACAGATAAATTACTTCTGCCAGCTTTTTGAGATTATCTATAAAATTACTAATAATTAGAAATAAAATCTTAAGAATCCATCACTCTTTAAAATCTACCCTGCAATTTAAACACAATCTCCGCAAATAATGTTGCGAATAAGAAAGTTCCTGTGTAAACAACAAGAGAAATGACAACAATTCGCCAACCTAGCTTTTTAAAACTTTCTAAGTCTTTCCCAAGAGATAGACCTGCATATGCTAGAATTGGGGTAGCTAAGGCCATAAAATTAATCTCTGCCGTTTTTGCAACAATCCATTCATTCCCAGGAAAAATTGGAGTAGTCGCAATCAATGCTATCAACGAAATCCATACGACCGCAGGCATTTTAGGTATGAGCTTGTTTAAACCTAAACCGATTACTGTAAACAATACGATAAGAAGCATTCCAGGAAGTGCTTTTACAGGAGACACACCATATCCCACCCAGTTTCCGAGAATCGCTATGATTCCTATTAATACTAATACTTTTGTTTTTTCTAGCATTATTTTGCGCCCTCCTTACGTGTACGTCCTATTTTAGGCTCGAGCCATTCATAAAGACGCGCCGTTACAGGAAGTGAGAAGAATACACATAAATACGTTCCTAAAATTGTAGAGATCAAGTTAGCCGCAGCCGCAAACAAAGCGATATCTTCCGCATCATTTGGAAATGTAACAGCCAGTGCCCCAGAAGCAGCCGCCATCATACTACCTGATCCAACCCCAGCTCCCATCGCCAATGAAATGGGATGGAAAATTCCTAAGCTTCCCAAAAACCCTGCTAAAATAGCCAAATAGATGGCCCCAAATACTGTTCCACAGATGTAGACACCTAATGCTCCTCTTCCTTCTGGTGAATCTGCCCCGTACTTTTCTGAAATAATGGCTAAATTCGGCTCTCGGTCGATCGAGAAGGTAGCTCCGATCGCCTCTCGTTTCATACCAATGAGTAACGCTATTGGCAATCCAATAATAATCGTTCCTAAAACATGTCCAACTTCTTGAACAGCTAATGATACTCCTGCATCGAAAATTTTAGGTAATGATGGACCTAACATCGATCCAAGCTTTGCTACAAAAAGTAAAAAAGATATTCCTAGTATTCCAGCTGCACGCTTCATCTGTACTTCATTCATTAATTTCAGTTTTGGAAAACTGACCACTCCACCCATCAATAAAACATATAACATTGGAAACAAAGCAATCGTACCTACTCCTAAATTGAACTGTTTCACACCTATAGCTTCACCTATCAGAACGAAAAACAGAACGATAATATGAAGCTTCCAATCTTTTAACAATATTATCTCCTCCTTGAAAGTACCCTACCTCTTTTTTATGTAATTAGAAAACCTTTTATCGTTCCTAAATTCTTGCCAATCTACCTCCCCATGCTGTCTAAATCTTTCAAATATCAATAAAGAAATGGAGACAGATTTCGTTAAAATAAAAAAATCCTTCTTGAAGAATACCTGCTGAACAAGTATTCATAGAAGAGGATTTTTTACCTTAACAAATCATAACATCTATGCTAGTTCATTCAAACAACTTTTTAACTATTGACTAATTACTAAAATGGTCCCCAATTGATCGAAACTGCAATAATTAGCGTAATGACAGCGATAACCATCCAAATTAGAAAAAGAGGGAACATCCATTTGAACCACTTGGTATATGGAATTCCAGCTATCGCAAGACTTGCCATTAATGTTCCTGACGTTGGAATAATACTATTGGTGAACCCGTCTCCGAACAAATAGGTTTGAACAGCAACCTGTCTCGTAACTCCAAGCATATCCGCCAAAGGAGTCATGATCGGCATAATAAGTACAGCCTGGCCGCTACCAGATGGTACGACAATACTAATAATTGTATTTGCAACGAACATCGCCATTGTAGCCATTATTGGCGAGAGGCCGGTAAATAAATTCGATAAAGCATACACAATTGTATCTAATACTTGTCCCTGCTCCAATACGACTAATATGGCACGTGCTGCTCCTACAATAAGTGCACCATACAATAATTTTTCTGCACCCTTCATAAAATGAATGATAAATTGATTGTAATGGATTTTTCCAATTACCCCGACCAAAATTGCAACACCTAGGAAGTACGCAGACATATGATCAAGCGTCCATTTGAACTGTATCGTACCATATACCATAAATGCAAAAGCAAGACCTACAAAAAGGAGAATCCCTTTATGTTTGTTCGTAAATTCACTATGTAGCTCACTTTCATCTAAATCTGATTCCTCTAAAAATGAATTAGAAAGTATGCTATTTTTAGGATCCTTTAACACTTTTTTAGCATAGCGCCATGTATACCAAATCGTAATCGAAACAATTACGACAAAAACAATAACACGGAACAGCAGCCCAGAAAATAGCGGCAACTCTGCGATTTTATGCGCTATACCTACTGAATATGGATTGATGAACCCAACGTTAAATCCTGCGAAAGTAGCACCAAAAGTAATCGCCACTGCAATAATGGGATCTAGACGCAATGCCTTGGAAATAATAAGCCCAATGGAAACAAAAGCGATGACCGAGTTAGCGACAGCCCCTACTGCTCCTCCCAAGGCAAAAAGAATTGTAATAACAGCTATTAAAATAAATTCATTTCCCCTCGTCTTATCTATCGCTTTCATTACAGCTGCCTTAATAGAACCCGTCGATTCAATGACTTCCATTAGCCCACCGATAAATAACACAAGAAATATTATACTGCCGGATTCTACCATTCCTTTTTGCATGGATAGAAGAATGTCCATCACTCCAACACCGCTACTCTCCACACTCTGATAAGTACCAGGAACGACCATCGTAAGCCCATCTTTTTCAACTCTTTCAAACTGTCCTGCTGGAACTAGATACGTAGCTATTGCAGCGATTAATAAAATGCCAAATAATAAAACGTACGTATCTGGCATTTTTAAAGAAAATCGTTTCTTGTTTTTTGTTGCAGCTTTCATAGGCTCCTCCTTCTGTAAAAAGCAAAGTCTTTCTTTTAAACATCATGAACCCAACAGCTTTAAGGTTGCATGCACAAACAAGTTTATTCCTTTTGAAAAAGCATCTTCGTCTAAATCGAAACGGGGATGGTGATGCGGGTAATCAGTTCCCTTTTCTTTATTTCCTGAACCTGTGAAAAAATAAGTACCTGGTGCCTTCTGTAAGAAAGCGGAGAAATCTTCTGCCCCCATATTAGGTTTCACCAAAACTAACGCTTCTTGTCCATAAAGCTCGCATACTGTTTCTTCGATTACACGGGTTATCTCATTATCGTTTATGACTGGTGCTGGACCTTCCATATACTCAAAATGATAAGTAGCACCATGAGCTTCCGTTATCCCTTTTACCACTCGTTCCATCAATTCAACAACCACTGCTCTAAGTTCCGTACTAAAGAGGCGAACAGTCCCCGCAATTTCAACCGATCCTGTAATAATATTCATTGCAGTCCCACCTGCAAATTTAGTGATGGATAAGACTAGTGTATCTAACGGGTCCACATTTCGAGAGACAATATGCTGTAAATTAGATACGACTTGTGCTCCTACAGCAATAGCATCGACCGTTTGATGCGGAAGACCTGCATGTCCACCTTGCCCCGTAATGGAAATAGTAAAGGTATCTGGAGATGCCATTACAGGACCAGCTGCCACTCCAATTTTTCCTGTTTCTAGTGGCGACCACAAATGAGCTCCAATGATCATATCTACTCCGTCCATAACTCCAGCCTGTACCATTTCTTCTGCACCACCAGGAGCTAACTCCTCCGCATGCTGAAATATAAAACGTACCTCGCCTTTCAATTGATCTTGCAATGTAGAAAGAATTTTCGCTGTTCCAAGTAAGATTGCCGTATGCCCATCATGACCACAAGCATGCATAACACCTGGATTTTGCGAGGAAAATGATAAGGAATTTTCTTCTTGAATAGGCAACGCATCAATATCCGCTCGAATTGCTATCACTTTCCCTGGCTGATTTCCGATCAGACGTGCCATCACACTGGTCTTCGTGGGACGTGAAACTTCTAAATTATCGAAAGACTGAAGAGTTTCATAAATAAATTGAGCCGTATTTTCTTCTTCAAAGGATAGTTCAGGATAGGTATGAAGATACCTTCTCCAAGCAATCACTTCATCCGTAATCTCCTCTATTAAAGGAGGAATTGCTGTATTTTTCATCATATTTTCTCCTCACAGTCTATGAAATAGCTTGCTTTAAAAACATAGATTTTATTTAGGTTCATTTTCGGCTATGACCAAAATTATATATTAATTGAGATATTTGAATCAAGTGTTAATTTTCTAAAATCTATAAATAAAATAAAAAAACAAGACCATTTAATGATCTTGTTTTAAAATAATTTGATAAATTTTTCTTGGTCTCCCCCTAGGGTGAGGGTTTTCTTCTCCGATCACTTGTGCAAATCCTTTAGACTCTAGCTCAGTCAAAATCCTTCTCGCACTTCTCGGCATAATACTCATATATTGTGCCAAATCATGAGCATTGATTTCTATCTTCCCAATTTTTCTTAAAATCGATTCCAATTTACTTAAAGTTGCTACACTTAGCGATGTTTGCTCGCTTAGTGCTTGAAGATGTTTCGTTGCATATCCATATGTAATCTGCTCAGGCTGGCCAAGTGGTCCAATAATTGTTTTATCGTCTAATACTACCATCGATGCGCCTTTATGAAATTCTTTTGCGTGCAATAATGCTGTCCCAGCATTGATCTCTGCCTCATAGACAGTTTGTCCAATTCCAATACCACTTGTTACTGCATCATGGCCTTTCAACTGAAGAATTGCGAAATCAGGGACAACAGTGAAATCTCTCGTCATTTCTCTTAAAAGTCCATGAGTGGTAAATATGACAAAACGGCCTGGTCCGGCAGATTTGAGCGAACCATTTATCTTTTTCGTATATTCCAATAGTTTTTCTGTCATTTTGATTTCGATTTTATAAATTTCATCCGTGCTAAAGGTATCTTTCGTTAAACTAGAAAAAGAATCGAATTCAATCATTTGCACCGCAATTTGTGTATCCTTAAAATGCATCGTCTCATGGGTTTGAAGAATGAGCGCTAAAGTTGAAACGACGGCAGATTGAGTAGGAAGTACTCGAAATGCAGGAACACCAAGCTTACTAAGTTCATATTGAGCATTTTTCAGACAAGTAACTGCAGCTAAGGTTTTGCCACTTTTCCAAAGTTCATAATGATACCTTACTACTTCATCCGTAAGTATCTCTTCTTCATAATGCTTTAAATACAAGGGCTTAGAAGCTATCTCTGATTCTAGGAAAACTCTTTCTAGTTCAGTAGGATGGAGAGTATCGAAGCTTAACTGTTCGAAAGGAATTTTCTGTTTATAGGCGATATGCAACAATGTTTTATACAAACTGGAGCCGGAAGAAGGAACATAAAACATTGGTTGTGTTATTCTTGACCATTTCTTTGCAAATCCATATGGAATTTGCCCAGAAAAAAGCCACATATCTACATCGCTCATATGCATGGTCAATTTCTCTATAATCTCTTCATCACGCCAATAAGAGATAGAAATACAACTGAATTCAGGATATTGACTAACAACTGACTCCATTATTTCAATAGAATCTTCCGCACCAAACAAGCCCAATCGAATTTTCTTCAATGTTACTCATCTGCCTTTCTATTAAAAGTTTTCAGTTTATTAATTATATAATTTTATCATAATGTTTTGCATTTCTCCTGCTAATCTTTTTCAATAATTAGACAAAGATAAACTCCCTAAAATTATACAGATTTATGTCCAAAATTACCATTTACTAATTTACCAATTGGTTGCCTTAGCCATAAAAAAACTCAAAACCGTTCAAAAAACGATTTTGAGTCACTTTTATTAGTATACAGATGTGTTCTCTTTTGTGATATTCTCCAAAATTTCTTTCACTCTTGCTAGGAAACGACCAGCAACTAAGCCGTCTAGTACACGGTGGTCAAGTGATAAACATAGGTTTACCATGTCTCGTGCTGCAATCATTCCACCATCCATTATAACTGGACGTTTTACAATCGATTCTACTTGAAGAATTGCCGCTTGTGGGTAGTTGATAATGCCCATAGACTGAACAGAACCAAATGATCCTGTGTTGTTTACAGTGAATGTACCACCTTGCATCTCATCTGATTTTAACTTACCAGAGCGAACTTTTGCAGCGAGTTCATTAACTTCACGAGCGATGCCTTTAATTGTTTTCTCATCAGCATTTTTAATGACTGGAACGAAAAGTGCATCTTCTGTCGCAACAGCAATGGAAATGTTGATATCTTTTTTCTGTATGATTTTATCACCAGCCCACATGGAATTCATCATTGGGAATTCTTTAAGAGCTTGTGATACAGCTTTTACGAAGAAAGCGAAGTACGTAACATTAAAGCCTTCTTTTTGTTTGAAATCATTTTTAATAGAGTCACGGTACTGAACCATATTCGTTACATCTACTTCGATCATTGTCCAAGCATGTGGAGCTTCATGCTTACTGCGTAGCATATTCGCTGCTATTGCTTTACGAACACCTGTAACTGGAATTTCAATATCTCCAGCTGATACAGGAACATTTACAGGAGCCGCTTTTGCTGGAGCTGTCACTTGAGCTTGTGGTGTTGCTTGTGTTTGCTCAACTTCTGGTTCAGCTTGTGCAGCTACTGGAATTTCTCCACTCTCAATGATTTTCAGTAGATCTTTACGTGTAATTCTTCCTTCATTGCCTGTTCCACTAACTAACGAAAGGTCAATTCCATGTTCTTGTGATAATTTTAGTACTGCTGGTGAATAGCGAGCTTTTGCTCCTTTGTCACGGTTAACTGGTGTAGCATGCTTTTGTACTTCTGCTGGTTTGACTGTTTCAGCAGTTGGTTGTTCTGGAGCGGCTTCCACTACTTCTTCGGTAGCTCCACCTTCTGTTTCTATCGTACAAACGATTTCTCCAACCGCTAGTGTATCTCCTTCGTTTGCGATAAGCTCTTTAATAACTCCTGTAAAAGAAGAAGGTACTTCAGCTGTTACTTTGTCTGTATTTACTTCCGCTAAAGCGTCGTATTTATTGACATGATCGCCTGGTTTTACCAACCATTTTTCGATTGTACCTTCCGTTACACTTTCACCAAGTTGAGGCATTTTTATTTGTTCTAAAGCCATGTATGTTCCTCCTTAATATTCCGCTAGGTCGCGCATCGCTTTTTCGACTTTATCTGGATTGATCATAAAGAATTTTTCCATTGTTGGCGCATACGGCATAGCAGGAACATCTGGTCCAGCAAGACGCATAATCGGTGCATCTAGATCAAATAAGCAGTTTTCTGCAATAATTGCCGCTACTTCACTAATGACACTGCCCTCTTTGTTATCTTCTGTTACCAAAAGAACTTTTCCTGTTTTAGAAGCCGCTTCTATAATCCCCTCTTTATCTAATGGATAAATTGTCCGTAAGTCAAGAATATGTGCAGAAATTCCGTCTTTTTCTAAACGTTCTGCAGCTTGTAGGGCAAAGTGAACAGCAAGACCATACGTAATAACCGTAATGTCTTCGCCTTCACGTTTTACATCAGCTTTTCCGATTTCAATCGTATAATCCTCTTCCGGAACTTCCCCTTTAATAAGACGATACGCTCTTTTATGCTCAAAGAACATAACTGGATCTTCATCGCGAATAGCTGCTTTTAATAATCCTTTTGCGTCGTACGGAGTAGAAGGAATAACAATTTTCAATCCTGGTTGATTCGCAAAAACCGCTTCCACTGATTGTGAGTGATAAAGAGCACCATGAATCCCTCCGCCAAACGGGGCACGAATAACAATTGGACAAGTCCAGTCATTATTCGAACGATAACGAATACGCGCAGCTTCTGAAATAATTTGATTGACTGCAGGCATGATAAAATCCGCAAACTGCATCTCCGCAATTGGACGAAGCCCGTACATTGCAGCACCAATACCAACACCTGCAATGGCAGATTCAGCAAGAGGTGTGTCTAAAACGCGATATTCACCGAATTCATCATAAAGGCCATTCGTCGCTTTAAAAACGCCGCCTTTTCTACCTACGTCTTCTCCAAGAACGAATACGCGCTCATCGCGAGTCATTTCTTCTTTCATTGCAAGTGTAATTGCATCGATATAAGACATGATTGCCATTATGCGTTCCCCCCATCTTTTTCTGCATATACATGTTTCAATGCATCTTCTGGAGCAGCATATGGTGCGTTTTCTGCATAATCTGTTGCCTCATTTACTTCCTTCATGATGCGGTCGTTAATTTCTTTTTCTAATTCCGCAGTTAATATATCATTATCTCTTAAATATTTTGCGAACGTGATTAGCGGATCTAATGCTTTCCCTTCTGCAATGTCCTCCGCAGTACGGTACTGACGATCATCATCATCTGAAGAATGTGCCGTTAAACGATAGGTTACCGCTTCGATTAAGCTTGGTCCTTCTCCGTTACGAGCACGATCTGCCGCTTCTTTTACTACTTTATAAACCTCAATCGGATCTTTTCCATCTACCCTCACACCTGGCATTCCGTAACTAGATGCACGGTCTGCAACCGTTTTACTCGCAACTTGTCTTTCAAAAGGCACAGAAATAGCATAGTTATTGTTTTCAACCATAGTGATACATGGCAATTGGTGAACTCCTGCAAAGTTTAATCCTTCATGGAAATCTCCTTGGTTAGAAGAACCTTCTCCTAACGTTACAAACGTAATAAAATCCTTCTTTTCAATTTTTGCAGCTAAAGCAACTCCCACTGCATGTGGTAATTGAGTAGTAACCGGTGAAGAGCCTGTTAGAATTCTATTTTTCTTTTGACCAAAATGACCTGGCATTTGACGACCGCCAGAGTTTGGATCTTCCGCTTTTGCAAAAGCGGATAGCATTAAATCTTTTGCCGTCATACCAAAGTGTAAAACAACACCCATATCACGGTAATACGGTGCAATATAATCTTTTGTATTATCCAAAGCAAATGCTGCTCCTACTTGTGCTGCTTCTTGCCCTTGACAAGAAATAACAAAAGGTATTTTACCTGCCCGATTTAATAACCACATACGTTCATCGATACGACGTGCCATAAGCATCGTTTCAAACATTTTTAACACATCTTCATTTGTTAACCCTAATTCTGCGTGACGATTTGTTGTCATATAGAACTCCTCCTTATTACATATGAATAGCTTTACCATCTACGGCAAGTGCCGCTTCTCCCATAACTTCACTCAGTGTTGGGTGTGGATGAATCGTATGTGCGATTTCCCAAGGAGTTGCATCCAGAACCATAGCTAGACCTGCCTCTGAAATCATATCTGTTACATGAGGTCCAATCATATGAACACCTAATATATCATCTGTTTTCTTATCTGCAACGATTTTGACAAAACCATCTGATTCGCCATAAACAAGCGCTTTTCCAATCGCTTTAAAAGAGAATTTACCAACTTTCACATCAAATCCTTGCTCTTTTGCTTGTTGCTCTGTAATTCCAACACTAGAGGCTTCTGGATTTGAATAAATACAACGTGAAACTAGTTTGTAGTCAATTGGTGAAATGTCGTTACCCGCGATATGCTCTATAGCTGTAATACCTTCGTGACTTGCCACATGTGCTAGTTGGAGACCTCCAATAACATCGCCAATAGCATAAATATGTGATTCTTTTGTTTGGAATGTTTCAGATACTTGGATAAATCCTTTTTCTACAACGATATCGGTATTTTCAATACCAATACCTTCAACATTTGCTTGGCGACCAACTGAAACAAGCATTTTCTCAGCTGTAAATGTTTTATTTTCTCCATTTACTTCTGCTGAAATGGTGACTTGATCGTTTGCCGTTTCCAATGTGTCTGGAAGTACTTTTGCACTTGTTGCAAAAGTGACTCCTTTTTTAGTAAGTAATTTTTGCATTTCTTTAGAAATATCTTTGTCTTCTGTTGGTATAATACGGTCCGCATACTCTATAACGGTCACTTTGACTCCGAAATCATTTAACATAGAAGCCCACTCAATGCCAATTACACCACCACCTACTATTAAAATTGATTGTGGCAATTTAGTCATCGCAAGTGCTTCATCTGAACTCATAACAAATGTTCCATCAATTGTTAGCCCCGGTAAAGTACGTGGTCTGGAACCTGTGGCAATCACTACGTTTTTAGGGATAAGCATTTCGTTTTCATCACCATTATTCATTTCGACTGAAATTGTTCCACCTGGCGATGGAGAAAAAATTGAAGGACCAAGCATTCTTCCTGTACCTTCTAACACATCAATTTTACCTTTTTTCATGAGTCCCTGAACGCCTTGATGTAATCCGCTAACAATCGATTCTTTACGAGCCTGCACACGGCTGAAGTCCAGTGTCACTTCTCCTGTGTTTACACCGAAGTCTGCTGCATGATTTTTTGTTGTTGCATATACTTCTGCGCTACGAAGCAATGCTTTACTTGGAATACATCCTTTATGTAAACATGTACCTCCAAGATTTCCTTTTTCTACAATTGCAGTTTTCAATCCTAATTGAGCTGCCCGAATAGCAGCCACATAACCGCCTGTACCGCCACCAATGATGACTACATCATATTCTATTGCCACGACTTTGCCTCCTTAATACTGAACAAAACCAATTTAGAACGAAGAAGGCCGCTTTTTTCAAAGTCGGCCCATCATTTGGTTATCATTTATTTTCTATGATCCGTCTATTTAATATTATCGATTGGTAATAATATGTTTGCCATTTTGTAAAAATTGGCTACGAGATTTCCCAACACGCTCAATGCGTTCTTCAGCAAGTCGGTCTGCTGCTACATATGTTGGAATCTCATCTCTTTTAGAAATAGCGAAAATCTTTTCAATTGTATCATATATCCCAGAAACACGTTTCATTGCACGATCATGATTGTAGCCATATAATTCGTCTGCTACGTTAATCACGCCACCTGAATTGATCACATAATCTGGTGCGTAAACAATGCCCATTTCATGGATGATATCCCCATGTTTTGTATCTTTTAATTGGTTATTTGCAGAACCTGCAATTACTTTTGCTTTAAGTTGCGGAATTGTGTTGTCATTAATAATTGCACCTAGTGCACATGGTGCGAAAATATCTGCATCTTGAGAGTAAATTTCATCTACTCCAACTTGAACAGCATCAAACGCATTTACAGCACGGTCAACTGAAGCCTGGTTAATATCAGCAACAATTAGCTTTGCACCTTCTTTGTGTAAATAATCGCATAATGTGTATGCAACATTTCCTACACCTTGAACAGCAACTGTTTTGCCTTCAAGTGAATCAGAACCAAAAGCCTCTTTTGCAGCAGCTTTCATCCCTACATATACTCCATAAGCAGTTACTGGTGATGGGTTACCCGATGAACCGAATGCTTCTGAAATACCAGTTACATAATTTGTTTCTTCATGAATAATATCCATATCTGCTACTGTAGTACCAACATCTTCTGCTGTAATATAACGACCGTTTAGCCCTTGGATGAAACGACCAAATGCGCGGAACATTTCTTCGTTTTTATCTTTCAATGGATCACCAATAATAACTGTTTTCCCGCCACCAAGATTTAGACCAGCAGCAGCATTTTTGTAAGTCATTCCTTTTGCTAAGCGTAGAGCATCTTCAATCGCCTCTTCTTCAGACGCATAATTCCACATACGAGTTCCACCAAGTGCAGGTCCAAGCGTAGTGTCATGAATTGCAATAATTGCTTTCAATCCTGATGTTTTGTCTTGGCAAAAAACTAATTGCTCATAATCGTAAGTCTCCATATATTTGAAAATTTCCATGTGTAATTCCTCCTAGATAGTAATTTCTGTTATATATATAAATACCCCTTGTTACGTGAAAATAACTCCCATTTTAAACTAACTGATATTTTTCTAACTTATAATATAGTGTGCGAAGAGAAATTTGAAGTTTTTTAGCTGTTTGCGATTTATTTCCCCCGGATGCTTTAAGCGCCCGCGCTAATACTTTCTTTTCCATCTCATCCATTTGTTCTGCTAGCGTGCCAATCGGCTCATCATCGTCATTATTCTCTAACGCAAGCATCGACTTTGGTAGATGCTGTTCTTCGACAAAACGATCGTTCGGCTGCAAGAAAATCATTGAACGACTAATAATGTTTTCAAGTTCTCGCACATTTCCGGGCCAATTATAATCAAGTAAGCTTTCCATCGCTTCCTTTGTGAACCCTTCCACATTCCGACCAAATTCTTGGTTTAGCTTCACTAGTAAATGTTCTGCTATTATCGGAATATCTTCTTTACGCTCACTTAATGCAGGAATATGGATAGGCATTCGATTTAATTGGAAATAAAAATCTTCTCTAAATGTGCCTTCACGCATTGCTTTTTCTAGATTTAAACTACTAGATGCAATAACTCGTACATCTACAGGAATAGAAGAAGTCCCTCCAACCCGAATGATAATATCCTCTCGTAAAACGCGAAGCAATTTTGCTTGCGTCTTTTTCGTAAGTTCCCCAACTTCGTCCAAGAAAATAGTACCATTTACAGCATTTTCGATTAGTCCTGCTTGACTCAATCCGTTTTCTTCAAATCCAAATAATTCTTTTTCTAATAAATGTTCTTCCAAAGCACTGCAATTAACCCGGATAAACGGATGAGACGCTCTGGGACTTTCACTATGAATAGCATGAGCAAATAAATCCTTTCCTGAACCAACCTCTCCCCTTAAGAGGACGGTAACAGGTACGCTTGCTGCTAGTCTTGCTTGATCAATCGCAAAATTTATCTGTTTCGAGGTTCCCGAAATATCCTTTAAAGAATACGATAATCCCAATGTGCGAATAAGCGTTTTTGCACGATCCAGCTCTTTCATCAAACCACGCATCTCAGTCATGTCATGGATTACACCGACACTTCCCTTTAGCTCGCTATTTACAATGATCGGTGCAACATTTACAATCACTTCTTTTTTCTGTTTTCCAACTCGAAGATTCACCCCACGAATCGGCTTTTTCGTTTGCAACACTTTTAAATGAATACTTTCCCCTTCAGAAATATCCGCTGTCGCAGGCCTGCCGATTACTTCTTCTTCGCTAAAACCAGTAATTCGAGTATAGGCAGGGTTAATAAGAATCCCTTTTCCTTCTTCATCCACTACGGATATTGCGTCATCACTCGAATGTATAATGGCCTCTAGCATTTTTTGAATTTCTGTTAAATTGGTAATCTCTTCTGCAAGACGAAGCACCTCTGAAATATCCTTAAATACTGCAAATGCACCGATCCTTTTTCCCTCTTCATTAATCATCGGATACCTTGACGTAACAATTTTGGTACCGCTTTCAAGAGTGAGTTCTTTGTTTAATTCGACACTACCAGTCTCGAATATTCTCGGTAATTCACTTAAACCAATTACTTCATGCACATGCTTCCCAATTGCCTTTTCTCTTGGCATTTTAGTCATTTTTTCTGCACTTTTATTGAAAAAATTGACGATTCCCCGGTCGTCTATCCCAATCATGCCTTCTTCGATGGAGTTAAAAATTAATTCTTGCATCATTTTTTTACGATCGATGATTTGAATATAATCATCTTTCTCTTCCAATAACGTAACGATTAAGTTAGCAATTTCACCTGGTATAATAACCGCGGTAGCAGGTCTATTTACAAGAAGTTCTTGAAAAACCTCTTTTTTTCCTGTCACATCAATGATGATTTGAATATTTCCGCTTAAAAGTGGTTTCCAATCTGAATAAGTTGGAATCTTATGCTCTTTTGCGTAAATTATTCCAGGAGCTTCTTCGTTGATATCAACAATTGCTGTTACTTGTAAGTAATCCGCCTGTTCCATCAACTTCAGAAGTGCATATCCACCGTTACCTGCACCTACAATGAGTATGTTTTGCAAAAATATGCACACCCCCGTTTTCTTTTTCGCAACTTATTGCACTTCTCATTTATCATAACGTAAGTTTCTTTCGTTGACAATCATATTCTTGCATGTAAAATTAAAAATGAAGGAACAGGAGTGAAGAAAATGGGTCGTTTAGCGGCTTTAATCGTGTTATTAATTCCTGGTATTTTAGCAGCGTTCGGGATTAAATTAATGAGAGATACGTTTTTCGGATTACAGATTCTCCCTATTGGAGGCTTGGCCATACAATTTATAAGCGGAATTATTTTCACTGTTTTAGGGTTAGGCTTCTTTGCTGGATTTTTATTGAACAGGGATCGAAAGAACGGAAAAGTAGCTCCACGATTTCAAAAGAAGAAGGAATCTTGACTTTCTAAGTCAGATTCCTTTTTTGTCGCTGTATAACTTTTTCTGGAAAATCTGTAATCCATCCTATGACGGATTCATGTGGATGGACGATATACTTTTCATTTCCTTTTACATTATAAAAGCGAAGTGGGAATCCTTCGTTCCATATTCTATACATTAACTCCGAATCATAAAATCTTTTGTTTAAATGGATCGCATCCCATTTTCTGATAGATAAAATATAATCCCAATCGGAGTTTTTTTTCCCGATAAAAGCTGTTTTGACGTTCAAACCAAGCGCATGAATTGCTTGCAATATACTAAATTCGAAAGAAGAAAAATGTACATCTTCTATCCCTTTTGTTTTTTCTACAACTTCTACAATCTTCTCAATTTTCCCCAAAAACGATTCCTTCAGTTCAATATTTAACTTTATACCGGTAGGAGCCACTAGTTGGATAAACTGATCGAATGTCATTACTCGACTGTACCAAAATTTACGATACAACGGACTTCCTAATTTAAGCTGTAAAATTTCTTCAGCTGTCATATCCGTAATACGTCGACTATTTCCAGCTAATCTAAAAAAGTCAATATCATGCGTAACGAATGCAACACCATCTGCAGAAAGCTGTAAATCAATTTCGATTCCATCTACTCCTAACATTAACACTCGCTTGAAAGCTTTTAAAGAATTCTCTACTGCACGATTTGGAGCTCCACGGTGTGCATATACGGGTATTTTAGACATTTAACTCCCCATTTTCTATTTTAAATTTCCCTTTCGTAGGATTTGATAACACAGAAGATTTGTAGCCTATTTGAATCATTGTCCCAGCATTTGCTTCTTTTGTAATATGAATATAATAATCATTAGACTGTCGTAACGTTCTTAAAATACGCTTAATCTCTGTATCGATTTCTTTTATTTCCACTTGCAATTGATTGTACTTTTGCTTTGTTTGTTCGAAAACAGCTATCTGTTGCACAGTAAAGGCATTTTTTAATTGGTCGATTTGAATTTCCAACTTCGACATTTCCTCTTGTAGTTTTATCATTTTCTGCGCTTTCTCTTTTGCGTTTTCTTTTAATATTTTCCGATCAATCCCTTGGACAATCAGTTCCGTTTTTCTTTCCAAACTATTACCAGAATATGCAGCGGTTATCGAATTGACCGCTATCGTCTTTCCACCAATAATTTTCCCTTTACGCTCATCGAGGAGGATTTGGTTGGCTGAAATAATAGAGCCGAGCGCATAAAATCCAATATTAATAGTATCTTTTGCTTCTAAAGTACATTCGTTCGCATGTTTAACAAAAATATTTTTGTATGCTTCGACTTTTGTAACACCGCGTCCGAAAATGCCTCCTCTTATAAAGACATCTCCTTCTGTAGATTTTATCAATTCCGCCGCATTTACTCCTACTTTTCCATCAATCGATATGTCTCCTGATGCGATAACTGAATATCCTGCCATCACCGTACCTTTCACCTGTATCGAACCATCAAATGTTAGATTTCCCGTTTCTAATCCAACATCTCCATCAATGACTAAATGTTTTTGAACGGATAGTACGCCATTTATCTCTCCTATAATACCCTTTGTTTTAGAACGAAGCACTGTTTTTCCGTCTTCCTCTACTTCGTATGCACTTTTTGTATCATATTTTAATTTTATATCATCTCCTGGTTCGGCCGGTACGTTTTCCCCAACTATATTTATGCCATCTACCCCTTTTTGGGGTGGGATTTTTTCTCCCAACCAGGAACCTTCTTTTATTTCGACAATAAAATTCATGTCAAAAAAGTCTGCGTTACCATCCTCTTTAATGACAGGCCTTTTTTCTGCTTGATCCAAATATGTCACTTTCGCATTTTCCCCTTTTTGAGGAGGTAAACCTGTTGCAACTATGTATGTTTTTCCTGACTTAACATTTAGTAAATCGATTGGTTTATGACCATAGATGATCTGTTGTTCCTGCAATACTTTTTGAATGTTTGTATGAATTTCTGCTAAATTTTCTTGGATGTATGCCTGCGATTCATAAATTGTAAGAAGTGCTTCCATTTTATCTGCACTTATTTCTAACTCCATGCTTTCAATCCAACTACCTATCTCAATAGGATCATCCGTTTTATGTTCCATTGCATTTTTTAACGCTAAAAAATTTGATACTTTCAGACGGGTGTGCTTGCGTGTCAATTCATCAAATTTCTTCAAGTTATATCCACCATTAGTTATCGCTATGAACACACGTCCATTATTTTCAGTTAATGTAATTTCTTCATTTTGTTCGATAATTTTCAAGTTCACACTTCCTCTCCTGCATTATTATACGTCTAATAATGATTAACGTACGAAAAAAATAGGACAGTAGCTGAATTTCCACAATAATACCTAACTCAGTCACAAAATAATGAAAACTCACAAAATAAAACAGTACTTAAGTTATATCTGTCTTAGTTTTAATTAAGACTAAATATATAATCATTCTATCTTCCATATGAATTCGAAGATATTACCCCTATATAAAGTTGAAATTAAATCACTCACTTAAAATTCAACAGCCTATGTTTTATACTGCACTTATGCCCTGCAGCTTTATGAGCAAGGACAGAAATCTTCAAAAGATCTAACAGACCTGTCGTGTGTGCAATTTAGCTTATGGTAACGATAAAATAGAAAGTATCACATTATAGAGAAAATTGAATGAAGTATCCGCTTGGATTTAGGACGGCGGCGCTTCGTCTCAAGTGACAGCAGGTTATCGTCTGCCTCGCTTTCTCACAGAAGTCTCGCGCCGCCGCACTAAATCCCTCCAATTAAGTAGTTGCAGAATAAGTATCTCCAATAAATGGCTAAGGGCAACCAAACAGCTCTCAAGAGCAATCAGTTCTAGTCTGAGAGCAACCACACGACTGTTGAGAGCAACTAGCTCTTGTCTGAAAGCAACCAAATTACTCCTGAGAGCAACCAATTTTCATAAAACAAGTTTACTTGGAGTGAGACTCTAATAATAATGACATATTGACTGGGATTACTTTACAAAAAGCATCAACTTGTTGGCTTTGTCATTTTCAAGAGGAAGTTTGTCGCGTTCACGGTATCTTATGTCTCATTGAACCATTTACTGGAATATTATGTGAATCTATCCGCGCATAATAGATGTTATCGGATTAGCTAGACCTATTGTTTTTCAGTCCAGGGCGGAAAGTCTCCACCCTGAAATGAAAATTTTAACCCCACTTTATTTATTTCTCTCCCGTAGTTTTCCTATACTGATCAATAGGCTATAGAGCTTATAACATTCTAAGCCATAAAAAAACCAGCGAATCAATAATTCGTTGGTTAAGGTTATATATAATTAGTCCATTATTACCAACGATTAACTAGCCATGTTCTCCATGCGAATTTTATCTGCAATCATCGCGATGAACTCAGAATTGGTAGGTTTTGACTTTAAATGGTGAACTGTGTATCCAAACATTTTCGAAATAGTTTCGTAGTTTCCACGATTCCATGCGACTTCGATCGCATGTCGAATTGCACGCTCTACACGAGATGGTGTCGTTTGAAATTTTTTAGCGATTTCTGGATATAATACTTTCGTAATGGAGCCGAGTAACTCAACATCCGAGTAAACCATTTGGATCGCCTCGCGTAAATACGAGTACCCTTTAATATGTGCAGGCACTCCAATTTCTTTAATAACGTTTGTAATTGTATGATCAATCATCCGTTTACTTTGTGCTGCTTCTTTTTCTGGATTAGACTTCACAGGAATGTCTTGGACAAATTCTTTTTTGCCGGCAACTTGCTTTATTTGTGTAACGAGACGATCAAATTCAAACGGCTTTAACATAAAATAGGCTGCCCCTAGATCTACCGCCTGCTTCATGACATCTTCTTGTCCAAAAGCCGTTAGCATAATAATTTGGATATCGTTTAATTGGTTATTTTTTTGTAAGCTATCCAGTACTGCGATTCCATCCAAATGAGGCATAATAATGTCCAGTAAAAGGACGTCTGGTTTTTTAGATTCTAATAATTCCAAGCAAAGCTTCCCGTTACTCGCAGTACCAATAACTTCTATTTCTGGATGTTGTTCAAAATAAGCACCCATTGTCCGTAGTAAGTCTTTGTTGTCGTCTACAATTGCAATTTTAATTTTTTCCATCATACTCATCCACCTTTATGTTTTTTGACTTTAGTACTATTCGCTATTTTTAGACTACTTCCTTTATTTTTGTTAAAAATAAGCCTTTCCTATTACAGTTTCTACCTTTTTCGATAATTAAATAATTGTTTCGACAATTTCGTCCATTTCTCTCTAGCTACATTGTAACTTCTCTTCATGAAAAAGGGTAGACCCAATTTCGGTCTACCCTCATAATCATTTTCATGGATTTTTTTTCATCATTTCAGTAATTGCTAGTGCCGCACCATTCTTAGGCTTGTCCACATACATATGTGTTACGACACCGATTAGTTTATCTTTTTGGATGATCGGACTTCCACTCATACCTTGTAAAATTCCGCCTGTCTTTTCTATGAGCGATTTATCGGTAACAGTGAATTGAAAAAGATGTCCATCGACCGAAGAAATATTTATCGAAAAGTCTTGTACTTTTTCACCATCGATGGATGTTCGCATAATTGCTTCACCTGACATTATTGTTTCTGCGTCTGCGATTTCTACTTGCTGCAATGGAATATTTTCTAGAGCATTATCCTCTAACTTACCAAATATGCCATATACATTGTTTTCATCGACACCGCCTATTGGCGAAGTATTTGCCTCATGGGATGTGATTTTATATCCTGGTTGACCTGGAATACTTTTCTTTATTTGTTCAATGGAAGATAAATAAATGGATCCTTCTGAAAACTTGGGAGTTACTCCTGTCGCATGGTCGACAATTTGATGTCCTAGTGCTCCAAATTCTTTTGTAGCGGGGTCAAAATACGTCAATGTGCCAATTCCTTCTGTAGCATCACGTAAAAAGGGGAGAAGTTTTAGAGTTTGTTCGGATGTAATTTCTTTTGTATGCATTTTTTTATTGTGCTCATACTGAATAGTAATTTGTTCTTTGTCTTTTACGTGCGTTTTTACATCCTCAACGTTTGATATCTTTTGATCATTAATTTGGTGAATGGAATCACCCGCGCGCAACCATTCTTCATCTGTAAGCATAACATCGTGACTAAGGAAAACAGCACCGTATTGAAGATCAATTTGTATTGATTGACCAAGTGGGACGACCGAGGTTTGCTCCGCAAAAGTAGGATTGCTTGCAAAGAATAATGTAATGAAAAGTATTGGCATTAGCGACCATTTACGATAGGTTTTTTTCATATTTCACCTCCTATACAAATACTATGTCCCGCAGAAAGAACTCTATGTGAGGTAAATAATTGATAAAAAATAAAGTACTGAAGTCACAAAAAAATGAAGACCCAATTAAAGGGTCTTCATACATTTCTTAATATTTTTTTCCGATCCTTCGCTAATTTTAATAGCTCTTTTGAATGTCGTAACGTTGTACTTGTAATTTCAGCACCAGACATCATGCGACTTAGTTCTTCAGCACGCTTATCACCTATTACTTCTTCTAATACGGTAAAAGTGCGATTGCCATTAACTTCTTTTTTAATCATTAAATGTTGGTCAGCCATCGCTGCGACCTGTGGCAAATGGGAAATACATAATACTTGGGAATTTGTAGCGATTCCTGCAATTTTTTCAGCGATTGCCTGTGCAACTCTCCCACTTACTCCAGTATCCACTTCATCAAATATGATCGACGTTATACCTTGATGTTTTGAGAAAATACTTTTCAAAGCAAGCATCATTCGGGATAGCTCGCCGCCTGATGCAATTTTAGTTAATGCTTTTAATGGTTCTCCTACATTTGTGGAAATATAAAAAGACAATTCATCTAATCCATTTTCATTATAAGCCATTTTCTCTGGTTCATGAAACATAACCGAAAAGGTAGCCTTTTCCATATAAAGCTCCTGTAATTGTTCCATTATTGCTTTGCTTAACTGTTTCGCTGCTACTTTTCGCTTCTCTGTTAAATCAGTTGCTTCTAGTTCTAAGTCTTTTTCGATTTGATTAATTTTTTCGGCCATTTTTTGTATTTGTTCATCTCTATTTACAAGTTGTCCTAAACTAAACTCGATTTTATCTTTGTATTGTAAAATTTCTTCTACGGAAGATCCATATTTTCTTTTTAAAGTTTGGATTAAGGCTAACCGATCTTCTACATGTTGTAATTGATTGCTATCGTATTCCATTTCATCTAATTCATTTTTTAATTGGTATGCAGCTTCTTGTAACATATAAAATGCGGTTGATACATTTTCACTTAAGTCATGCATGTTTTTATCGACATCCGCTATATCCTGTAATTCAGCCATTGCTGTACCGATATAATCTAACCCTCTCGACTCGGCTAAAATGGCTTCGTAAGCATTCCCCATTTTATCGAAGACTTTATGGAAATTTTGTAGCTTCTTTTTTTCTTCCTGAAGCAGTTCTTCCTCTCCGACAACTAGACCAGCTTCTTCGATTTCGTCCACTTGAAAAGTATATAGATCTATTTTATGGGCAATTTGCTGTTCATTTTCCGTTAAAGTGGCAAGTTCTTTTTTCCATTTTTTATATTTCGTAAATAATTCTTTATACGATTCTTTTACTAGTTTTAAATTTTCTCCGGCAAATTGATCCAACAAATGGATATGCGCTTTGTCATCCATCAACTCCTGGCTTTCATGTTGCCCATGAATATCGATCAAGGAAGCGCCAATCTCTCTTAGAATGCCTATTGTGACAAGTTTCCCATTTACTCGACAAACACTTTTACCAGAATCATTAATATCTCTTCTTAAAATAATCGACTCTTCGTCTATTTCAATTCCGACATCCAACATTTTTTTGAATACACCATGTTTTGGGTTAGAAATGATAAACAATCCTTCTAATTCTGCTTTTTTTGCTCCATGGCGTATAAATTCTTGAGAGCCTCTTCCACCACATAATAAATGAACGGCATCAATAATTATAGATTTACCTGCCCCTGTCTCTCCGGTTAAGACGGTTAGTCCTTCTTCAAAACTAACCGTTAGTTCATCAATAATCGCAAAGTTTTTTATGGATATTTCCTTTAACAACTGTCCACACCTCTTTTTATCGATTAGGCGTTACCGCAAGGACACAACGTCCTTAGAGAAGCTCTACTAATAAACATTCAGTATTTGCTTGGCTATGTTATAGCATCTCCAGTAGTCTGCTTTTAACGATTTCACTATCCGCTTCTTCTCTGCATAAGATTAAGCAAGTATCGTCCCCACAAATTGTTCCAAGTATTTCTGTCCAATCTAAATAATCAATTAACGAACCAATTGCATGTGCATTTCCCGGTAACGTCTTCATGACTAGAAAATGGCTTGCCCCATCAATACTAACAAAAGCATCTGTTAATGCACGACGCAATTTTTGTGTCGGATTAAATCGTTGATCTGCAGGTAAGCTGTATTTATAACTACCGTTCGGAAGTGGCACTTTTACTAAATGTAATTCTTTTATATCTCTAGAAACAGTAGCTTGTGTTACGTTGTATCCTGTATTTTTTAAAAAATCGACTAAATCGTCTTGTGTCTCAATTTCGTTATTGGCAATAATATCACGAATTCGTATATGCCTTTGTCCTTTATTCAAATAAGTCACCTCATTGTATATTTATTCGGATTAACAGGGAATAATATTCTCACCACGACTTTTGTGAAAGAAAATATACTAAATAGTCGGGGAAAAATCACCTATGCATCCCCGATTGTTTGGATCAATAGAATGTTGGTCACTCAGGCATTTCCTCACAACACGATGTTAAGGCCTGAGTCAATCTAAGCATCTGGGAGAGAAAAATCTCCGTTGATGGAAGCTTCCATTTATATTAGTTACTTTATACATTAGCACTTCACCTTAAAAGTCACAAGAAAAAACGCGACTCTCGTGTAGAGCCGCGAATTATTTCAACGAATTATGTGCAACATGGACGAGCTTTGTAAAATCTATATCGTGAGGAATAACTTGTCCCTCATCTACGCTTATTAAATGAAAAAGAAACTCGATATTTCCTTCCCCACCGGTTATCGGTGAAAATGAAGCATTTTTCAATTGGAAATTTTGTGTTTCTGCGAAGCTCGCAATTTCATTCAATACATCTACATGTACTGCCGGATCTCTAACAATACCTTTTTTTCCAACTCGTTCCTTCCCCGCTTCAAACTGCGGCTTAACAAGGGCTATTACGTCCCCGTTTGGAACCAGAATTGTTTTTAAAGTTGGAAAGATTAATTTCAAAGAAATGAAAGATACGTCAATAGAAGCAAACGAAGGTAAACCTTCTTTAAAATCAGCTGGAGTCGAATATCTAAAATTCGTTTTCTCCATGACCGTTACACGAGAATCTTGACGAATTTTCCATGCTAATTGGTTGCTTCCTACATCTAGTGCATATGCATGCTTAACACCATTTTGTAGCCCACAGTCTGTGAATCCACCAGTAGAGGAACCGATATCTAACATGATCTTGTCTTGAACGGTAAGATCGAATTGCTCTAACGCCTTCTCAAGCTTTAGACCGCCTCTGCTTACATATTTCAATACTTGACCCTTAACGGTTAGTATAGAATCGATTCCTATTTTTTCTCCTGGTTTATCTACGCGTTCTTCTTTGATGTATACAAGTCCCGCCATAATCGCGCGTTTTGCTTTTTCTCTCGTATCGAACAAACCTTGTTCCACTAATAGTATGTCTACACGCTCTTTCGGTACTTTTGTCATGACGAAATATACCTTGAACTTTCAGTTACAGAAGTTTTCACTAGTTTTACAATATCTTCTGTCGTAATATGAATTTCCTCTAATAATTGATCGACATCTCCATGTTCAATAAATACGTCCGGAATACCAATGCGTTTAACATTTGCTTGCAAATGTTGCTCGTTGTAAAACTCTAGAACGGCACTTCCAAAACCACCTTGAAGCGCACTTTCCTCCACAGTAATAATAGGAATATTACGTTCCTGCAAGTTCACTAGCATCTGTTCATCCAGTGGCTTAATAAAACGAGCATTCACGACTTCGACAGATATATTTGCTTCTGCCAGTTGTTCTGCAGCTTTCATCGCCATTGGGATTGTCGTACCAAACGTTAAGATAACAGCTTGTGTACCCTCTTTTAATACTTCCCATGAACCAATTGGAATCGTTTTTAAATTTTCGTCCATTGGTACACCTAGGCCATTTCCTCTTGGATAACGTATAGCGATTGGACCATCCTCATATTCAAATGCTGTTTTTACCATATGTTGACCTTCATTTTCATCTTTTGGCATCATAATAACCATATTAGGCATATGACGTAAAAACGAAATATCGTATATTCCTTGATGCGTTTCACCATCTGCTCCAACTAACCCCGAGCGATCGATACCGATTACAACGTTCAAGTTTTGGCGACAAATATCATGAAGCACTTGATCATACGCTCTTTGTAGAAATGTTGAATAAATAACTAAAAAAGGTTTCATCCCATCTGCAGCCATTCCAGCTGCCATTGTGGTTGCATGCTGTTCCGCAATTCCCACATCAAACATGCGATTCGGGAACTCAGAAGCAAATCCTTCTAATTTAGAACCGACAGGCATAGCAGGTGTAATTGCTACGATTCGCTTATCAGTACGTGCAAGTTTCCTCGCAGTTTCCGCAATTAGTCCGCTCCAAGAAGGTGCATTAGTTGCAGATTTTACAAAAGCACCTGTTTCTGTTTTATAAGGACCAGTTCCGTGCCAAGTACCAATCTTATCTTGCTCAGCAGGTTTATATCCTTTTCCTTTTTTGGTGATAACATGAAGGAGAACAGGACCTTTCATTTTCTTTGCATTTTTTAAATTTTCTTCTAACGCTTCGAAACTATGCCCATCAATTGGACCTAAATACGTGAAGCCTAATTCTTCAAAAAATACACCGGATACAAGCAAGTATTTCAAACTGTCTTTTACTCGCTCAGCTGTTCCTGCAAGTTTCCCGCCAACTGCTGGAATCTTTTTCAGCAAATATTCTAACTCATCTTTAGCTTTATTGTACTTACCATGGGTACGTAGTTTTCCTAACACATTATGCAATGCGCCTACATTCGGAGCGATTGACATTTCGTTATCATTTAAGATGACGATCATATCCGTTTTTTCGTGACCAATATGATTGAGTGCTTCTAATGCCATTCCGCCTGTTAACGCTCCGTCTCCAATAATTGGTACGACAAAATTCTTTTTGTTTTGTAAATCACGCGCTTTTGCCATTCCCATTGCGGCAGATAGTGATGTGGAGCTATGTCCTGCCTCCCATACATCATGCTCACTTTCAATTCTTTTAGGAAAGCCACAAAGCCCTTTAAATTGACGTAGCGTATCAAACTGATTTGCTCGCCCTGTTAATATTTTGTGCACATATGCTTGATGTCCAACATCCCACAGAAATTTATCTTCTGGACTATTAAACGCCTTATGAAGTGCAATTGTCAATTCTACAACACCTAAATTGGGTCCAATATGACCACCCGTTACAGATAATTTCTCTATTAGAAACGATCGAATATCTTCACTTAATTCCTTTAATTGTTCATTATCTAAACTTTTTAAAAAGGATGGGCTAGAAATTGAAGTTAAATCCATTGCCATCACACACCTTCTTTTAAGATTTCCTTCTTTACAACTAGTTAATATAATATCAATAAATCCCATTAAAACAAAGTTATACGCTGTCAGTTCGATCTTTTCGTAATATAATTGGCAAATTCTACAAGAATACCATTATGCATATTTACTTGTTCTAATGCAATGATTGCTGACTCATATTGTTTTTGCAACTGCTCTTTCGCACCGATGAGCGTTAAAATTGAAGGATATGTATTTTTTTCACTTAATACATCTTTCCCCGCAGTTTTTCCAAGTTGCTCTGAGGTTCCTTCGATATCTAAAATATCATCTTGAATTTGAAAAGCCAAGCCAATATGGAAAGCATAGGTTTGTAATGCTTTCATAATTTCTTCAGAAGCATTGGCAATAATACCACCAGCTAATATGCTGAAGGATAAAAGGGCCCCTGTTTTATTTATATGAACTTTTTCTAGTTCCTCAAGCGTTAACGATTTTCCTTCACCTAATATATCTAGCACTTGCCCACCAACCATGCCTTCCGCTCCCGCTGCATAGCTTAGTCGTTCGATCAAGTCTATTTTCTGGCTTGCAGTTAATTCAGGAAGTCGAGCCAGTATTCCAAACGCAAGTGTCAGAAGTCCATCTCCAGCTAAAATAGCGAGTGCTTCTCCAAATACTACATGATTCGTTGGTTTACCTCTTCGTAGATCATCATCATCCATTGCTGGAAGATCATCATGAATAAGGGAATACGTATGAATCATTTCTATCGTACTAGCAACAGTAGCAGCAACTTCACTTGTTGTATTCAGTTCTTCTAATACAGCAAGTGTATAGAGTGGTCTAATTCTTTTTCCACCTGCTTGAAGTGAATAAACCATTGCTTCTTTTAATTTTTCAGGGGCATGTATCTCTTGTATTAATGTAGATAGCTTTTGTTCGATAATTGGCTGATTGTTTTGGATGAATGCTTGTAATCCATTACTCATTTTCTTTACCAGCTTCCTCTGTCGTTTCTCCCATGAAAGAGACAAGTTGCTTTTCTGCACTTTGTAGTTTTTCACTACAAAGCTTGGATAGCTCCATGCCTTTTTGATACAATTCTATAGCGTTTTCTAATGGAACATCTCCTTGTTCTAATTGACGCACAATATTCTCTAGTTGTAGCATAGCTTCATCAAATGGAATTTCTTTTTTAGTCATAAAAATTAGTCCCCTCTCTCATTTCTATCTACTTCTTGAATAATCGCTTCGAGTCGGCCGTCTGATAAAGTAACAATGATGGAATCACCTTGCTGTACATCAGCCACTGATTTTACTAACTTACCGTTTTTATACGTAATGCTATATCCACGGTCCATTATTTTTAGTGGATTTAATGCTTCTAACGTACGAATAGAGGAGATAAATTGATGCCGATTTTTTTCAAATGTTGATATAGCTACTTGATTTAGTTGGTTTGTAATTGTTTGTATAGATCTTTGATGTTGGTCTATCACTTTCTGAGGTGAAAGTTGGGTAAATCTATTCTGTATTTGCGTGAAAGAACGATTTTTATCTTTATATAAACGACTTGTTTCTCTTTGTAGTTGTTGCTCTACACGTACATATCTCTCTATAAAAGGACGATATAACTTTTCGGGAGTTGCAAGCACAGGCGATTCCATTGCTCGTTTGTATCTATTTTTCTCATCTGCTAATTTTTTTGTTATGAAATGTAAGTAGGCAGATTGATAGGATAAAACATTTTTCATCAAGTTTTCTTTACTTGGAACAGCCATCTCTGCAGCTGCTGTTGGGGTTGGAGCACGTAAATCAGAGACAAAGTCTGCAATCGTTGTATCTGTTTCATGGCCCACTGCGCTAATAATCGGTATATCACTTTTTGCAATGGCTCTAGCCACTACTTCCTCATTGAATGCCCATAAATCCTCAATGGATCCCCCGCCTCGTCCCACAATGAGAACATCTATCGATTGTAGACTATTTGCTTGTTCAATAGATTTTACAATCGACGGGGCTGCTTGAGGGCCTTGAACAATACTCGGAAACACTATTACTTCGCTAAGCGGATATCTACGTTCTAAAGTTGTTAAAATATCTCGAATTGCAGCTCCGGTTTTCGACGTAACTACTCCAATTTTTTTAGGGAAACTAGGAATTGGCTTTTTACGACTTGGATGAAACAATCCTTCTTTTTCTAATTTCTTTTTTAATTGTTCAAACGCAAGGAAAAGTTCTCCAATGCCGTCCGGTTGCATACTGGATGCGTAGAGCTGATATTGCCCTGCCGCTTCAAAGACGTTGATATCACCGCGAATAAGTACATTCATGCCACTTTCAGGAATGAACTTGAGGGCCCTTGCATTCATCGCAAACATGACAGAAGTGACTCTTGCAGCATCATCTTTCAATGTAAAATAAATATGTCCGCTTGAATGGACTTTCACATTGGAAAGCTCTCCCTTTACATACACATCACGCAAGTGTGTATCTGCATCGAATTTTCTTTTTATGTATTTAGTTAATGCTTTTACCGTTAAGTATGTATGTGATGTCACGAACGAAACAACTCCTCAGACTTTCCACAATGTAAAAGCTGTCTTTCTGTAGAAAAACAGCTTTCCTTAGTATTAGTTGATTAGGGTATTTTCAGCCGATAAGCATGTATTTTCCATAAGCATAGCAATTGTCATTGGTCCCACTCCACCAGGAACTGGCGTGATTTTAGATGCTACTTCCTGTGCTGATGCAAAATCAACATCGCCACAAAGCTTGTTATTTTCATCACGATTAATACCTACATCAATAACAACTGCGCCTTCTTTTATATAGCTTGAGTCAATCATTTTCGCACGCCCAGTAGCCACCACTAAAATATCCGCTTGTTTTGTAAATGTATGTAAATCTTTCGTTTTGGAATGGCAATAGGTTACGGTTGCATCTTTTTGTAACAGCAATTGTCCCATCGGTTTGCCTACAATATTACTTCTCCCAATAATAACTGCATGTTTTCCTGCTATTTCCACATCACTGTATTCTAACAATTTCATAATGCCAAATGGTGTACAAGAAAGGAAAGTTGGTTGACCAATCATCATTTTACCAACACTTTCAGGATGAAAGCCGTCCACATCTTTAAGAGGAGAAATTGCTGCAATTACACGGTCTTCGTCTATTTGTTTAGGTAAAGGTAACTGCACTAAAATACCGTGAATTTTTGGATCATTATTTAATGTTTCGACATGTTTTAGAAGCTCCTCTTCTGAGATTGTCTCTTCTAATTCAATCATGACAGAATACATACCTAATCTTTCACATGTTTTTGTTTTGTTGTTAACGTAAGTTTGAGAAGCTGGATTATTCCCAACTAACACAACTGCTAAACCAGGTGTGACACCTTGAGCCTTTAAATTTTCCACACGTTCTTTTACTTTTTCTGTTACTTTACCTGCGATTTGTTTTCCATCAATTATATGATTAGTCACGATAAATGCTCCTTCATTGTAAAAAAATTATTGCTCTGTATATTTGGATAAAACGCCATTTACAAAACGACTAGATTTTTCATCGCCGAATACTTTGCAAATCTCTAAAGCTTCGTTAATAACTACTTTCGCTGGTGTGTCTTCCGTAAACAATAATTCATATACCGCAATACGAAGAACTGTTCGTTCTATTTTAGGTAATCTAGCGAGTGACCAGTTTTCTAACTTGTCTACTAAAGAAGCGTCTATCTCTTCTTTATGATCTATCGTTCCTCTAACTAATTGAGTTAAAAATGGGTCTTGTTTTTCCGTAACATGGCCAATTGCCTCTCCTATGGAAATCTCATGATTGTCTAACTGAAATAGTGCTTGCAATGCTAGCTCTCTTGCTTGTCTTCGTTTCATAAATAAGTTCTCCTTTAAATGTAGCTATCTAAAGAACAATAATAGCATATTTCCCTCCACAATGCGTAGGAGAAGAAAGAAAAAATGAAAAGAGCCACCCTCGGGATGACTCTTTTCCTATTATTCTGCTGTTTCGAATTGCACACCGGTAATATGAACGTTCACTTCTTTAGGAGTAAGACTTGTCATATTCTCGATTGCTTGACGAATTTGGGATTGCACTTCTCTTGCAACAACTGGAACAGAAGCACCGTATTTAACTAAACAATACACATCGATAAACAATCCATCGTTTGTGATTTCTGTTTTAATCCCTTTTCCATGGACTTTTTTTCCTAGCCGTTCTACGACACCGGCAGCAAAGTTTCCGCGAGTTCCGGCAATTCCTTCCACTTCATTCGTTGCAATACCCGCAATTACAGTAATTACTTCAGGAGCAATTTCAATTGTCCCTAAGTTTTCTTTTCCTTCAGGAGTCATTTGAACAAATTTTTGTTCGTTATTTTCTGTCATTTAGAACACTCCTTTTATGAATTCATCACATCGTATTTTTCTAAAAACTTCGTATCAAAATCTCCAGATACAAACACTTCATGATTCATCAGTTTTTCATGAAAAGCAATGGTTGTTTCCACGCCTTCTATTGCAAACTCGGATAGTGCACGCTTCATCTTTGCGATAGCTTCCTCACGTGTTTCTCCGTAAGTAATTAGCTTAGCTACCATGGAATCATAAAACGGTGGAATGCTATAACCTGGGTAAACAGCCGAGTCTACACGTACGCCTAGCCCACCTGGAGGCAAGTAAAACTCAACTAATCCAGGGGATGGCATAAAGTTTTTGGCAGGATTTTCTGCGTTGATACGGCATTCCATTGCCCATCCGTTCAGTTTAATATCTTCTTGTTTAAATGCTAATTTTTCACCTGAAGCAACTAATAGCATTTGTTTGATCAAATCGATTCCAGTAATCATTTCTGTAACCGGATGTTCTACTTGGATACGGGTATTCATTTCCATGAAGTAGAATTTTTGATGGATATGATCAAATATGAACTCTACAGTACCGGCACTTTCATAACCAACTGCAAGTGCTGCTTTTACAGCTGCTTCTCCCATTTCAGCACGAAGCTCTGGTGATAATGCTGGAGATGGCGCTTCTTCTACCAGTTTTTGCATACGACGTTGAACAGAGCAATCTCGTTCTCCAAGATGGATAGCGTGGCCGTGTCCGTCTGCAAGTACTTGAATTTCCACATGACGGAATACTTCAATGTATTTTTCTAAGTATACGCCTGGATTGCCAAATGCAGCAGCAGCTTCTTTTTGCGTAATTTTAATGCCTTTAATAAGATCTTCTTCGTCTTTTGCAACGCGAATTCCTTTACCACCACCACCAGCAGTTGCTTTGATAATGACTGGAAATCCGATTTCTCTTGCAACATTAAGTGCATCCTCTTCCGTTTCTACAATCCCTTTTGATCCTGGAACTGTTGGAACACCTGCTTTTTGCATCGTTTCTTTTGCAACGTCTTTAATACCCATACTTCTAATCGCTTGAGATGTCGGCCCGATAAATTTAATATCGCATTCCTCACATAGCTCCGCGAATTCTGCATTTTCAGCTAAAAATCCATAACCAGGGTGAATACCTTCACACCCAGTTAGTTTTGCTACGCTAATAATATTTGAAAAGTTTAAATACGAATCTTTTGATAATCTTGGTCCAATACAATACGCCTCATCCGCAATTTGGACATGAAGGGCTTCACGATCTGCTTCTGAGTAAACTGCAACCGTTTCAATCCCTAACTCCTTGCACGCACGTATAATTCGAACCGCAATTTCACCACGATTGGCGATTAATACTTTTTTCATTCTTTATGCCCCTTTCCTCGTCTACTGTTTTCTTAATTTCCTTTTACGAGGAACAACGGTTGACCATATTCAACTAATTGTCCGTCTTTCACAAGAATTTCTACGATTTCGCCTTCTACTTCGGCTTCAATTTCGTTGAATAGTTTCATTGCCTCTACAATACAAACGATGGAATCTGCATTTATTTTACTGCCAACTTGTACGTATGCATCCGTATCCGGAGAAGAAGATTGATAAAAAGTACCGACCATTGGGGAAGTAATTTTATGTAACGAGCTTTCTTCTACAACAGGTTTTGCTTCTGTCACAATTACCTCTTCCTTGATTTCGCTTACTGGTTCAGCCTTAACTTCTACCATTTTCGGTTCTTCCACTACAGAAGAGCTTTCAAATGATTGTCCACCTGTAGAGATTATACCTTTATCATTCTTCTTTAGTTTAATTTTTGTACCATCTGATTCATATAAAAATTCGTCTAATGAAGATTGATCAATCAATTTAATAATTTCTCTAATTTCTTGGATTTTCATGTGACTTGTCTCCCTTTTATATACATTATTAATACTTACTCTACCCATTTTAGACGTTTTTACGACAATTTGAAATAGCTACGGCGGAAATCTTCACGAAAGAATGAAAAAAAGCGCCCGCTAGAGGCACTTTTTTTATCATAAACCGTTGAATTTAACTTCCACATTGTAAGCTTGTGGCCATTCTCTTTTTACAGCATAAATAATATCTGATGCTTTTTTAGTAGATTGTTCGCTCGCCACAACATCTATTAATACATCATTATCTTCGATTCGAACAAGCGCATCGTCATATCCTAACGATTTAATAATTAGCTCCAACATCGCTTCTGTGGAATCAACCTTAACTAATTCTTCAATTTTGTTAAACGCTTCATCTTTTTGTTCTGCAGTAAATTCATTCGAACCGACTTTTGTCTCTAATTGTGCACGAAGTTGGCTACGTTGTTCCTGTACTTCCATTCTCATCTCTTCGAATGCATTATTACTAGAGGCAAATGATTCTTCGTTCGTAGATGATGTTTCTACTAATTCCACGTCATCTAATGTGTCATTGGAAAAAAGAGCGATTCCATCAAAAGGCGATGGTCGATCTGATAAGTAGAAAACCGTCACTACCGCTGCTAAACTGATTAAAGTTAAAAACCAAACTGATCTCTTTTTTATATTCATATTATTTATCCTCCATTTCCATTTCTTGTATCACAATTCGATGTGGAGCTATTTGCAAAACAGATGAAAGGGTCTTAATCAAATTATTTTGTACGCGTTTATCCCTCGCTCCTTCCGCTACTACTAGTATTCCAATCAGTTCTTCCTTGTCCCCCCTACTGTCACTTGTCCACTGGAAAAATGATACCTCGCTTTCCGTTGATTTTTCAGTGTTCTCTTTGTAATGAAAATAAACTTCCACGCGACCAACCCCATTGATTTTCTCCAATATGTAGCCTAAATCTTCTGTTGTTTTGGGAGCTAGTTTTGTTTCTTGTTCGTTGCTTTCATCATTCCAAAGGAACATTTCTGAAAAAAGTAGACTGATAATGAGAACAGCAATACTTATGACAACAAAACGAAAAGTGGGCTTTTGTTTAATTGATATAATGTTCACCCTTCTTTTCATGATGGTTACAATACTTTATGCAAGACAAACTATTTATATGAAGAGAAAGGACAAGATCCAGAAGATTATCGCAATTTTTACGAGAAAGTCTATCTTTTCACTGCCCGAACCTTCAAGTAATATCGTTAAAAGTTCACCGACAACGACAATCAGTAGCAATCCAAACAAGAAATTGTTAACGATTTTTCTTATCCTTTCACACTTATGAGTAATTTTGCAAAAAGCATCGTTAGAATAATGGTAAAAAAGAAAGCAAATGCGATTAATACTGAAATCACAGACAACACAAACAATGTTCTACCAATATCGTCTAGTAAACCACTAATATCACCGTCGATAAAAGGATCGAGAATCGCTCCCAATAATCGGTATAAAAAAGCAATTAGTATCGTCTGGATAGTCGGTATCGATACAAGGACTAGTACAGAAAACAGTACTGCGTTGCCTGTAACAACCGAAGCTGAAGATGAGTAACTTTTCATCGTACTAATACTTTCTGTTAAAAGAGAACCAACAAAGGGAATATTATTGGCGATTAGTCTTTTTGCCGATTCGTTAACCGCCCCACTGACAGACCATGTAAATACACCGTTAACGGTCATAAAAAAACTATATAAAAGTAAGATAATAGAGGTAGTCCCAACTAGAGTCATCCGAATGAGATCGGACATTTTTGAAAACGAAGTAGCTGGATGTATTCTAGTTATTACATCAAATATGAATGCCGCCATAATGGAGGGAATTAATACTTTTTCAGCTAATACGGTCGTAAAAGAAGCAAACACCATAACCATTGGATTCCACAAGGTGATTAGTAACGCGCCACCAGATAAAGCTATTCCTGCCGTTAGTAATGGATACATCCCTAAAAACAAGGTTACTAATTGGTTGGAGAGCGCTTGGATCATATCTAACGTTCGAATTGCAGGCTCTAAACAATAAAAACAAATAATCATGATAAACAAAAACTTTAATAACCGTTTACTAGATGGTATTAACCACTCTAAACATACAAATACCAATCCAAACAGTAAAATATACGTAAATGTTTGGATGACCTCTTTGACCGGCTGCATTAATGTCTGTAACATTTCATCCATCATTCATTGTTCATTCCTTCAAGTAAGTAATCCGAGTACGGAAAAAAACTTTTCGTAAAATTGCTTCATATGTTGCAGCCAAGCGAGAAGGATGATTGCTTTTGTAGTAAACGTAAGTATCGTTGCAAGGCTTGTATACTCATACTCCGAAAGAAGCTCTTCCACAATTTGAGTAATAAAAAGTAATAAGACCGAAAAAAGGAGTAATTTAAATACGGGTAGTAGGGCGACTGGAACTATGGAGAAATAGTGAGTTACAAACGGGATAATAAGGGAAATCACTAAATATGTTAAAAAAAGAAAGATATAAATAGTATAGATAATCGAATGTAAGCGTGGATACGTTTCTTTTACTAATTCCAGCAAGCAAAATGCAAGGATAATCGTCACATATACAATCATTGGCTAACTCGTCATAAGAAGCCATTCTAGAAATGTGGAAATTTCGTAAAAAAATAATCTTAATAAACGTAACAATTCGATTGTCATATATATATATCCAACAAAAAACAAGAAAAAAGCAAATTCTTTTTTACCAGTAGATTCAAAAAACAAGTGCAGAATCGCAATCAATAATCCTATACCCGCAACTCGAAGTACATCGTGAAGTTCCACAATGCCTCCCCCTTCCATACGAATAACATATGAACGGATATCCGAGAATATGAAAAAGATTATCGCAAATTAGGGGAAGCTCTATTAAACATTAGAGCAGCTAGTAGAACCATAAATTTCCTTTTACAACTAAAATGCGCTTTTTTACAACTAAACAGAGCAAAATTCCAACTAAACACTACAATATTCCAACTAAAGCTTTAAATTTTCCAACTAAACCTCTTGTGCGAACATAAAGTTCTGAACATCAGGCTTTTAATATGTGAAAACAACAAAAAAACGAGCCTTCTCTCGAAAAAATCGAGAAAAGACTCGCTATTTATAGTTTTATTTTAAGCTCTTGATACGTATGAACCTTCATCTGTGTTAATGATTAATCTATCCCCAACGTTGATGAAAAGTGGAACTGTTACTACTAAACCAGTTTCAAGTGTTGCTGTTTTAGATCCACCACCAGAAGTGTCTCCTTTAATACCTGGTTCTGTTTCTGTTACTTCTAATTCAACTGATTTTGGTAATTCTACTCCAAGAGTTTCACCTTGATATTGAATAATATGAATTTCCATATTTTCACGTAAATATTTTAATTCTTCTTCGATTTGGTTTTCATTTAACTCTAATTGCTCATATGAATCAGTGTCCATGAATACGTGTTGATCACCACTTGCATATAAGTATTGCATTTTTTTGTTATCAATTTGTGCTTTTTCTACTTTTTCTCCAGCACGGAATGTTTTTTCATTCACCGAACCATTACGTAAATTTCTTAATTTTGAACGAACGAATGCTGCACCTTTTCCTGGTTTTACATGTTGGAAATCCAATACTCGGTAAAGTACACCATCTACTACAATTGTTAAGCCTGTTTTAAAATCATTTACTGAAATCATCTATTTCCCTCCAAAATTAAGTTAGTATTAATAGTTCTTTTGTCGAATGCGTAAGCTTTTCTAAACCATTTTCTGTTACTAGTGCATCATCTTCGATTCTTACACCACCGATATTCGGTAAGTAAATACCTGGTTCAATCGTAATAACCATACCTGGTTCTAACACAATATCCGAACGGAATGATAATCCTGGCCCTTCGTGAACCTCGAGACCAATTCCATGACCCAATGAATGTCCAAATGCTTCTCCGTAGCCTTTAGAAGCAATATAATCGCGCGCAATTGCATCTGCCTCTTTACCTGTCATACCCGGTTTCACCTTTTCTAAAGCAAGTAATTGTGAATCTAGGACAATTTGGTAAATTTCTTTCAATTGTTCGCTCGGCTCCCCAACTGCAACTGTACGAGTCGTGTCAGAAATATAGCCATTATATATTGCACCAAAGTCTAATGTCACAAAGTCGCCTACTTCAATTACTTTATCCGATGCTACACCATGTGGTAGTGCAGAACGAACGCCTGAAGCAACGATTGTATCAAAAGAAGAAGAGGTTGCTCCACGCTTGCGCATGAAAAATTCTAATTCGTTGGACACTTGTAGTTCCGTCATCCCTGGTTTTATGTATGTAACGATATGCTCATAAGCCTCATCTGCAATGCGACAAGCTGCCTTTATTATACTAATCTCTTCGTCCGTCTTTATCAAGCGAATTTTTTCCACAAGACCAGATAAAGGCACTAAATCTGCCTTGACAGCTTGTTTATACAATTCAAAGCTACTGTATGTCAAATCCTCTTTTTCAAATCCAAGCGATTGAATGCCCATTTCAGCAACTTGTTTAGCTACTTCTTCGATTAAAGTCTTCTCATGTTTTACAATGCGGAAATCTTTAATCTGGCTTGCCGCTTGTTCTGTATAACGAAAATCCGTGATAAAAACTGCATCGTTTTTAGAAACAATTGCAACACCAGCCGTTCCAGTAAATCCTGTCATATAGCGTCTATTGTATCCATTTGTAATTAATAATGCGTCGATCCCTTTTTCTTCTAACGCTGTACGTAACTTCGCAACTTTCATGATTACCCCTCATCTCATTTTCTAATAACTTCTGCTTATTATTTTAGCATACGAAATAAGGATGGTAAATTTTCATTTGCTTAAAGGTTTATCTTGCGCATGAAAGATGGCGGATTCCATTAAAAATCGTGTAGCCACGATAATAATACAGATAAAGGGGATAGACATTTTTTTAATAGTTTTTTCAATGGTATTAGCATCCAGAATAATCCATTCTAAAATAAAAGCGATTAATAATCCTAGTGCAATACTTGTAATAGCTACCGGGATTTTCATGAACACCAAACTAATATAATATAAAATGATGCTCGCTGCCCACACAACGATAAACAATATTATCCATTTGATGATTGCATTGCTATCCTTTAAAACATGAAAAGTATCCGAAAATCCTACTGGATCCCATTTAATGAAATGAAAAAAATCTAATATTCTGAGCATAATTACAGTAATCAATGCCACCGTAAAACTAGTACTGATCGCTAAACCTTTCATGTAAATCTCCTCAACTTTTTTACTCTAGTGTAGGCTTTGAAAGGATTTTTTAAACAAGAAACAGCAAATACGTAAATGCTTATCTCTAACCGATGGCTAATGTGTACGTTGAATCCAATATTTATACCCAGTAAATGGCTAAGGGCGATTAAACCATGATTGACAGCAACCAATTCTACTCAGTAAGCAATCAAATCAGCACGAAAGCAACCAAGTCATAAAATTGCAAATTTACATGAGATGAGAGGATAGTTTTGTTTAAAAGGTTGCGCGAAGACACTTCAATATTGCGGAAATATAAATTGACATTCTTTTTAAGCTAATATCTGCTAGACCGGTTGTTTTGCTCAACTATTTACCGTCTCCTTCATTTTCGAAGATTGTACGACGAACTACTTCTTTGTTTCCTTAAACACAAAAGCACGAACTGATAAATTGCCTTTATCAGTTCGTGCTTTTGTGGTGGCTTTGAATTAAAACTTGATCAAAACAAAACGAGTTCCTTCTTTGTTAAATATTGCACAACTATAACGCGTTGTTTTTATTTTTCGGTCCAAGTCTATTACAATTTTCACATTGAGACTTTAAATTCTTTTATTTTTTGCATGAAACCCTAATAATTTTTTTCAGCTAATTTTTATGTCGTTTGTTAACTTCAATCGTAATGAACTCCGGCAAATAGCTGGGAGTACATCCTTTTGCTACTTTTTCATCTTTGTAAAGACCCGTTTTCTCACCAAGTTTAATACAACGTGCACGATTCTTTTCATCATAAACGCCTATCCAGCCTGCGGTGAAATTCATAGCCCATTGAACTTCCGGTTCTTCCTGCGTAATATTAGCTTCTATTGCAGATAGCAAGTCTGCGGTGTTATCAGGGGGTGTTTGTCCAGTCCATCTCAATCGCCCTTGATAATACCAGAAAGCTCGCCTTCGAAGAGCAGAAGGACTATTTTCCCATGACTCCATCAATGCAATTTTCTTCTTGTCTTTGGTGAGTTGATTTGCCATTAACCAATCCATTAAGTTATTTCGTTCATCAAATGTGTGAATCTGCATATCTTTATCAAGCTTATTTAGCACATCTTGTGAAAGAAGTTTTTTATCCATAATTAAGATCGCTAATAGTCTGGGCAAAAACTCTTCGGTTGACCAAAGTTCCAGAGCTAGTTCGTGGTCTTTTTTTATGTCCTTCGCGATTTTTCGTAAGTCGCCTAGCTTAGTTTTACTATTGATTTGAAGTAGAATGTTTTCTGCTTTTGAAGAGCGTTTTATTTCTGTATCTTTTTTTTCATACATTTTATACAACTCCTTTATTAAAGGAAAGTGTCAATCCTGAAAAGTTTTAAGTTTTATCTATTAGTAAAACCAATGCTAATTATGGTGTTAATTTGAATGCTAAAGACAAATAAAGAGGAGATTTTATTATGTTTCACATAAGGTTCGGATTATGAAATAACCTCAAATTTCAGGGTGTTTCGATGTACAACGATATATTCACCTGTTGATTGATTCATTACTTGAGACACTTCTTTTGTATGTGTTACTTCAAACCAATCATCTTGTATATCCACCAATAATTTTATTTCCATATCATTTTCTCCATATTTTAAGCCACTATAAGATAATTTCGTCAGTGTCATCCTTATCCTCCATCCTAAAAGATTCCTGATAACTACTGCTGATAGCACAGGTAGTTTTATTTTTATGTCTAGCTGTTTTAATTCCTTACAATCGAGTGGAGCTACCTATTGAAGAAACATCCTGAATATTTAGCCCCGGCTGATAATCTGGACCTATACCAGAGCCACGACCTTCTTAATCCATTTATCGCTTTTAGATGTTATAGTCTTTTAGACATAAAAAAATACCTCTTTAGATAAGAATATCCAAAGAGGTATTTCTTCGCAACTTTATTTCCAAATCACATTTATTTAACTCTCTTTTATATTATAAACCACATTTTAACTGTGCATTACAGTTCGTGCATGTGTTACAGCCGCCCATTTCTTCTACCGTACCTTTTCGGCAAACTGGACAAGTATTTCCTACTTCTGAACCAATCGTTACATTCGTCGAGCGTAAATCTTGGATTGTATCGATTAATACGATAGGACGTTTTTCAAATACTTTTTCTTCTTCCTGCTCCTGATCGTCTAATGTATTTTCCTCCGCTTTTAGCGTCAATACTTGCGCATCACGACTTCCATCCACGTATACAGTGCCGCCTTTTGCTCCGCCATTGTATAAGCGTTCATAAACAGCTTCTACTTGCTCTACTGTGTAGCCACGTGGAGCATTTACTGTTTTCGAGATCGAACTATCAATCCAGCGTTGGATAATACATTGCACATCTGCATGTGCTTCTGGTGGTAATTCCATAGCTGTCACAAACCAGTTTGGAAGATTTTCTTCTTCCGCTGTTTCATTTTTAGCTAAATATTCTTTTACAATATCTGCTTTCACTTCAATAAATTTCCCTAAACGTCCACTTCTGTAATACGTAAACGAATAATAAGGCTCCAGACCTGTCGAAACACCAACCATTGTTCCAGTAGATCCCGTAGGAGCAACTGTTAATAAATGCGAGTTACGAATGCCTGATTCTAGAATAGCATTTCTAATTTCCTCTGGCATTGTTTGCATAAATCCTGTTTCAGTGAAAGCTTTACGAAGTCGATTCGTTTCTTCCTCTGTTTCCCCTGTTAGGAACGGGAAGCTTCCTCGTTCTTTTGCAAGTTCCGCAGAAGTTTCATATGCTGCAATCGCAATAGTTTTAAAGATCTCATCTACTAAAATATTGCCTTCTTCAGAACCGTATTCTTTTTCACAATAAATTAGTAAATCTGCTAATCCCATTACGCCAAGTCCAACACGTCGCTCGCCGAGTGCTTGTACTTTATTTTCCTCTAAGAAATATGGGGTTGCGTCAATAACATTATCTTGCATACGCACACCAACGCGTACCGTTTCTTTTAATGCTTCATAGTTTACTGTTTTTGTTTCTTTATTTGCAAATTGTGCTAGGTTCACAGCAGCTAGGTTACAAACAGAATACGGAGCTAATGGCTGCTCACCACATGGATTGGTTGCAACAACCTTTTGTCCATATGCTTTTGCATTTGTTTTTTCATTTGCATTGTCAATGAAGAAAACACCTGGCTCTGCTGAGTATGTCGCACAAATATTAATCAAATTCCAAAGTTCTTTCGCTTTTACTGTGCGATAAGTTCTTACTGCATAACCCATTTTCTCCCACTCACGAACATCGCCAATCGTATGCCAATTTTCGTTATAGAATGCCATTTCCTCTTCTGTATATGATTCAGTCGCTGGGAAACGAAGATCAAAATCTTCATCATTTTCTACTGCTTTCATGAAATCATCTGTTAGTGTTACTGAAATGTTGGCACCAGTTAAAAATTCTGAATTATGAACAGTGTATGTACCACCATCACGAAGTTTCGTCTCTGCATCACGAATGATTTCATTGCTGAACCCACCAAGACCAGGGATTGCTTTATAGTTTATAATACCTTGATACATCGCTTCTTCCTGCAATGTCAACGGTTTAAATTTAAGCTTGTCCTTCGCTAATTGTTTAATCGTTTCGTCTTTTGTATTTTCGATTAGGAATCGTAAAATTCGCGGATTTTGCATTTTCGAAATGATGAATTCCGCAATATCCGGATGCCAATCTGCCAGCATTATCATTTGTGCTCCCAATTTTGTTACACCACCATATGTGGGGTTAGGTCATTTCTGCCTAACTCTTATGCTTTCACATAAGTTCAGACTATATCATCAAAGAAAAATCATTATTCTTTGTCTCGTGCCTTATAGAATCATTACTGATAACTATAATTTACTTCTTCCATAGCAATGCGTTAGGAAGTTTCAATAGTCGTTGAACGTTGATCTCCGTTTCCAAAGACCCTTCGCTGCTGATTGTCCAATCTCTCTTCTTTTCAAACCTTCACGCTCACTATTACTAGTCACGTTGTGGTGAAGGGAGCTCTAAGGATGTTCCAGCAATTCACGAGATTACGTCGCCGATATGTTAACGACGTGAACCACCTTGTTCGACAAGATGAGTCAATTTAGCAATATCATCTAACCAAGATACAGAACCGGAAGATTTACCATTTACCCCGCGTGCTAATGTATTACGTGGACGAAGTGTAGAACCATTTGTACCAACTCCACCACCGCGGCTCATAATCTCCATTACTTGTTTACGATGATCACTAATTCCTTCACGAGAATCAGCCACAAACGGCATAACGTAACAGTTAAAATATGTTACATCCGTTCCTGTGCCTGCTCCGTATAATACTCGTCCAGCAGGGATGAATTTTAAAGAAACTAATTGCTGATAAAACTTTTCGAACCATTCTGCTCTTTTTTCTTCCGTCTTCTCCACTGAAGCAAGTCCTGTAGCATTTCGTTTAGCAATTTGTTCATAGAATACTTCTAAAGGCTTTTCAATTACGCTAAGCGGGCGAGTTACAACACCTGATGCAACTTGATTGTTGTCATCAATTGCACTTCGATAATCTTCTTCGATCAATACATCCGCCGTTTTCGCCTCAACATTAATCGACACGATATATCCTAAACCGCGCGCCGGAAACTTCGGATCGTCCTTTACCGTTAATACGACAAAATCTCCTGTTTTTAATGTTTTTTTCTCCGTATCTTTAAAAGAGTAACGATCAATCATAACTAGTCTAGATACACCTTTATGTGTTAATTTCATGTCCGTAGTAATTGGGTGTACTTGTGGAAATTGCTCAATATCTTTGTTTAATTGTTTAATGTTAATGGTTGCATGTGGGTTTTGAGATGCTAATACCATCATATTGCCTCCCTTTTAATAAAAAATAAAACACACCATATAGTGTATCATTGTTTATAAACGATACTATATGTTGTGTTATTTTGCAAATGAATAGATTTGACGCAAACCTAATGATCGCAGTAGTCAATGGACTAAATGACTAAAAAAAATAAATTATTTTCTAAAGTTCCATTCATCATTAGCATATCGCTTTGCTTCCAAATCTTTTACATACAACTCTTGTTCTTCTGTTAACTTATATTCCACTAATTCAATTTCTAAAGCGTCTTCAAAACCTTTTTTAAATGCCACCTTGCATTCATCGATTGTGACCGGATTTTTACTAATATTGTTGATGGCAACCGCTTTTTTCGACAAACTCGCTTTTACTCTTTCCCTTAATTCATCAGAGGAAAACTTAAATGTTTGAATTAACTTATCTTCATCTAAATCCAATAAAATAGCTCCGTGCTGCAAAATGACCCCTTTTTGCCTTGTTTGTGCACTACCTGCCACTTTTCTACCCTCTACTACAAGTTCATACCAACTTGGAGAATCAAAACATACGGCAGATTTCGGTTTTTTTAGATCCTCTCTTTTTTGTTCCGTATCTGGAACAGAAAAATAAGCATCTAAACCGAGATTCTGGAAGCCAAGTAACAAACCTTCACTAATAACCCGGTAAGCTTCCGTTACAGTTGCAGGCATATCAGGATAACTTTCTGTCACAATTACGCTATATGTAAGTTCATGTTCATGGAGCACGCCTCTTCCACCGGTAGGTCTTCGAACAAATCCTAGTCCTAATTTTTCAATGGCATCCATGTCTATTTCTTTATCAACCGATTGAAAATAGCCAATCGATAAAGTAGCAGGATTCCACTCATAAAATCGTACGACTGGTGGGATGAGCCCCTCGCTATGCCAATCTAATAGCGCCTCATCAAGTGCCATATTATATGCTGGACTACAAGGTCCAGAATTAATGAAATACCATTTTGTCTTTTCCACGTAAGTCTTCCCCCTTCACAACGATATTCATTTTATCAAATAGATTGAATTGTATCTAGTGAATCTTTTATAATAGATATGGAAACATAGAAAGGGGAAAGACCGTGTCTAATACTTTATACTTTTTAATCGCTGTAATTGTCGTGTTAATAGTTTACGCTATTATTCAAGCATTACGATTAAAAAAAGCAGTTACAAACCTTACGCAAGAACAGTTTATAACGGGTTATCGTAAAGCCCAACTTATCGATGTGAGAGAACCAAAAGAATTCGATGCTGGGCATATTCTTGGAGCAAGAAATATTCCTTCGTCACAACTTCGCCAACGTTTCAAAGAAATTCGCCCAGATAAGCCTGTTTATTTATATTGCCAAAGCAGCGCAAGAAGTTCTCGTGCAGCAATGTTTTTAAAGAAAAAAGGCTATTCTGATTTAAACCAACTTCAAGGTGGCTTCAAAACTTGGACTGGTAAGATTAAAACAAAATAATATTAAAAAGTGCTCCTTGTAAAATGAGCTAAAATTCTGAGTCTAGATATACATAAAGGTTCTTCTTTTAAAAGAGGGACCTTTTTCTATAATCATCCCGCTAATGGAGGTATTAGATGCAAAAACATGTTTTGTTTTCACATAATGAAGATTTCAGAGAAACACATCCAAACTACGAGGACTTTGCTATTCATTCCAAACGCATTATTCATTTGCTAAAAGAACGCAAATATGCTAATTGGCAAACCATCGATATAGGAGAATCTATTTTACAATTAGACGGAAACTTATTAGAAATGATGGAAAATAATCTCGTTAACTATGAAGTGTTAGCATCTATATTTGAAACAAGGGCACAAAGTAAAATTACAAGTAAATCACAATTATCAGTAGAAAGTAAGCTAGAGATTGTTGATACCTTTGAAAATAATCTAATCTTTTTCCCCGAATATGATGTCGCAATGACATTCTCTTTTAACTACTCTGGCGGGAACAGTTGGCCAGAATACTATTTCTTTTCAATTTCGGCAGAAACAGCACTTACATTCTTGCAAGAAATCAATGAAAAAATGCGTCAGCTGCTTATGCAATCCGTTACCTATTTGGTAGATACCGAGCATGGGGTACAACGTAGAAAATACGGCGAGCAAGCTGCGGTAAGTCGTGATGATGTATTATTATCTGAAAGCATTAAACAAGACATTTTCCGATCAATCGATGAATTTTTTAAAGAAGATGGACACTTTTTCAAAGATTATGGACTACCCTATAAACGTGGGATATTACTATACGGGTCACCTGGTAATGGTAAAACGACTTTAGTGAAATCGATTACCGGTTCTACCAAGGCTCCCGTCGTCTATTGGCAAATAACTGAATTCACTGGTAGTCATTCGGTACAAGAAGTATTTGGAATTGTCACTCGGCTAGCACCAGCAATTTTAGTAATTGAAGATATCGATTCCATGCCAGAATACACACGTTCCGTCTTTTTAAACACTTTAGACGGCGCTCAATCAAGAGAAGGGTTATTTATCATAGGGACGACAAATTACCCGCAAAAAATCGATCCTGCGCTTATTAATAGGGCTGGTCGTTTTGATCGTGCTTACGAAATCCCTTCCCCATCTGAAAAAGTGCGGGAAAACTATTTACGCAAACTGGATATTAAGCATATTTTCACGGATGAACAATTTGCAGATATGGCGAAACGTTCGAAAGGATTATCTATGTCTCAATTGAACGAGCTGTATATGTCGGTTGCGCTCAATTGGCATTATGATGGAGAACTCGCTTATGAAAAACGGATTGAGGAACTGATTAAGCAAAACAAACGATCCATAAAAAACGATTGGGAGAAAGACGAATCTTCGATCGGATTTTAACCATATTATCTAAAATCGAGTAGAGGGAAAATAAGTTAACTTATTTTCGCCCCTCTCACAACACCGTACGTACGGGTCTCGTATACGGCGTTTCAATTTATATTTCAGTGTGTACTTCTAAGTAACGTTCTAGAGCAGAGGGTATTCCCCTCTGCTCTAGCCGTTTATTAGAGATTGCTCTTTGAACAACTTTCGATAATCCGATAAATCGATAACCTTTCCTACAGTATGTTAAGCCTTTGGCTTCTTCTTCGGGTATCCCTAATTGGATTAGCGACCTTATCTGTTTTCTTGGTACCTTCCATTGTTTCCAAATGATTACCCTTATTCTTGATCGTAGTTTCTTATCAATTTCACGCATAGCCGTTTTCATGTTTGCAGTTCTAAAGTAATTTACCCAACCAAATATTACTTGTTTTAGTTTTAATATTCGGTAGTCTAACGGGATGCTCCAGTTTCGCTTTGTTAGTTGCCGAAGTTTTCTTATAAATTTCTGTACTGACATTGGATGTGGTCGAACTTGATATTTCTTGTCTTTTGTATCGTAGTAATATCCAAACCCCAAGAATTTCAAGTCTTTTGGACGTGCGATTTTACTCTTTTCTGCATTAACTATCAACCCTAATTTTTTTTCTATAAACTTAACGACTGATTCCATCACTCTATTTGCAGCTTTCTCACTCTTCACGAAGATAAGAGCGTCATCCGCATATCTCACGAATTGGAGTCCTCTACTTTCTAGTTCCTTATCCATTTCATTCAACATTATATTACTTAACAGTGGACTGAGGTTTCCTCCTTGTGGAGTTCCAATCGGTGTTTCTTCATATTTTCCCTTTACCATGACCCCACTGACCAAGTATTTTCTTATTAAAGAAATGACCTCTCCATCATCGATTGTATTGGATATAATTCGCATGAGTTTATCATGGTTGACTGTGTCGAAAAATCTTTCAAGGTCAATGTCCACTATCCAATCGTTTCCATCATTCAGAAATTCGAGGCTTTTTATGATTGCCATCTCACAACTTCTATTTGGTCTAAAACCGTAACTGTATTCACTAAACTCTTTTTCAAATATAGGACTGAGTACTTGATGAATTGCCTGTTGAACGACCCTATCCACTACTGTTGGTATTCCCAGTTTGCGCATCTTTCCATTTTCTTTTGGAATCTCCACTCGTAAGGCAGCTTGTGGTTGGTATTTTCTAGTTCTGATGCGCTGACGTAGCTCATCCTTGTTCTCTTTCAGATACTCTTTGAGTTCATCAACCGTTATTCCATCGACCCCACTTGCACCTTTATTTCTATAGACACGTAAGTAGGCTTCATTCATATTTCGATTGCTTAGAATCTTTTCTAAAAGTTGCACACTCGTTTCTCCTTTCCTCTCACGTAGTAAGTAATATCTCCATTTTGGTTATCATTTGAGATACGCTCATACTTTCACCATTAACACATTCGGAGTCCGTCACTTACGCATTTGTGGCGTTGAAACACTATAAATTGTTCGGCCCTTCATGACCAAAGGTCATTACTATGGCTTCTGCTGACTTCTTGCGACTAACCGTTTTCGACTGTATCAATGTACATCCGCAAGACCTCCCAGGGTAAGACAACTATCTTTCCTCTTTTACTCGCCTGATTTACCCTACAAAGTTACGCACATCTTTTGGACTTCGACTTGTATTGGAGTCTTATCCCTTTGTAGAGCCTTAGTATCAGATTTCTGTTCGTCAAGCCAAGATTTTATTCCACGCTTCCTCCAGCCCTTACCTCACGATAAGTACCTTGCGCTTCCTTAGTGGTTGGTCGATGTGTACCCCCACAGTGGACTCTCACCACCTAGATAGTTGCCATGCCTGGCACACAATGAAAAAGAATCCACAGTGATTCTTTTTTTTTTTTCATATAATTCCTGAAACTTCCCACTTCTATTTTCGTAGAACGATTAACATGATACTTAATTATGAAATCATTTGAATGAGGTGGATTATTTTGGCACTAGGAAATCGCAAGGATTTGTTTTGGATTTTTGCACTTATTTTATTAATAGTTGCACCATTTGTTTGCATACTCACTCCCGTCATTACGTCGATTACATTTTATAGTGGCCCTGGATCGATTGTTTTTGTCCCTCTTAGCACGAGTTTTTTGGCGCTTGCATTCTCATTTGTTTTTGCAATTATGCTTCTTTGTGCGTCTTATTTTTTAAAATCTAATATAGTTAGAGCGATAATGATTGTTATCGCAGCAATTGGATTTATACTCATTTTTACGTTAGGTGTTCAAAATTATGTTTATCTACATGAAGATAAAATAGAATTTAATCCACTTCTCGGAAAAAAAGTAGAATACGAATGGGGAAACCTTTCAAAGGTAGTACATGTATTAGAGGAACCAGAAGAGAAACAAGATGAAATATATATTTTTGAGTTTACAGATGGGTATGTAATTGAATTTCCTGTATCAGGAGTTGTTAATGGATCAGTGCAAAGTGCAATTTACCAAAAAGCAAGGCAATACGACATACCATTTGAAGACTAAAAAAGTGCGGACCATTTGAGGACCGCACTTTCTTTTTATGCTTTTGTATAACGTAAAACTGGCTTACGAGCAGCTTTTGTTTCATCTAAACGATTGATAACTGTTGTATGTGGTGCATTTTGAACAATTTCTGGATCCTCTTGCGCTTCTTTGGCAATTTGGATTAATGCATCACAAAATGCGTCTAATGTTTCTTTGGACTCCGTTTCTGTTGGCTCGATCATCATACCCTCTTCTACATTCAGTGGGAAGTAGATTGTTGGTGGATGATATCCAAAATCAAGCAGACGTTTTGCCATATCTAAAGTACGAACGCCAAGTTTCTTTTGACGACGACCACTTAATACGAATTCATGCTTACAATGACGATTGTATGGAAGATCGAAATACTCTTCTAGACGTCTCATCATATAGTTTGCATTTAGTACTGCATATTCAGTAACAGCTTTTAAACCATCCGGACCCATTGAGCGGATATACGTGTAAGCACGAACATTGATACCAAAGTTGCCATAGAACGGTTTTACACGACCAATTGCTTGTGGACGATTGTAGTCGAATGTATATTTATCTTCTTCTTTTACCAGTACTGGACTTGGTAGGTATGGAATTAGGTCAGCCTTTACTCCAACCGGACCTGAACCTGGACCACCGCCTCCGTGAGGGCCAGTAAATGTTTTGTGTAAGTTTAAGTGAACACAGTCAAAGCCCATGTCTCCTGGACGTGCTTTAGACATAACCGCATTTAAGTTAGCGCCATCATAGTATAATTTACCACCAACACCATGGATGATTTCAGCCATTTCTAAAATGCTTTCTTCAAATAGACCTAATGTATTTGGGTTTGTTAGCATTAGGGCTGCTGTATCTGGACCAGCAACGCGACGTAAGTCCTCTAAATCTACTAACCCGTTTTCATCTGATTTTACTGTAATAGTTTCAAAGCCAGCTACAGTTGCAGATGCAGGGTTAGTTCCATGAGCAGAGTCTGGAACGATTACTTTTGTACGTTGTAAGTCGCCATTTGCTTCATGGAATGCACGAATCATCATTAGAGCAGTCCATTCACCGTGCGCACCAGCTGCAGGTTGAAGTGTCACTTCGTCCATACCAGTGATTTCGATTAAATGCTCTTGAAGATCATACATTAGCTCCATTGCGCCTTGAACAGAAGATTCATCTTGTAATGGATGAATGTTAGCAAAACCTGGGAAACGTGCAACCGATTCATTAACTTTCGGATTGTATTTCATCGTACAAGATCCAAGTGGGTAGAATCCTGTATCCACACCGTGGTTACGGTTTGATAGAGCAGTATAATGGCGCATAATATCTAGCTCGGAGACCTCTGGTAATTCCGCCTCTTCTTCGCGTAGCATACCTTGTGGTAATAATGACGCTATATCTACTTCAGGAACATCTAATTCAGGTAGGTTATATCCTACACGACCTTCTCTCGTAATTTCAAAAATTAGTGGTTGGTTATCCTTATGCATGAAGAGCCCCCATTTCTTGCACGAGTGCATCTATTTCTTCTTTTGTACGTTGCTCAGTTACAGCGATTAATACGTGATTTTTAAGATCGGAATTCACTCTACCTAAGTCAAATCCTCCGATAATTCCTTTTTCAAGGAGTGCTTTGTTACCATCCGTAATAGAACCGTTTACTTTCACAACGATTTCGTTGAAATGTGCTCCTTGGAAAGGTACTTCAAAGCCTGCTTTTTCAAAAGCTTGTTTCGCATAATGTGTTTTTGTGATATTTTGAATCGCTATTTCTTTAACACCTTTTTTCCCAAGTGCTGTCATTGCAACAGAAGCTGCAAGTGCATTTAACGCTTGGTTCGAACAGATGTTAGAAGTCGCTTTGTCACGACGGATATGTTGCTCACGGGCTTGTAATGTTAACACAAATCCACGACGGCCATCTTCATCCGTTGTTTCTCCAACCAAACGTCCTGGAACTTTGCGCATCAATTTAGATGTAACTGCGAAGAAACCACAATGAGGTCCACCAAAAGCTTCCGCGATTCCAAATGGTTGTGCGTCTCCAACTGTAATATCTGCCCCAAATTTACCAGGTGGCGTCAAAGCTCCAAGTGCAAGCGGGTTTGTAGAAACAACGAATAATGCTTTTTGAGCATGTGTTAGTTGTTCTACTTTTGCTAAATCTTCAATTTGACCAAAGAAGTTTGGGTACTGAACTAAAACGGCTGCTGTTTCTTCATCCACTAATTCTTCTAGTTTCGACAAATCAGTTAAGCCATCTTTTATTGGTACTGTTACCACTTGAACATTTTGTCCTTTAGCATACATTTTCACTACATCAATATATTCAGGATGAACCGCTTCAGAAACAATAATTTTTTTACGGCGAGTGTGCCCAGCAGCTAAGTTACCAGCTTCAGCAAGCGCTGTACCACCGTCATACATAGAAGAGTTTGCGATATCCATACCAGTTAATTCACAAATCATCGTTTGGAATTCAAAAATTGCTTGCAATTCCCCTTGTGAAATTTCTGGCTGATATGGAGTATATGCCGTATAAAATTCAGAACGAGAGATAACATGATCTACAATAATTGGCTTGAAATGATCATACACTCCAGCACCAAGAAAAGAAGCGTACTTTTTGCTATCCGCATTTTTATCAGCAAGAGCTGCTAATTCTTTCAGTAACGCTGATTCTGCTTTCGCAGGTTTAATATTATACTCACCATTAAAACGTACTTTTTCAGGAATGTCTGCAAACAATTCATCAATAGAAGAAATGCCGATTACATCTAACATCTCTTTTTGATCTTGCTCAGTCATTGGTAAATAACGATGCTTCATCGAAGGACAACCTCTTTCTTGTCTTATTTTTCTCTTTTATAAAATGGAGTAGGTACGGTAACTGCTTTTAGTCGTTTATTTCTAATTTCTACTTCTAGCTCTTTTCCGATTTCCGCAAATGTTGTGTCAATTAACACTAAACCGATATTTTTTTTGAGTGTAGGAGATTGCGTTCCTGTAGTGACAAAACCTACTTGTTTATCCCCTGCATACACCGGATAACCAGTTCGTGGAATCCCTTTATCAATCATTTCAATTCCAATACTTTTTCTTGGAACACCGTTTTCTTTTTGATCAGCTAAAATAGTTTTCCCATTGAAATCTTGTTCTTTTTTAAGCTTTACAACAAAGCCCAGACCTGCTTCTAGTGGGGAGATATCTTTTGAAAGTTCTTTACCATATAATGGTAAACATGCTTCAAATCGTAATGTATCACGTGCCCCTAGACCACATGGTAGAAGTCCCTCTTCTTTTCCAGCGTCTAAAATATTGCTCCATAAATCTCTTACATCATTACTAGCTGCATAGATTTCAAATCCATCTTCTCCTGTATAACCGGTACGAGAAACAAGAACTGATTTTCCAGCTACTTCGACATCATCCGAGAAACGGAAGAATCCAATTTCATCTAGGTTTTTGGAAGTAAGCTTTTGTAAAATCCCTTGTGCAAGTGGTCCTTGGAGTGCAAGCAAACCGTATTCATCCGATTTATTTACAAGTTCTACATCATCTGTCACGAATTGTTTCATCCAGTCAAAATCTTTCTCAATGTTGCCCGCGTTTACTACTAATAAATAATGGTTATCTTCTACTTTATAGACCAATAGATCATCTACAATGCCACCATCTTCGTAACACATTGCAGTATATTGCGCTTGCCCATTTACTAATTTGGAAACATCATTTGTCATGATCTTTTGTAAAAACGCCTCACTAGCTGAACCTGTAACGATAATTTCTCCCATATGAGAGACATCAAACAATCCTGCTTTTGTCCTTACCGCTTCATGCTCTTCTTTAATACTAGAAAACTGTACAGGTAATTCCCAGCCACCAAAATCAATTGTTTTTCCTCCATATGTTGCATAATCATCAAATAGAGGTGTACGCTTCAACTGTTCTGACAATAAAATCTCCTCCTTAAGTTTTTCACACATGAAAAAGGACAGAGTACCCCCTTTAGATTAACAAGGGGTCTCTGTCCTGGCACCTGAAAGTTTACCAAAATGGCTTTCCTCTTTGGTGGCTTTGCGTGATACTAAACGAAAGCACTCTCCAGAGTTGCGTCCTATACGAGTTCTTTTGCCTGAGAGATTCATAATAGTGATTACTTGCTCCTTCGGCGACGCTACTTACAGCGTTCTCTCCCCGTATACTCAACCGCGATATCTGTATATATGGCTTGCTTTGTCTATATCCTAACATTGAACATTAAAAGACGCAATACTTTTTATAAAATTACTTAAAATACGAACAATATATCTTTTTTTATATTATTCATTCGCCTTTTAGTCGATTTACTTGGTATCCAGCATATTCTGTAACTTGTCGCAATGGACGATTTTCGGTAAGGATTGTAATATGTGTTGCTTTTTTATAGGCTCTTCGTCTCTTATTATACAGTTGCTCTAACTCTTCTTTTGTACTACTTTGCACAATCGGTCTGTTCTTATCATTTTTAATGCGCATCCAAATGTCATTGAATGTAGCATCTAAATACAATACTAAACCGGTTTGACGCATAATTCGAACATTTTCTTCATTCATCGCAACACCTCCACCTGTAGAAATAATACAGGACTCTTTACGGAAGTTTTTCAAGAAATCAGTTTCTAATTGTCGAAAGTATGCTTCCCCTTCCTGTTCAAATATTTCGGGTATAGTCCTTTTCTGCTTATTTACGATTTCTTTATCCATGTCGTAATAAGGCATTTTTAACAAATAGCTCAGTCTTCTCCCGACTGCACTTTTTCCGCTTCCCATAAATCCAACTAAATATACTTTGTACATGCTTCACCAACTCGCTACATATCAAGATTATTTTCTCGCTCTTTAAAATTATCTATTTTAATGATAGTAGCATTAATGTTGCTCAATTCCAACGAATCATATGTTCGATATTTAGATTGATATGCAGCGGTTGTCGTAAATAACGACAAACAAACGACTAATAAGAGTAACATTGCAGCTGGTAACAATACTCCTTTTTCATTCTGAACGAAACGTAACATAAAAATTATGCTCCTTTTCCATTCCATTCAAAAATTGGACATAAAAGCGTAGAGTTTGTCCTTCTATAGAAATTGAAATAGATTTTACATGTAATAACATCTGCTCATGTCCCAAACGATTCTTTTGTTTTCTTATTAAATTTTGGTACAATTCGATGTCATACTCTTCTCCGCCTTTTTTGACACGTATGCCCGGTTGCTCTTTTTGAATGATCAGAGTGTCTATATCATTTAAATATGTTCCTACGTTTTGAATAAATAACGCCCATTCCGTGTCCAAAGGATTTGTTATACTATCTTCTATTTTATTTGTCCAGCCGACTGTTACGGCAAATACTTGAGAAAATAGCATCAAAACAGATAATTGTATAATTCCATCCACTAGTGTATACCCTTCTTGGTTACTAATGTTCAATCGGAAAAAGTTACGCAATTCGATTTCTCCTCTCGCATTCCTTTGTAGTACACGCAAATTTGATGATCATGAATCTCATACGTATACGTAACCTTTTCAATATCCATTGTTCCATCTTGACTCGTTTCTGTTACATATTTTTTGGCAGCTTCCAGCATAACAATAGAGGCATAATATTTTCGTTTCTTCTCTTCTAATTGAACTTGCATATTATTAAGTAATGGAAGTAAAGTGGTTGCAATGATAAAAGTAATACTGAGTGCCAATATAGTCTCTGGCCAAGAAAACCCATCACTATTCTTCATAATTTAACCTGCCAGTGCCGATATACACTGTAACTGTTTTTGTGACTGTTTTAGTCCCTTTTTTAATCTCAAACAAAAATGTTCCAAATTGGCTCACCATTCCATTGGGATGAAAAGAGACTCTCTTTAAACTACTATCAGCAGAAAGGCGTATATGCTTCGGCACTTTATACTCAAATAGTCGTGTTTTTGCCCATTCCCCCACATATTTTGAGCCATTTTCATCAAAATAAATATGCGTATATTTGGTTTCTCCAATAGCAATAGACTGGACTTTTTGCATATCTAAATGAAACTGTCTAAAAAAACGTTTTTCTTCTGCAGCTTCTATTCTTGAAGTCGTCACATATACGACGGAGGCTGTAATAACCATCACGATAGATAACACAAGAATTGTTTCAACTAACGTGAAGCCTCGTTCATTTCGTCTGAATTGCTCCATCTATCTATTCCGTTTTTCCTTTTATGACATCAACACTTCCATCTGAGGCAATTTCTATTTTATCTCCATTTGGACACGCATCCATCCCATTTAAAAATTCGCTTTCACTAAGTTCCTCCATGGTTGGTATTTTTTTATTTTCTATTTTATATGCTTGAATTTGTCCTTCCACCATCTTTAAAAAAGCATCGCAGCCTTTCTCATCTATATTGGCAGAATGCTTCGTAACATTTGGGATAGAGATAAGTATCAAAACCGAAATAATAAGTAAAACAATCATCATTTCTACTAAAGTGAAGCCTCGTTGATTTTTCCATAATTTCTTCATAATAATCTCCCTTATACAATATTTATCATTTCGTAAATTGGTAATAATATCGCTAAGTACGCACCGATAATGAAAACAGCTAATATGAAAAACAATGTTGGTTGAAGGATGCTTAAATACCGTGAAAGCTTTGTTTCAATCCGATCTGATAGAAACTCGCTATATAAGGTTAATTCTCTTCCAAGATACCCACTGTTTTCTCCGTGCACGACAAAATGATGAAAATCTTCCGTAAAGTAGTCTAATAGTAAAACTGATTTAGAAAAAGATTCACCGTGCACAATTTTGTGTTTCATTTGTTCCGCCATAAACTGAAGGGCTTTATGTTCTTGTTGACTGATTAATGCATCTAACGATTGTTGCAGCGGCATACCGCTTTCGATCAACCCACCTATTTCTCTGGCGAATACTCTAGTCAGCAATAGTCTATACCATCTATTTATAACTGGGATCTTCCGATAAAATCTAAGCTGTTCTTCCACTGTTCGCTTATTCATAAATAGTAGGAACAGGCTTATAAGAACTATAGCCACAACCATTAAGATTAAAAAAGTATTCGGCATTTGCAATAATACACTTGTCCAAGCTATAGAATTATCAGAACTGCTAGACTCTCTCGTGCCGAGCAAGGTTTCCATATTGGGAAGGAAATATATTCTGAAAATCGTAAACAACAAAAAGATAGCAACAAACAAAAAGAGCGGATACATTAATAGATTACTTAATCGTTTTTTCGCTCGTTCATAAACAGCGACATTCACTCCGAGAGTTGCGACTGTCTCCTGCAACTGTCCATGAATCATCGCTAAATTAATTGGAAGAAGTAATCGAGCTGGAAAACCTAATAATTTAAATACTTCGCTCACATTTAAACCATTTTTTTGAATCTCCGTCACTTGGATGATTACTTTATTCGCATTTTTCACATGGAAAGGCAGTAACATAGAAACAGCCTCATGAAAAGTATATCCCTCTTTCAATAAGTCACTTAGTCTACTTAAAAATGGTGATTGCATATGAGAAGGAATTGTTTCATCTTTTTTCATAAAGTACGCTTTAATTTCTTTGAATGACACCTTCTCTTACCCCTCTCTCAATTTGATAGGAAAGAGTAATTGCATGTGGGATATGAAAGTCCTTACCAGTAATAAGAGAGCTTAATGCCTCTACTAAAAATTCATCAGAAATTATTTCGAATATGGCGGAAAGCTCCGGTTGTTTGAAGTTTGATATTGGTACTAGTCTTTGCGTTACTATACCAATTATCGTTTGTTTTAGTTCTTCTGCAGATACTCCTAGGTCCATTAAACGATAGAGAGCACCAATACCATCTTTAGCGTGAATTGTAGACACCACTAAATGACCAGTCAAAGAAGCTTGAATAGCGGCTTTTGCAGTAGCTTCATCACGGATTTCGCCTATCATTATTACATCTGGTGAATGTCTTAGGATGGCTTTTAATCCCGTTGAATAAGTTACTCCCGATCGTTCATTTACTTGAATTTGCAATAGATGAGATTGACTATTTTCTACTGGATCCTCCAAAGAAATGACATGACGATTCAAGTTTTCGGAACAATATTTAGTAAGTGAATACATGGTCGTTGATTTACCAGAGCCAGTAGGACCTACAAACAGAATTAGTCCTTGTCGATTGTTCGCAAGCTCTACTATTTTTTCGGAGGCATCTCGAAATAATGACAACGCATGGATTATTTTTGCATTATCATGTTGCTGCAATCGAATAACAAGACTTTCTTTTCCGTATACAGATGGTAATGTTGAAACACGAAATGAGAATTTTTGAGAATTGAATGTTTGTTGAAATGAACCACTTTGTGGCTTTCTTTTTTCGCTGATATCAAGAGAGGATAAAAACTTGAAGAATGAAATAATACGTTCACCCAATGGGAGGGGAAGCTTCCCTGCCTCAAACATTTGGGAGTGTTTTTTAAAATAATAGAAATAATTTTCTTCATTAGGGATCATATGCAAATCAGAAGCACCAAACCTATGTGCTTTCCTTAATAATTGGGCACATTTTTGCTCAATCGTATTTTCTAATTGTTGCATGCATCGTTCCTTTCTCCAGATATAAGTTGGGACCGCATCCAACTTATACAAAATAAGTATACTTCCAATCTCCAAATAAATAAAGAGATTTCTTAAAATTTTCTAATTATTAATATATAGTTTTATTTGTTATTTTATATTTCTACTTTATAATTATAGAAAAGATAGGAAAGGAGAAATTAGTATGAAAGATACATTAAAAATTACAAATACACTAGCTGATGAAACTAGATACTCCATCTATCAATATATAGTAAAAGAAAAGAAACAAGTCAACGTACAAGAAATCGCAGATGAATTTAGCATACATCCAAATGTTGCAAGACTACACTTAACAAAATTAAACGACTCTAAACTAGTTTCCTCCGAATTAGAAAATAATAAAAAAGGTGGTCGACCTGCCAGAATATATTTCCCTGCAGAAGAACCGATCTATTTAAGTTTCCCTAAACAAGAAAATCATTTGTTATTACAATGGCTGTTAGAGTTAGTCGATTCCATGGGAGACGATGCGCTTACAAAAGCTAAAGACATTAGTTATCAACACGGGCAAACAATTATCAAGCATATTTCTTCTACTACACAAACCTTTGAAGGTAAAATGGAGCTTTTCAAGGAAGCTGCAAATGCAATTGGGTATATACCTCAAATTACGGAAAATGAAGGTAAAAAAGTCATCACTTTTTCTATTTACAATTGTCCATATAAAAACCAGTTACATAAACACCCTGCACTCGTTTGTTCCTTGCATGAATCATTTTTAAAAGGACAATTCGATGCCCTGTTTCCAACGAATAATTTTGTGCAAATAGAAAGTATGCAAAATCATTGTAACAATTGCGTATATCAAATAGAAGTTCTATAATGAAGCTATAGATGAATCATAATTGTGACAATCCGATGTATATTCATAAGTGATGTGCAATAATCAGTTTACAGTTGTCGACATAATCATCTATAATGAATGAGAGAATATTTGTGTCGTTGCAAAAGGAGGGACTACAAATGGGCAATATGTATAAAGTGATGGCTTTCTGGACAGGGATTTTTGCAGTTTTCTTTTATTTAGGTGGTATGTCAGAAGCTTCTCTACTATTTTTAGCAAATACGGGATTATTCCTTCTTTTAGGGTTTTTAAACCTTTCGGAACGTATGTATATGTACATCTTCGGAGCTTACTTAATGTTCTTCTTCGCAGGTTTTACATACTACACTACTTTTATGCACGTACCAGGCGCTGGACATTAATCGTCCAAATGAAAAAGCAGCTCAAGTTGAGCTGCTTTTTTCTTATTCTTACTAGTATACTTCTTACTCTGGAGCACCAGAGTGTCACAAACCTATACTATATTCCACTACTGAGCCTGAACTTATTAAAATCCATTTAAAAATGGATTGGATTCCATTTCATCTTCGATTGTCGTTGCCGGCCCATGACCAGGATAAATAATTGTAGACTCTGGTAAAGTTAAAAGCTTCGTATGAATGGATTTCATTAATTCTGCTTGATTTCCACTTGGTAAGTCTGTACGCCCGATACTGTTTTGAAACAGAGTATCTCCGACTATCGCAAATTCTGCTTCTGCAAAGTAATAGGTAATACTTCCAGGAGAATGTCCTGGCGTATGCAATAATTGCATAGCAAAATTGCCGATTGTTAAATTTAATTCATTTTCTAATATAATATCAGCTTCCTTGCAAACGATCGAAGGAATTTCTGCATACTTTGCAGAACCATTTTTTGAAGGATCGACCAACCATTTCTTTTCTGCTGTATGAATATACACAGGTATACGAAAAGCATTTCTTACATCCTCTACTGCTCCAATATGATCGAAATGGGCATGTGTTAAAAGAATAGCAAGTGGCTTCAAATTCAACCTGCGGAGTTCGCTTACTATTTTTTCTCCTTCCCCTCCTGGATCAAAAATTAAGCATTCTTTTTCCGCATTCGAAATAATATAACAGTTTGTTTGAATAAATCCTAGTGGATATGTACGTACATTTAACATTTAAATCACCTCATTCTTAGTTTAAACGATAATCCATCTGTTGTTCAACGTTTCGCCACTTTTTTCACTCGACAAATTTAGAGAATACAATTACAATAGAAGAGGAATATGTAAAGCGACATTCATTTTCTGATGTCGAAAGGAGTGTCTTTCATGAACTTATTAATGGTTATTTTTGGACTAGTTACAGTTTTAGCTGTAATCGGCACTTTCCAAGCTTTCAAAGAAAAGAATGTGCTAGGAGTTCTATTTAACTTTGGTACTTTTGCAGTTTTTGGCTTCTTTACAGTCATGACTATTTTGAACCAAGGCTTTCCACCAAGTTTACACTAAAACGTACATGAAAAAAGCTGTCATACTATATGTATGGCAGCTTTTTTCTATTCTTTCAACTCTAACCAAACCTGTTCTTGGAATGGATCTAATTGAATCCAATTTTCTTTTTCATATCCACCAAGACAAACCGCTCCATTCGGAGAACAGTCGATTGGCCCATCACCTAATTCACCAAATTGCTTTGTCCCATCTAGTGAAAAGCTAGAAAGTACACTTTTATCTGTAAACTCATCCTTATTACCAGACTTCTTCGATTGAAGGATCATTAACTTATCTGGCTGAATGATAGACATATTCGGCATAACCCATTCTGAATAATTGCTAACAGCAGGAGAGGTCCATTCATATACCCGATTCTTCTCCTTCTCTTCTAATCGATATTCAAATTGGTCCTGTTGTTCGTTTATAGTTACATAAAGCATGCTTTCCCCTAAATTTTGAACATCTAATAGATGATTCCAATTAGTTACTTCCAGAACCTCATCCTTTATGGAATACAATAATAATTCACTTCCATCCAGACTACTTTCATTCCATTTAAACACCATTAAACGATTGTCATCATACCATTTGATAAATGGGTTATCCACTTCGATTGTTTTCAAATTTTGGGTTGTTCCGTCATAAATAAACGTATCATATGTCCAATCTTCGTAAAAAGTCGAGAATGCGATTAGATTTGGATTTTCCGGGTTCCAATTCATATAAATTTCGGCAGATTCGAAAAGTAAACTTTGCAATACATACCCATCCTTATGTAATAAAAGAACTTCTGCAGAGGAGGAATTACTTGATGTATGTAAAAGAATCATTTCTTTACCCGGATGAATTTCACCTTGAATAATTGGGGTCTTTGTTGCATAGATACTTTTCCATGTCTCCGTTGATAATGTATAAGATTGAACCGTCCACTCTCCATTTTCCATTAAAATGAAAAGTATTTCATCATCTGACAACCATCCAATAACACTATGGAAGACAGAACGCTCTAATTGTAGGATCGGAATCTTTTTAGAGGGAGCAATTTCAACATCAGATGGAGAAGATTGTGGTGCTTCTACATTACCTGTAGAATCTGGAATTTCAATTTGAATATCTTTTTCTTTACACGCTTGCAAAAAAAATATGCACAAAATTAGTATGACAACCCTCTTCAATATACTCCCCCCTTCACCTATTTCTGTATACTAAAATCATGCTCACATCATTAGACGTCTTAGCTTGCTATTTGTTTCACAAAAAAAGCACAGACGACAGATGTCTGTGCTTTTTCTTATGGATTTTTTGGTTCTGTCTGATCTAATAACAGATTACCTGTTTTTAAATCGTAGAATCTGAGTAAATCCCCATTAATAATTTGGTCAGAGTAGCCGAGTTCTTGTGTAGTCCGATCTATATATGGCTGACAGCTATCGATGGCGATTTCTTCCCCAGTAGCATTGTCATAACAAGCATTATTGGCAAATACCAGCTTATCCGTAACAAATCCACCATTTCGGAAAATAACGAAATCTTCATGTTCATTAGAAAATACATCTGCACCTAATTGCATGTCTTTAGCAGTTTCTACACCAAGCAAATGCAAAATAGTCGGTCGAATATCTATTTGACCAGCAGTCTCTGTAATTTCTCCGCCTTTTCCACTATTCGGAATATGAACAAAGAATGGTACACGTTGTAACTTTGCAGATTCATATGGTGTAATTTCTTTTTCCAAATATTGAGACATTGCTTTATTATGATTTTCAGAAATACCATAATGATCTCCATACATTACGATAATGGAATTATCATATAACCCTTGTTCTTTCAATTCGTCAAATAATGTTTTCAAAGCCTCATCCATGTAACGAACAGATTGAAAATACTTATTTAGCGTTCGTGAATTAGAATCATATGGAGGTATTAATTGATCCTCTTTATCTAAGTCAAATGGATAATGATTCGTTAATGTGATTAAACGTGAATAAAAGGGCTGCGGCATTTCCTTCATATGTCTAACGGATTGCTCAAAGAATGGAATATCTTTCATTCCCCAGTTTACCGCATCTCCTTCGTTTACTACATAACTGTTCACATCATAATACTTTTGAATGGAAAGTGCTTGATACATCATATCACGATTCCAGAAACTCTTATTATTCGGATGCATTACATTCGTAAAATAACCTTGCTCATTCAAGCTCTCAGACATCGAATGAAATTTATTTCCACTATGCGTAAAAAATACAGCTCCCCCACTTAAAGGGTAAAGGGAATTTTCTACTAGGAATTCAGAATCGGATGTTTTTCCTAAACCAGTCTGATGGTAGAAATTTGAAAAGTAAAATGTATCTTTATCTTGTGTTAATGAATTTAAAAACGGAGTTACTTCATGCCCATTCATATCATTATTAATCACAAAGTTTTGTAATGATTCCATAGAAATGACGATTAAATTACGGCCCTTTGCAAGACCGAACATTTCTGCGTTTGGTTCTGCTTGATTCGAACGAACATAGTTATTTACTTCAACAAGCTCACTTCCATCAGCAAGCGCTCGCTGTGCGTGCGATTTAGATTGGATATACAAATCATACAAATGATAATTGTATGAGCCAATGTTTTTTACTAACATTTCACGGTCGAAACTTCTTGTTAACAATTGTGGTCTTTCGATTTCAGATAAACCTAAGTTCAGAAACAATATTGCTGCCGTTAACACAAAGTATGCTCTTCTTACAGTAGGTTTAATAACAGACGTTGCTTCTCTAATTTTTAACCATTTCATTGCAATAATTATTACTACTACATCTGTGAAGTAAAAAATATCCGACCAATAAATGCTCTCTGCTGCCGATGTACCAAGATCTCCAAAATTACTTGTTTGGAATAATACCGGTAGAGTAATGAAATCTGTAAAGAATCGATAAAATACAGCATTTGCATATAGCACTACAGAAAGAATTATACTTGTAACTAAGATATATCTATTTTTCGTTTTAGGATTTTTAAAAAACAAAGAAATTCCATAAATAAACAATATAAAACTGAGCGGGTTTATAAATAGTATTACTTGTTGCATTATATTCTCGATTTTCATATCAAAGCTCGTGTGGTAAACAATATAGGTTTTTATCCATGTGGCCACAATAGCTAAAACAAGAATAGAATGTGTTGGCCAGTTTTTCTTTCTCACGCCTACATCCTCCCCTTTTTTCACTCTTTAAAAATATGTAAAGTCACAGAGTATATCTTAATACTTTCTTCACAATAAATCAACAATAATGGATAGGATTAATGTTATTATATAATGTGTCTCCTATTCTTATCCCTTCTTATATAGACGGTTGTACAATCAATAAAGTTTCATTTTTTTACAAAAAATAAAAAAACGACAGATATCCTGTGTATCTGCCGTTGCTATTTCTTATATTTGCTTTGTTCCTGTCTTAATAAAAGTAAAGCTAATTGGTATTCTTTCACTTCAATCATTTGCATGCGATAAAGCTCTTTTATTTCCTCTTCCATCATTTCTAAATCAGCTAATCGATCTTTTGTGTATACAAAAATACCAAAACGTTTTAATAATTGCGTAACGTCATATACTGAATTCATCTTATACTTCCTTTATGCGATTCTGTTTACAAGGAATTGTTCCTTTATTTGTTATAATTTTATCAACTGGTAGATCAAACATCTCTGTTTCCACTTGATCCACTATTTGAAAATCAAATGCTAAAGAGATTGTTTGTCCTGTATAATTGGTTAAAAAGCGGTCATAGTACCCCCCACCGTAGCCAATACGATAACCTGTTTCACTATACACAACACCGGGTACAATAAGCAAGTCGATGTCTGCAGGTAAAACAGCTTCCGTTAAATCAGGATTTGGTTCCAACAGCTTCATATAAACTGTTTCTAATTGGTCATAGTTGTCGATTTTATAAAAAGTCATAGAACGATCTTTAGGGTTGCATTTGGGAACAACAACAGTTTTACCTAGTTCCCATATACGCTTTATAATACCATCCGTATTTACTTCTGGAAAAGCAGAAATAGTAATCCCAATAATAAATGCATTCTGCATACTTTCTTCTATAAAAAGACGATTTTCAATTTCTGTTGAGTAGATAAAATAGGACTCCTGATTTAAAGATGCTAATCGGATTTTCATATCATTTCTTAGCATTGTTTTTGACAAGTTATTCCCTCCAAACAATAGAAAAAAACCAAAACCGCATTTGGTTTTGGTTTAAGTTATTATTTCGTTTCTCTATGAAGAGTTGATTTCTTTTCACGTGAGCAATATTTTTTAAGTTCAAGACGTTCTGGATTGTTACGCTTGTTTTTCTTAGAAATATAGTTGCGCTCTCCGCAATCTGTACAAGCTAATGTAATATTAACGCGCATGGTTGTCCCTCCCACTCTTTGCCAGGATTAAATATAAAACTTGAGCATGATTTATACGACTAATCAATTATAGCATATTATCCAAGAAAATCTACAATTAACACAATAAATTATTCAAAGTTTTTTTGTATATGGTAGTATTAAATAAGAATTTTAGTATAGAGGTGAATGCAATGGATTTTTCTGTCATCATTATGATTATAGGTATATTATTGATCGTCCTGTCCTTTTTATTGAAGGATTCCAGCAAAAAAGTAGAAGCTGAGGTGGAAGAACTTTCTTTCTCCTTGTATCAAGAAACAAGTGCATTAAAACGAAGATTAAAAGTTATCGAAGAAGAATTATTGATCGAATCAACGAAAATCACAAGCCCTAAAAAAAATACAAAAAAACCAGTCGTGCATGAAATTATCAAAAATCAAATTCTTGAATTATACAAGCAAGGCTATTCATTAAAAGAAATTAGCAGTCGCTCCTCTCTTACTGTAGAAGAAGTACAATCAGTGATCGGTGGTGGTAAAAGATGAATAAGGCAACAATCCGTTTTCTCGGGATTGGATTATTCTTAGCCGGTGCAGCATTTCAAATACAGCTCATGGTAGGTGAGGACGACCAAGCAAAAGATGAAATTACACCTCAAGCATACAAACAAGCACAAACAGAATTAAAAAATGTTAAGAACCAATTAGCCCAACTACAACTCGATTTAGAAAATGCTCAAAACGAACAATCGGCTCCTGAAATGGAAAAAAAGGTAGAAACTATGGACAATCCCTCTCATGAAGCAACAAATACCGTGCTACATATCCAATCAGGTATGACATCAAGGGATATTAGTACATCCTTAGAAGAAGCAGGAATTATACAAAATAAACAGGATTTCGAAGATTATTTAGTCGCTCAAGATCTATCCAGTAAAATTCAAATCGGGCAATATGAACTTACTCCAACTATGACAATCAAACAAATCGCGGAAATAATCACCAAGTAAAATGACTCTCCTCTAAAGAAAAGATAAAGGCTTATAGTATAACCTGACGAAAGCCACCACCTGGGTACGAAAATCATTGCGGAGATAAATTTACCTTCTTTTGAATTCAATATTTAAAAAGCACAGGTCCCTTATTGACAAGGACTCTGTGCTTTTCTTTTAATTATTTAGCTCGTAATGCTTTCCTTTTAGTAAATACAGTAGACGCTCCGCTAAATTTGTTGCATGATCGGCTGATCTCTCTAAATAACGACAAACAAATGATAGTTGTGTGACTTGACTAAGCTGCTCTGGTTTTTTTACTCCCACATTTAAAAGTGTTCGAATAGCATGCCCGTACAACTCATCCACTTCATCGTCTTGTTTCGCAATTTTCTTAGCATCCTCCATATTTTCATGGATAAACGCATCTAATATTTGCTTTAACATTGAAATTGTCTTAACTCGCATCTCATCCAATAAATGAATTGGCTCAATATGTTCATCTTTTCCAATACGAATTGTTTCTTTTGCTATATTAACTGCATAATCACCAATACGCTCCATATCAGACGCTATTTTTACAAGCACCATCAATCTTCTTAAATCAGTTGCAACTGGTTGCTGCTTTGCAATTAATAAAATGACACGGTCATTAATCTCCTCTTCCATATGGTTAATATGAATATCGTTATTAATGACTGTTAAGGCACCTTCAATATCATTTCCTAATAGATAATCCATCGATTTATCCAATGTATCTATAGCGGTATTACTCAACTCCAATAACAAGTCTTGTACTTTTCGTAACTCTGCATCGAATTTTTCTCTTCCTACCATCTTCCATTTACCCCTTTCCTTATCCGAAACGACCTGAAATATAATCTTCTGTACGCTTATCTTCAGGCGTTGAAAAAATAACATCTGTGTTATCAAATTCTACTACTTCCCCATTTAAAAAGAATGCAGTTTTATCGGAGATACGAGCAGCTTGTTGCATATTATGTGTAACAATTATGATGGAATAATCTGCTTTTAGTTCTTGAATAAGTTCTTCTACTTTTAAAGTTGAAATAGGATCAAGCGCTGATGTAGGTTCATCCATTAGGATAACATCTGGTTCGATTGCCAAGCAACGCGCTATACAAATACGTTGTTGTTGTCCACCGGATAGACTGTAAGCATTTGTCTGAAGGCGATCCTTTACTTCATCCCATATCGCTGCTCCACGCAAGCTTTTTTCCACAATTTGATCTAATATCTTTTTGTTTTTAATTCCATGGATTCTTGGACCATATGCAATATTATCGTAAATAGATTTTGGAAATGGATTTGGCTTCTGGAACACCATCCCTACTTTTGTGCGCAACTCTTCCACACCATAATCATTATCGAAAATATTTCGTTCACGATATAAAATTTGTCCTGAAGTTTTTACTGTTGGTACTAATTCTACCATACGATTTAGTGTTTTAATATAGGTTGATTTTCCACAGCCTGATGGCCCGATGATCGCAGTTACTTCATTTTCTTTGATTTGCAAGTTAATGTCTTTCAATGCATGGTGATTCCCATACCATAAATTTAACTGCTTTGTATTATAAACGATAATGGATGCACCATTTAACGTATTTGACCCTTTTTCTAACGATTGTACCATTATACTTCCCCCTAGTTAAGTTAATACCTTTTTGAGAATTTGTTACGAATAAATATAGCAATCGAGTTCATGATCAATAAAAAGATCATTAAAACAAGTATTCCTGCAGCAGCTACAAATTGGAAATCCTGCTGCGGACGTTTTGCCCAATCGTATATTTGCATAGGCAATGCGGTGAATTGGCTTAGTAATCCAGTCGGAAGGAACTGAATTATAACAGGAATCCCTATTACAATCAGTGGTGCTGTTTCTCCTACCGCTCTTGAAAGTGCCAAAATTGCACCTGTTAATATCCCAGGAATTGCAGATGGCAATACAATTTTTACAACTGTTTGCCACTTAGTAGCGCCCATTCCATAAGACGCTTCTCTGACATCGTTTGGTACAGCTCTAATTGCTTCTTGGGACGCAACAATAATAACTGGAAGTATTAACAAACTCATTGTAAATCCTGCCGCTAATACACTATTTCCTAGTGACAAAGCTCGGACAAAAATTGTCAAACCAAGTAATCCGAATACAACTGAAGGTACACCGGCAAGGTTAGAGATATTCATTCGAATAAAATCACTTAATTTATTTTTCTTCGCATATTCTTCCAAGTAAATAGCAGTTCCAACTCCTAAAATAATAGATACTGGAGCTACTACAAACATTAACCAAATAGAACCAATAAGCGCTGCTTTAATTCCTGCTTTTGCAGGAAAACGAGAACTAAAGTTTTGGAAAAATTCTGGTGTTAAATAACCGACACCTTGTGTAATAATTCGATAAAACAATATAGCTAATGTAAGTAACGCGAATAATGTAGCAAAAAAGAAAATTACTTTAAAAACTTTATTAATAGTGAGACGACTCATCATTCTTTTTACAACTGATTCATGATTTATATATTTCATTTTAATATTCCTCCCGATATTTTTTCGAAATAGCGTGAGCAATAAGGTTCATCACCAGTGTAAATAAGAACAATGTAAAACCAACAGAGTAAATTGAATAGTAAATTGTGGTTCCATAGCCCGCATCACCAGAAGAAACCTGCACAATATAGGCAGTCATTGTTTGAATGGATCCTGTTACATCAAAATCAAATTTTGGCGTAGAACCACCAGCAAGCGAAACAATCATTGTTTCTCCAATTGCTCGTGAGATGGCAAGTACAACAGAAGCAACAATTCCTGATAAAGCGGCTGGAACTACTACTTTTAGCGCTACTTCCAATTTAGTTGACCCCATCGCAAGTGCACCTTCACGAATTGAATTTGGTACAGATGACATTGCATCTTCCGATAATGACGCAATCATTGGTAAAATCATTATTCCAACAACAATACCTGGACTTAATGCATTGAATATTTTTAAATCTGGAATAAATTGTTGCAATAACGGCGTTACAAATGTTAAGGCAAAGAAACCATAAACAATTGTCGGAATTCCAGCTAATACTTCTAAAATTGGTTTAATAATTCTTCTTGTAGTGTCAGAAGCATATTCACTTAGGAATATAGCGGAACCAATACCAAACGGCACTGCCACTATTACCGCTATAATCGTTACCTTTAATGTTCCAGCGATTAATGGAAGAATTCCAAAAGCAGGTTCCTTATTAGCAAATGGATACCATTCTGTGCCGAATAAGAAGCTAAACACAGGAATATCTTTAAAGAAAATTATTGTCTCGACAATCAAAGTTAAAACAATTCCGATTGTCGTTAATACAGAAATAGAAGCAATTATGAACAAAATAATTGGTATTAATTTTTCTACCAGTTGTTTTTGCTTTTTATTGCTTGATTTTGCAATTAGCTCTTGCACTGATGGTTGATCAGTTACTTGTTTTTGAGCCACGGTGAATCCCCCTTTTACCAAAACGTAAGAAAAGAGTAGCAGTTATGCTACTCATTCACTTACACCCGGTTTACCTGTAAACTTATTTTAAACCTTCTAAAGTAGATAGACCTTCTTCATACTTTTCAGCTGGAAGACTTACATATCCAACTGCTTCAGCCATCTCACCTGCATTTTCAAGTGAATATTTCATGAAATCATAGAATGCTGGATTTTCAGAAAGTGCTTTATTACTTGCATAAACGAATAATGGACGTGATAGTGGAGAGTATTCTCCAGATTCAATTGTTTCGTTGTTAGGTTCTACCCCACCAATTTTTACAGCTTTTAAAGTATCTTGGTTAGCTAAGTAGTAAGCATAACCAAAGAATGCGATTGCATTTTTATCAGCTTGTACACCTTGTACTAATACGTTATCATCTTCAGAAAGAGTTGCCGATTTAACAAGATCTTCTCCATCAAGAATTACTTCATCAAAGTAATCATATGTTCCTGAATCTGTACCTGGTGAATAGAATACTACTTCTTCTGCTGGCCATTCTGGGTTAATATCAGACCACTTTTTAGCAGTTCCATCTTCGATCCATAATTTTTTAAGATCTTCTACTGTCATATCTTCCACCCAGTCGTTTTCTTGGCTAACTACTACTGTTAAACCGTCATTCGCTAGTTGAAATTCAGTGAAGTCAATACCTGCATCTGCAAGTGCCGTAGCTTCTTCTTCTTTAATAGGACGTGATGCGTTAGAGAAATCAGTTTCGCCCGCGATAAATTTTTCAAAACCACCACCAGTTCCAGATACACCAGCTGTTACTTGAACTTTAGGTTGTACTCCTGCATATTCTTCAACAAGTGCTTCTGTAATTGGTGCTACTGTACTTGAACCGTCACCAGATACTGTTCCTTCAATTGCAGCTTCTTCAGCTGCAGGAGTTTCTGTTTCTGTTCCTGCTTCTGATGCTGTTTCTTCAGTAGGAGTTTCTTCCGTTGTCTCTGTGTCAGAGTCATCTCCACATGCCGCAAGCGCAAGCGCTGAGCCAATCATTGTCGTCATCATTAAATATTTCCAGCTTTTCATCAGGTAAATCCCCCTAAAATTATGTTTTTCTTTTCTTTCTTACAAAAACTACTTTAAAGGTTTCATGTTGAGTCGGTATGAATGTAATGTAAAGCTTTTGTAAACTACACGAAAAAATGATTAAAAACTAAAAAAACCGGCCAGCCTATTCTATTAATAGGCTGGTCGGTTTTTTTGAATATCATTCGGCATTTTTTTCATCAATTGAATCGTTTGTGTATGGAGCTTTAATGAGTGGTGTTGCTGAAGACTCATTTTCTTTTAACTCATTATTTTTTTGTTTTATCTCAAAATATTTGTCAACTAATTCTCGAGCTATTGGAGTTAAAAAGTTAGTTTTGTAACTAGACTCTAATGATGCCTGTGGAACGACAATCGCATATGCTATTTCTGGATTATCAAATGGAGCGAATCCAATATGAGTTAAATTGACAGTATTAAAACTTTTTCTTAATTTAGGATCTGTATAAAAAGATTGTGCTGTCCCTGTTTTACCAGCAGCAGTATAAGGGGCACTGGCAAAAGCAGACCGAGCAGATCCTTTATTACCAAAATATACTCGTTGCATCCCTTGACGGACACGTTCAATTTCTGCCCTTGTATTATCTACTGTATTCAATATATTTGGTGTCATCTCTTTCACAATTTTCCCTAGCTGCACCCCATCAACAGACGGTTCTCTAATTTCTTTCACTACATGAGGCTGAATTCGATTTCCTCCGTTTGCAAGCGTTGCAACAAATTGAGCCAGTTGCAAAGGGGTGTACGTATCATACTGACCAATACTTAAGTCGAGTAGTTTCCCCATTTCTAAACCGCCCACTACTCCTGACACTTCTCCTGGTAAATCAATACCTGTTGGAACACCAAGTCCTAATTGCGCATAGCCGTTACGCATTTTCTGAAATGCTTCTGGTCCAAAATTTATCCCTTGATTTGGTTGATAAGTTCTACCAGCTACACGATATGCAATTTGAAACATATAAGAGTTGGAAGAACGCTCAATTGCTTCTAAATCATTCAGTGGGATTCTGCCATATCGGTTAAACACGGAACTTTTTGGGTTAGAGCCTTTTATACGTATGGGTTGATCTACTAATACGTCTCCAGGAGACAATGCATTTTCGCGATATCCTGTAAGTACTGTACCGGGTTTTATAGTAGAACCGACTTCATATGCTGTTGTAAAAGCTGCAAACGCATAATCTCGTACAGTCTGTTTCCCTGTTTCGGAGTCTTTCACAATTTGCTTTCCTACCATTGTCAAGACTTCTCCTGTGTATGGATCTAGCATGACCAAAAATGCTCTGTCTAAATATGTTGTTCCCTTATTTTTATTTTTCATTTCTACTAATTTTTTTTCTAATATTGCCTCCATTTCAGTTTGGAGTTCACTATCTATTGTTAATACGAGATCCTTTCCAGGCTCTCCTTCATAAACAGTTTGGATGTCAACGACACGACCTTTTCCGTCAGTGATATTTTTGACAACACTTTTTTGTCCTTGTAGTACTTCCTCATACTGCTGTTCAATATAACTTTTTCCGACACGATCATTACGAGAATAGTCTCTCGATAAGAAATAATCTAAACGGTTTTTAGGTATCCCTTCTTTGGGTAAGGTGGTCGTACCTAAGATAGCAAGTGTAGAGTTTTTAACTCTTCTCCAATCTGTTGTGGTATTGACCCCTTTTAAATCTCCTAAACGTTCGGATACTCGTGCAAATTCTTCTACAGTAACTTCTTCTGAAATTTGACCAGGTTTAAGTGCTTTGTTAGCTACGTCTCCCCCTTTAATAATTTGTGGGGATAATGCGTACCCAGAAGCCATTTCTCGATAAATCGCAATTATTTCTAACTCTTCTGGTGTGAATGAATTCAATTGTTCTTCCGAGATTTTGCTTCGTATTAACCGATTAATCTCAGCATTTTTTTCTTTTTTCGACAAGTCTTCGTCATTTTCAATTTTATTGCGCTCTTTAGTTGTTACTAAATCATTCGCTTCTTCACTATGTTTAAATAACCAAAAATCTTGTAAGTCACTTTTTGTTATTGCATTTATATCCTTTTCGATAAGCAAGCTTAGATCTTCTGCTATTTCATACATATCTTTAGCGGTAGTTGTTTGCATTTTGGTGTATGTAATTGCTTTTTGTGGTTTATTGTCTACTAAAATTCTACCTTCACTATCAAAAATTCGTCCTCGAGGTACACTAGTATTGACCGGGACTTCTTCTGTTCTTTGTAAATCTCTCGAATAATTTTCGCCTTTTACTATTTGTAAATAACCTAGACGCAAAATTAAGATCGTAAAAAGTATGAATATCGAAAAGAAAAGTATATTCATACGAAAAGTAATATTAGCTCGTTGTTTCGCTTTTACACTTTGTGCACGTTTGTTTGGGATTTTTCGCATAAGTTCACCTATCTTCATTATTAACCTTTATTGTAACATAAAAAGCACACACTTTTAGACGTAAAAGTGTGTGCTAAGTTTCTTTTTTGTATGAGATTATTTTGCAGCTTCGTAACGTTTTGAAACTTCATCCCAATTTACTACATTCCAGAATGAACCGATGTAGTCAGGACGACGGTTTTGGTAGTTTAAGTAGTAAGCATGCTCCCAAACGTCTAATCCTAATAATGGTGTTTTGCCTTCCATGATTGGTGAATCTTGGTTAGCTGTTGAAGACACTTCTAATTCTCCATTAGCAACTGATAACCAAGCCCATCCTGATCCGAAACGAGTTGTCGCAGCTTTTGCGAACTCTTCTTTAAAAGCGTCAAAGCTACCGAATTTAGCATCGATTGCTGAAGCTAGTTCACCAGTTGGATTTCCGCCACCGTTTGGTGTAATAACTTCCCAGAATAGTGAGTGGTTAGCATGTCCGCCACCATTATTACGTACTGCAGTTTTAATATCTTCTGGAAGAGCATCTAAATCAGCGATTAACTCTTCTACCGATTTGCTTTCTAGGTCAGCTTTGCCAGCTACTGCATTGTTTAAGTTTGTTACATATGTGTTATGGTGTTTCGTATGATGAATATTCATCGTCTCTTTATCAATATGTGGTTCTAGTGCGTCGTACGCGTAAGGTAATTGTGGTAATTCGTATGCCATGTTTGTTTCCTCCTAAAGAATATTTTAGAAAATTCTTTCCGTATAATAGCGTATCAAAATTAAAGAAAACCTTCAACGAAAAGAACCTAATATATTCTCATACTTTTGACTGAACTTAGATAAATATTATAAAAATAACAAGCATCGCAATTAAAATGATAATCTTCACCACAGAAGATGTCAGGAAGCCGATCAATGAACCAACTCCAGATTTTACTGCTTGTTTAAAGCCTTCTCTAGTTACAATTAGCTCCGCAAGCACTGCTCCAAGAAATGGTCCAATTAAAATTCCTGCTACCGGTATCACAAAAGGTCCTGCGAGTAAACCGATTGTACTTCCCCATACGCCAGCCTTTGTACCACCAAACTTCTTTACTCCAAAAGCATTCGCGGCCATGTCTGCACTGAATAACAATACTACAAATAACACTTGAATGACCCAAAACATCCAATTCAACTCTTCAAAAGTGAAAAACAGACCATATAAAACAAAGCCAATCAGCATAAAAACTACTGAAGGGATAATCGGATAAAATATACCAACAAACGCAACAATAAAACTAAGAATTATTAAGATCCATCCAAGAATCTCTATCATATTCGTTTACCTAAAATAGCATCCGCAATATTCACAGAGTGATCACCTATCCTTTCAAGATTACTTAATATATCTACAAACATGACTCCTGCATGACCGCTACATAAGCCTTCATTCAATCGAATAATATGGTTCTTTCTAAATTGACGCTCCATTCGATCAATAACATGTTCTTGTTCGGCTACTTCTTGCGCTAAGAAATCATCATTTAAATCTAATGCTTCTACTGCTTTTTTTACCGTGTTAATGGTCAACTCAAACATTACCGAGATATCCTCTAAAGCATCTTGCGTTAAGTGGAAGTGTTGTTCATCTTGATAATCTATTAGTTCTATAATATTTTCAAAATGATCTCCTATTCTTTCGAAGTCTCTCGTTGTGCCTAGTAACATAAAGTGCCTGGTAGAATCTTGGCTTGAAAGAGGTTGAGATGATATTTTCACTAAATAATTTGTTATTTTTGTATCGAGATGATTAATTGCATCTTCTAAATGATAAGCATCTTCTGCATCTTGCTTATTTCCTGTTTTTAAATATTCAAATGTTTTCTCCAATCCCTGAATACTAAAATTCCCCATACGCAATATCTCTTCTTTTGCTTGTCCAATAGCTATCGAAGGAAAATCTTCTATCAAATCTTCTTCTAGATGTTTCGGTTTATATTTAATATTCACATCTTCGCCAGGTAAGAACTTCACTAATAAGTATACCCATGCTCCTATTAAAGGAAACTGCAAAATGACATTGACTACATTAAAGGTTCCATGCGCAAAAGCGATTTGCATTTTATTTTCCAATGAAAACACATCGGATATCCATTCCATATATAAAGTAAAAGGCGTTAAGAAAATCAGAAATACAATTGTTCCCACAACATTAAACAGTACATGCGCAGCTGCAGCTCGCCTTGCACTGACTGAGGCTCCTATAGAAGCAAGAATCGCTGTAATAGTAGTACCAATATTATCACCAAACAAAATAGGCAAAGCGCCATGTAAAGTAACTAAGCCCTCGGCATAAATTCCTTGTAAGATTGCCACAGAAGCACTAGAACTTTGAATGAGAATTGTCATAGCTGTCCCTGCTATTACACCCAATAATGGTTGATCACTCATTTGTAAGGTGAAATCAGTAAAGGAGGATAATTTCTGCAGGGGACTCATCCCACTCATCATTAATTCTAATCCTAAAAACAAGCCACCAAATCCAAAAGCAACTTCCCCAATATGCTGTACCATTTTCTTCTTAAATAAAAATATTATAAATGCACCTAACGCCATGATCGGTAAGGCAAAGTCTCCAATTTCAAAGCCAAATAGAAATGCTTTCATTGTTGTCCCTATATTTGCACCCATGATTACTCCAATTGATTGGCGGAGAGTCAAAAAGCCAGCACTGACAAGTCCAATAATAATTACAATAGTACCAGCACTAGATTGGATCAATACAGTAAAGAGTAGTCCTGCAACAACTCCCATTAGTGGATTCGTTGTATATCGATCAAGTATATCCCGCAACTTATTTCCCGCAGCTTTTTGTAAGCCGTCACCCATAAACTTAATGGAGAATAAGAAAATCCCTAATCCACCAAAAAACTCAAAGAGCATCTCTTGCCAATTCAGCTCCACGTTGTAATTCAACTCCTATTTCGACAATTTTCCCATGAAAAAGTAAGGTATTATGGATAAAGTATAAAGGAAATATAAAGCTAAAGTATACATAATAATAATTTCTTTACGATTTTCGTGGCTTTTTTTGTCTTCTTCTGTTGTAAAATGCTAATATAAGCAGGAAAGGGTGACATTCGTGAATTTATACCAAATTTTCAAGGCAAGTTTACATAGTCCTAAAAAAATTGCGGCTTTTCGACTCATTCCTATAGGAAAAGTAATGCAATACATATTTATTTATATTTTCATCATGACAGTTATCTCATTCATCTTTTTTACAAACGGAATATCGGATCAGCAAACAAGTATGGAAGGTTTGCTTGAGTACTTTTCAGAAATTCAGTGGCTTCTCTATCCTTTTGCATTTCTGTTTTTATTTGTGTTTAATACACTAATAATCTTTGTACAAATTAGTATATTCGCTTATATTGGGACGATTATTCTCTATTTAAGAAAACGAAAAGGAGAATACAGGCATATTTGGCGGACAACTCTCTTTGCTAGTACGGTTCCTATGCTAATAGCTATTATGGCGACATTACTACAATGGACGAGCAGTTATGTACAGATTGCCATTTATCTAATCTCTTTTATATATTTAGTATTCGCTACTAAATATTATCCGATAAAGAGATAATCATATCCCCCCTTTCTTATGCATAGATTAGGACAAGGGGGTTTTATGATGAAAATATTCTTAGCAACTATCTTACTCTTAATCTCGTTCTATATAGTGAAAGTAGATTTATTCGAAGGTACAATCCCACTTGCATATTACCCTGCTGAGGAAGAATGTATAGAAACACTCGATTATATTGCAGTTGAAATTGTTGGTGGAGATACTATTTATTCATTATTTTCCATGTATCCAGCAGCAAAATCTGTAACCTTTACAGAGAGATTAAATGATTTCTATACCTTGAATCCACACCTTAGCAACCAAAGCTTTCTAGCAGGTGAGCAAGTACTTTTACCCGTGTATATAACACCTGCACAATGTAAAAATTAACAAATAGAGGTTTCTTCCTTGTCAACACCTTCGAAAGACTGATAAAATGGTGGATAGTGATGGCAAAAAGCCTCGAGAAGGAGAGAATTACATGAGTGAAATAATTCATCGTTCCAAAACTCGTCCAGTTCGAGTAGGAAATTTAACTATAGGTGGAAGTGACGAACTATTCATCCAAAGTATGACGACAACAAAAACACATGATGTGGAAGCAACAGTTGCAGAAATTTTGCGACTAGAGGAAGCTGGTTGTCAAGTCGTTCGTGTCGCTTGTCCTGATGAACGCGCCGCGTATTCGATCGGAGAGATAAAAAAACGAATTAATATACCACTAGTCGTGGATATCCATTTTGACTATAAACTAGCGCTAATTGCCATTGAGCAAGGTGCAGATAAAATTCGTATTAATCCAGGTAACATCGGACGTAAAGAAAAAGTAGAAGCCGTTGTAAATGCAGCAAAAGCGAAAGGTATTCCGATTCGTATTGGTGTAAATGCTGGTTCTTTAGAGAAGAAAATTTTAGAGAAATATGGTTACCCTACTGCAGATGGTATGGTAGAAAGCGCACTGCACCATATTAAAATACTAGAAGACTTAGATTTTCACGATATTATCGTATCAATGAAGGCTTCTGACGTGAACTTAGCAGTGGAAGCATACAAAAAGGCTTCTCAAGCATTTGACTACCCATTACATTTAGGTATCACAGAATCTGGAACACTTTTTGCTGGTTCGATAAAAAGTGCAGCTGGTCTTGGTACATTACTATCTATGGGTATTGGGAACACGCTTCGTGTTTCACTAAGTGCAGATCCAGTCGAAGAAATAAAAGTTGCACGTGAATTGTTAAAAGTATTTGGCTTATCTTCCAATGCAGCAACGTTAATCTCATGTCCTACATGTGGACGTATTGAAATTGACTTAATATCTATTGCAAATGAGGTAGAAGAATACATCTCCCATATTAAAGCACCGATTAAAGTAGCGGTATTAGGCTGTGCAGTAAATGGTCCTGGTGAAGCTCGTGAAGCAGATATTGGAATTGCCGGAGCACGTGGAGAAGGTCTTCTATTCCGCAAAGGAAAAACGGTACGTAAAGTACCAGAAGAAACAATGGTAGACGAGTTGAAAATTGAAATCGATAAAATTGCTGCAGAATATTTTGCTCAGCAAGAACTAGAACAAAAACAAAAAGAACAAGAAGAAATACAAAAAGCATAAGGGGTCGGGAATATGACGAATATTCGATTCGGAATCGATATAGACGGGACAGTAACTTGCCCTACTTCTTTGCTTCCTCATATCAATGAAGCATTTAAATGTAATTTACAGTTAAGTGATATTAAAGAATATGACTTAACAAAAGCTTTTCCTGTCAATGAAATAGAATTTTATGAGTGGTTTAAAAAGTCTGAAGCAACTATCTATGCCACTTCCCCTATTCAACCTGATGCACATGCTGTGTTATCTGCTTGGAAAGAAAAATATGAACTATACTTCATATCAGCTCGAGGGGAAAATGTGATGGATGTAACGCTTAACTGGTTCAAAGAGCAAGAATTGCTTTACGATCATATCGAATTAATCGGTACGCATAACAAAATTGAAACAGCTAGAAAGCATGGCATCCACGTGTTCTTTGAAGATAAGCACGATAATGCGGTTGAAATAAATGAGGAACTAAAGATTCCCGTGTTATTATTTAACACACCATATAATCAGCAAGCCGCTCCTAAAGGCGTTATACGCGTAAACAATTGGATTGAGGCAAATAACTGGATTGAAAAAGAATTTGCACTTTCTTTGCATAAATAATTTTCAAGAGACCTTGTCAAGCAGACAAGGTCTCTTTTTCAGTTCAACATCATATCAATTGTACTGTTTACACTCCTGAAAATTTAGAAAACGTGATAATTTCTTTATGTTATAATAATTTAAGTTTTTATTATAGAAAGGAAGATTTTATGTCAAACGTTTATATACGCCCTCTCACCCTTCCAGATGCAGAGGAGTTACTGAATTTAGAAAAGAAAAATCAAGTTTTTTTTGAAAGCTATTCAATTACTCGACCATCTAATTATTTTACAATTGAAGCCCAAAAAGAATTAATAAATAAATGGCAACAGAATACAGATAAAGACATGGAATATCGTTTCGGAATATTTAGAACTAGTGATGATCTCCTCATCGGAACCATTGGTTTATTTCAAGTTATGCGTGGACCTCGTCAATGTGCGATTCTTGGGTATTCATTAGACCAAGAACACAACGGCAAAGGTTACACAACCGAAGCTGCAAAGTTAGTAGTTAATTATGCTTTTGAGAACCTTCACTTGCATCGAATTGAAGCTGGAGTTATGCCACATAACATCGGTTCGATCCGGGTATTAGAAAAAGTTGGTTTTCACAAAGAAGGAATAGCAAAGAAAAATGTTGAGATAAACGGCCACTGGGAAGATCATCAGATGTTAGCAATACTCAATCCAAACCATTAATCTTATACTTATTATCCGTTTGTAATATTGACCAATTCCTGAAAAACTACAATGAGTGAATTCTTATGTCAGTTAATATATAAAGTGATTACATAATTATGTTTATTGAAGTAAAAAGTGCTAATGTGCCTGTCTCCTCTTTAACTTAGTTCAGGTGAACAACAATTGCAATGACGCACATAATAGAGAAACTGCGATGTAAGAGATTTTATTAGGCAATAAATGAATTCTGAGTCACTCGTTCTGTTTATACAATATGATTAAAATGCAGCCTACAAATAATGAAGGTGCTTATTAAAATCAAAGCGTATCGTCTATTTAACTGTTATTTTAAAAACTAGTTGCTTCCGCTAGTAATTTGTTCGCTTTTATGCTGATTAAATTGTTCTTCAAATAGGTTTGATTGCTGACAATGAACTATCTGTTAACCTTATACATTTATTGGTTTTACAAACGCTAATAACTATTAATGATTTTGTTCTTAGCAAGTCGATCCTGAATAAAAATGAAATTACAATTGATTTTCACTGCTGGCGTCGACTCCTGTGGGATGAGTGGGCTAATGAGACATTCCAACGACGCCCTAAGCGGAGGGAATGGCTCATCGCTCACCCCACGGAAAGCGTACGACTGCAGTGAAAATCATAGCGGACACTAACAGAGCAACTCACCGCGCAGTTTCCCTATCATTTGAAATATTTTGGTATAATGTTATCCAGTTAATGTCTAAGGTCAATTAATAAGATATGGAAAGAAATTAATTCTATGCAAAAAGCAACCAAATTCCAACTTTAATTAGTGTCTATATCTTCAATAGTTTACTAACCAATAAAAGAAAACCTCGCCAAACATTGATTTGGCGAGGTTTTCTTAATGGCAATTTGGACAATTACCGTATATTTCAAATTTATGATTTTCAATTTCATATCCAGGAATCGCATTTTGCAGGGTCTCCATAGGGCAATAATTAATTTCTTTTATATTCCCACAAGACATGCATATAAAATGATGGTGATGATGGTCTGCTTCACATTGCATTCTAAAATGCTTTTCTCCAGTAAGCTCTGTTTCTTCTAAAATACCTAAATCAACAAAGGTACTTAAGTTTCGATAGATTGTATCATAGCTCATCCCTGGATGCTCTGCCATCATCACATCTAATATATCTCTTGCTGTTATATATTTTTCCGTTTGCGAAAAAATATCTAATATTTGTTCACGCTTGTCCGTTTTTTTAAAGCCCTCTTTTTTAAGAATCTCCCACGCTTTTTCTATATTCATTATGCAGGAACTCCCCTCTTCATCCATTTTTTAAGATATATCGTCAGAAGTAAGATTATAATAGAAACCACAACAATTGTACCGCCTGGCGCTAAATCCAAATAAAATGCGCTTGCTAGGCCAACAATAACTGCCAGTTCACCAAAAACAATAGAGAAAAAAATTGCTTGTTTAAAACTTTTCGCAATACGCATCGCTGCTGCGACTGGTAACGTGATTAAAGAAGACACAAGCAATATACCAACAATACGCATGGAGCCTGCAATAACTAATGCTGTCACTATCATAAAGAGCACATGAACCCATTTTGCAGGTAGTCCCGATGCTTTGGCATACTCTTCGTCGAAAGATAAAACAAATAATTCTTTAAAAAAGAAACTCAAAAATACCACAACGATACATGCAATAATCACCACAATCCACAAATCTTGTCTACTTACTGCTGAAACAGATCCAAATAAGTAACTAAATAAATCAGAGCTAAATCCTTCTGCAAGTGAGATGAAAATTGCACCAAATCCAAGACCAGCTGACATAATGATCGGAATTGCCAGTTCTTCATAATGCTTATACAATCTGCGAAGACGTTCGATAAATAAGGATCCCGTCACAGAAGCAGTAATACCTAAATATAATGGATTTAATAACCCCAATGCACTAATAGATTGGCTTAAGTACAAACTCCCTGCAATACCTGCAAGTGTCACATGACTTAGTGCATCAGCAATTAGCGATAGCCTACGTACGACGATAAACACTCCTAGAAGTGGTGCAATCACTCCAATGATTAATCCGGCTGCAAAGGCGTTTTGTAGAAACTCATAACGAAGTATCGATTCTATCATACTTGCACCTCACTTCGATGATCTACTTTACGAACTGCATGACCATACCAAGCTTCTAGTTGCTCATCACTCATTGTATCCATATCGTTTTTAAACCCATGGAAGTGAATAGTCCGATTTAGACATGCTACATGACTAATACTTTTCGATACAGCGTCCACATCATGCGTTACTAAAACAATTGTAATATTATGTTCCCGATTCAAATGAGATAACATAAGATAAAACGAACGAACATTTTTACTGTCTATACCTACGGTCGGCTCATCAAGTATTAATACCTTTGGATTGCTTATCAATGCTCTTGCAATAAATACACGTTGCTGTTGCCCACCGGAAAGTTCCCCAATATTACGATGTGCGAACTCTTCCATTCCTACCGACTTTAGTGCTTGGCGAACTTCAAGATGAACATTTTTAGGAAAGCGATGAAATAAACCAATTTTTTTCACAAGTCCGCTTCTTACTACCTCAGCTACTGTAGCAGGAAAACCTGTATTAAATGCATTTGATTTTTGAGAAACATAACCGATCTGTTCTTTTTCTTTAAATTGATCAACTGGTTGCCCCAATAATTGGACTTTTCCACTTGTCGGCTTTAATAAACCAAGAATTATTTTTAATAAAGTAGATTTTCCAGATCCATTTGGACCAATAATGGCTAAAAAATCCCCTTCTTCAATGGTTATATTTATATCTTTTAATGCTTTTGTTTGCTCATATTGATAAGATACGTTATCTAGTTGTATTAGTGGTGTGGCCATATATATTTTCCTCTATTCTAATTCATAATCGTTACGATTTACAATATTCAAGTATAGTGGAAAATTTGTCTTCTGTAAATAAATATTACTTGAAAGGAAGTTTAAATGGATATAGCGAAGTTTATTGTGCAGCTACAAAACTGCTCTAAAAAAGAATTTAAGACAATTTTGAAAGGGTTTGATATTAAATTATCCGATAAAGAATTAGATGGAGTACATCCTTTATTACAGGAGATTTCGTTATCATGGCTTGTATTAGGGGTACCTGTATCCATCCAGCAAAAACTTATTCAATTGCTTGGTGAACAACGCGCAACAACTTTATATAAAGAGATAATTGAAAAAGCACCCTCTTCTTTTCGCTAAAGAGGGTACTTTTTCTTACTATCTTAATGCATCAATTGCTTCTGAATTAAATGTTTTTGAACGCAGCATGTCAATTTCTACTTTATAAGGAGCTTGTTTTGTTTTCGCATCTACTCCTACAAAAGGTGTTTCCAAAATCTTAGGAATTTCCGTTAACTGCGGATGATGCACAACTTTTAGTAAGGCTTCAAATCCAATTTCTCCAAAGCCAATATTCTCATGTCGGTCCTTCGCTGCACCGCATACATTTTTACTATCATTAATATGCAGTACTTTTAAACGATCTAACCCAATGATTTTATCAAACTTGTTTAAAACGCCGTCAAAATCATTTACGACATCATATCCAGCATCATGAATATGGCAAGTATCTAAACAAATAGAGAGTCGATGATTATTTGTAACTCCATCTATAATTTGAGCAAGTTCTTCAAAAGTGCGTCCACATTCAGAACCCTTTCCAGCCATCGTTTCTAATGCAATTTGAACCGGATAATCCTGTGTCAGCACTTCATTTAAGCCTTCCACAATTTTAGCTATTCCAGCTTCTGCTCCTGCACCCACATGCGCTCCAGGATGCAAAACAATTTGCGTTGCTCCAATAGCGGCCGTCCGTTCCACTTCTTTTTGTAAAAAATCTACTCCTAGTGCGAATGTCTCTGGTTTTGTTGTATTACCAAGATTAATAATATACGGGGCATGTACAACAATATTAGATAATCCATTTTCTTTCATATGTTGTAATCCGGCTTCTATATTCAATTCTTCTATAGGTTTTCTACGAGTATTTTGAGGTGCACCTGTATAAATCATAAATGTGTTTGCACCATATGATGCTGCTTCTTTACTTGATGCAAGCAGCATTTCTTTTCCACTCATCGAAACATGTGACCCTAATAGCATTGGTATGTCCCCCTTATTTCTTACGGTTTTTGATGCGACGTTCTTTTTTCTTTACTTTTTCCATTTCCCATTTCATATTACGTTTATAGCCTGGCTTTACTTTTTTAGGCTTACGTACTAATGCTTTTGCTTTAGCATCTATTTCATTTTCCATTTTTGGACGGTTTTTACGAGCATGTCTTTCTTTTAACTCAGACCATTCGCCGTTTATCACATCTTTATGTTCAAATGTAATTCCCATCTTTTCAATACGATTTAATGCATCTTCATCCGATGGCTCATACAAAGTGATAGCTAAACCGGTAAGACCTGCGCGTGCAGTTCTTCCTACACGGTGGATGAAAAACTCTAAATCGTCTGGAATTTCATAGTTAATGACATGACTTACTCCAGGAATATCTATTCCACGCGCGGCCAAGTCCGTTGCGACTATATACTGAAATTCTAAATCATGAATTTGCTTCATAACACGTGTGCGTTCACGTGGGGCAATATCCCCGTGCACAACGCCGACTTTAATGCCATTTTCCTGCAAGAAGCTCGCTACTTCATTTGCATTTTGCTTTGTATTAGCGAAAATGATCGCTAAATATGGATTGATCCCTGCCATTACTTCAAGTAAGCGTTTTTTACGTGATTTACTACGAACTGGCACGACAGTAAAATCGATTCCTTCTGCAACTGGACGCTTGTCTCCAATTTTAATATGAACTGGAGCATCCATATATTTTTTCAGGAATGGTTGTAGCTTTTCTGGAATCGTCGCAGAGAATACATACATTTCAAGTTTCTCTGGCATACGGGACGCAAACTGATCGATTTCATTTATAAACCCTAAGTCGAATGCTAGGTCCGCTTCGTCAACTACTAGAATATTCGAAGTATGCACTAGTAATGCTTGTTCTACTGTTAAATCACGAAGTCGTCCAGGTGTACCTACTACGATTTGCGGTTGTGTTTTTAATTTTTCAATCGCACGTGCTTTATCAGTCCCACCGATAAATAATTTCGTTTGGATTTCTGTACCTTCTACTAGCTTGTTTAACTCATTGTATATTTGAGTTGCAAGCTCTCTTGTTGGTGATGTAATAATTGCTTGTACTTCTTGTTTACTCGCATCTATTTTTTCAACAATTGGGATCAAAAAACTATGTGTTTTTCCTGTTCCAGTATGTGCTTGACCAATCGCGCTTTTACCTTTTAACACTAAAGGAATCATTTCTTTTTGAATTGGCGTTGGTTCTTGGAAGCCTAATTTATCAATTGCTTCTTGTAAAAAAGGCTGAAAATTATAATCTGTATATTTGGACATTTTAGTCCCTCCCTCACATTTCTTTATTGTACCACGATTGTACATAAAACGTATAATTTGCATAGAATAGATTAGACTTTATTTGTTCGAAAGGAGATGAAAACATGCGCTACGAATCTTTTTATCCGTTTTCTCAAGGCGGAAATACTGGAGGAGGTTTTTTTAACATGACAGGAGCTCCTCAAATCCCACCTTCTTCACCTGCTGGGGGATTTTTTGGCGGGGGTCTAGGTAACTTTTCTGCTCCTACATCCGCTCCTAGCCAAGGTGGAGGCTTTCTCAGCAATCTCGGGAATATAGCTTCGAATATGGGGCCAAATAGTCCTACTGGTAATTTTTTAGGCAATATTGGGAATATGGCTGGTCGGATGCAAGCAAATAACCCATTCGGAGGGATGGCACAGGGAGCACAAGCTGCACAGGCAGCGCAAGGTCCTAGTAAAGCAATGTCCTACTTACAAACAGCCGATAAATTTTTAAATACTGCTCAACAGCTCACCCCTATGGTTAGACAGTACGCTCCTATGATTCAAAATGTGCCTGCATTATTAAAGCTATACCGCGGGTTTCAAAGTGTCCCGAATACCGCTGCTGCAACTAATGCCACCGCAAATGTCGCTTCGGCTGCTACAGCAGCTTCGAATGTAGCAAGAACTGCCACAGCAGTTACAAATGGGGCTTCTCTTCCACGTATCTTCCAACCACCTTTCTAACATGCAAGAAAAGTGGAGTAATAGTGAAAAAAGTTAAACTTTTGTATTCATGTTGGGGCTCCGTTATAATAGATGTATGTTTGCACCAGAAGGGAGTTTCTGAAATGATTGTACAAAAAATTTCGCCAAGAGGATATTGCTATGGTGTAGTGGATGCAATGATTATTGCCCGCAATGCTGCACTTGATACTTCTCTTCCACGGCCAATATATATATTAGGAATGATTGTCCATAACAAACATGTAACAGATGCTTTTGAACAAGATGGAATTATTACGCTAGATGGTGAAAACCGTTTAGATATTCTATCTAAAGTGGACGAAGGTACTGTTATTTTTACGGCACATGGGGTGTCTCCGGAAGTAAAGGAACTAGCACGTAAAAAAGGATTAGTATCAATTGATGCAACTTGTCCGGATGTTACTGTCACTCATGATCTGATTAGAGAAAAAACAGCAGAAGGCTATGACATTATTTATATCGGGAAAAAAGGTCATCCAGAGCCAGAAGGTGCGATCGGAGTTGCACCTGATAAAGTGCACCTTGTTCAAACTTTAGAAGATGTTGAAAACTTAAATCTCCAAACAGATAAATTACTCGTTACAAACCAAACTACCATGTCTCAATGGGATGTTGTACATTTAATGGAAAAATTAAAAGAAAAATATCCACATATCGATGTTCATAAAGAAATTTGTCTTGCGACACAAGTTAGACAAGAAGCTGTTGCTGAACAAGCAGGCGGAGCGGAACTATTAATAGTCGTTGGAGATCCGATGAGTAATAACTCTAATAGACTAACACAAGTTTCAGAGGAAATAGCAGGGACTCCTTCTTATCGTATAGGGGACATTTCGGACTTACAGCTAGAATGGTTAGAGAATATTAACCATGTAGCAGTTACCGCTGGAGCATCTACTCCTACTCCAATTGTAAAAGAAGTTATTCAGTTTCTTGAGAAGTATGATCCTCAAGATCCTACCACTCATGATACAACGAAAAAAGTTATGCCTGAAAAGATACTGCCAAAAATTAAAGTACCAAAACCTGTAGATCGAATTGAACCATATCCAGTGAATAACTAAATAAAAGAAGCTGCTTCTCTTCACCGGAAGCAGCTTCTTTTTATATAAGTTGAAATGGTTCTGTCGAAAGTTTTGATGGAATGAATGAACAAGCAAGTTTATTTTCATTGCACGCAGTATTCATATAATCTGCCACACCTGTTTTCATAATAGATTCGATATGATGACCAGGATCGATGACCGCTAAATCGATAGCTTCCGCATCCTGTGCCACATGAAAGTACAGGTCGCCAGTAACAAATACATCTGCCCCTGCTCTTTTTGCAGTTTGTATATATTTATTGCCATCCCCGCCTAATACTGCAACCTTCTGAATCGTTTTATCTAAAGGACCAACTACACGAACAAATGGAACCTGTAATTGTTGCTTCACAGTTTGTGCATATTCAGAAAGCGTGACTGGATTTGGTAATGTTCCAATTCTTCCAAGCCCCTTTTCATTTACTTCTACATCCATGAGTAGAAGATCATATGCAGGCTCTTCATACGGATGCGATGTAAGCAGAGCTTTCAGCACACGATTTTTAATAGAAATAGGAAACACTACTTCTACTTTATCTTCCTCCACAACGGCAAGCTCATTCGCTTTACCGATATAAGGATCTGCACTTGCTGACGGCTTGAATCGTCCTTCACCCGGCGAAGTAAAGCTACAATTAGTATAGTCACCAATTTGTCCAGCACCTGCGTTTGCTAAAGCTTCTCTTACTTGTTCCGTCGATTCTTTTGGTGTGAATACCGCTAACTTCATTAACCTTTCAGCAGTTGTTTGCTCCATTATTTCGATATTTTTTAGATGTAATGCATCTGCTAACAAATCATTTACTCCACCAGTTGCTATATCGAGATTCGTATGCGCAGCATATACCGCGATATCATGCTTGATCAGTTGTTCAACTAGTCTTCCTTGTGGTAAATCGGTCCGCATATTTTTCATACCACGATATATAGGAGGATGATGCGCAATAATTAACTCACAGCCAAGCTCCACTGCTTCTTGTACAACTTGTGGGTTTACATCAAGTGTAACAAGTACTTTTGAGACTGGCTTATTTAGCGTACCGACTTGTAATCCAATCGAGTCTCCTTCGACAGCCAGTGATTTTGGTGCCCATTGTTCAAAAAGAGAGATGATCTGTTGACCATTTGGTTGCTTCATTTATTACAACGACTCCTTTACTAAAGCAATTTTTCTTTCGAGCTCTTCTTTCTTACTTTGCACTTCCTTGGACGCTACCGTTTTATCTAGCTGATCCATGATTCGTTGCCATTCCCTCAGTTCATTCGACCATTTTTTATGAAAAATAGTTGATTTTTCTTTCATTAAATAAGGTCCAACAAGTAGTTCCTGATCAGTGAGTTCCATCTGACCTTTTTGAAGAACAACAATTTCATAAATTTTATCATGCTCTTCCAGTATAGTTTCGTTTGTAATTTTCCAGTTTTCTTTCAACGCCCATTCACGAATGGCCTTTGCATGAATATTCGGCTGTAAGATTAACGTTTCTACCGAATCAAGTTTATCTTTTCCAGCTTCTAAAATAGAGGCAATAAGCGGTCCGCCCATACCAGCTATTGTAATTGTTTCGACATGATCTGTCTCTTTAATTACTTCTAGTCCATCTCCAAAACGTACATCTATTTGGTTTTCTAATCCTTCACTTCTTACTTGCTTTTTCGCAGATTCAAATGGGCCTTTTACTACTTCGCCTGCAATACCTGTTTTAATAATACCTGTATGTACTAAGTAACAAGGCAAATAAGCATGATCACTTCCGATGTCCGCCAAAACTTTATTTTTTTCTACAAAGGAAGCAACTGTTTTTAGTCTTTCCGATAAATTTTTTGCATTCATATTGTAAACACCTCTTCTACATCTCATTATATCAAAAAGTAAAAAAGACCTCGATTCTTTTGTAGAATCAAAGGTCTTTTTGAAAAAAATATGATACTATTCTAAAGATTTAACCCATGCAGCCATAGCATCGATGTTTTCAGCTGGTACTAAACCACCTGGCATTGCACCTCTACCATTAGCTAAAACGTCTTTAATTTCATCTTCTGAAAGAGCAGTCCCTACTAATGATGGGAAATTGCCTTGTCCTTCAAAATTGGCACCGTGACAGCTAATACATTTCCCTTGTGCAAACTCAGCTGGATCAAATTCACCAGCAGTTGCTTCTCCTTCAGCTGCACCGCCTTCAGCAGCTTCTTCTGTAGCAGCAATTTCTTCTTTGTTATTTACACCTTGAATTGATAAGAAGAAAATTAAACCAATACCAAATCCCATAATTAATAAAAACGGAATAATTGGATTCTTTTTCATAATTTACCCTCCCTCTTGCTATATACTTTTCTAAATAGAATTAGTCAACACTAATATTGTACTGCATTCTAACGAAAACGAAAAGTCTTAAAGAGGAAGTTTTATTTCTTTGTGACATTTTAGACATAATTTCGACTTAGCAACCAATATGTCTTGCAATAACCATGCGTTGAACTTCAGATGTTCCTTCTCCAATTTCAAGCAGTTTTGCATCTCTCATAAAACGTTCTACTTCATATTCTTTCATATAGCCATATCCACCATGAATTTGGATTGCTTGATCTGCTACTTCCATCGCAATTTCAGATGCATACAGTTTACACATAGCAGCTTCTTTTCCAAATGCGCGTCCTTGGTCTTTTAGCCATGCTGCTTTATAAACCATTGTTCGAGCCAATTCGATTTTCATCGCCATATCTGCTAACTTAAACTGAGTTACTTGAAATTCAGAAAGGGTTTTTCCAAATTGTTTCCGTTCCTTTGAATAGCGTAATGCACGGTCAAAAGCAGCCTGTGCAATCCCAACTGCCATCGCTCCTATACCAATTCGTCCGCCATCAAGCGTCACTAAAAATTGTCTAAACCCATTTCCACGTTTCCCAAGCAAGTTTTCCTGCGGTACTCGCACATTTTCAAGCACTAATTCTGTAGTATTAGATGCATTTAAACCCATTTTTTCATAATTGTCGATAACTGTAAAACCTTCAGCATCCGTAGGTACAATGATCGCTGATATTTCTTTTTTTCCATCTTTTACATCTGTTATAGCAGTTAATGCTAGATGCTTCGCATAACTGGCATTTGTGATAAACGATTTATTTCCATTGATAACAAAGTCGTCGCCATCTTCTTTAGCAGTTGTTTGAGTTCCTCCTGCATCCGAGCCAGCGTTAGGTTCTGTTAGTCCAAATGCTCCGAACGACTCTCCTGTACAGATTGGCACTAAATATTTTTGCTTCTGTTCTTCTGTCCCGAACAAATTTAGTGGAGCTCCTCCAAGTGAGATATGTGCTGAATAAGTAATACCTGTTGATGCACATGCACGACTTAGCTCCTCCGTTACGATTGCAAAACTAACTGTATCTGCTCCTGCTCCCTCGTACTCTTCTGCAAACGGCAGGCCCATCATCCCCATGTCGGCTAGCTGTTTAAAGATTTCTTTTGGAAACTCTTTCGTTTTGTCTCGCTCGATTGCACCTGGTGCAACTACCTCATCCGCAAATTCATGAATTGTCTTGCGAATCATTTGTTGTTCTTGTGTTAAATCAAAATTCATTTCTTCATCCCCTTTGTAAATAAAAACGCTTACTTTCTTATTATACTGAAAATACGAAAGTTTTGCAGTTTAATATGAAAAAGAATCAGAAATAGTCTCGGGCGAGGATTACAGGAATGAAAAAGTGTATTTTGAAGTAGAATGACATCCTATTCGAATACGGTTTAATAATTATCGACGTCTCCCTCCTAGTAAACTTGTTATTTTAAGAATTGGTTGCTTCCATCTGCAAATTGGTTGCTCTGACTAGTAATTTGGTTGCTCTTATACAGATTTAGTTGCCTTGGGAATAGAATTGATTGCTTTCAATGACTGCTTGATTGCCCTTAGCCATTAACTGGGAGATATCTCGAAATATAATGGACACTCTGCTGTAATTATCGGAGTCTCACTCCAAGTAAACTTGTTATTTTTAAGAATTGGTTGCTTTCATCTGCAATTTGGTTGCTCTTATATTGATTTAGTTGCTTTGGGAATAGAATTGATTGCTTTCAATGACTGGTTGATTGCTCTTAGCCATTAACTGGGAGATATCTCTAATATAATGACACTGTGCTGTAATTATCTGCGTCTCACTCCAAGTAAACTTGTTATTTTAAGAATTGGTTGCTTTCATCTGTAAATTGGTTGCTCTTATACAGATTTAGTTGCCTTGGGAATAGAACTGATTGCTTTCAATGACTGCTTGATTGCCCTTAGCCATTAACTGGATAATAATGCTGGAAGATACTTCAAAATGTAGGGATACTGCACGGGATAACCGGAAGTTTATTTACAAATAATGAAATTTTTAATAACAGCTGGAAATAAGTAATTAGCAAGCTACATAGACTTTATTATTTCCTAGAGCACAAAAAAGCGTCCTCTTAGCAATAAGGACGCCATCTTTACTAGCTTGTATTTTGGTCACTCAAATTTTAAATATCAAGATTCTGAAATAGTGATCAATGTTTTGTTTGTTCTAAAATTTCCAGCTTGGAAATAAGCATTTACCTCATCGAAAGTGATTTTATTTGTCACATAACTAGATTTAACCTGTCCTTTTTGTAAGCAATTGATCACATATTCGAAGTCTTCTTTCGTTGCATTACGACTTCCAAGAAGGGTTAGTTCTTTTGCATGGAAATCTGGATCGAAGAACGTAATTGTATCTTTTACAAGTCCCACATACACTAGTTTTCCACCATGATTCACATAGTTAAATGCATTCGTCATCGATTGTTTGTTGCCAGTTGCATCCATCACAATCGAAGGAAGCGATCCATTGTTTACCTCTTTCAATAGATCAATTGCGTTCTCAGAAGCAGTTACCGTTAAGTCGCAGTCTGCCCAATCCTTGGCAAATTGTAAACGCTCTTCGCTTATATCCATCATGATCGTTTTTGCCCCTTGTAATTTTGCAAAACGAGCGGCACCTAGCCCGATCGGTCCTGCACCAATGATTAATACTGTTTCTCCTTCTCGTATAGCTGCTCTACGAACTGCATGTGCACCAATGCTCAAAGGTTCAACCATCGCTGCGTCATCTAATGATAAATCGTTAACCACAAATACATGACTAGCAGGAACTTTCAAATATTCAGCCATTCCTCCGTCCACATGTACACCTAACACTTGCATTTCTGTACAGCAATTTGTTTTACCGCTCGTACATGCTAAGCATTTCCCACAGTGTAAATAAGGAATAATCGTTACCGTATCTCCAACTTGCATGTTTTCTACATCACTTGAAATAGCTTCAACCATACCGGACAATTCATGCCCTAATACTCGTGGATAGCTAAAAAATGGTTGGTTGCCCCCAAACGCATGTATATCCGTACCACAAATACCAACTCGCTTAATCGCAACTAATACTTCTCCATTTGCAAGGATTTCCGGTTTATCTAACGTAATTTCATCCATTTTTCCAGGTTCTGTACAGGTGATTGCTTTCATAATTCACACTCCATCTTCTATTTTTTCTAAAGCTACTTTCATTCCTACTTCACGAATAATCTTCCATTCTTTTGCTACAGCTATAGATATACTTTGCACTTCTTCATTTGTTTGTAGGAAATCTTCTTTTATAATTGACTCAATAAATTTTTCCATTTCTTCTAACGAAGGAGTTTGTATACTATAAAATGCTTGAAACTTTTGGATAACTTGCTGATCATCTTTCACTTCATACTTACTAGTCATTTTTACACCTGTAAAGAATTGGAGCAGTGCTGCAAAGGCAAACACTAATCTTTGTGGTGGGTAACCAAAGTCACTATAATATGTATACAAACTTGGCCATATTCTTGCTTTAAATTTAGCATAACTATTTAAACTAATATCCGCTAAGCGGTGATGTATTGTTGGGTTCGCAAACCGATCAAATACTTGTTCCATATAAGAAATGGCTTTTTCTTTTCCCATTGGAGGTAAAGTCTCTCTTATCTCTTCTGTTAAGGTTCTTTGAATAAATGAAGACATCAAAGGATTTTCCATAGCTTCTTTTACGCTTTCAATTTCTAATAGCAATCCAATAGCAGCTAGCATCGTATGCGGAGCATTAAGTAGCTTGACCTTTAATTCTCGGTAAAGTTCTATCTTGTCAAATTGAACATTTAAACCAGCCTCTTTAAAGGGAAGTTTTTGTTGCACAAAATCCGGTCCATCTATTACAAAGAGGTGATATGGTTCTCCAACCGTTAACAGGACATCCTTATAGCCAAATTGTTCAAATAGGAATGTGTCTTCCTGTTTCGGATAGCCTGGTACAATTCGGTCTACAAGTGTATTACAAAAAGTACAAGCTACTTTCATCCAATTTGTAAAATCAGCAGGAAGCTCCCAGTCATCTGCAATCTTCAAGCAAATTCTTTTTAACTGGTCCCCGTTATTTTCAATGAGCTCACACGGGATAATGATCCATCCTTTATTTGCAGCGCCTTGAAAATGGTTATAACGATGGTAAAGAAGCGAAACCACTTTTGCTGGAAATGGAATAGGACAACCTTCTTTAGAAAATGTCTCCTTTTCATATTGAATACCTGCTTCTGTCGTGTTAGAAAATAAAAACTCTACCTCGTCTAACTCCGCTACCTTTAATGCTTCCGACCATTCTTCATATGGATTAATCGCTTGTGTAATCGAATCCACTACATGTCTCTCATTCACTTCTTCCCCGTCTTGAATACCTCTTAATAGCAAAGTAAACAAACCATCTTGATTTTGGAGCTTGGGGACAGTTTTTCCTCTAGGTGTTGCTTGCATCGAAACAATACTTCCTTCAAAGTCTGTTTTTCTATTTAATTCATAAATCATCCAATCTACAAATCCACGAATAAAGTTCCCATCGCCGACTTGCAGCACTCGGATTGGATATTCTTTTTTAACTGAATGACTCGTTGAATCTTTATAACTTGCTAGATTTAACTCAGGCAGTATATTCATCTGTTTGCCCCCCCTTACATAGTGACTCCGTCTTTAAAAATGGCAATTTCTTTGAATCCGAATACTTCATTGTTCGTTAATTTCTTTCCAGATGCCACATCGACGATATATTCGAAAAATAAATCTGTCATTTGTTCCATTGAAGCATCTTCTACAAGCTTTCCTGCGTTAAAATCAATCCAGTTTTTCTTTTTCTCTGATAAAGCTGTATTTGTAGAGATTTTCACAGTTGGTGTAGGGCCTCCAAATGGAGTTCCTCTTCCTGTTGTAAAAAGAACAATTTGACATCCTGATGTTGCAAGTGCTGTTACCGATACCAAGTCATTTCCGGGTCCTTGGATCAAGGTTAGTCCATCTTTATTTATACGAGAGCCATAAGGAATCACATCTTGCACGGTAGAAAATCCGCCTTTTTGTACGCACCCTAATGATTTTTCTTCTAGTGTTGTAATTCCACCTTCTTTGTTTCCAGGAGATGGGTTTTCATAAACTGGTTGGTCATATTTGATGAAGTAGTGTTTGAAATCATTGATCAGATGAACGATATCCTGAAATGTTTCTTCATCTCTTGCACGTTCCATTAAAATGGTTTCCGCACCGAACATTTCAGGTACTTCCGTTAGTGCAGTAGAACCACCATAGCTAATAAGACGGTCAGAAAAAGAACCTAATAATGGATTAGCTGTAATACCAGAAAGTCCATCACTTCCCCCACACTTAAGACCGATTCTGAGTGCGGAAACAGGAACTTCTTCCCGGTCAAATGAAGTTGCATAGTCAAATACCTCTTGCATTAATTCAAGCCCTTTTTCCATTTCATCTTCTTCCGCTTGAACACTCATAAATTTTACTCGGTTGGGGTTATATTCTCCAATTGCTTCTTTAAACAATTCAATATAATTATTTTCACAACCGAGTCCAAGTACTACTACTCCTCCAGCATTCGGATGATGGATTAAATTTGCTAATATTTTTTGGGTATATTCTAAGTCATCTCCTAACTGGGAGCAGCCGTATGGATGCGCGAAGTACTGTACACCATCGAAATTCGATGCTTTTAGAACGTTGTTACCCATTTTCGCTAAGTTTTCAGCAACTTTATTAATACAACCTACTGTATTAATGAGCCATAATTCATTTCTTACCCCAACATCCCCATTTTCTCGTTTATATCCGAGGAATGTAGGTGTCTCTGCAGGAGGAGCATCGATTGAACTAATCTTTTTTGGTTGATAAGAATAATTCAATTCACCTTCTAGATTTGTCTTTACATTATGAGAGTGAACAAATTCACCGATTGCGATATCCTCTGTGGCATGTCCGATTGGAAATCCGTATTTGAGAATATTCTCTCCCTTTTTTATCGGACTTACTGCTATTTTGTGTCCTCGACGAACATTCTCTTGAAGTGTGATTTTCACCTGTTCTTTTTCAATACATTCCCCTTTTTCAAAATCTCTTAGCGCAATCCACACATTGTCAGAAGGATGTATTTGGATGATAGATTGGTTTACTGTCATATTGCATACCTCTTTCACTTGTATTTTGTATCAAAGAAAAGGAACAGCTTTGTCGCTGTTCCTTTGATAAGTTATTACGCAACAGTAGCCTTTTTCATGATTGGCTTAACAAAGAAGATTACCGCAATAGATGCAAATACTGCTAACCCACCAGCTAATAAGAATGCTGCTGTATATGTACCAGTAGTATCGATTAGATATCCTGTTAATGTAGGTCCAATAATTCCAGCTGTGTTTGCCAAGAAGTGCATGAATCCTCCTACAGAACCAACATTGCTTTGGTCAACAACATCTTGTACAACTGCCCAGTAAATTGCTCCTGTTAAGTATAGGAAGAATACTGAAAGAGCAACCAAGGAAACTGCCCCTACTGTTGTAGTAACTAGCCCAGCAAAACCAATACATACCGCTGAGACAAACAAACAAGGAACTAAGACAGCCTTACGAGCAAAAAGAACGCCTTTACCAGCAAACTTTTTGAAGAATAGATCGGAAACAAATCCGCCTGCTGCAAGACCGATAAAACCGACAATCCAAGGGATGACCGTAATAATACTCATATCCTCTACACTTAAACCGCGTGCATCGATTAAGTAACTTGGGAACCATGTTAGGAAGAAAAACAATACATAGTTATAAGCAAAAAAGGCAAATGCAGTAAACAATATTGTGCGACGTTTTAAATAAAAAGTAAGTGGAACTTTTCTCACTGTAGTAGCAGCAATTTCTTTTACTTCTTTTATTTCTTTTTCCTTCGCTTTTGCTGCTGGTTTTTCTTTAGCAAATTTCCACCAGAAAAATGCCCAGATAAGTCCGATTAACATGATGATAACGAATGAAACTCTCCAACCGTACGAAATAGCGATAAATCCAACAATCGGACCTGCAATAGCTCCACCGAGTGGAGTACCACTATTAGTTAAACCAACAGCAGTAGCCCGTTGATCTGCAGGGAACCAGTTGTTTACCATTTTATTAATCGTTGCAGAAAGAGGACCCTCTCCCATACCAAATAAAATACGAATAACGATCAAACTTACAAATCCAACTGCAAGTGCTATAGCACCACTAAAAAGTGACCAAACAATCATTGCTACCAGCAATGTCATTTTTGCACCAAATTTATCGGATGCAACTCCACCTAAAAAGTTAAAGATAGCATACCCAACAGAGAAACTACTAAAAATAATCCCCATTTGCGTAGCAGTTAATGTTAAATCATCTTTAATATATGGTGCTGCAATAGAAAGAGCCGATCTATCTAAATAGTTTATAACTCCTGCTAAAAATAATAGAATAAGCACAGCACGTTTATCTTTAGAAAACATATATTTTGCCCCTTACCATTTGAATGATTTTTAACTAAAACGATTTATCTATACGTGAACATGATTCTCTTTTTATTAAACTCGGTTGTAATCTGATGACACCTGTTTCATTTGTGTTAATTTTGTTGTTTATTTGATCTAACAATAATTTTACAGTCCTATTCGCCATTTCCACCGCGGGCTGTGAAATAGTAGTAACAGGTGGCGAAAAGAAACTTGCAAATTGTACTTCATCAATTCCGATAACCGCAATATCGTCTGGTATTTTTAAATTATTCTCTTTCATGTATTTCAATAAAGCTGCTAGTACAATGTCATTCCCTGCAACAATTGCTTCGGGTGGTGTTTCGGTAGTAAAAAGTTCATGTATTACTTGCTGAATATCATGTACATCAGCCGTTTTAATATAAGCTGGATTTACCTGCAATCCATGTCGACTAAGTGCTTTTTTATATCCTTCAATACGCTCCACCCGAGGGCTAATATTCCGAATAATAGACATTGTAACAATTGCAATTCTATCGAAACCGCTTTCAACGAAACGATCAATTGCAAGCGAGGTTGCCATTTCATTATCTAGCATGACCGTGGCAATATTCATACCGTCTATTTTTCTATCCATGAAAACGATGGGTATATGTTGCTTTTTTATACTTTCATATAAATCGAGATTTCCACCTGTAGGAAAAATGATAAAGCCATCTACTTGTTTAGCAAGTAACATTTCAATATACTTTCTTTCCTTTTTTGGTTCATCGTCGGCATTACATACGATTATATGAAAATCGTTTTCATGAAAATAGTTTTCAATTGCACGAATTACTTGCGTAGAAAATGAGTGTAAAATATTAGCTACTATTACCCCAACAGTGAAGGTCGATTTCTGCTTTAAGCTTCTCGCTACACTGTTGGGAATATAATTTAATTCTTCAATAGTAGTTTCAATTCTCTTACGTGTTTGTTCACTCATATACTCGTACCGCTTATTTAAATATTGAGAGACGGTACTTTTAGATACTTTTGCATGCTCTGCTACATCTGCGATTGTAATATGTTTCAATTTTCAGAACCCCATTTACTATTCTCTTTGTTGCTTAGATTGCCTTTCATTACTTTACATGAGAAAAGTTTTTTAAGGCTCTATCCACTTGAAAATTATACACCAGAATAAGCCATAAATCCGCCATCAACCGGAATAGTAGTTCCAGTCACAAATCCGGAACATGTTTCATCTACAAGATAGAGTAAAGTTCCTAATAAATCTATTGGTTTACCAAACCGTTTCATCGGTGTCCCAGCAATAATTTTAGAGGATCTCGCTGTATAGTTTCCTTCTTCATCCAGAAGTAAATTTCTGTTTTGTGTTGTTAAGAAAAATCCTGGAGCAATTGCATTGACTCTTAATCCTGTTTCGGCAAAATGAACGGCCATCCACATGGTAAAATTATTGATCGATGCTTTTGCCGCACTATAAGCAGGTACCTTTGTCATCGGTGAGTATGAACTCATGGATGACAGATTAATAATAACTGGAGATGTCGATTTCAATAATTCTTTTCCAAACACTTGGCTTGCCAGAAACGTTCCAGTGAAATTCGTTGCAAATACAGTAGAAAAACCTGTTTCCTCTAGGTCAAAAAATGATTTTCCCTCTGTTTCTTCCTCAAAAATTTCTCCATCTGTAATAGCATCTGGATGATTTCCACCCGCACCATTAATAAGCATGTCAATTCGTCCAAAAGCTTTTAACGTTTCTTCTTTTGCTTTCTCTAGAGAAGCTCGATCAAGAACGTCTGCCTGTAAAGCAATAGCAGAGCCACCAGCTTCCACTATATCAGCAACTACTTCTTGTCCTTTTTCGGCAGTTCTATTTAAAACGGCTACTTTCACGCCTTGGCGCGCAAGTTCGTGCGCCATTTCTGAACATAAAACACCACTGCCACCAGTAATAACTGCTACCCGGTCTTTTAAATTTTCATGTATTGGAATCATTGAGACTCCTCCGCCTTGTTCGTTTCATATGCATCCCATAACCCAAGTAAGTACATAATCCCTAATCCGCGGTCATATAACCCGTATCCTGGGCGGCAAACTTCTCCCCAAATATGTCGACCATGGTCTGGTCTTACGTATCCATCATAGTTTTGTTTATGTAGCTCTTGTACTACACCTTTTATATCTATTGAGCCATCACTTGTATAGTGAGATGTTTCAACAAAGTCCCCATTATCTGAAATTTTCACATTACGGATATGGGAGAAAGGCGAACGAGAAGCATATTTTCTAGCTACTTGAACCATATCATTTTCAGGATTTGCACCCATTGAACCAGTACACATTGTGAAACCATTTGCAGCAGAATCAGAAATTGCGATTAGCTTTTCATAGCTTGATTCACCAGTAATAATTCTTGGTAGTCCGAAAATTGAATACGGAGGATCATCCGGATGAATAGCCATTTTGATACCTACTGATTCGGCAACCGGCAATATTTCGTTTAAGAAGTAGGCTAAATTTTCCCAAAGCTTTTCTTCATCTACTTCTTTATAAGCCTCAAACAATTCGGCAATACGAGCCATTTTTTCTGGTTCCCAGCCTGGTAAAGTTAAGTCAGATGCCTCACTAACTGTTTTCACAAGTTCTTGTGGATCTAAATTTTCTACTTTTGATTTTTCAAAAAACAAAGCAGTAGAACCATCTTCCAGTGGATGGAACATTTCTGTACGCGTCCAATCAAAAATTGGCATGAAATTGTAGCAAATCACTTTAACACCAAATTCACCAAGATTACGAATCGTTTCTTTATAGTTCTCAATATATTGATCTCGTTCGCTATTACCTAATTTAATTGCTTCATGCACATTTACGCTTTCCACAACGTCGGCATGGAAACCAAATGATTGGATATAATCGATTTCCGATTTGATCTCCTCTTTTTCCCATACTTCTCCAACAGGCTTTTGATGTAGGGCCCATACAATTCCTTTTGTCCCTGGAATTTGTTTCACTTGATCAAGTGTTACTGTGTCATTGCCTCTACCATACCAGCGAAATGTAATATTCATCTTAACTACCACTCCTTCTTAGTTTGTACTAGCTTCTATATACTTTTTGCTAGCCTCTACAACAGCATCGTAACCACCTGTTTTATAAGCCTTATTCAAATCACTGCCTACTCCAACTGCAACTGCTCCAGCATCGATCCATTCCTTCATATTTCCAGCGTTTATCCCACCTGTCGGCATGATTTGAACATGTGGAAGTGGACCTTTGACTGACTTGATAAAAGATGGACTAAAGTTGTTTGCAGGGAAAAGTTTTAATATGTCACAGCCAGCTTCTAATGCCAGTACCATTTCTCGAATTGTCATACAACCTGGTAAATAAGGAATTCCATATCTGTTACAAACAGTTGCGACTTCTGCATTGAAATGCGGACTTACGACAAATTTAGCACCGCATAAGATGGCATGTCTTGCTGTTTCCGGATCAAGCACGGTCCCTGCACCTAAAAGCGCATCTGCGTTTTGCAATTCTTCAAACACTTTTTGTACCTGTGGTGTTGTATACGTTAACTCAATTGCACGTATGCCACCTTCTACAGCAGCTTTAGTAAGTTGCACGGCTTCTTCCGCGCTTTCTCCTCTAATAACAGCAACTACTTTGGAATCGGTTAGTTGGTTTAATATTTCATGTTTTTTCATCTGTAGGAACCTCCTTAGTCAAAAACAATGACAGCTTTACGAACTTTATTCGGATTATTTTCAACGAATGTAAATGCTTCTTGAACATTGGCTAATGCAAATGTATGGGTAACTAAGCCGTTATGTCTAATTTTTCCGGCATTTAAAAATTCAACTACTTCAGCAAACTGGTTAGTTTGTAATCTTGATCCAACAATTGTAATTTCTTTTTTCGTAATAGGCATCTGAGGTATTTGAGATGGTCTTTCATCAAAACCAAGCACAACAACAGTTCCTGCAGGCGAAACAACATCTACGGAAAGTTCAAATGTAGACGGTAGACATACAGCGTCTATTACTTTGTTAACGCCTTCATCATTTGTCCATTTTGCCACTTGCTCTTTCACATTTTCTGTTCCAGCATTCACCGTCACATCTGCTCCATTATCTCGAGCAAATGCTAAACGTTCCTCACTTAAGTCAGAAACCATTACAGTAGCACCGCGCAATTTAGCAAATTTTAATATACATATACCAATTGGTCCTGCACCTTGAATAAGAACTGTATCCCCTTGCTCCACTTGTCCTCTCCAAGTAGCCTGAGCGCCGATTGTATAAGGTTCTGCCATTACTATTTCGTTCCAGTCAATAGAAGAATCTACTGCATGCAGCTGTTTTTCTGGAAGGACAAAGTATTCTCGCATTCCACCATCTTCGTGCACACCAAAAACGGATAAGTTTGCACACACATTCGGGCGTCCTTTACGGCATGCATAACATTCGCCACAGTATCTGATTGGCTCTACTACTACGTGATCTCCAACCTTCAATTTAGTTACCGCATTTCCAACTTCTACAACTTCACCTGCTACTTCGTGTCCAACAACTCTTGGTAAAGTAGCGAGCGGATTCGTTCCATGATAGATATGCATGTCTGAACCACAAATACCAACACGTTTGACTTGCACGAGTACATCTGTATCAGAAGATATCTGGGGTTTTTCTACTTCATTAATGACTAAGTCATAAGCTTTTCTTACTTGAACCGCTTTCATTGTTTCCCCTCATCTCTCAATAATTTTTTCATTTCGAATAAAAGCAAATACTTCATCGAGTTCAGGAAGTCCTTCATTGTCACCTGATACTGTTGTAACAAGTGCCCCTACTCCATTCGCAAATTGTAAGCTCTCGAGTGGGGAATAATTATGTAGATAAGAATAAATATAACCTGCATCAAAGCCGTCACCCGCGCCGACCGTATCAATGGGCTGCACTTTAAATGCTTCTTTTTCATGCCACTCACCGTTAATCAATACTCTCGCACCGTTTCCACCATCTTTAATAACTAGATGAGCGATTTTGAATTCTTCAGACAATGCCTCTAACGATTCGTTCGAAGAATCTCCATGTATTAACTCAATTTCATCTTTACCTGTTAGTAAAATATCAACATATGGAAAAACTTTCATATATGCAGCTTTCGCTTCTTCTATCGTCCAAAGCTTCAATCGAATATTTGGATCAAATGAAACCGGAATGTTATTTTTCTTTGCAAGCTTCAACACTTGCATCGTTATATCAAGATTTTTTGGATCTATTGCTAAGAAAACGCCTGTTAAATGAACAAGATCCACACCTTCAAGTACCGCTTCTGTAATATCGCTTGGTTCCATTGTTAAAATGGGTGATTGATAACGGTAGTAAAATGTTTTTCCGGATCCGTCTTCCCTAATTTCTTTAAAGTTTAAAGAAGTAGGATAACCATCCACGAGCTTCACTTCCGAAACATCAATTCCTTCACCACGTGCAAAATTATAAATTACTCGACCGAATTCATCTCCGCCTAATCGGCTCATCCACTTCGAACTAAGTCCTAAGCGTGCACAACCGATTGCAAAGTTCAATTCAGCGCCTCCCACTTTTCGTGAGAAAGTTGAAACATATCTTAGAGGCCCAGTATCAGATGGATTAAATGTAATCAGAGCATCCCCTAGTGTAAAAACACCAAAATTCGAAACCAAAATCATATACTCCTTTCACATGAACAGAACTTTTTCTACTCTAGTTAACAACTAAATTAGTAATAAATTTTTGTATATGTTTGTTTATAAACCGGTTTAGTAAATCGGTTTATATAGATTATAATCTGAAAGGGTTTTCAATTTCAAGTTAAATTTAAAATAGTAAGTCATTTTTTTCATATATGATATTTTCAACGTATAAAACAGGTAAATTATAGCTAAAATTGTCGATTGGTAAATTTATTTGTAGAATCATAGTATTGATCAACCGACAAACGACTACTATACGAGTAACTAAAAATGGGGAGGAATGCGATAAATTCACATCCCTCCCCATCAGAAAGTCACGGTAATAATGGACTAATTGTTTCGTTCAGAGCTTCCCAAAAGCACCAACTTAAAAACGCCAACAGGTTTGTCTGTCGGCATTTGAATATTAAAGATAAAATTTAAATAAGTAAAATAAAATAAGAGCTGTTCCAACAATACCGGAAATACTAAAATATACGAGTTTCATCAGCAGTCCGGAAAATAACCACAATAAACAATTACCAATCATTAATCCGATTAACACTAATGGGTAATCATTAAAATAAACATCCCATACTTTAAAAGAAATCCCTAATAGTAATAGTGCCGAAAAAACGAACAACAAGGGCATCATCATCGACTTCGTTTTTGCTAGTTTAATAGCTATGTATAAAAATAAGCATATCGCAATTCCTGCTGCAATAATGGGAATAAATGCAGCTGTAGTAATGACTATAAGTGATGCTATTAATATAGCTGTAATAATACCTAGTGTTACATATAAAAAAGTTTTATTCATTTTTTTCTTCGCTAATAAGGCTTGGGATGATTTTTCTTTCCTTTCATCCTCTACCTCTTCACCTTGGGCATAAAGGGCTGTTAGAAAGTCACAATAATGTTCAGGAAGTAATTTGTTTTTCTTCCAAAACGCAATTTCATTTAGGATAATTTGCTTACGTTGAACTGACATGGCTCGTCCTCATTTCATCTAGCAGTCATCCCTAAGTATAAAACAGAAAAAGACACCCTACAAGGATGTCTCTCCTTAAACTTATTCTAAGAAATCTTTTAGACGCTTGCTGCGAGAAGGATGACGAAGTTTACGCAGTGCTTTCGCTTCGATTTGACGAATACGCTCACGTGTAACACCAAACACTTTACCTACTTCCTCCAGCGTTCTCGTGCGGCCATCATCTAACCCGAAACGAAGACGTAGTACATTTTCTTCTCGGTCTGTTAAAGTATCTAATACATCTTCTAATTGTTCTTTTAATAATTCATAAGCAGCATGATCAGAAGGGGATTGAGCATCCGCATCTTCGATAAAATCGCCTAAATGAGAGTCATCTTCTTCTCCAATAGGTGTTTCTAAAGAAACTGGTTCTTGTGCAATTTTTAGGATTTCACGAACTTTTTCTGGCGGCAAATCCATTTCTTCTCCAATTTCTTCTGGAGAAGGTTCACGGCCCAAGTCTTGTAATAGTTGTCTTTGTACACGAATTAATTTATTTATCGTTTCCACCATATGCACCGGGATACGTATTGTACGGGCTTGGTCTGCAATGGCACGAGTAATTGCTTGTCTAATCCACCAAGTAGCATACGTACTAAATTTGAACCCTTTACGGTGATCAAATTTCTCTACCGCTTTGATAAGTCCCATATTTCCTTCTTGGATTAAGTCCAAGAATAGCATTCCACGACCTACATAACGCTTTGCAATACTTACTACTAAACGAAGGTTTGCTTCTGCTAGACGTTTTCTCGCTTCTTCATCCCCTTGTTCGATTCTTTCTGCAAGTGCAATTTCTTCAGACGCTTTTAAAAGATCAACACGTCCGATTTCCTTTAAATACATACGAACAGGGTCATTAATCTTCACACCTGGCGGCACACTTAAATCATTTAAATCGAAGGTTTCTTCTTTCCCTTTCATCAAACGATCTAAATCTTCTTCATCGCCATCTTTCCGGCTTAGTTCAATTTCTTTGCCTTCTAAATGATCGATAAATTCTTCGATTTGATCCGATTCCAATTCAAAATGAGCGAGTTTTTCCGCAATATCGTGATATGTTAACTCTCCATTTTTTTTACCTAATTCGATTAATTGTTTTTTTGCCTCTTCTAATGATAATTCAATATCCGTTTCTTTTGTACGTTCAGACTTGTCCGCCATAAGAAATCCTCCTTTTACTACCGGATGTTTATTCAAAAGTTGCTAACGACTTTTTTAACTGAATAGCTTCTTGAGCGAGTTGCAAAGCTTTTGTCATATCCGTCATTTTCTCTGCTTCTTTTGCTTCATGTAACTTCCGCTCAATTTGTTGCTCTATCCGGTATTTTCGAATATGGCGCAAGCAGTCCATGACTTCCTCAGTTTCATGTTCTGGATCACGTTCTGAGAGCGCAGCTTCCATAACTATATTTCTAAGTTGTGCATCATTTAATACTTCTAAAAATCGTTGATAATCTCCGTCTGGATACTGTTCATAAAATCCGGTTAAGCGTACATAAACTGCCTCGTAAGCATCCCTTATAAAACATTGTTCTCCAGCGTTATTTCTTGCTATATCAATTATTTGCGCATTGTGCAACATATGAGCAAGTAACATTCGTTCTGCTCTCTCATCTGCTGAAATGGTCCTCTTCTTTTTTGACAATTCTTGATTGGTTGGGAGAGGAATGGTTGGTTCGCTTTTAAATTGTTTTGCTTTTTTTCCTTGAAGCTTTCGTAAATGTTGATAGATTGCTTCCTCAGAAACATTTGTTTCTTGTGAAAGTTGTCGAATGTACAAATCACGTTCTACAGAAGAATTTCTCTCACTCAGTATTTCCAATATTTCTTGAATATACTGTAATGTATCATTTTCATTATTAAAATTCTTATCACGTTTAGAAACAATCATCATAAAGGATAAATAAGAATGAGGCTTTTCTATAATTTTTGCGCGAAAAGCTTCTTCTCCGTAGTTTTTAATATAATCATCTGGATCCATAGCATCCGGAATAATTGCTACCTCTGTTTGAATGTTTTGAGCCTGCAAAGCAATTGCTGCTCTTTTAGCTGCTTCCATACCAGCTTTATCCCCGTCATAACATAATGTGACGTTTGATGTCAATCTATTCAGTTTTGTTATATGTTGAGACGTCAAAGCCGTCCCCATTGTTGCAATTCCGTTGGAAATTCCAGCAGTAGATGCTGCAATGACATCTAGAAAGCCTTCGAAGATTATTACATTTCGTTGTTTACGAATTTCTAGACGGGCTTTGTCTAGATTATAAAGTACTTGACTTTTCTGGAATATTGGAGATTCTGGACTATTTAAATATTTTGCTTCATTTTCACTTTTTTCCAGTATCCTTCCTGAAAAGGCTATTACATGTCCCGTTTCATCGAAAACCGGAAACATGATTCTTCCTCTAAATCGGTCAAAATACTTTAATTCATTTTCTTTTCGGATAATAAGCCCAGTTTTCTCTATTTCTTGTAAATCCATACCTTTTCTTGCTAATAATGTTGTTAAAGCATCCCAATTAGGTAAAGACCACCCGATTTTATACTTTTCGATGACTTCAGTAGAAAACCCTCTTTCTTCTAAGTAATGTAATGCATTTTCTCCTTCCTCCGTATGAAGTAACAAATGATGAAAATAATCGCTCGCAAATTCATGCGCCTTTTTCATAATAGATACTTCTTTTGAGACAGGTGCTTTTGCTTCTGAATGATTGGAGGAGCTTTCTTCAATCGAAAGTCCAATCCGGCTTCCAAGTTTACTTACTGCATCTTGGAACGAAAGATTTTCGATATCCATTAAAAATGTAATTACATTTCCACCAGCACCACATCCGAAACAATGAAAAATCTGTTTCTCTTGCGTTACTGAAAAAGATGGTGTTTGTTCTCCGTGAAAAGGGCATAAACCAAAATAATTTCTACCTCTTTTCGTTAGTTGAACATATTCGCTAATAACATCGACAATATCTGTGTTATTCCTAACTTGTTCGATAACTTCTTCTTCTATACGATTTGTCATTATTTCACCATCTTTACTCGCTACTTTATTAATTCGAGATAAACAAGAAAAATCCTGCAAGAAACGACAAAATAATTCATAAAAAAAGTTTCATATAGTAATTATTTTTTCCACAATTAACTATTATAAAACATTTCATATTATTAATCTATACTTTATTCGATTCGCAATACAAAAAAACCTTTTCACAAATGTGAATCGGTTCATTTTTTATAATTATTTTTGTTGAATGTGATTGATTACTAGATTGGCCGTTTCTTCTACTGCCCTATTCGTCACTTCAATGACAGTACATCCAATTTTATTTACTACTTTTTCAAAATGAGCAATTTCTTCATTTATCCGTTCTATTTTAGCATAACTAGCATCATCATTTAAACCAATAGCTATTAATCTTTCTTTTCTAATAGAATTTAGTTTTTTCGGTGTGATTACTAGTCCAAAACATTTTGCAGGATCTACCTGAAATAATTCTTCCGGGGGCTCAACTTCCGGTACTAATGGGACGTTTGCAACCTTATATCTTTTATGCGCCAAGTATTGTGACAATGGCGTTTTAGAAGTTCTAGAAACACCGATTAAGACGATGTCTGCTTGCAACAAACCGCGTGGATCTCTTCCATCATCATATTTTACCGCAAATTCGATTGCTTCAATCTTTTTGAAATAATCTTCATCTAGCTTGCGAACTAAACCAGGCTCTTCGAAAGGTTTTTCATCTAAATTTCTTTCTAAAAGATGAATAACCGGACCAATCAGGTCCACTGAATCTAATCCATATGCTTTACACTTTTCAACTAACGCATCACGCATTTTTGTTTGCACAAGCGTATATAAAATAATAGCATTTTGTTCTTTCGCTAGTTCCGTAATTTCTTTAATATGATCCAATGAATCAATATGAGTAAATCTTTTTAACTTGGTATGCTGTAGACCTGGTCTAAACTGACTTACCGCCGCTTTTGCCACCAGTTCTCCCGTTTCACCGATTGAATCTGAGACAATAAATAGGTTTAACATTTTCATTGTGTCACTCCTTATAAGTCATGGTCATCGGCTAAAGACAAGAAAGCACGTGTAATATTCGTTTTCGTAATTCTTCCAACTACCTCTAAACCATCTTTTCGTTCTTTCACTACAGGTAATGAATCAATCTGACGACTCATTAGTTTATTTGCCACCTCAATAAGCGTATCTTCTTTTCTACAATACGTAATATTAGGCATTCTTGTCATAATCATATGTACTGGCATTTTATTTAAATCTTGATTTCCAATGCTCGTTCGCAAGAAATCTTTTCTTGAAAGTACACCAGACAATAGAGATTGTTTATCCACTACGAATAAAGATCCTACATCTTCTAAAAACATATGACATATAGCATCATATACTGTCATGCTTTCTTCTACAACAACCGGAATAGATTGGAAGTCTTTTACTATCATCTGGGCTATATTATCTGAAATAGCTTGACTCGTTTTCTTACCAGAATAAAAATAACCAACGCGCGGTCTGGCATCTAAAAAGCCAGCCATTGTTAAAATTGCAAGATCGGGTCGTAACGTAGATCTAGTTAACTTTAGACGTTCTGCAATTTGCTCACCCGTAATAGGGCCATTTCCTTTAACAATGTCCAAAATTTCGTTTTGCCGTTTGTTGAGTTCGATTGGAATCACCGCCTCAAATTGTTATACATATACTAAATTATTATATACTACTTACTCCTTTATTGCGAAGTAAACTGGCTCATGTTACAATAACAACAAATAATAAAGCGTTGAAGAGCATTATAAGTACTGTAACGTAGCGAGTGGTGACGGTGAGAGACCACAAAACAGGAAACGGCAGCTCGGAGCTTATGCTTTTAAAGAGGATTGTTATTATACAATCAATCGGGGTGGAACCGCGGGTTATAAAACTCGTCCCCGGGCTAAATTAGCCCGGAGACGAGTTTTTTCTTTTTGAAAGCACTAATCAATCACGTCTCGACGTGATTGCGCCCAGATTTTCAATTGAGCTTGCTCAATTAACTCCCCTCAAAATCTGTGGCATCCGCCGGAGGCTTTAACTTCATTCAGCTAGGGTAATCCCCTTTGAATAGAAGAAATTATTGCATTATCCAGCATTTGTAGAAGCGAGGGACTTCTGCTGAATAAAGTTAAAATAGGAGGGTTTGTTATGGAATTTTCAATGGAAACAGTCGTAAGTTTAGCAAAACAAAGAGGATTTGTATTCCCAGGATCTGAAATTTATGGCGGACTTGCCAACACATGGGACTACGGTCCACTAGGTGTGGAATTAAAAAACAACGTTAAAAAAGCATGGTGGAAGAAATTCGTTCAAGAATCACCATATAACGTAGGTTTGGATGCAGCTATTTTAATGAACCCAAAAACATGGGTAGCATCTGGCCATATCGGCAATTTTAACGATCCAATGATTGACTGTAAAAAATGTAAATCTCGTCATCGTGTGGATAAAATTATCGAAGATGCACTTGAGAAAAAAGGAATTGAAATGGTTATTGATGGACTTTCATTTGAAAAAATGGAAGAAATCATGAAAGAACATAATGTAGTATGCCCTACTTGCGGAGAATTTGACTATACAGATATTCGTCAGTTCAACTTAATGTTCAAAACTTTTCAAGGGGTAACAGAATCTTCTACGAACGAAATTTTCTTACGTCCTGAAACTGCACAAGGTATCTTCGTTAACTACAAAAATGTACAACGTTCTATGCGTAAGAAAATGCCATTTGGTATCGCACAAGTTGGGAAAAGCTTCCGTAATGAAATAACTCCTGGTAACTTTACATTCCGTACAAGAGAATTCGAACAAATGGAATTAGAATTCTTCTGTAAACCAGGGGAAGATATGGAATGGTTCGAATTCTGGCGTAATTACTGTAAAGATTGGTTATTAAATTTAGGTGTTGCAGAAGATAGCATTCGTTTAAGAGACCATTCTGAAGATGAGCTGTCCCATTATTCGAATGCAACAACAGATATCGAATATAAATTCCCATTTGGTTGGGGTGAGCTATGGGGTATCGCAGACCGTACTGATTTCGACTTAAAACAACATATGGAGCATTCTGGGGAAGATTTTAACTATATCGACCCAGTTACGAATGAACGTTATGTGCCTTATTGTATCGAGCCATCTCTTGGAGCAGACCGCGTTACACTGGCATTCCTTTGCGAGGCTTACGACGAAGAAATGCTTGAAGGTGATGATAAACGTACTGTATTACGCTTCCATCCAGCTCTAGCTCCAGTGAAAGCGGCAATTTTACCATTGTCCAAAAAATTATCAGAAGGCGCAACTGCGTTATTCTCTGATTTAAGTAAACATTTCATGGTTGATTATGACGAGTCACAATCGATTGGTAAACGTTACCGCCGCCAAGACGAAATCGGCACACCATTCTGTATCACATATGATTTCGATTCTGAAACAGATGGCCAAGTAACAGTTCGTCACCGTGATTCAATGGAACAAACAAGAATGCCGATTGCTGATGTAAAAGCTTATATTGAAGAACAATTGCAGTTTTAATCTAAAAAACCAAATTAGACCTATGTCTAATTTGGTTTTTTGTTTAGTGTTGGATGTATGTTTAGGTTAGTTCAATCAGTTGTTCGAAGTGGGATTCCTTTGCTCGGTTAGCCCAGATTTATGCTCGCTTATGCCCTTTCATTGCTCGCTTAACTCAGTTAAATGCTCGAGTGGGAACTAATTGCTCGGTTAGCCGGGATTTATGCTCACTTACGCCCTTACATTGCTCACTTGACTCAGTTATATGCTCGGAGGGAACCAATTGCTTGGTTAGCCGGGATTTATGCTCGCTTATACCCTTTCATTGCTCGCTTTACTCAGTTATATGCTCGGAGGGAGCTAATTGCTCGGGTAGCTGGAATCTATGCTCTCTTACCCTTTCATTGCTCACTTAACTCAGTTAAATGCTCGAGTGGGAACTAATTGCTCGGTTAGCCGGGATTTATGCTCACTTATGCCCTTACATTGCTCACTTGACTCAGTTATTTGCTCGGGGGGACTTAATCGTTCGGGTAGCTTCCTACTTTCTAAATAGTTTTCAACCAGCAAAAAGATCCAGGTTCGAAGTTAATCTTCTGAACTTGGATCTTTTTTTGGATTAAAAAATTCAGGTGTCTTTTCCATTTGATCTAAAAACCCTTGGGACTTTAATCGAATCCCTACTTGTTCGTTATAAATAGTTCGTACAATTTTCTTGATAAAGCCTTTTGTTTCTTTTTTTAATGTGAGCTTACCAACTTGGCTAATCGGAACAGTATAAAAGGTACGGATTAGCTTTACCTGTGCTGGTGTTAACCTTATTAAATATGGATCGACAGAGAAGCATCTGTGACAAAGAAAACCGATTTGAGCAAATGAAAAAGCAAATTCCCCGTCCGTTGCTCCGCAGTTGGCACATTGATGCAACACCGGGTAAATTCCAGCAATGGGCAGCATCTTCCATTCTACAAATAAACTAATTGCTTCTGGATCATATCCTTCCGAAATTGCCTCCAGCGATTCTTGCAAAATAGTAAATATATGGGGTTTCGGAGATTCGTCTTCTATTAATTTATCCACTAGCTCCATGATAAAGCTAGCATATGCAGTAGTAAAAATATCCTCTCGAATGGAGCGCATAGAGTCGATAATTTCCCCTTGCTGTAAAGAACCCATTCCTCTACCTTGCTGAATTAAAAAATAGCCATAGGTGAAAGGCTGAGATATAGAAGACAAACGGCTCGTAGGTTTTTTAGCACCACGAGCCATCGCCGCTCTTTTTCCTAATTCTCGTGAGAATATCGTGACTATTTTATCCGTTTCTCCGTAAGATGAAGTCCGTAAGACGATGCCTTCTACTTTTTGAAGCAAAAGCCTTCCCTTCCTTCTTAGTATCTTGCTTTAGCGCCATGCCTACCTGGGGCCTGCATAAGGCAGATCATACAGATGTTGCGAAATGTTTATTGATGTTGTGACGAGCTTTTGCTCCACCACTATGTTACGCAGCCAGACAGTATTATCTAACATTAGCGCTTATGCATTTCTTAATACTCGTCTTCTCTAAATCCGTAATCACGTAAATGAGTTGATTTATTGCGCCAATCTTTTTGGACTTTTACCCATAATTCTAAGAATACTTTCGTACCAAGTAGCATTTCAATATCGTGACGAGCTCTCGTGCCTACTTCTTTTAAAAGTGCGCCTCTTTTTCCAATCACAATGCCTTTTTGGGAGTCTCTTTCCACAATAATTGTAGCCATTACACGAATCATATCTTTTTCAGTATCTTCTTCTTTTTTAATCTTATCAATCACAACCGCAATAGAGTGAGGAATTTCTTCACGAGTTAAATGAAGTACTTTTTCACGTATTAATTCAGAAATGATGAAACGTTCTGGATGATCTGTTACTTGATCCGCAGGGTAATATTGAGGACCTTCAGGTAAATATTTTTGAATTGTTTCGAGCAAGCGATCTACATTGTTTCCTTGTAATGCAGAGATTGGAATTATTTCTGCAAAATCATATTTGTCTTTATATGACTCAATAATAGAGATTAGTTCATCGGGATGAACTTGATCGATTTTGTTAATTACTAAGAAAACAGGCGTTTCGTTTTTCTCAAGCATATCGATAATAAATTCGTCGCCTTTTCCTCTTGGTTCCGTTGCATTCACCATAAATAAAATTGCATCTACTTCACGAAGTGTATTTTTTGCCACTTTTAACATGAAATCACCAAGCTTATGCTTCGGCTTATGAATACCTGGTGTATCAATAAAAATCATTTGACTTTCATCTAGTGTTAAGACACCTTGAACTTTATTTCGTGTTGTTTGAGGCTTATCGCTCATGATTGCAATTTTTTGTCCAATTACTCTATTTAAAAATGTGGATTTCCCTACATTTGGACGTCCTATGATAGAGATAAATCCTGATTTAAACCCTTTATTATTTTGCTCCATATTCCAAATCCTCCGTTGTAAATGCACCCGGTAATAACTCTGCTACCGTCGTTTCTAATACTTGACCATTCAAGTTCGTTAAGAAAACCGGCATATCTTGATCACAAAATTCTGCAAGTACTTGTCTGCACGCGCCGCACGGGGAAATAGGTCCTTCTGTATTCCCAGAAACTGCAATCGCAGCAAATTCCTTTTTTCCTTCAGATACTGCTTTAAATATAGCAGTACGTTCCGCACAGTTGGTCAAACCAAAAGATGAATTTTCGATATTACAACCTTGGATCACTTCTCCGTCTTTCGTTAAAAGTGCTGCTCCAACAGGAAATTTTGAGTAAGGTACATACGCTTTTTCTCTCGCTTTAATAGATGCTTCTAATAACATTTTTTTATCCATCTTGTTCACCTCTAAAATAATATTCCCGACCATTTCGGGATAAATATGATCAAACCGACGATTATTGTACAAATGGCATACACCAGGCAAGCCCCTGCTGCTAAATCCTTTGCCTGTTTTGCAAGTGGATGCAACTCAGGGGATGCTAAATCCACAACACGTTCAATTGACGCATTTACTAATTCTATCATGAACATCCCGCAAATTAACATTACAATGATTATCCATTCCCATTTGGACAAACTCGTTAAAAAACTTGCCAATAAAACTACAACTGCAGCCAGTACATGAAAACGGAAATTTTGTTCACTTTTTACTACTAGTACAATGCCTTGAAAGGCATATACGAATGACTTAAAAAATTTACGAATGTTCATGGCCTTCACGCTTTAAACCAAAAGCCTGTAAAATCGTTTCTTGTAAACTGAACATTTCTTTCTCTTCTTCCTCTGTTCCGTGATCATAACCGAGTAGATGTAAAAAACCATGGACTGCCAAAAAACAAAGCTCACGTTCGAAAGTATGTCCATATGATGCCGCTTGTTCCGTCGTACGTTCAACAGAAATGATAATATCGCCAAGTAGTGTCGGCAGATTTGCATCTTTAATCTCGATTTCGCCTTCTCCCATCTCCTCCATTGCGAAAGAAATAACATCCGTTGGCATATCTTTTTTGCGGTATGTTTTATTGATTTCTTGAATAGCGTCATTTGTCACAAATGTAACACTTACTTCACTGCCTTCTTTTACACCTAACTGCTCTCCAGCAGAAGTTAATACTTTTTCAACAAGTTTTATTGATTCTTCGGATATTGTTTGTGTTTCGTCCATTAAATCTATTTCTAGCATTCTTTTAGCCCCTTACGTCCTTATTTTGGGTATTCTATTCGCGAATGGAATGTACCATTCATCGTCGTACAGAAACTTTCTTCCATTATCTTTATTTCTTTTAAAGAGAGATCGCATTCATCAAATTGACCATCTAGTAATTTTCCTTTAATAATGGATTGGATCAGTTCCCTAATCTTTTCTGCATTTGGTTCTTTCATCGAACGGACAGCAGCTTCCACACTATCTGCAACCGAAATAATCGCAATTTCTTTCGTTTGAGGTTTAGGACCCGGATACCTATACTGCCCTTCGGCTATATCTTCTTTCATTTCCTTTGCTTTATAGTAAAAGAATTTAAGCAAGCTGGTCCCGTGGTGTTGCTCCGCGATATCGATTATTTCTTTTGGCATTTTATGTTTTCGTAAAATTTCTGCCCCGTCTACAGCATGTGCAATAATAATATCACGACTCGTTTCTGGTGGTAAATTATCATGCGGGTTGTACCCATTCACTTGATTTTCGATAAAAAATCCAGGTCGTTTCGTTTTCCCAACATCATGATAATAGCTCCCCACACGTGCTAATAGTCCGTTTGCCCCAACCGCTTCGCAGGCAGCATCCGCTAAGTTTGCGACCATCAAACTATGATGGTATGTCCCGGGAGTTTCCGTTAATATTTTTTTCAATAATGGATGATTCGGATTAGATAGCTCGATTAACCGCATCGTAGACAATATGCCAAATACCGATTCAAAAAATGGAAGTATTCCAATCGTTAAAGCCCCAGATAGTATACCCGATAATACGGCAACACCAACATAAAACAATATATCGTTAAATTCATATGTCGTTTTGGTCATTAATAAATAAAATAATATAAATAATATATTTACTGCTGAAACGACAAAGCTTCCTCTAAATATTTGAGAGTTATTATGAGTTCGTTGCATCGCAAAAATACCTGCTACACTCCCGAATAATATGTATAGCGAAATTTCCATTTGAAATACATTTGTATACCCTTCTTGAAAAATAATGCCCGCATAAGCAGCAACAACAAAACTAGTGATGAGTGCTGCACGTTCATTTACTAATAAGTAAACAAATATGGAAACCAATGCAGTCGGGAATATAAATGCAATGACTACATCAAAATTATATGCAACTGATTGTAACACTTTCATGATTAAGACAGAAACGATTAGACTAAAAGCGACGACAACCAAATTTTTAGCATTTGTAATGGATTTCTCTTTCTTACGAAACGTTTGTGCAAATAAGATCCACATTGTAAGTATAACGAATAGACCAACACCTATAGGTGGTTTATAAGATGTTTTATCTGTTAACATTCCGAGTAATTCAATCTGTCTATAAACTTCTCGGTCTATTAGTTCTCCTTTTTGCACTAGTATTTGCCCTTGTAAAATTCTAGTCGGTTCAACACTTGCTTTTGCCTGCTCAATCCGTAATTCTGTAAGCTCATCATTTTCGATTTCCGTCGCTACAATTGCACTCCGCGCTATATTGATGAGGATATTCATATACTCCGCGGAAAACCCAAATGTGTTTGTAACCTGGGAAGCAACTTTTTCACGCGCAGAAGGAACATTTTCGGTTCGTATTGGCTCATTTAATGCATTTTCTGCAATGGTGGCCAATTTCTCCTTTGACTCTCGTAAAACAGGAGCTGACTGCTTTAGTAAAATAGTTAGCATTTCATCACTTAAAGGAATGACACTTACGTTTTCTGCCAATACGTCCACTTCTTCTTTTAATTTTGCAAGTGATGTAGCTGCCCCTTCTTCAGCTAGTTCTTCAGTCGATTTTTTTTTCACTTCGAGAACGCTGTCAAAAATAGAACGGATAATCGCAGCCTGGTTATCTGCAGTTTCGTCTTGAAATTGATATACTGGAAGAACTTCGGAAGCTACTTGTTCTTTTTCTTCTTCCGTTTTTACGGGATCTTCCATTGTTTTAACCGAACGTATCGTATCAGGTGAAAGTTGGAATCGTTCTATATCATATTTACTTTCTTTCACATTACCAATTAATAAAAAGAACATGCAAATCGCTGTTAAGAGAATGATAACAAAAGGGAGATACTTATTATTGCGCCATTCTTTCCATTTTAACAAAATGAATTTCACTCTAAATTCAGCTCCTTCACAGCTTGTCCCCTTATTATACCTTAAAGTCGAAACTAGTCATTACTATTTCCTGAAAATTAACAAAAGCAACAGTCAGCTACTGGACCGTTGCTTTATAGAAATACTATGATTGTTGCTCGTCATATGCCTGAATAATTTTAGCAACTAATGGGTGACGGACGACATCTCCCTGTTCTAGGTATTGAAAATGGATACCAGCAACATGGCCTAAAATTTTCTCCGCCACGATTAATCCAGATTCAGCACCTTTTGGTAAATCTATTTGCGTTTTATCTCCTGTAATAACCATTTTCGAACCAAAACCAAGACGGGTTAAAAACATCTTCATTTGAGCTTTCGTTGTATTTTGCGCTTCATCTAAAATAACAAAGGCGTCATCCAGCGTTCTACCACGCATGTAAGCAAGCGGCGCAATTTCAATTGTACCTCGCTCCATTAAGCGGTCTGTCTGTTCCGTACCTAGCACATCATGTAATGCATCATATAACGGACGTAAGTAAGGGTCTACCTTCTCTTTTAAGTCTCCAGGCAAGAAACCTAGGCTCTCTCCTGCCTCGACAGCAGGACGTGTTAAAATGATTTTTTTCACATGTGCATTTTTTAAAGCCTGTGTGGCCATCACAACTGCAAGGTATGTTTTACCTGTACCTGCTGGACCTATTCCAAACGTTAAATCTGAATGCCGAATTCCTTGTATATATTCTCTTTGACCAATCGTTTTAGCACGAATAGCTTTGCCTTTTGTATTTCTCGCAATTTCTTCATCATATAAGCTAGAGAAGTATTCAATCGTTCCATTCAAGCTCATTTCAATAGCAGACGTAACATCTCTTAGGTTAATATTGATGCCTTTGCGTATAACAGAAAGAAGTTGTATCATTAGCTTTTTCGCTTCTTCAACATTTTTCTCTTCGCCAACAATTTGTATTTGTTCGCCTCTTGTAATTAGTTGTACCTTTAGTTCCGCTTCAATTAGCTTTACATTTTTATCTGATATTCCGAGAAGCATTACTGCTTCTGCTGGGTCCTGCAAATTTATATCGAGTTGTTTTTGTTCGCTCATGCTTCGTCTCCTTGGGGTATAACTTGTGGTGTTGCAATGTCTTCATTTACTAATAATAATACCTTCCCTTTTACTTTATCATTTTGTATAGATACCTGCAAAACTTTATCTTCTAATATTTGTGTGCCCGCAGGCAAATCATTGATTATTTTTTGAAATAGTAATGGACGTATTAATCGTTCCATCGACTTCTCACTTAACTCGTAACTTTCCTCTATATTATTTTGTACATATCCAGCCACAACATATTTTTGTAAGAAAGAAGGAAGAACGATCTCTTTCCAGTAGGGTACATTCGTCTTCCCCTTTTTTTGTATCAGCAACTCTCTTTCATTTGGCTTTACAATCGATACTTTTTTGGGAAGTTCAAACTGAAGTTCAATCCAATAATTTGCATATACTTTTCCTTCTGCACTCGTTATTATTCGTTTATCTCCTTGCGTCACGAATCCATTCACGAGCGTATCCCCTTTTTTAACCGCCACATTCTTCTGTACAGCTCTTACTCCTTTTACTAGTTCAAAATCTGTAATAACTCCACTTCTCTTAGCGATTAAATGGACTGGCGGTGCGTCTTTTATATCTCGTTCGGTTTTTATTGGGGCAAGCATCGGGGATACGATTAGCGTAGAACCCGATTGAGCAAAATGCACCCATGAATACTCTTTGTACTTCAATAAAATCTTCTGCCTTATTTCTTGTTCAGCAGGTAACGAAGAGGTAAGCATTTTTTCTTTAATATTCATCGCCTTTAGTTCTTCATAGAGCAAAATATTATTTTCAGGTGAATCCGATTCGATATGAATTGTCCAAATAAATTGTGCCAGCAATACAGGTATAATGAAAAATAGAGCGACTCCTATGAAAGAGTATGAATGAGTAGAAATAATTCCTTTTTTGGATTCATCCACTAACTGTACTGGGATTCTCATCGCTTTTCTTATTTTTCGAAATGCCCTTAAGTCTTTCTTTTTTATAGAAAAGTATAAATAATTTTCTCTGCTATATACGTTGTATACATGGATATTTATAGCAAACAAACGCTGAAATAGAGCATGTTGATCTGTAGTTATCGGAATTTGTACTCGTATAAGGCTTGCCATTACGTACGATCCTTCCTAGTTATATTAAAAAAGTTAAGACGTTCTACTGTTAAATGCAGACGATCCGATGATAGAGATTTTATCTGTAGACTATCTGCATTAATTTCCAACAAATAATGATCATACGAACATAATACGCTGTTTTCATTTAACTTAAGAAGGGTTATTTCGTAATCTAAAATAATGTCATTAAAATTATCAATCATAATACTCGCGTGGAGTGGAAATAATTGTTTTATAAAAAACACCCCTTTACATGAATTTATGCATGTAAAGGAGTGTTCATGAGTTATCTTTTGGATTTTGGTGGAGCTAATATTTCGGACAAAACAATTGCTCGAATAAGCTCATCCTTCGTTTCCGGTAAAACGCTCGCCATCACTGGCTTGGCAGTATTCACAACTGGTCTATTTCCTTGGTGAACAGATAGACGACCAGATGATCTTTGTGCACCTTGATCGCGACTGACTTCACGTTGACCTTTTTCTACCGTCACCGTTTTAACAGGTTCTGGTTTTGGATTATTCGGTCTACGTTCTATTTTTGCTTGTTGTTCTTGTTTAAATTCCTTTGCTAGCTCCCCTAAGTTTTTAAAAGGATTCTCTACAAAAGGTTTAATCTCAGGAGTTTTATTTACTTGCTTAGGTACTTTTGTTGGATTTTGATTTTGCTTTTTCTTTCCAAAAATTGTACTTATGAGTAAGGAAACAATGAGTAAAATAATACCTTCCAAGGAGAAGACCTCCTTTCCGCGGTTTTAGACTAGTCTTTCAACTCTCCAGTAGAAGGTTTATCTCCTCCGACTTTACTAATGGAATCTCTCATGCTAGTGTCCGCTTGGATATTTTTATAATTCATATAATCCATCACACCGATATTACCTTCTCTTAAAGCTTCTGCCATCGCAAGTGGAACTTCTGCTTCTGCTTCTACTACTTTAGAACGCATTTCTACTACTTTCGCTTTCATCTCTTGCTCAGAGGCAACAGCCATTGCACGGCGCTCTTCCGCTTTTGCTTGCGCAATTTTCTTATCTGCTTCAGCTTGCTCTGTTTGAAGTTCTGCACCAATATTTTTACCTATATCAACGTCCGCAATATCAATCGATAGAATTTCAAAAGCTGTACCAGAGTCTAATCCTTTAGCCAATACAGTTTGAGAAATTAAGTCCGGATTCTCAAGCACACGTTCATGACTAGTACTCGACCCGATTGTAGAAATAATACCTTCCCCAACACGGGCAACGATTGTTTCTTCACCCGCACCTCCGACTAGACGGTCGATATTGGCACGTACAGTAATACGCGCTTTCGCTTTTACTTCAATCCCGTTCATCGCAACCCCGGCGATAAATGGTGTTTCAATTACTTTCGGGTTTACAGACATTTGCACGGCTTCTAGTACGTCACGACCAGCTAGATCGATCGCTGCTGCTCGTTCAAATGTAAGCTCAATATTGGCACGGTGTGCGGCAATAAGAGCGTTAACAACACGGTCCACATTACCACCTGCAAGATAGTGGCTCTCTAATTGATTGATAGCCACTTTTAAACCAGCTTTATGTGCTTTAATAAGTGGATTAACAATGCGTGATGGAATTACTCGACGTAACCTCATCCCTACAAGTGTAAAAATACTAATTCTTACGCCAGCTGCAAGCGCTGAAATCCATAGTGTAATCGGAAAAAACGTAAAGAACACAGATAGCACGATAAATGCTAAAACGATCACAATAATTAACGTAATGGTTGATCCAGTGAATAACATTATGTTGCCTCCTCTTCTGCGACTTCTCGTACAACAATACGAGAGCCTTCTACTTTAATAATCATAACTTGTTTATCCTTCGCAACAAAACTTCCATCGGATACTGCATCGATTCGCTCATTGTCGATACGTATAGTTCCGGATGGTCTAAGGGCAGTCATTGTAACGGCCACTTTGCCAATTAAATCAATTCTATTTTCGTTGGACACATATCCTTGCTCCGTTGTTGTTGCATCTGACAAGATAATCTTGTTAAACGCTTTCAACCGCTTTCCAAAGAATTTCATAATAATCACCATTCCCACTATAGCTACTGTTAAAGCAATTAAAACAGCAATACTCATTTGTACAATATTGCCTCCTGCTAGTATTATACTAAAAATAATAGCAGCTGCACCTAATATACCACTAATTCCTCCGGGCAGGAAGAACTCGGCTATTATTAAAAGAACCCCAATGATAAAAATGATCAATGTTTCATAGCCTGCAAGACCAGCAACTAAATGCCCAAAAAAGAACAATCCAATGGAGATAAGCCCCATCGTCCCTGCAACTCCAAATCCCGGAGAATATAGCTCAACTATCAACCCCAAACTTGCAATGGACAATAAAATTGGCACGATAATTGGATGTGTAATAAATCGCGCAACCGATTCCATAAATGTTTCTTCTGATTCAATGACTTTTGCATTTGAAAGATTTGTCTTATCTAACAATTCTTCTAATGATTTTACCGTTCCATTCGAGTAACCTACTTCTAGTGCTTCTCCAGCAGTAAGTGTTAATAATTTTCCAACTGGTGCTCTATATTGAGGTAAATCTACCTGATCGTCAGCCATTGCCTGCGCAAATTTTGGATCTTTTTCCGTAAGCTTTGCAGCATTTATCATTTTTGCTTTCCATGCGCTATTTGCTTTTTCATCTGCTGTATTGCCAATACTATCAATTACAGCAGCTGCTCCGATTGTGCCACTCGGGGACATATAAATTTCATCCATATGCAAAGCTATAAAAGCTCCTGCTGATAACGCTTCCGAATTTATATACGCTATTTTTCGAATCGAAGTAGAATCAAGTAAATCTGCAATTTTCTGAGCAGAGTCTACAAAGCCACCAGGGGTATTTATTTCGAAGATAATTGCGTTTGCTCCTGCTTCTTCTGCATCATGTATAGAACGCTCTAAAAAGGCATATAAACCCTTTTCCACTTCCTTATGGATGGGAATTTTATAAACACTCGGTGAATCAGCAGTGAATGTAGGAACAACTAGGAAAAATGACAATACCAATAAACAGAAATAAATAATGATCCGTGACAATTTCATCCTTAAACCTCCCTTCATCTATATGTATATTACTTTATACGGATGAGCACCATAAAAGTTTCAAAAATGAAAATAAACCGAGAAAATAAATTTTCTCGGTTTACATAATTGTAAATGTTAATCATACAGTACGTGTTTTGAACGTAGGGATGGTTGGGATTAATTTACCACTTACGTTTACGTGCAGCTTCTGATTTCTTTTTACGTTTCACGCTTGGTTTTAGAAACCAATGCTTCGAAGCTTGGTAAATTTAAATAAATTAGAATTTACGTTTACGGGCAGCTTCAGATTTCTTTTTACGTTTTACGCTTGGTTTTTCATAAAACTCGCGCTTTCTTACCTCTTGAATTGTACCACTTTTAGATACAGTACGTTTGAAGCGGCGAAGAGCATCTTCAAGCGATTCGTTTTTACGAACGACAGTTTTTGACATCTCTTTTTCCCTCCCTCCGAACACACGTCAAGCACATAACCTAGTGTTATGTACTAAAAAATTATACCGTATACTTTACAGTTGGTCAATACTTTCGCCTAAATTAATAATCAGATTTACTTTCCAAGCCCTGAACAATTTCTACACCTGAGCTTGCACCAATTCTAGTTGCACCTGCGTCTACCATCGCTTGTAAATCCGACAAGCTGCGAACACCACCAGAAGCCTTAACTCCTAGCTCTGGACCGACTGCTCCGCGCATTAACTTCACCGCATTTACTGTTGCTCCTCCTGTAGAAAATCCAGTAGAAGTTTTGACAAAATCTGCTCCTGCAAGCTTAGATATTTCACTAGCTCTCAAAATTTCTTCGTCTGTTAACAAGCAAGTTTCTAAAATAACTTTTACAATTGCTTTTCCTTTAGCAGCTTGTACTACAGCCTCGATATCTTTTTGCACAAAATTATAATCACGATCTTTTAACGCACCAACGTTTATAACCATGTCGATTTCTTCTGCGCCGTTTTGTATAGCATTTGTTGTTTCAAATGCTTTTACTTCAGTTGTGCTTGCACCAAGTGGGAAACCAATTACCGTACAAACCTTTACTGGTGTACCTTGTAATAATTGTGCGCTCAAGTTTACCCAAGTCGGATTCACACAAACAGAGGCAAAAGTATAGGTTTTTGCTTCCTCGCAAAGTTTTTCAATTTGGTTTTTAGTAGCATCTTGTTTTAATAATGTATGATCGATTAATGCTGCAATATTTTGAGTCATTATATTATCTCCCTTTCGAGTTGTACGTACCTCTATATCATAATGGAAAAATAAAAAAAAAGCCAGTGAGATTATACTCACTGACTTATACAAGTTGTTCCTCTGCATTTTCTAATACACGAACAAATTGACCTTCATTGTATGGATAACCAGCCTTCGTGATTTTGACTCGTACTAGTTTTCCTATTAAATCTTCTGTACCAGGGATAACGACCTTCAAATAATTATCAGTATAGCCCTCGTATAAATTAGTATCAGAATCTAATTTGTATTTTTCTTCTGGGATTATCTCTAATACTTCTCCTTCAAAACGAGATGCGTACTGTGCAGCAAGCTGATCATTCAACGTGATTAATCGGTGAACACGTTCATTTTTAATCTCTTCATCTACTTGGTTGTCCATTCTTGCCGCAGGTGTGCCTGTACGTTTTGAATAAGGGAATACATGAAGTTCGGAGAATTTTTGATCACGAATAAAGTTAAACGTTTCCATAAATTCCTCTTCTGTTTCACCTGGGAAACCAACAATCACGTCAGAAGTAATTGCTAAGTCTGGGAGTGCTTCTCTCAGTCTATCTAATCGATTCGCGAAAAACTCCATCGTATATTTTCTACGCATTCTTTTTAAAACGGTATTAGATCCAGATTGAATTGGAATGTGTAAATGTCTTACAACAATATTAGAATCTCTTAAAACATCGATTACTTCATCTGTTAATTGGCTTGCTTCAATCGAGCTAATACGAAGACGTTTTAAGCCTTTTACTTTGGATTCGATATCTCTTAAAAGCTGTGCTAAATTATAATCTTTTAAGTCTTCGCCGTATCCTCCTGTGTGGATGCCTGTTAATACGATTTCTAAATAACCTGCATCTACAAGCTGTTGCGCTTGATGAACCACTTCTTCTGGGTCTCTTGAACGCATTAACCCACGAGCCCACGGGATAATACAAAAAGTACAAAAGTTGTTACAGCCTTCTTGGATTTTTAATGACGCGCGCGTACGATCTGTAAAGGCAGGAACATCCAATTCCTCATATACTCGGTTTTTCATAATATTTCCTACTGCATTAATCGGTTGACGCTCTGTTTTATACTGCTCAATATAATCAAGCATTTTTGTGCGCTCTTGCGTTCCTACGACGATATCTACCCCTGGAATTGCCATTATTTCAGCAGGAGATGTTTGTGCATAGCAACCAGTAACACAAATAACAGCATCTGGATTTTGGCGAATAGCACGACGAATCACTTGCCGACTTTTTTTATCACCAGTGTTTGTTACGGTACATGTATTTATCACATATACATCTGATTGTTTTTCAAAATCAGTACGGTCATAGCCATTTTCTTTAAATAATTGCCATATGGCCTCTGTTTCATAGTGGTTAACTTTACAGCCTAATGTATGGAATGCAACGGATGACAAGTCCTCACACCTCTTTCATTCATATTCATAAGAAATTGCAGCAAGCGCATATAACGGTGCAGTTTCTGTTCTTAGAATCCTTGGTCCAAGTGCAATGGGTTGAAACTCATTTTCTAACAGTAGTTGTACTTCCTGACGATCGAGCCCACCTTCTGGGCCAAAAACGATTAGTATCGATTTTTTATCATACACCTTTTTTAGTTGGTCAGCAAACTTTTGTCGCTGTTCAAGCTTTGCGTCTTCTTCATCCGCAACAAATTTCACATCATACGATTTAGAAATTTCCAACAGCTCGGTCAATGAGATTGGTTTATGTATTAGTGGGATAAAGGAGCGATGAGATTGTTCTGCGGCTTCTTTTGCGATTTTTTGTAAACGAGTGATTTTTTTCTCGTTCTTTTGTTTATCCCATTTTACAATGGAGCGTTTCGCCTCAAATGGATAAAGTGTATGCATACCCAGCTCTGTCGCTTTTTGCGTTATTAATTCTAGCTTATCACCTTTTGGAAGTCCACATACGATGGAAACTTTAATCGGCAATTCTGTGGATTGTTCATGTTTTTCTTTTATCTGTAAAAGCACAGATTTAGAAGTACCTTCTAAGATGGTCATTGTATATGTCTGGCTGTTCGCTACTACATATACATCGTCACCAGAAGACATGCGCATCACTTGAATCATATGATGCGCATCTTCGCCTGTAATCGTTACTGTATTATTTTCCTTAATAGGTTCATTTGTAAAATAACGTTGCATGAGCGTCTCCTTATTTCTCAGGCTTTCTTGAAATGATTGTAACCCAGTCTTCCATCATCATTACTTCTTCGATTTCGAATCCCGCTTGCTGCAAGGAATTACGAACATCTTCTTTTTTCGTTGCAATAATACCTGATGTTATAAATAATCCACCATCTTTTACGATGGAATAAGCGTCATTTGTAAATGTCATAATAATTTCAGCTAAAATATTAGCAACCACGATATCTGCTTTTTCGTTCACATTGTCAAGTAAATTACCATGGGTTACTTGAACAACATCACTTACCTTATTCAGAGCGATATTTTCTTTTGCAGATTGAACAGCTACCTCATCTAAATCTAATGCATGGATAGATGCTGCCCCTAATTTTGCTGCCCCTATAGACAGGACACCTGAACCAGTCCCAACATCAATAACGCTATTTCCTTTTTGTACTGTTTTTTCAAGTGCTTGTAAGCACATAACAGTAGTTGGGTGTGTTCCTGTTCCAAACGCCATACCTGGATCTAGTTCAATGATTAATTCGTCGGTATTTACACGCTCATAGTCTTCCCATGTTGGTACGATTGTAAAACGATTCGATATTTTAACTGGGTGATAATATTTTTTCCAAGCAGTAGCCCAATCTTCCTCGTCTACTTCTTGTACTGTTACACTATTATGACCAAGATCGATATTAAAGTTTTGTAAGTTGTTAATCGCAAGTTTGATCTCTTCCACTGTTTCTAGTAGAAAACTAGTTTCCGCTAAATAAGCCTTCACTCGTACACCATCTACTGGGAAATCGTCCGGATTTAAGTTATAGATTTCACCAAAAACATCTTCTCTTTCTCTTAATAACTCTTCTGAATCTTCGATAACGACTCCACTTGCTCCAGCCTCATGTAGAATATTGCTAATTGCTTCCACTGCCTCATTCGTCGTATGAATGGATAGTTCAGACCATTTCACTTGCGCCACTCCTTTATTCACCTTTTATCGTTCTTTTGATTTTATCAAATAATGAACTGCCTTGCTCTTCCGGAATATCTCCGCTAATTTCTGCAAACTCACGAAGTAACTGCTTTTGTTTTTCCGTTAATTTTTTCGGTGTAATCACTTTTACAACGACATGTTGATCTCCAGTGCCATATCCGTGAACGTTTTTGACACCTTTTCCTTTTAAGCGGAATGTTGTTTGAGACTGTGTACCTGCAGGAATTTTTAGTTTCACTTTTCCTTGAACTGTCGGTACCTCTATCTCGTCTCCAAGTGCAGCTTGAGCGAATGTCAATGGAAGTTCATAATAAATATCATCGCCATCTCGTTCAAATCTTGGATCGGCTTTTACACGGAATACAATATATAAGTCTCCTGCTGGTCCACCATTTACACCAGGTTCCCCTTGCCCACTTACACGAAGCTGTTGACCATCATCTACACCTGCTGGAATCGTCACTTTAATTTTTTTGCGTTTATTTACAGTACCTTTACCGTGACAAGTAGAACATTTTTCTTTGATGATTTTCCCAGTACCTTCACAATAATGACAAGCACGTTTCGTTTGAATACGACCAAATGGTGTGTCTTGTGTAACGTTCACTTGACCTTGGCCATTACAATGTGAACATTTTTCAGGGTGAGTTCCTGGTTTTGCACCGGTTCCAGTACATGTATCACATGTCTCTTCTTTTGCCACATCTATTTCTGTTTCTTTTCCGAAAACAGCTTCTTCAAATTCGATTGTCATCGTATATTGAAGATCACTGCCTTTTCTAGGTGCGTTAGGGTCACGTCGTCTTGAGCTTCCCCCACCGCCGAAAAACGAACTGAAAATATCTTCGAAGCCAAAGCCGTCTCCGCCACCAAATCCACCAAATCCTTGGTTTGGACCAGCATGACCAAATTGATCATATTGAGCTCTTTTTTGATCATCGCTTAATACTTCATATGCTTCAGTAATTTCCTTGAACTTAGCATCAGCGTCTGCCGCTTTGTTAATATCCGGGTGATATTGCTTCGAAAGCTTGCGATACGCTTTTTTTATCTCATCTTGAGAAGCACCTTTAGAAACTCCTAGTACCTCATAATAATCACGTTTTTCCATTGTTCACTCTCCTGCTCTTTACCTACACGTAATGAATATTGTAACACGGAACAATAATCTAGTCTAAACAGTAAGAAAAGCCAAAGCCGAATACGGTCTTTGACTTTTCCTTACCGACTAACTTACAACTTACTTGTTGTCTTTATCGTCATTTACTTCTTCAAATTCAGCGTCAACAACACCGTCGTCTTTTGCATCAGCTTGTGCGCCACCGTTTGCAGCAGCATCAGCTTGTGCTTGCTCATATAATTTCATTGTAAGCTGTTGTACGATTTCATTTAACGCATCTTTTTTCGCTTTAATATCTTCTAGGTTACCAGCTTCAAGAGCAGCTTTTAACGCTTCTTTTGCATCTTCAGCAGATTTTTTCTCTTCTTCTGAAACTTTGTCTTCTAAATCTTTTAATGTTTTTTCTGTCATGAATACTAATTGATCTGCTTCGTTTTTCACTTCAGCTTCTTCTTTACGAACTTTATCCGCTTCTGCATTTGCTTCCGCTTCTTTTACCATACGCTCGATTTCTTCGTCAGATAATGAAGAGTTCGATTGAATTGTAATATTTTGTTCTTTTCCAGTTCCAAGATCTTTCGCTTTAACATTTACAATACCGTTTTTATCGATATCAAATGTTACTTCGATTTGTGGTACACCACGTGGAGCTGGTGGAATATCCGCAAGTTGGAAACGACCAAGTGTTTTGTTATCCGCTGACATTGGACGTTCACCTTGTAGAACGTGAATATCTACTGCTGGTTGGTTATCAGCTGCCGTTGAGAATGTTTGAGATTTTGAAGTTGGGATTGTTGTATTACGTTCGATTAGTTTCGTAAATACGCCACCCATTGTTTCAATACCTAAAGAAAGTGGTGTTACGTCAAGTAATACAACGTCTTTCACATCTCCAGTTAATACTCCACCTTGAACTGCAGCACCCATTGCTACTACTTCATCTGGGTTTACACCTTTATGTGGTTCTTTACCAGTTTCTTTTTTAATCGCATCTTGTACTGCAGGAATTCGAGTAGAACCACCAACTAAAATTACTTTATCAATTTGAGAAGCAGATAATCCAGCATCTTTCATTGCTTGACGAGTTGGTACCATTGTACGCTCTACTAGGTGTGCTGTTAAATCATCAAATTTCGCACGAGTCATTGTTACTTCCAAGTGAAGTGGTCCAGCTTCTCCAGCTGTAATGAAAGGAAGTGAAATTTGAGTAGATGTTACACCTGATAGATCTTTTTTCGCTTTTTCAGCTGCATCTTTTAGACGTTGTACAGCCATTTTATCTTGTGATAAATCAATTCCGTTATCTTTTTTGAATTCTTGTACTAAGTAGTCCATTAATACTTGGTCAAAGTCATCCCCACCAAGACGGTTGTCTCCAGCTGTTGCTAGAACTTCAAATACTCCGTCTCCTAGCTCTAGGATAGATACGTCAAATGTACCTCCACCTAAATCGTAAACCAGAATTTTTTCATCATGATCCATTTTATCTAAACCGTATGCTAAAGCTGCTGCAGTCGGTTCGTTAATAATACGTTCTACTTCAAGACCAGCGATACGACCAGCATCTTTTGTTGCTTGACGTTCTGCATCGTTAAAGTAAGCAGGAACTGTAATAACTGCTTTTGTTACTTTTTCACCTAAGTATTCTTCTGCGAATCCTTTTAAGTATTGAAGAATCATTGCAGATACTTCTTGTGGTGTATATTCTTTACCTTCTGCTGATACTTTTTCATTTGTACCCATTAAACGTTTTACAGAAGCAATCGTATTTGGATTTGTAATGGATTGACGTTTTGCTACTTCCCCAACTTGTTTTTCGCCATTTTTGAATGCTACAACAGATGGAGTTGTGCGGTTACCTTCTGGATTTGGAATTACTTTAGGTTCTCCACCTTCTAATACAGATACACATGAGTTTGTTGTTCCTAAGTCAATACCGATAATTTTAGACATAAATAGTTCCTCCTAAATATAAAGTGCATATAATCATCACTAAATGAAATTTTATTCGTTAACTTTAACCATAGATGGTCTTAAAATTCTATCTTTTAACTTATACCCTTTTTGCAATTCTTGAAGCACGATACCTGAATCTTTCGTATCGTCTTTTTCCTGCATTACTGCTTGATGGAAGTTCGGATCAAAAGGAACGCCTTCCGCTTCAATTTGTTCTAAGCCTTCTTTTTTTACTGCATCTAGTAAAGAACGATACACCATTTCTACGCCTTTTGCTAAAGAAGCAGCTTCTTCACTAGTAGTTTCAACGGCTAATGCACGTTCGAAATTATCTAGCACCGGCAAAATATCTGATAATACAGATTGCGCACGGTATTTATAATCTGCCTCTTTATCTAGTTGAACACGACGTTTATAGTTTTCAAAATCAGCTCTTAAACGAATTGCTTTATTTTGTTCTTCTTCTAACTGTTGTTTAACAAGCGTTAGCTCATCAACTTCTTCTACAGCTTCTTCTACTACGTCTTCTTCTGTTTCAGCTACCTCATCTTCAGCTGGAACGTCTGCTTGTTCATCTAGCTTTTCAGCTTCTAATTCTTCTACAATTTCATCTTTTTGTTCTGACATAACTAGCAACTCTCCTTATCCATGCGGTCCATGTAAAATTTTCGATAATTCTCTCGATAGATCCCCACTCATCACATCTAGTAAAGAAACGACTCGCTTGTAATCCATTCGAGTAGGTCCAATGATTGCAATGGAACCGATTTGTTCCTCCCCAATGTCATAGGAAGCTGTAATAATACTACAATCCTCCATAGCCAGATGGTTGTTTTCAGTACCGATTCGAATTTGAATTCCTTTTTGGTCTAAATGGAATAACCCAGGCATTTGATTTACATGATCCATCCAATACATAATACTTCGTGCTTTTTCTACATCATTAAATTCAGGTTGATTTAGCAGTTGCATTTTCCCACCGTAGTAAACTTTATCTTCATGTTCAATTGTTAGTGCTTTGTTTAATGATCCTAATAAGTCGTTTAATCGACCATTATTTTGTCTTAAAACTGCTAATGTAACAGCTTCTAGTTTAGCTGGAAGCTCATGTAAATGAACACCTACTAAACGCTCATTAATCAAATTGACCATTCTTTCAATATCCGATGCGGTAAAGCTTTCCGGTATGGAAAATACACGATTTTCTACATGTCCGCTATCCGTCACAATAATAGCAACAGCGGAATCATCCGTTAAAGGGACGATAGAAAAGCGTTTGACACGATGTTTTCTCACATCTAAGCCTAGCATTATAGAGGTATAATTCGTTAATTCGGACAATATTGCCGCAGATTTACGAATTATTTGTTCCGTCTCTACCATACGTTCTTCAAAAATAGAACGGATTTGTTTGATCTCACTTTTCGATATTCGTTGTGGAGTTAGCATATTGTCTACATAGTAACGATAGCCTTTTTGCGAAGGCACGCGACCAGACGAAGTATGTGTTTTTTCTAAATAGCCCATTTCTTCTAAATCTGCCATATCATTTCGAATAGTAGCAGGACTAAATGGAACTTCCTCCTTTTTCGAAAGTTGGCGAGATCCAACTGGTTGAGCGGTTTCGATAAAATCATCTACCGTTACTTGCAATATTAATAATTGCCGATTAGTTAGCATGATTATCACCTCTGTTAGCACTCACTCATATAGAGTGCTAATACTTATATAGAAAATTTATCAAATCTATAGTGAACTGTCAACGATTTAGCTTGTAAGAAAATATTGAAATACTTCGTTCCCAACAAAGCGTCCTCGTTTCGTAAGTTTGATAAAGCCGTTTTCGATCGTGACAAACTCTTTTTCCAAAAGTTCATCTATTTCTTTTCCATACACTTGTTGTAACGTTTGATTGTATCTTTGTTCAAAACGAACTAATGAAACTCCTTCGTTTTTACGCAAGCCTAAAAACATTTCTTCTTCCATTTTTTCAACTCGAGTAACTTCTTTTTGCATCATAATAGGTTTTTCCATCGTTTCAATTGTATGCATATACTTTTTTAAAGGACCATGATTGGAATAGCGCATACTATTTACATACCCATGTGCTCCCGCTCCAAGCCCAATATATTCATCATTATCCCAATAAAGCAAATTATGTTTGGATTCCTTTCCTTTATGGGCAAAATTACTAATTTCATATTGAGCATATCCATGCAACTTCATTTCATCCATTAAATAGCTATACATGTCCGCCTCTAGATCCTCTCCAGGAAGTGTAAGCTTTCCTTTCGACAACAGATTATAAAAAATGGTTTTAGGCTCAACAAGTAAAGAATATGCAGAAATATGAGGAATGTTCAAACGAAATGCTTCTTTTAAAGATGCTTTCCATTGGTCCATTGTTTGATTTGGTAAGCCGTACATTAGGTCTATGCTGATCGAAGGGAAATCCGTTTGTTTCGCATATTCGATTACTTTATATACATGATCATTGGAATGCGTTCTTCCAAGGACTTTTAACAGGTCTTGATCGAAAGTTTGCACACCCATACTTAAACGGTTTACCCCAAACTTACGCATCAGTTGCATTTTTTCAAGTGTTAACTCGTCTGGATTTGCTTCAGATGTGAATTCTACTAACTTTTCCATTGGGATATGTGTTTCAATAAGTGTAAATAGGCGATCCAATTGCTGAACAGACAATGAAGTCGGCGTGCCTCCACCGATAAAAATTGTTTCGATCGATGCATTTTTTAAATCATCCGCCCATAAAGCCATTTCTTGTCCCAGCGCTTCAATATATTCATCGACTGGCTGATTATGAAAAAAGAATTTATTGAAATCACAATAATTACAAATTTGATGACAAAAAGGTATATGGATATATACTCCTCGTACCATACTGTTTCCAACTCTCTATATAAGAAAAAGAGGGCTATCAAATTCGCGCCCCCTTCTTTCTTGTTATTTATTTGGCTCATCCATTTTAAGAACTGCCATAAACGCCTCTTGAGGAACTTCTACAGAACCTACTTGTTTCATACGTTTTTTACCTTCTTTTTGTTTTTCAAGAAGTTTACGCTTACGAGAAATATCTCCACCGTAACATTTTGCTAATACGTTTTTACCGATTGATTTAATCGTTGAACGAGCAACAATTTTTTGACCGATTGCCGCTTGTACCGGCACTTCGAATTGCTGTCTTGGTATTAGTGCTTTTAACTTTTCTACAATTACTTTTCCGCGCTCATATGCAAAGTCTTTGTGTACGATAAAGCTTAAAGCATCCACTTTTTCGCTATTAAGCAGAATATCCATCTTCACTAATTTCGATTCTTTATAACCGATTAACTCGTAGTCAAAGGATGCATAACCCTTTGTACTAGATTTTAGTGCATCAAAGAAATCATATACAATTTCTGAAAGTGGGATTTCATAAATTATATTCACACGTGCAGATGACAAATAATCCATTGTGATAAAGTTTCCGCGTTTACGCTGGCATAACTCCATAACTGAACCAACATAATCTTCCGGAACCATAATCGATGCCTTCACATACGGCTCTTCAATTTTATCTACTTTTTGTACTTCAGGCATCATCGATGGGTTATCGACTTTAATCGTTTCCCCACTTGTTAACTTAACATCATAAATAACGCTTGGAGCTGTCGTTATTAAATCGATTTTAAATTCACGTTCAATACGCTCTTGGATGATTTCCATATGTAGGAGTCCTAAGAAACCACAACGATAACCAAATCCTAGCGCTTGAGATGTTTCCGGTTCAAACTCTAAAGCGGAGTCATTTAACTCTAATTTTTCAAGTGCATCCCGTAAATCTACATATTTAGAGTTATCGATTGGATATAAACCACAGAATACCATCGGATTCATTTTTCGATATCCTGGTAGCGCTTCTTGTGCTGGGTTCGAAGCCAGTGTAATGGTATCCCCCACACTCGAGTCACCCACATGCTTCATGGATGCAGTTAAGAATCCAACGTCACCAACAGTTAGTTCTGAACGCATTGTAGCTTTTGGTGTAAATACACCTGTTTCAACAACTTCGAATTCTTTACCAGAAGACATCATTTTAATCTTGTCCCCAGGTTTCACTGTACCTTCCACAATTCGAATATAAACAATTACCCCACGGTACGGATCAAATAACGAGTCAAATATAAGCGCTTTAAGTGGCGCTGAAGGATCTCCAGTAGGTGCAGGAACTTTTTCAACTATTTGTTCTAAAATTTCTTCAATACCAATTCCGGCTTTTGCAGAAGCATGTACTGCTTCTGAAGCATCCAACCCGATTACATCTTCCACTTCTTGTTTCACTCGTTCTGGATCGGCAGCAGGTAAATCGATTTTATTAATAACCGGTAGAATTTCCAAGTCATTATCTAATGCTAAATATACATTTGCAAGCGTTTGAGCTTCGATTCCTTGTGCAGCATCTACTACAAGTATTGCTCCTTCACAGGCAGCTAAACTTCTCGATACTTCATATGTGAAATCGACATGTCCTGGTGTGTCGATTAAGTGAAAAATATATTCTTCTCCATCTTTTGCTGTATATGTCAATTGAACGGCATTCAATTTAATCGTAATTCCACGTTCTCTTTCTAGGTCCATGGAATCGAGTAATTGGCTTTGCATTTCTCTTGATGTAACTGTTTGTGTTTTTTCTAAAATACGATCAGCAAGCGTCGATTTACCGTGGTCAATATGCGCGATAATCGAAAAGTTACGTATTTTTTTCTGTCGTGCTAATCTCTCTTCATGATTCATACTTGTTCACTCCTAATTAAACTACTTGCATTATAACAGATAAAGGATTGTTTAAGAAATATTACTGAAATATTTTATGTACACGTCTCATTATTTTTCTACAAAAAAGTCAATATAAATAATTTTTTGCCAGATTTTAATCTTATCAAAAACCTGTACATAACACAATCTAGGAGAATATTTTCATACAAAAAGAGATGAAGCAAACGTAAACTGCTTCATCTCTTATTCTCCCTTATGATGGCAACTGTTCATTTAACATATTCGATAAAGCTTTCGCTAGAATTGCAATAGAACGATTAATTTCTTCTTCGGTATTATCAATGCCTCCCAATTCAACATTAAGTAAATTTTTTGAAAGGTCTTGATTGTATACTCCATCTACTCCCTTGCCTTCTTTCGGTAATATCCCCCGTGAAATGCCAGGAACTAATTTATTTAATTGGTTAGAGAGGTTTTGTGCAAGTTGTTCATTCCATCTGTAGTTAGGATGCTCTCGGCCAATAACGAATATAAATTTAGCATAACTTGCTTCCCCACTTTTAAGTGTCGTTACTTTTGCTCTTGCGGAATCTCTGTGAATATCTAAAATAATGTCATAATTATTTTGCCCGATTGCTTGTTGTACTAATGGACGTATTGAGTTATAGTCATCCATTTCTTTCTTGTTGTAGTTTTCTAAAAAGGTAGTCTCTAGTTGATGAAAAGCAAACTGGGCATTAATCTGGTCTTGAAAAGTCGTGATATTGTTTATGGGATGATAAATTGCTATTTTTTCACCTTGTGCAGCAAGTATCGGTTGATAGGCTTCTTGCGAATGAGTAAAGTAAACAAATGCTTGTTTCGGCTCCACTACTACTTCTTGGACGACTGGTTTTTTTTCCAATTGTGCCGCATAGACTACAGGGATCTCCTCTTTTTCCTTTTCTTCCACTTGTTCCGGTTGTTCCGATTGTTCCGGTTGAGTTGTAAAAAGAGGTGTTTGGACGGTAGCAATAATGATAGGCGCTAAAAATAAAAGGATTAAGATGCTTGTTAAATTCTTCAGGTATTTAGCCATATATTCCACTCTCCTCACATAATCGTATGTGGAAAAGTGGAATTTTAGAACGATATCATCTGCTAGTGATCCATGTCTCTAAGCTGTTAGAAAGTAAATGAGCATATTGTTCCACCCATGCATCTGTTTCTTTCGGCGTCACAAACAAAGAAGGATTCCTTCCAACAAAAACCTCTTCGAACAATTTTCTTTTTTCTTCAGTTGGCCAAGTGACCCATTCCCCAAAGATAGGTTGTAAAATCGCTTTGTCGATCGTTGGTTTTTTGTTAGAAACCATCGGGGTTACGGCTAATGCCGAAGAAGGACTTCCCTTTTCTTCTATTTTGGATGCAATATAGTGAATAACTTGTTCCATCGCATCCGCATATAGAACAGGGCCGTCCACAACCATTGGTATTCCAATTGCCGTAACAGGCACACCGTATACTTCCTCGGAAACTTCTTTTCGTTGGTTTCCAACGCCAGAACCAGGATGTATACCTGTATTGGTGATTTGGATTGTTTTGCAAAGTCGCTCACTGTTTCTAGCAGCTAGCGCATCTAATACAATGATTAGATCTGGTTGAAACGCCTTGCTTATTGCTTCTATAAAGTCGCTTGTTTCAAATCCTGTTTGACCTGTTACCCCTGGTGCGTACATAACAACTTTTATATGTTCTTCAACAGTTAATGCAGAACTTTGTAAAATTTCAATCGCTTTTGGACCAATGGCATCTGGTGTGATAAGAGCATTTCCTAGACCTATTATTAAGATTTTGGATGACTTTGTCAGTTTAATGTTTTCATGCATTTCCCTTAGCTTATCGACAAATACTCTTTCTAAATGTTGAAAGCTTCGATCATCATCCGGACTTACAGTTAAGTCTGTTAAGGTAATATATTTTCCTTTTTTCTTCCCTAGTTCTTTTTCTCCGTTTTCGTCTACTTCAATAGACGTGACTAAAACTGCTCCCTCTCTACTTTCGTCAAATTTTATACCCTCTGATTTTTCCAACGTATTCTTATCTTCTTTTGAACGATGTCTTACCATTTCATCTGATTCATCTAATAAATCTGTTCGTCCCCACATAAAATTCACCTCCAAAATAGTTTGGTCGATGTGTCAAGTAAATATTCTTTGCATTTATATATTGCAATTTGTTTTTGCGTTTGTTAAAATAATGCTTGTTGTATTAGACAGTTTCAACAAAGAAATATCATCTCGAGACCATTTTAGGAGGTGAAAGTTATGCCAAATATTAAATCTGCAATCAAACGTGTTAAGAAAAACGCTACATTGAACGCTCAAAACGCAACTGCTAAATCTGCAATGCGTACTGCTGTAAAAAAAGCTGACAATGCTGCACTTAACAACGATGAAAACGCAAAAGAACTTATTAAATCTGCAATCCAACAATTGGAGAAAGCAGCTTCTAAAGGTTTAATTCATAAAAACGCAGCTACTCGTAAGAAAGCTCAATTAATGAAAAAAGCGTAATTTAAATAAGACTGACCGAATTTATTTCGGTCAGTCTTTATTTATTTCTAGACATATTGGTTAACCAAAAGTGCCCAGTAAATTACTTGCTGAATTAGTGATAACACAACTACTAGGTTCTGTAAAAACGGTGTTTTGGAGTACTTTGAACGAAAACGAGTTTTACACATTAACCATGTTTTTTGATGTTCCAGGGATGCGACAAAGTCGCATCCCTGGAACATTTTTCTCGGTAATGGTGTAAAAATCTTTCGCCCGTCGCACTCCGTAAGCACAAGTAATTAAAGTATTATTGCTTTTAGGAATGAAAGAATATCCAACTTTCCGATTTAGATAAAAGCAGCCAAAGATGAAATTTTGGCTGCTCTGTCCTTCTCTATTTTTAACCACATTTTCGAGTATAAAGAAGTTTCTCTCTTCAATATAGTAACACCAACTGCCAGGGTTGACTCTGCAAAAATAAGCAATGAATAACTTGTAGACAGTGATTGAGTGACTGAAATTGTTACTTCAAGGACGAGCACCATGTGGATCAGACAATCGTGGCGTCATAATGTCGCGTTCTTAGACTGTACTCCTCTTCAAATAGGCACTTACCCTCGCTCGGTAATGATGTAGTGTTCTTTTCGTCCAAAGCGAGCCGAAAACTTACAGCTGCAAGTCCAAAATGGTAACTTTCCGCATTTTTTGTGAAACTTTAATAGTAGAAATTGGTTGATCAACAGACTTGATTTATTTCATCAAAAACAATTCCAATATTCGGTCTCGATTAATATTTAATGTTTTTAATTGCAAATCTACTGTCGCTAGATCATTTAAGGTCTGTAGTAGTTTTTCTTCGTTATACAAAATGGGATTGTCAAAAAGCAATTTCACTCGGTATGGATGAACCTTTAGTTGGCCGGCTATTTGTTGGGCGTGATACCCCTTTTTCTTTAAATGGCCTACTTGCACCATTAACCTTACTTGCGTTGCGATCAATGCGTTTAACTTTAACGGATCTTCTTTTTGCTTTAATAGATCATGATAAATGGCTATCGCTTCGCTCTTGTTCCCCGCAAAATAAGCATTTCCAAGTGTAAAAACGTCCTGCTCCAACGTTCGGACAAGTAATTTTTTTACTGTCTCTGTATCGATTTCTACTGTTTCTCCCACATACGTCGCTATTTTCGCTAATTCTGTTTGCAAATGAACTAAATCGGTTCCGCCAAATTCGATGAAACGCTCAATCGTTTCCTCAGACATTGTTTTACCGTGTGTTTTAAGTTCATGAAGTACCCAGCTTTTTAAATCATGTGCTTGCAAGCTAGTTGCCTCGATTACATTAGCTGATTGTTTCATGGCCTTTGTAATTTTTTTACGCTCATCTAATTTCTCATATGGTGCGATAAAAACAACGATCGCTGTTGGAGAAGGGCTTTGTAGCCACTTTTCTAAATTGACTGTATCATGCACTATTTTTTCTTTTCCTTTTTCTGTAGCTTTTAAAAAGAAGGCATTTTTGGCAATCACAAGCTTTTTGTCTGAGAAAAAAGGAATGGTATCGGCTTCGTATATAACTTCGTCTACGCTTTTTTCTTCTAAATCGAACGTTATTATTTCGGTTTCTCCATGCTCATTTAATTTCCTTTTCAATCTTTTTATTGTCTCTTCTATAAAATACGCTTCTGTTCCGTATAATAAATAAACATCCGACAAATCATCGTTTGCTATTTGCATCCACTTTTCTGAAATCATTCTAGATCTCCTTACTACTGTATGTTTGTCTTTATTATAGCGTAAAAGTAGTGAATAATTTGTGACATTGTCAGTAGGAATGGAGAAATAAAACATTCCATGTAGATTTTTAATAGGCTATCCTATATAATTAGGTGGAAATAGGAGGGGTAATAATGAATGAATTTGAACAAAATGTACAGTCGAAGCGTAACGACGCTATTGACTCGGGCGTAGGTTTTGTAGTCTCCTTTGGATTTTTTACAATTATGTTCGCTATTGCAGTAATTGTTGAGTTTGTTTCTCGATAATCACTAAAAAAGGGATTTGTCTATACTAGGCAAACCCTTTTTTAGTTTCTAGGGAGATGTCACTGATAGCTCTCCACTTTTCGTTATTTCCACTTCAATCGTGCCCTCTCTACTTGTTAGTAAAAAAGGAATTTGTAGCGCATCTAAACGCTCGACTACCTCTTGGTGTGGGTGACCAAATCTATTTCCAAATCCCGCAGAAATGATTGAAATAGCTGGATTTGTGAGTTCTAAAAAGGATTGCTCACTAGAAGTTTTACTCCCATGATGTCCAATCTTCAGTAATGTTATATCTTTTAAAGCTTCCGGGTATTTCTTCACCAATTCCAGCTCTCCTTCTTTCTCTATATCCCCCATAAATAATCCATGAAAATAGCGATTTTGCATGGATAGGACAAGCGAATCATTATTTCCTTCGTATGTAGCATCCGTTGGGTAGATATATTGAAATTGAAAATAGCTCGAATCTATTTTTTCTCCCGCGCCTTTTTCTATCATAGGAATATGTTGCTCCCTTACTTCCTCCATCAAATCTCGCATGCCATTTTTATTAGTAGACCCAGGCGTAATATGAATTTCATCTACTCGCACTTCCTGAAGAACTTCCTCTGCACCTTCCATATGGTCCGCATCTGCATGCGTAAGTACCAGAGTATCTATTTTAGTTATACCTTTTCCTTTTAAGAATGGTACAACGATTTGCCTTCCCACTTCATAGTCTTCATTTGTTTTTTTCCATGCATCTTGTTCAAACCGTAAGACTCCCCCCGTATCAATCATAATTATTTCTTTTCGATAAGGCATTTCAATGACGATACAATCCCCTTGCCCTACATTTAAAAAGGTTATTTTCGTTGAAGAATCTAAATATGGAGTAATTTGCATAATACCCATTGGCAATACAAGAAGAAAACTACAAAAAACAAGCTGCTTCTTTCGCTCAATCGAGATAAAAAAGAACAACACTGTTCCATAAGCTAGGAATACAAGCAGCAGGGACGGTTTCATCGGGTTCCACATTTGATAAGGTAAAGTTCCTAAGTAGATGATCAAATCACCTAATAAAAGGCGTACTGGTTCATATAAATGAAAAAGAAAATCACTAACTGAAGTAGAGATATACGTAAGAAACAGGAAAATGAGATTAATAGGTAATATGATAAATGAAAACAGCGGTACAAAAACTAAATTTGCAAGGAATGAGGATATGGAAATTTCATAAAACTGGTACAGGAGAATAGGATAAACAATTAATTGACACAGGGCAGTAATTACAAAAGACTGCATTACATATGAAGTACTATTTCTCAAAAACACAGAGGAGTAAATAAGCGAAAACGCAGCCAAATACGATAATTGAAAACCAATTTGAAAAATGACCCACGGAGTAAGCAAGACAAAACCAATCACACTTAATGAAAATGCATCATCGATAGCAATTTTTTTCTTAAACAATAAACTAAGTAAAACTATTTCAGTTACAGAAACAGATCTCCATACGGATGGAGCCCCTCCAGCGATAAATGCATAAAGCGGAAGAGCGATTAGTAAAAATAAGTTTGCCGTTTCTCTTCTTACCCCAATACGTATCAGTGATTCGTATACCATCAATGCAAGTAAGGCCACATGAAGACCAGATATCGCAAATAAATGCGTAATTCCTAATGTTTGATAAGCATCTTGTATGTCAGAAGGCATTTGTTCTCTACTTCCGATTAAAAGTGCTTCAGCCTCTGACTGAAGAGAAGATGGGAACGTATTTTGTATATGCATTTTCATCGCAAATCGCTTTTCTGCCATATGCGCAAGAAAAGACCCATTTTTCTCGATGAGCTGATACGTTTTTACAGCCATCTGACCAACTGCCCCATTACTTTTTATATAGGAATCCATGTTAAACGCATAGGCATGGGATGCAGGACGTTTTTCCCCTTCCTCTGGAATCACTTGAAATACCGTCCCTGCAAGAGAAGCTTTCATAAACGCAGCTTTTTCTGTTTCTGTACCTAACTTAAGCTGGACATACCACTTTTCTCCCTCTTCCGAAATAGCAAACCCTCGGATATACTGTCCGTTTATCCGATAAACGTCCGTCCAGGTTATTTCCTTAACATGTACTTCACTTGCTTGCATCGGCATAACTGCTTGCACATAAAAATAACAAACAACTCCAATGAGAATTGTGCCGATCGTAAAAAATAGATGCTTTTGCTTGTACACTAGCCAACAAAAAAGGAAAACAAATAACACTAGTAGTTTTACTGATTCATACGCACTAATTGTAGCAATTACAATTGATAAAGCTATATAAATAAAGTTTCCCTGAACAGTTATACGCCGAATAATTCTGCCACCTTCTTTTCATAAGGAGCCAATTCTTCTATACTTGCTCCTTTCTCACGTAACTTCGTAAGCAACTCCATGTAAAGTGCAACTTTTTCATCGCCTAAAAAGTCAATTTTACGCTCATCAAAAGGTACTTGTATCACTTCTACATTCGCTTGTCTTAAGAGCTCTATAGCATATTCGTTGTTTTTATAATCCTGTGCATAATAAAGACGGGAAATTCCTGCTTGAATGATTGATTTCGTACATGGCAAACAAGGAAAATGGGTCACATACAGATCTGCTCCATTTACCGACACACCATATTTCGAGCATTGTAATAAAGCATTCATTTCTGCATGAATTGTCCGCACACAATGATTATCAACAACGTAACAGCCATGATCGATACAATGATCGCCACCTGAAATTGAGCCATTATAGCCCCCTGCCATAATACGTCGATCACGAACGATTGTTGCCCCTACTGCTAATCTAGTACATGTGCTTCTTAAAGCAAGTAAATGGCTTTGTGCCATGAAAAATTGGTCCCATGTAATTCGCTCCATATAACTACCTCCAATATATATACTTCTTCTAGTGTAGTAGTTTTTATCGTGAACAGTCAATATCACTTCACAGTTATTAGGGGTTCTAATTTTTCAAATGTTTTTTGACCTATGCCTGTTACATTCATTAAATCTTGTTTTTCTTTAAAATTGCCGGTTTCTTCACGGTATGCGAGTATTGCTTCTGCTTTTGCGGGACCGACTCCAGGTAAGGTAGTGAGTATTGTAGCATCCGCTTTATTGATGTTTACTAGAGTGGAATTAGACGATTGCGTTGTCTCCATCGTTTCTATTTCTTCTATTTCTTCTCCTTCAAGCGGTACGTAAATGACCATCTCATCTACTACTCTCTGTGCATGATTGATATTTTTACTATTAGCCATAGCTAAATAACCTCCAGCAAGCTCAATCGCATTTAATACACGATCGCCTTCCGTGAGTTCATATACTCCAGGGTTATTTACCGCGCCTTTTACTTCTACAAAAATAGCGATATCTTCTACATATTCAGTTGTATCTTCTTGGTTTTCTTTAATGGAATCTTCAAATGGGATAGGTTGTACGATTTCAGCTGTGGGAGGTGCTGAATTGAATTGGGATTGAATTATGAAAAATAATATGATCGTGATTACTGTTGTTGGGAGCAACAGCTTCTTCTTGTATTTCTGAACTAATGAACGAAACAGAAATATCATCCTCTCGAAAAAGAGGTAAATTATATGGAGTTATAAAAACTATACTAAATTTACCCCTCTTTGAAAAGTATTATTTGGTAGCATGTATAAAATAACGTTCAATTTCTTTTTCATCCTGTCCCTCAAAAATAGATGTGGAAACCACGACAGAAGCAAAGCCAATTTGTTTTAAAAGCTCTGTAAATGTTTCTAAAGGATATGTTCGTTGATAATGTGATTCTTCAAATCGCTCATAATAGCCTGTTTCATCTCGTACAAAAAAAGTCATGTCATGATAAATAGAATGTGCTTCATCGCCTATTTCCGTATGCCATATGTATGCAACTTGTTCGTCTTCATAAGTAAACGGGCCATCGGGAAAAATGGTATCCATTTTATACAAGGAATGCACATCGAAAAATAGCTGTCCATCTGATGTAAGAGCCTTATAAATACGTTCAAATGTTTGTTTCACTTCTTCGAGCGTTTCCAAATAATTGAGGGAATCGATTGCGATTACTGCTACATCTATGTCGTCAATGCCGTCTAATTCAGCCATGGATTGGCACAAGAAAGAAATATCTGTGCCTTGCTCTAAACTACGGTTATGTGCAATCGTTAACATCGCTTCCGATAGATCTACACCGATTACCTCATAGCCTGCTTTCGCAAATTTCACACTCAGCACACCAGTGCCACACCCTATATCAACTAATCGTTTTCTGCTAGAAACAGGTGCAGTTGCCTGCACCCATTCTGCATATTTATCATATGGTATATCGGACATAAGTAAATCATAAATATAGGCAAATCGGTCGTACATTGCCATTATGCATCTTGCCCTACTTCAATCATTGGTGCGTCTCCCCAAAGGCGCTCTAAATTATAATAAGCACGCTCATCTTTGTGGAATACATGTGCTACTACATCGCCCATATCTACAAGAATCCATCTAGCTTCATCAAAGCCTTCCAAACGCTTTACGTGGAATCCTGCAATCGTTGCTTGCTCTTCTAATTCTTTTGCAATCGCTTGTACTTGGCGATCCGAGTTTGCGTGGCAGATTAAAAAGTAATCTGCTAATAATGATACCCCTTGCATATTTAATACGACGATGTCCTCTGCTCGTTTATCGTCTGCTGCTTTATAAGCAATTTCTACTAATGATTTTGTCGTTGTCATTCGTTCACTTTTCCTTTCTTTTGTATCAAATCATTGTAGCAATGAAATGAATCCGGAAACACCGGCTGTTTTTTTTCGATCAAGAAGGTCATACTATGCTGGATACAACTAATCATTGCATCTTCTAAATCTAGTTCCGCTTTTTCTCTAAGAAGCTCTACTCCAGGAAAATTACGGCTAGGCTCTATCATATCGGAGATGTAAATTATTTTTTCAAGTCGTGACATACCCGCTCGACCTGTAGTATGGTATTTAATCGCATTTAATATATCTTCATCATTTATATTAAATTCATTTTTAGCTACATAACTTCCAACTGGGGCATGCCAAAGTTCATGATGGAACTCTAATAAAATAGGATCCATCTTTTCTGAGATAATTTTCTCTCTCAACCATTCCTTTTCTGCATATTTCACACTATCGTGTAAAATACCAGCAAGCTCTGCTTTTTCGCTATCTTCTCCATATTTTTCGGCAAGATGAACGGCAGTTGTCGCCACTCCTCTAGTGTGAATATAGCGTTTTTCTGGCATCCTAGCCTTCATCTGCTCCATTACATGCTCAAATTTCATACAACTTCTCCTTTTGAATGAAATCCTTCACTCGATCGGGAATAAGATATTTTGTCGTTAGCCCATTCATCAATCGATTTCGAATTAGGGAAGAAGATACATCTATTTGAGGAATCGTAATTGTACTAATAGGATATGCAGTTTCTATTGATGTATTTGGTCTAGGAACACCTATAAATTGTACTTTTTCAACGAGTTCATCAATGCGATGCCATTTCGGTAAATACTCCACTTGATCGCCACCAATGATGAAGTAAAACGACGATTCCGGCTCTCGTTCTATTAACATTTCCATCGTATCAATTGTATAGGAAGTACCTCCACGATCTATTTCAATTGTTTCCACTGACATATTCGGAATACCACGAATCGTAAGCTGTAGCATTTTTAATCTTTGAGCTGTCGTTACTTGCTCGTCCTTTTGTTTATGTGGAGGGGTTGCATTAGGCATGAACCTTACTTCATCTAGACGTAGGGCATGCAATACTTCATTGGCGATGATTAAATGACCAATATGAGGCGGATTGAATGTACCGCCTAAAATCCCTATTTTTTTACTCATGCCCGACTCGCTTTTGGTAGCTCGATTCGTTTATTATTTTTCGAAGGTTTATATAATACAACTGTTAAACCGATTAATTGGACAAGCTCAGCGCCGGCACCTTTTGCAAGTGCTTCTGCCACTTCTTGCTTCTCGTCTTCACAGTTTTGTAAAATACTAATTTTGATCAATTCACGAACTTCTAATGCTTCGCCAATCTGTTTAATCATCGCATCATTGACTCCACCTTTTCCAACTTGGAAAATTGGCGATAGGTGATGTGCTTGACTACGTAAAAATCTTTTTTGTTTACCTGTTAACATAATTTCCTCCTAATTGCTCGGTTAGACGTTCTACCATTTGTTCCGTATTTGGTTTTACTCCATTCCAATACGAGAAGGCAATAGCCCCTTGGTGTACGAGCATTCCTAATCCATTTACCGTGCGAACATTGTATTTTTTCGCTTCCTCTAAAAAAGGGGTAACTAAAGGATTATATACAATATCCGCTACAATTGCATGTTCTTTTATTTGGTTGAGCTGAATTGGTAGCGTTGTCGAACTATTTTTCATCCCTTGGGGAGTTGTATGAATGATGATATCGAACTGTTCAAGCGTCTCTTCTGCTACTTCTAATGTGATTGCTTGTCCAAGCTGTAATTCTTCCACAAGACGTTGAGCATTAGCATATGTACGATTAGCAATCGCAATATGCGAAAAGCCTAAGTGTTTAAAGGCATGGGCGATACCCTTCGCAGCTCCTCCAGCACCAACAATTAGTATATTATTTGTTTGACTAATCGGTCCCAGTGATTCGATAAATCCTAATCCATCTGTATTATATCCAACAAACCTACCATCTTCCGTTTTTACAACTGTATTGACGGCTCCGATGCCTCTTGCTGATTGGTCTATTTCATCTAAATAAGGAATAATTGCTTCTTTATATGGCACAGTTACATTCCAACCGCTACAACCTAATAGCTTTAGCGAATTCACGGCATCTTGAAGTTTTTCTTCTTCAACGAGAATTGGAATGTAGCTAGCATCTATATGTTGCTCCTTAAGCCATACGCTATGCATAGAAGGAGAAAGTGAATGTGCAATTGGCTTTCCTATAACAGCAAACCATTTTTTCAACTAAAAAACCCCCTATATAAGCGATGGCCGAATTGATACTTCTACACCAGCTGGTGCATGAGCAGCGACAACTACGCCACCTTGTTGGACAGTGATCCAACCTAATCCTGAAAATACAATATCTGTTTTTGCATCTTTAATCTTAAATTCATGACGCACTAAAGGTGGCAATAAATCTGCAAACTCTTCCGATGGAGGAGATAATAGCTTCCCTTTATGCTCTTTATATAAGTTGTCCGCATTTTCAAGCTTCGTTCGATGAATCGGAATATCGTTTGCTATATGACAAGTAAATGCTGAACGATCTCCTTTGATAAAATCGAAACGAGATAATCCTCCTAAAAATAATGTTTGCTCGCTGTTTAATTGGAACACTTTTGGCTTAATTTCTTTTTTAGGGGTGATAAATTTCAGCTCTGTTGGATCTAAATAATGTGCCATTTGATGATGATTGATAATACCTGGTGTATCATACAATGCTTTTTTATCGTCCAATGGAATTTCAATCATATCCAGTGTTGTTCCAGGAAAGTGAGAGGTTGTAATAACTGCATCTTCTCCTGTTGCCTGTTTAATAATACGATTGATAAAAGTTGATTTCCCAACGTTTGTACAACCAACAACATAGACATTTTCGCCTTTACGGTAATGCTCGATTGCTTCCATCGCCTCAGGCATACCTGTCCCTTTATGTGCACTCACAAATAATACATCAATTGGAGACAAGCCTAATTTTTTCGCTTCTTGTTTCATCCAGTTAATCACTTTATTTTTCTTCACTGACTTTGGTAATAAGTCCGCTTTATTCGCAATTAACAAAATCGGATTATTTCCTACAAAACGATGTAGTCCAGGCAGCCAACTACCATTAAAGTCAAATATATCGACAATCTTAACAATTAATCCTTTTTGCGTTCCTAAACCATTTAAAATTCGTAAAAAATCATCGTCCGTTAAGGAAACAGGTTGTAATTCATTGTAATTTTTTAATCTAAAACAACGCTGACAAATGATGTCTTCTTTTTCCAATGAGGAAACTGGGGCATATCCCGGCTCTCCTACTTTCTCTGTTTGAATAATTGTTCCACAACCGATACATTTTGGTGCTTCTGTCACTCTTCTTCCTCCCATGTTACTTGACCTTTTTTATCAAGATAACTAAAAATTCTACGTTCAACGATACGATTAAATTTAGTTACAAACCCATCTGAATTTGCAACTGGAATGACTAAAATCGTATGAAGCTTTTGTCGATTTCCACCGAACACATCTGTTAAGAGCTGGTCTCCAATGACAACTACTTCCTCCCGATTTACATTCATTTTATTCACCGCTTGTTTGAAAGCTTTCCCTAACGGTTTACGCGCTTTTGATATAAAAGGAATTTCGAGTGGTTCTGCAAAAGACTTAACTCGTAATTCATTGTTATTTGAAACGATCGTAACTTGAATGCCAGCAGCCTTCATGCTAGTAAACCATTCAATTAACTTTGGTGTTGCATTAGGACGATCCCACTCTACTAGTGTGTTATCTAAATCTGTAATAACCGCTTTCACACCTTTTTCTTTTAAAAATTCTGGTGTTATATGAAAGATGCTTCTCACAAATTCACTTGGTATAAAATATGAATACAAAAACGAACACTCCAATTCGACGCTTTTTCTTTTTACGATTATAGCATATTTGCCACTATCTCACCCATTCGTACAAACTTTCCAGCTTTCAAAGTAGCAGAAAACTCCATACTATCCTCTTCAAACAATAAAACAACAGTTGATCCAAACGAGAAATAACCAACTTCCTCGCCTTTTTTCCATGTGGAAGAAGTATTTGTTAGTTCAATCGAGTTGACGAACATGGCCCCCACTTTAATATGAAAACAATGCTTATGGTTTGGCATACATAATTGTGTTAACAAACGGTAATTTCCACTGATTGCTTCTTTTCCATATTGTAGACCCCATTTATTAACTGGATAAGATTTTTTTCCGAGCATATATTGACGAATTACTTCACCGTCGACCGGTGCATGGATACGATGATACTCAGCTGGACTCAAATATAAAATGATGTACTTTCCATTTACAAACTGCTCTGCAATCTTTGACGACCCTAGTAAGTTTTCTAAGGTATATGGTTTGTCTTTCACAAAGAAAATACCATCTTTTGTAATAGGACCGAATGTTTCTACTGTTGCATCAACAGGACTTATAATACTGTTTGTTCCAGCATGTATTGGTCTGCTCTTTGTTGACACTTCACGAATAAAAAACTCATTCAAAGTAGAAAAATCATTTATAGGTTGAGTAACATCTTGTAAAGTTATATTAAAATATTTAATATATGAGGGTATGATCGTTTTACTTAGCTTGGATCGAGCAAAGGATTGAATAATAGTAGAAGACCATTTACCGTTCGTTAACTCAATCATCGATTGATATAATTTTTCTCTCATCTCTATCTCCCTATAAACAATTGCTTACATTTTTTACTTATTCAAAGTATAATAAACAAAATAGTTGGTTTGTAAAGGAGTGATTTACAATGTATTTACAAAGTATTATGTCCAATACCCGAAAAAAATTGAAATCACATGCAGCAAATATGATTACTATTGCAAATCTTGCATTTGGTGGCGCAGCCATTATGGCAACGATGAATGATGCTCCTGCATACAGTGTGTTATTTATATTTATAGCAGGTTTATTAGACCGTTTCGATGGAATGGTTGCAAGAAAGTTTCATCTTGAATCGGAACTTGGAAAACAACTCGACTCGATGAGTGATATTATATCTTTTGGTGTAGCACCTGCCTTATTATTATATTCCCTAGTTTTACAAGAATTTAGTACAGCAGGAATGGCAATAACAATCATTTATATTGCTTGTGGCGCATTTAGACTTGCCCGTTTCAATATATCGGAATCAAATGGATTTTTTACAGGGCTCCCTATTACAGTTGCAGGGGTTATATTAACGCTATCTTATTTTGCTATTGATACGATACCTTCAGTTTCTTACATGTTTTTATTTATCATTCTTGCTTTTTTAATGATCAGTACTTTTACACTGAAAAAAGTATAAAGTGAAACTTAAATCAGTGGGGGTTTTCTACGCACAGGACGTTGCGACATGGACGTCGCGCTTTTAGTCCCCGTCATCTCCCACTTATCTTTATCGCTTTTCTTAAATCTTGAAGTGGGAGTCTTACTGCCCGTTAATGCGGGATAAATACTTTTCCAAGGAATTTGAACGATTGCTACTTGCAGTCGTTTTTTTCATATTCCTATGTTTTTCGACATATAGTAATAGTGTATAACTTGATGGAGGTGAATAGTATTTCTGGTCTTTTGACTGCATTTATAAGTGTTGTCTCAGATCTCCCTCTTGTTCTCGGTTACTTAAAGGGTCAGGCGTTTCATCAACCATTTTCGCCAGAAGAAGAAAAAGTAATGATCGATCGTTTTTTGGAAGGTGACTTGTCCGCAAGAGACGAACTAATCGAACGAAATATGCGGCTTGTGGCACATGTCGTCAAAAAATTCCATCCAAAACACGAGCTCTTAGACGATTATATCTCCATTGGTACAATTGGATTGATGAAAGCAGTAAATAGCTATACACCTACTAAAAAAACAAAACTAGCAACCTATGCAGCAAGATGTATAGAAAATGAAATTCTTATGTATTTACGTTCATTGAAAAAAGTACAAAAAGACGTTTCACTGCACGAACCAATCGGAATGGATAAAGACGGCCATTCTTTGGAGATAACAGATTTGCTTCAGAATATGGATAAAAGTACCGATGAGCAACTTGTTGATGAAGAAGATACAAACAGATTGTATACACATTTATCTCATTTAGAAAAACGAGAGCTAGATATTGTGATTAGACGATATGGCTTACTTGGGCATGAGCCAATGACCCAAAAAGAAATATCGAAGCAATTGAAAATATCTCGAAGCTACGTTTCACGAATTGAAAAACGTGCACTCGTCAAACTATACCAGTCTTATATTCATGAAAAAAACTCTTTTGATGTATCAAACACCAAAAGAGCTTAGAAGAACTTAATCCTCACTTGTCTCTGCTATCATAATAAATGCTAAAACAGCCGTAATTAAAATAGACATTCCCATTAAAAAGATCATTCCATTACCCCCTCTAAGAAAATGAAAGCGTTTGTTCCTATATCATAGCATAGAACGGAAAAATTATTAATATAAAAGTAACTATTCTAGTTTGTCTAATTCATGACAAATTATAACTTCTCTACTACACGCAATACGATTTCAGTCGAATGCTTAGCTGCAACGGGTAAAAATTCATCAAAACTTATAGAAGATTCTTTTCCTGCAATATCTGATAAAGAGCGTATGACAACGAAAGGAACTTCGAATTGATGACAAACTTGTGCTACAGCTGCCGCTTCCATTTCACACGCTTTCATCTGCGGAAAATGACGACGAACCTCTTCTACTTTTTCAGGATTATGCATGAAAATATCACCAGTCGCGATTAACCCAGTAGCCGTTTCATGCTCTCCAATTTCTTTTACCGCAGCTTCTGCTAGTTTCATCAAAGTCTCGTCCGATTTAAATGCAGCTGGAAGTTGTGGCACTTGTCCAATCTCATAGCCAAAAGCTGTCACATCTACATCATGATGTCGTACTTCATCTGAAATAACAATTGCTCCTACTGAAAGGGTTGGATCATAGCCGCCAGCTGAACCTGTATTAATAACGTAGTCTGGTTTATACTCGTTCAGAAGAATTGCCGTTGTCATTGCGGCATTTACTTTACCTATTCCGCTTTTCAAAAGAATTACTTCATGATTTTTGTATGTACCGATTGTAAACTCGCTATTTGCAATTAATTTTGTTTCTGCATTTTCTATTTCATTTCGTAATAATTCTACCTCTTGCTCCATTGCACCGATAACTGCAATTTTCATCTTTTTTTCTCCTCTCTATCAATTACGCCTTGGCGTAATTGCGTCCAGATTTTGATTCGAGCTTACTCGATTGACTCCTTTCAAAATCTGTGACATCCGCCGGAGGCTTTATCTTCTTTTAGCGGGCGCTTGAATACCCGCTGAACAGTAAACAAAACAGCATTCATCTCATCTATTGAGGTGAGAGTAATTGCTGAATGAAGATAAAGCACTTCTTTTAAAATAAGACAAAGACGCCCTTGAAGTCAAGAGGCGTCTTCTAATGTTGACAACTTTTCTCTTTTTGTTGGTTTCCATCCTTGGCCATCTACCCATTCTAAATGGATTCGATAAATTTCTTTTCCATCCTTCGAAGTAACGGTTCCAATCGATTTTTGAGGACTTCCACCATTACCTAAAAACTTCACATACATATTAGAAGAATCCAACCCTGCTGCATATGCAAGTGCTTCTACCTTCTCAGCCCAGTCAACCGATGAACTATCATAGCTAGAGACATGTTCACCAGTTTGTTTTGTGCCAATTGGTTCCCATGAAGGGTCCACTGTTTCATTGTCACTGATTGGACTACTGCTAGGACGTTCAGTAGTACTAGAATCGTTAGTATTCTGGGATTGATCTACTGTTGTATCATCTTCTTCAGCCGATGAAGATTCGTTTGACTCATTTTGCGAAACCGATTCGTTCGCAGAAGTATCATCTTCCTCTTGATTAGTTGAGTTTTCTTCTGAAGTGTCATCCACCGTTTCTTCATTATCGGAAACAGTTTGTTCTACGTTTGCTTCCTCTGCACTATCGTCCGTTACAATATTTACAACAACTACGATAATTAAAAGTAGTACTATACCAATTAATATATTTAGTATTTTATTTGTTTTTTTCTTTCTATTTAGCCTTGAGTTCATACGACGATTATTTTCTTTCATCTAATTCCTCCTCCATAGATTAGAGAATACAATATTATAAGACGTTAATAAAGTATATTTTGTTTCATTTTCCATGAACAAAATTACAGATACCTTATAGATTAATACCTATTCCTAACGTTTGAGGAAGGCTTTAGACATATTTCTAACTTTAAGAAAGTGACATTGGTAACACAACGACTGCCTGACTTGTCCAGTGAAAAATTAATTTCAATAGCTCCATTTGGCAACCACTTTCTATTACTCTATTTCCTTACTTATGTACTATGAATTTAATTGATTTACGTTACAGACGTAAAATCCGTTATGTAGAAGAATAATTACTTTCCTTTTCTTTTAAAAAAGAGGTAAACATTGTCGTTTACCTCTTTCTTCGTTACGAAATCGATTTTATTTCTACGTCCATTTCTCCGCCTGGAGTGACTATTTTCACTTTTTCACCAATTGTTTTACCAAGTAAACCTTTAGCGATAGGTGAATCATTTGAAATTAGACCTTCCAGTGGATCAGCTTCTGCTGAACCAACGATTGTATAAGTTTCTTCATCACCGTCAGGAATTTCGATAAATGTTACCGTTTTCCCTAGTGATACAGTATCATTATTGCCTTCTTCTTCAATAATAACTGCATTTCGAATCATTGACTCAAGAGTAGAAATTCTTCCTTCTACGAATGCTTGGTCTTCTTTTGCAGAATCATATTCCGAGTTTTCGGATAAGTCACCGAAGCTTCTTGCAATCTTAATACGTTCTACTACCTCTTTACGTTTTACCGTTTTTAATAACTCTAATTCTTCTTCTAATTTTTGTTTCCCAGCAACGGTCATTGGATATTGTTTCTCTGTTGACACTTCCCATACACTCCTTTAAATACACACTTAAAACATGTTCATGTACCATTCATATGCCGAACTTTAAAATGATATGAATTTCATGAAATTATTGTCAATCACCAATCATCATATTATACAATAACGTCAGTTTCAAGAATTGTTTTTATTTTTGTAACCATTAAATCTATTGCCACTTCATTTTGTCCGCCTTCAGGAATAATGATATCTGCATATTTTTTAGTTGGCTCTATAAATTGGTTATGCATTGGACGAACGACCGTGAGATATTGTTCCACTACCGATTCAACTGTACGACCTCTTTCGTGGATATCGCGCAAAATACGGCGAATAATACGTAAATCTGAATCCGTATCGACAAATAATTTGATGTTCATTAAATTACGAAGACGCTCATCTTCTAACACTAATATTCCTTCTAGGATGATTACATCTTTTGGCTCTATTGTAATTGTTTCAGTAGAACGCGTATGCTGCGCATAATCATACACCGGTTTTTCGATTGCCTTATTGTTTAACAAGTCATGAATATGTTCAATAAGCAAATCATTATCAAACGCAAGTGGGTGATCATAGTTTGTATTTAAACGTTCTTCAAATTTTAAATGGCTTTGGTCTTTATAATAATAATCTTGTTCGATCACGACAACGGAATGGTCTTTGAATACATCACTTATTGCATTTGTTACACTCGTTTTCCCAGAACCAGAACCGCCAGTGATTCCTATGATAAGAGGAGTTCGACTTGACATTATTTTAGCCCCTTTCTCATCATGTTATTTGGGTACAATTTAACAGGACATTTAAACTGTACTATTTCTAAAGGATGTCTTGCTGCATCTAACACTTGTCCTTTTTTATTCGTTATTTCATCTATCTTTATTCGAACGTTTTCAATTTCGGGTCCAAAAAACTCAACTTCATCACCCGGCTTAAAATAATTTCGCTGTTGAAGCGTTACTATTTGCGTTTCCTCGTCATATTCTAACACGAGTCCTACAAAATCGTAACCGAGTTTTTTATCGTGCACACCGTACATTTGCTGTTCAAAACTAGGTTCACCTTCAAAAAACGCTGTATCCGTTTCACGGTTTGCACATTTCTCAAGCTCTGTTAGCCATGCTTGTTTCATCACAAAGTTTTCTGGATCCGCACAATATGCATCGATTACTTTTCGATAAACACTGACAACTGTCGCAATATAGTGGATGGATTTCATACGCCCTTCGACTTTTAATGAGTCTATCCCCATCTCAATCATTCTTGGTATGGATTCGAGCAGCTTTAAATCTTTTGGACTCATCGCAAATGGAATATCTTTTTCTTCAAATAACGGGAGTTCTTCCCCATTGTTTTGTTCATATAAATCATAATCCCAACGACATGATTGACAGCAGCCACCACGGTTAGAATCGCGGGCCGTCATATGATTAGAAAGCGTACATCTACCGCTATACGCAATACACATAGCCCCATGTACAAAAGTTTCAATTTTAATATCCACTTTTTCTTTCATTAGTTGAATTTCATCGCCAGTCGTTTCACGGGCAAGCACTACCCGATGAAGGCCTTCTTCTTTCCAATATTGAACAGCCTTCCAGTTGGATAATGATTGTTGTGTACTTAAATGCAACTCTAGCTTAGGAGCAAAAGTACGACAAGTTTCAATAATTAATGGATCTGCTACTATGATTCCAGTTACACCGGCATCTTCTACAGCTTGCAAATAGCTTTCTAGCCCAGCCATATTTTCATTATGTGCAAATATATTAGTCGTTACGTATATTTTTGCCCCATATCGGTTTGCAAATTCGACACCTTCCCGCATTTCCTCAATCGAGAAATTTCCTGCGTTTGAACGTAATCCAAATTCTTGACCACCGATAAATACAGCATCAGCCCCATAATGAACAGCAATTTTCAGTTTTTCCAAGCTTCCTGCAGGTGCTAGTAACTCTGGTTTTTTAATAATAACGCGTTTGCCGTCTACTAGCTCACTTATATCGTCTAATTTAGTAACCGTCACTTATAACCTTCCTTTCTTAATAGACCGTCTCTTTAAAGAAGAAACCAGTGTCTAATGGTCTGAGTGGAGGTTGTATTTCGTTAATTTGGTTGAACAATTCTTTTTTAATCTTTTTATAGTTAGCGGCAGAATCATAGTACGCATCTATTGCTTGACGGTAATAGCCTGTAATAGCTGTTACATAAGATGGATCGTTTAAAATCCCATCTATTTTCAAACTATCTACTTCCGCATCTAAAAGTTCGTCCAGCTCATCAATCATACATATATCATTTGGGCTAAATATATGGGTACCATTTTGGTCTTCGAAAATCGGATACTTATTCGCTCTTTCTTTATCATGTAAAAACATGTTTTTATTGTTAGAACGATTTTCTATTTCCATCGCTTTATCTTGGAACAAAAAGTAATTGCCTAGTAACGAACGTTTCGATTGGAACATACACGTCATTCCGTGAATTTGTACTTCTATTTGTACATCAGCATTTTCTTTTATCTCTACTATTTCTTCTAAGCTCAGCTCACGCGCTAAAACAGCGCGGTTTGCCCCACGCTTGCCCCAATAATTAGCAGTAAAATAGTTTGTTGCCGTTTGTTCGGTACTCCAGTGCAACGGAATAGTAACTCCTGCTTCACGTCTTGCAATAATAACAGCAGAATCTCCAAATGTTATACCATCCACACCGATTTCCTGTAGTTTTTGCATGTAAGGCGCAAGGGCATCCACTTTGTCATTATGAAATAACCCGTTTACCGCCACATATAATTTCTTATTATGTTCTTTTGTGCGTTTTCTTGCAACTTTAATGTCCTCTATTGTAAATTCTCCAGCTAAGCGCAAACCATAAAACTGCTCGCCAATTAAAAATGCATCTGCCCCAACGGTGATCAACTCAGCCAAATGTTCCAAACTAGCGGGAGTTACTAATAGCTCTGTCTTCTTCATCTTATCACCTCTTAATACTTACTAACATTCCATCTCCGACTGGGAAGAATGCCGTATCATAATCTGGATGATTCATCAGCCACTCCATAAATTGATGCTGGTTTCGTACCATTGTTCTTTTTCTTCTTGGGACTTCGCTCATCGGTAATTCGGATAAGCCGTTTAACAATAAATTATCACAATAAATAACGCCACCATCATTTAGCAATGGAGCGTACTTCTCAAAAAAGTTTTTATATTGTCCTTTGGCAGCGTCGATGAAAATTGCATCAAATGTTTGGTCAGCCAACTGCTCTTGTGAAATTTCTAAAGCGTCCCCAATGATAACTTGTATACGATTTTGCAAATTTGCACGCTCTATATAGCTTTCTGCAAGTTCTGCTTTTTGCTCATCTCGTTCTACTGTTACAATTGTTACTTCTGTTAGCTTCGTTGCCATTCGCATAGACGAGTAGCCAATTGCAGTCCCTAGCTCTAAAATCGATGTCGGTTTTTGCAAGGAAAGAAGTTGTAGTAAGGATTCCATCCCAACTAACTGCATTATTGGCACATGGTTTTCTTTTGCATATTGCTCCATCTCCATAAAAATAGCGGAGCGAGGTTTGATCAAGTCTTTTAAAAATTCATCACTTACGTTCATTACTAGCTAACCCCTTTTAAATTAGATAAGAAAGCGTATACTTTTTTATCTAGTAACTGTCTAGCTCCAGCGCCTTACCTGTTAAGTGACAGCAGTATGCAGGTCATACATCCGTAGTTACACGATATCGCGAACTTGGACTGTATCCCTACCATAGGCGCATCCGCATTTCTTATGTCAAAAACATCTCTTATAATAGCATAGCAGGAGAAGGAATGCGACATCATTCCTTCTCCTGCGGCATATTATTTTAAATATTGGTCTATTTTTTGAAGATGTTGTTCATACGTTTCGGAAAAGTGATTTTGTCCTTCCTTGTCAGCAAGGAAATAAAAATAATCAGTATCTGTTGGATTTAAAGCTGCTTCAATAGATGATTTTCCTGCATTCGCTATTGGACCCGGTGGCAAACCTACATTCTGATATGTATTGTACGGGTTATCCACTTCCAAATCTTCAAATAATACACGATCTTTATGACTACCTAATGCATATAAAACGGTCGGATCCGTTTGCAATGGCATATCTATTTCCAGTCGATTATAAAAGACGCTTGCAATTGTTTCTCTATCCGTTTGTGCAGTAGCTTCTTCTTCTAGCAGTGAAGCAAATGTCAATAACCAGTGCACTGTTTTTTCCTCTGCTTGCAAGAGATCATAATAGGCTGATACCGTTTTTTCTGTATTTGCAATCATTGTATCGGCTATTACTTCCAATGATGGATCCTCTTCGAAAAAAGGGTAAGTTGCAGGATATAAATATCCTTCTAATGCATACCGAACATTTTCTCCTTTAATCTCAGCAGAGAGGAGATTTGGGTACTTGACCATCATTCTATCGACAAATTCATCGCTGGTTACAAGCTTAAAAAATTCATCAGCAGATTTTCCAGTTTTCTTTTCGACTACTTGTCCTATCTGTTCTAATGTAAGACCTTCTGGAATTGTCAAAGTAAACAACGGTTCCCTATATACTTTACCATTTTTCAAACTTTTGATAATTTCATCTAACGTCATCGCTTTTGTTAAGTTATACTTTCCGGCTTGAAAATTAGATTCGTTATTGAACTTGGCATAGTATTTAAATATTTTTGCATTTTTAATAATCCCATTCGATTCTAGTGTTGCGGCAATTGTATCTAAACCAGAACCAATTGGTATGTCGACTTCCACTTGTTCTTCTGAAGCTGGATCCATTGGCTCTAATGCACTTTTCACATAACTATAAGCAATAAATCCACCGATTCCACCTACAATAAGAAGAAAAAGTACAATGGCCAACACTATTCTTCTGACAAGTTTCACTTCTTTTTTCTTTTTTTTCATCCGATCAAACATTATCTCTTTTTTTGATTCGTTTCCCACGGGTTTCCCCCCTTATTCCAATTCATTATACTAGATAATGACCAAAAAGAAAAAGGAGGAACGAGGAGAGCCTCTTTCCTTCCTTTTTGGATGATTAATCTTCGTCTTCTTCAGCTAAAAATGTATTTAACATCTCTTCGATCATATCCCATTCAGCATCCGTTTCTACTGGAAGTAAATCTCCATCTTCGCCTGCTTCGTTCGGAGTGAATGAAGATGCGTGAATTTCGATTTCTTCTTCTTCATCTTCTTCAGCACCTACTGGATAATAAAGTACATACGATTTTCCGAATTCTTCTGATTCAAATGTGAATAGTACATTGCAAAGCTGCTCATTACCATTTTCATCTACTACTGTAATATTTTCTTGACCATGATCCATTGCAGTCACCTCATCTGTTTTTTCTGTCAAGATAGCCTTGTAAAATCATTACAGCGGCCATCTTGTCAATTACTTGTTTCCGTTTTTTACGGCTAACATCTGCATCTATTAACATACGTTCTGCAGCCATTGTTGTCAATCTTTCATCCCACATTGTAACTGGAAAATGGTATTTATCGGTTAGTAGCTTCGCATAACGTTCAGATGCTTCCGCCCGGGGACCAATAGTGTTATTCATGTTTTTGGGGAAACCAACAACAAATTCTTTCACCTCATGTTGCTTTACCAACTCATCAATACGGTCTAAACCAAAATTTAGTTCATCTTCGTTAATTTTGATGGTTTCAATACCTTGTGCCGTCCAACCCATTGCGTCACTTATCGCAACGCCAACTGTTCTGGAACCGACGTCCAAACCCATAATTCGCATTTTTAAGCCTCATTATTTCTTTTAATATAAAATTTTACTAATTCCTCTAAAATCTCGTCACGTTCTAGTTTTCGAATCATATTACGCGCATCTTGATGGCGAGGAATATAAGCTGGATCACCAGATAGTAGATAGCCTACAATTTGATTGATAGAATTATACCCTTTTTCTTCTAGTGCAGAGTGCACTTGTAGCATCACATGTTTGACTTCCTGTTCCATCGATTCTTCAGGAAAATTAAATTTCATCGTTTTATCAAATGAACTCATGATCAGCACCTCGCTTTCGATTTTAGTAGGCAACTTTACTTATCTAATATTTTCAGTATAACCGAAATTGGAAATAGTATCAAATATACCTAATTTCTTTAGATAGATTTCATATATTCGTAAACAGAATTTAAAGCTGACTCTAGTTTACTACCGTCTTTTGCACCAGCCATTGCGAAGTCAGGTCGACCGCCGCCTTTACCACCACATTGTTCTGCTACTAGTTTGACGATATTTCCAGCATGATAGTTCCCACCTACTAAATCTTTCGTCACTCCAGCAGAAATCATTACTTTTTCCCCATCGATTGCTCCAAGGACGATAACCGCTTTATCAAGTTTTTGTTTTAAATCATCCATCATTTGACGTAGCTGATTGTTGTCTTTTGCCTCTACTTTTACGGATAAAACGGTAACATCGTTTATCGTTTGAGCAGAAGATAATACAGAAGCTGCTTGGCTATTAGCAATTTTTGCAGAAAGTGATTCATTTTCTTTTTGTGTATTTTTAAGTTCTTGTAATGTTTGTGCTACTTTAGAAACAAAATCTTTTGGTTGAGCTTTCAATAAGCTTGCTGCTTCTTCAAGTACATGTTCTTCTTCTTTAACAAACTCGTAAGCACCTTTACCAGTAACAGCTTCAATACGTCGTGTACCTGCTCCAATTCCACTTTCTGATAGGATTTTGAAGAATCCGATTTCAGAAGTGTTTTGTACGTGAACTCCTCCGCACAGCTCTAGAGAGAATGATCCCATTTGTACAACTCGAACTATATCACCGTATTTTTCACCGAATAATGCCATTGCGCCCATTTTCTTCGCATCATCGATATTATGGTATCCAGTAACTACCGGGATATTATCCCACACTTTTTCGTTTACTATACGTTCAATTTTCTCAAGCTCTTCTTTTGTTACTTGTCCAAAATGAGAAAAGTCAAAGCGTAAACGATCAGGACCAACATAAGAACCCGCTTGGTTTACATGAGTTCCTAAAACATCTTTTAGCGCTTGATGCAATAAATGTGTTGCAGAGTGATTTTTAATCGTATGACCACGTAAGGAAGTATCTACACTTGCCATTACAGTTGTATCTGTATTTATCTCACCCGATTCAATTACTACCGTATGCAGGTTTTGTCCATTCGGAGCTTTTTGTACATCTTTTACAAATCCTCTAAAAGACTCATTTTCTATTGCTCCATGGTCCGCAATTTGTCCACCACTTTCAGCATAGAATGGAGTTTGCGTTAAGATAACCTGTACTTCATCGCCTTCACTAGCCGATTTCACCAATGCTTGTCCAAGAATAATCGATGAAACTTTAGTTGATACAGTCAACGTCTCATAACCAACAAATTTACTTTCATCATGAAGATTGCTATATACTTCTGATTGAACTTGCATAGAATCGACATTTTGACGAGCAGCACGAGCACGAGATCGTTGCGCTTCCATTTCTGTTTGGAATCCTTCGTGGTCTACGGTCATATTTGCTTCTTCTGCGTATTCTTCCGTCAATTCAATTGGGAAGCCGTACGTATCATATAGGGTAAAAGTAGTTGTCCCAGGGATAAATGACTCCCCTTTTGCACGTTGCTCTTCAATTACTTTTTCTAAAATTGTTAAACCGTCATGAAGTGTTTCATGGAATCGCTCTTCCTCTGTCTTCATAACACGCATGATAAAATCTTTTTTCGCAGACACTTCCGGATAAAAGCTTTGCATTATTTCTCCGACAACTGGTACAAGCTCATATAAAAATGGTTTCTCGATACCAAGTTGTTTTGCAAAACGTACCGCGCGGCGAAGTAATCTTCTAAGCACATAACCTCTACCTTCATTGGATGGAAGGGCACCATCTCCAATTGCAAAAGCAACTGTACGAACATGGTCTGCAATTACTTTAAACGCTACATCATCTTCAGCGTTCGAGCGATATGTTTTTCCAGCAATGCTTTCTGTTTGGCGAATAATTGGGATAAACAAATCAGTATCAAAGTTTGTAGGAACGTCTTGTACAACACTTGCCATACGTTCCAGACCCATACCAGTATCAATGTTTTGTTTTGGCAGTGGAGTGTACGTATGATCTGGATTGTGGTTGAATTCAGAAAATACCAAGTTCCAAATTTCTAAATAACGTTCATTTTCTCCGCCTGGATATAACTCCGGATCATTTTCGTCATTACCGTAGCTTTCTCCACGATCGTAGAAAATTTCGGAGTTCGGACCACTTGGACCTTCTCCGATATCCCAGAAGTTACCTTCAAGTCGAATAATTCTTTCTTCCGGAATACCAATTTCATTTTTCCAAATATTATATGCCTCTTCATCTTCAGGATGAACCGTGATCGATAATTTTTCTGGTTCAAAAGCAATCCATTTTTCATCCGTTAAGAATTCCCATGCCCATTCAATTGCTTCTCTTTTAAAGTATTCACCAATGGAGAAGTTACCGAGCATTTCGAAGAATGTATGATGTCTTGCCGTTTTCCCAACATTTTCAATGTCATTTGTACGAATCGATTTTTGTGCATTTGTAATACGTGGATTCTCTGGTACAACACGACCATCAAAATATTTTTTTAATGTTGCAACTCCACTATTAATCCAAAGTAAAGACGGATCGTTAATCGGTACTAGTGGGGCAGATGGCTCTTGCGTATGTCCTTTTTCGATAAAAAAGTCTAAATACATTTGTCTGATTTGAGCGCCTGTTAATTGTTTCATCTTAATTCCTCCTAAATTTTTGAAATAAAAAAAGCCCTCATCCCAAAAAGGGACGAAAGCTATTATTTCGCGGTACCACCCTAGTTACATATTAGCTTGTAGCCAAATATGTCTCTTAAAGAAGCTTTAACGCAGCAATACGGCAGGTTTTAACTGCACTCAAGAGTAGCTTTCCTAGTTATTATGCACTGGGGATTCTTCCAGCCTTGGAATCCCTCTCTAGTCAGGTAATAATAGTACTTTCTCCGTCAACATTTTCGTTATATGCAATTGATTATAAGAAACAATTGTCTCAATGTCAATTGTCTGCCTCCATAAATTGATAAGGTGTTATTCCTTTCATGCCAATTAGTGGATCAATCAAATGATAGTTATCGGCAGTTAGAAGAGTCGTGTCTTCTAAAGTTTCTTCTGGCAAGGTATGTTCTGCTTCCTCTACCGGTTCTTCTTCACTGCCAACCAAGCGGTCTTTCAGCGTTGTTAGACGCTGCAAGTCATCTGTCCGCTCAACCCCATATTTAAAAGTTTGCGGGTCCCCGCATAGTATCAAGAAATTTTTTGCCCTCGTTATTCCTGTATACAAAAGGTTGCGACGGAGCATTTTCATATAAGTTCTCGTCACTGGCATAATAACGGTTTGAAATTCACTCCCCTGGGATTTATGCACGGAACAGCAATAGGCTAAAGTAATTTGGTTCAAGTCATTTTTTTCATACGTCACTTCCGTACCATCAAAAGAAACAACGAGCATTTCTTTTTTTTCAACGGTCTCCGCAGCTTTGAAAATACTCACGACTTCTCCCATATCTCCGTTAAACACATTACTTTCCGGCTGATTGACAAGTTGAAGCACTTTATCACCGATTCGGTAAATTGTTTCACCAAAGATCATTTCTTTTCGTTTGCCATCAGGATTTGGATTGACCATTTCTTGCATCATTTTATTTAAGGCATCAATACCAGCAGGGCCTCTATACATCGGAGCTAGAACTTGGATATCCCGGATAGAATGGCCTTTAGATAAAGCACTTTTCAATACCTGTTCTACGACTTTCGGTATTTGTTCCGTCGAAGCCTTGATAAATGAACGGTCTCTCGTTTTATCCAATAGAGTTTGCGGAACCGTACCTTTTTTCATATCATGGGCCAATTCAATGATGGAAGACCCTTCAGATTGGCGATAAATATCTATTAGTTCAACAGTTGGTATTCGTTTAGAAGCAAGTAAATCTTTTAGCACTTGCCCGGGTCCAACAGGAGGCAACTGATCTTGGTCTCCTACAAAAATCACTTGGGCATCTTTTGGAATCGCTTTTAATAATTGATGTCCGAGCCATGTGTCGAGCATGGATGTCTCATCAATAATGATGAGCTTACCTTCAATTTCATTTCCTTCTGCATCGTCATCTTCTTGACCTGTAAATCCTAGCAGTCGGTGAATAGTCATGGCTGGTAATCCTGTGGACTCACTCAACCGTTTTGCAGCCCTACCGGTTGGTGCAGCCAATACAACAGGGAAGGGTTTTTTGTCTTTTGCCCATTCTTTTGGATCGAGTGAAAGTCCATGAAGTTCCCCGTACAATTCAACGATTCCTCGGACTACCGTTGTTTTCCCAGTACCCGGTCCCCCTGTTAATAACGTCATACTAGCATTTAAAGCCGTTTCAATTGCTTTAACTTGAGTAGCAGCATACTGAACACCTAGCCGTTCCTCTATCCCGCCTAAATGCTTTTTCATCTCGGCTAGTGGAAATTTTTGATGTGTGTCATTTTCACCAAGCAGCGTTTCAATTTTAGAAGCAATTCCAACTTCCGAGTAATAAAGAGAAGGAATATAAAACCGATTCACTTCCCCAGCAATCCGGCTTTCTTCGGCAAGTTCAATGCAACACTTGGAAATCGCTTCAAACGGTATTTCTTCTCTTTGAGCGGTTTCTAATAACTTTTTCACTGATTCTAATAACTGCTCCGCATATAAAAAGACATGCCCCTCACTTAAAGAAGCGGTTTGCAATAAATGATAAATAGCCGCTTTAATACGGTCCGGGTGGTTTCCTTGAATACCTAATTTATAGCCAAGCTCATCCGCACGAACAAATCCCACACCTTCTACTTCTTCTATTAAACGGTATGGATTTTTTGTTAAAACAGTAATCGTCTCTTCCCGATATGCTTGATATATTTTCATCGCAATTTGAGGTCCAAAACCCCATTCGTTTAGCTGGATCATTACTTTTTCTAACCCTAGGTTTTGTTCTAAAACGGATCGTAGCGTTAGTTTTTTCTCTTCAGCAAGGCGCGGAATCACATCTAATGCTTGTGGATCGTCCAATATTTTATTGATCGCATTTGGTCCGAGTTTTTTCACGATCGTTTCAGCCGTTTTCCGCCCAATTCCAGGAAACATATCACTCGATAAATAATGGACAATACCTTGCTCGGTTGCAGGTACTTCTTTTTGAAAGGTCTCTACTTGGAATTGCACACCGTACTTTGGATGATTTTTGATAAATCCAGTAAATTTATAAGCTTCTTCTAGAACAAGTGAAGGAAAATAACCAGTGACGATTATTTCCTTATCGGTATATGTAGTATTAGTGGATTTTATTTTTAATTTGATAATGGAAAATAGGTTTTGAGGGTTATGAAAAATAGAGACGATAGGACGACCAGATATAAACTGTTTCTCATTGTTCATTTCGTTTGTCATACTATCGCCTCCGGGGTTTTAACTGTTCGATTAATTGCGTAATGAAATCATGTCGTACACATAGCGTGCTTGATCATAAGTTGGTTGGATTGTGAATGCTTGTTTCAAATGATGTAGAGCAGCGTCTGTATCTGTAGTAGAAACAGCATATAATACACCTAAATTATAATGTGCATCTGCATTTTCTGCATCTTGAGTTAAAATCATCTTAAAAATAGGTTCTGCTTGCTCAAACATTTCCATACTTGCTAATGCTATACCATAGGAAAGAGCAACTTGAATATCATCTGGTGCAAGTTCATAAGCACGTTGTAAATATGGCAAGGAAAGCTTCGTATGTCCTTCTTTTTCAAAGCTTTTCCCTAGCATAAAGTATGCATCTGCTCCTTCAATTCCATTTGCAATAGCTTTTTCATAAAGCTTTGCAGCTTCCTCGAAACGGTCCGCATTATAGTATAAATTTGCTAGACTATAATAGGCAGTTGCAGCGTGTTCATCTAGCGTAATTGCTTTTTGGAAAAATCGCTCCGCCCGATCATTCTCATTCATAGAAGAAAGCAGATTTCCGAAATTTATATAACCAATGGCTTCGTTCGGATTTTCTTCGATCGCCTTTGTAAATAATTCTACTGCTTTTTCATAATTTTCTTCTTGTATTGCTTGAATGCCTAATTCATTGTAATTCATGTTAAAACCTCCAGTTACCCGACGTAGTCCAATTTCAATCCATCCTTAAACACTTCATCAATCGTTGCTCCACCTAGGCATTCATCACCTTGATAAAATACAACCGCTTGTCCTGGTGTAATTGCGCGAACTGGTTGGTCAAATGTTACAAGTACTCTATCTTCCGAAAGTAACTCTACATGAACGCCAACATCTTCTTGACGGTAACGGAATTTTGCTGTGCAATTAAAGGAAGTTGGTTTTTCTATTGTCGTTGTAAACGATAGATTAGTTGCAGTTAAACTTGTAGAAAAAAGTGCATCATTATTTATATTTTGACCTACTAATAATACATTTCGTTCTAAATCTTTTCCAATAACAAACCAAGGGTCTCCAGAGCCACCAATGCCTAAACCATGACGCTGTCCAATCGTATAGTACATCAATCCATCATGATGCCCCATTTGTTTACCATCCATTGTTTCCATAACACCTTTTTGGGCTGGTAAGTATTGACCTAAAAATTCTTTAAAGTTTCTTTCTCCGATAAAACAAATACCAGTAGAATCTTTTTTCGTTGCAGTTGCTAAACCTTGCTCTAATGCAATTTCTCGAACTTTTTTCTTTTCTAAATGGCCAATTGGGAACATAACTTTTTCTAATTGCTCTTGGTTTAATTGGTTTAAGAAATAGGTTTGATCTTTGTTATTGTCTTTACCGCGTAGCATACGAGTTTGTCCATCACGTACTTCAACTTGAGCGTAGTGCCCAGTCGCTAAATAGTCAGCACCTAATGCTAATGCATGCTCTAAAAACGCTTTGAATTTAATTTCTTTGTTGCACATAACGTCCGGATTTGGTGTTCTTCCCGCTTTGTACTCTTCTAAGAAATACGTAAATACTTTATCCCAATATTGTTTTTCAAAATTCACCGCGTAGTAAGGAATTCCAATTTGGTTGCACACTTTAATAACATCTTCATAGTCATCGGTAGCAGTACAAACACCAAATTCATCGGTATCATCCCAGTTTTTCATGAAAATACCGATAACGTCATATCCTTGTTCTTTCAATAAATAAGCAGCAACGGATGAGTCCACTCCACCGGACATTCCGATCACTACTCGTGTATCTTCTATTTTTTTCACTTTTAATCACTCATTTCAATCATTCAATTTATTGAATAATTTTACTTATTTTATTTGCAGCTTCGATTACTTGCTGCTCTGTATTATTTATACCAAAACTAAAGCGGACAGAGTTACGTAACTCCGGGGTGTTCTCCCCGTACATAGCTACTAAAACATGGGATGGATCGATAGAACCAGCAGTACATGCAGAACCACTCGACGCATCGATTCCAGCTAAATCAAGTTGTACTAAAAATGTTTCTACATCCGTTTTCGGGATGCTAATATTCAATACATGCGGTAACACATTTTCCTGTGGACCGTTTACTGTGAACTGAACACCATTACTTTCGAGTTGCTTTAGGAAGGCTTGTTTCAACTGAACATTTCGGGTAATGCTTTCTTGTAAATTTGCTTGCTTTAGTTCAACTGCTTTTGCAAAAGCTACTACCGCCGGAATATTTTCAGTTCCTGCACGTTTTTTTCGTTCTTGTTGCCCACCATAAAACAAAGGTTTTAATAAGATTCCTTTACGTGCATATAAAAATCCTATTCCTTTTGGTCCGTTAATCTTATGACTAGACACACTTAGCAAATCGATATGTAATGCATGCACATCTATTTCAAAACTACCGTATGCTTGTACTGCATCTGTATGAAAATAAGCAGGATGATCTTTTAATAATTCTCCAATTGCTTGAATTGGTTGAATCACACCTACCTCATTATTCGCATACATAACAGAAACTAAAATAGTATCCTCTCGCAGCGAATTTTTCAAGTCATTGATATCGATGACTCCTTCTTTATTCACTGGTAAATACGTTACTTCAAATCCTTCACGTTCTAATTGCTCACAAGCATGCAGCACTGCATGATGTTCAATTTGCGTTGTAATAATATGCTTACCTTCGTTTTTACGAGCGTACGCAGTACCAAATAAAGCGTAGTTATCCGCTTCTGTCCCGCCGCTTGTTACCGTAATTTCTGTTTCATGAGCACCGATACTAGCTGCAAAAACATTACGTGATTGGTCTAATTTTTTTCGTGCGTTTCTACCTGTTTGGTGAATGCTTGATGCATTTCCATACTCTTCGTTTAGTTCTGTTGTAAATGTTTGTATAACTTCCTCCGCCATTGGGGAAGTAGCAGCATGATCTAAATAAATTCTAGTCATTTGTAAGACTCCTTAAATATAAAACATGTATCCAGTATCATCTGGGTTATCTTCTGTATATTTTGCCAAATCTTCTATTGTCGTTGTATCAAGTACATTTTTTACTGCGTCTCGTATACGCATCCATAGTTCGCGTTGTGGTGGTTCTTCCTCTTCAATACCTTCTACTATTTGAATCGGTCCTTCCAAAACGCGAATAACATCACCAGCAGTAATCTCGTTTGGCTTACTGGATAGCATATATCCACCGTAAGCACCTCGCACACTTTTAACAAGTCCTGCATTTCGCAATGGAGAAACGATTTGCTCTAAATATGCCTCGGATAAATTATACTCTGCTGCAATTTGTCGAAGCGCGATCGGTCCCTCACCATACTGTTTTCCTAAAGCGACCATAATCGTTAATCCATATCGTCCTTTTGTTGAAAATTTCAATATATTCCACCTCATTAATTTTAAGAAAATACTTTCATAAGTATAGCATAACTAAGGGCTAGAGCGAATTCAAAATGACTTTTCCAAGAAACTTCGCTATAATTAAAGAACAGATGTTTGAACGAGGAGAGATTGTTTTGAGCAACGAACCTTTAGCATATCGTATGAGACCGCAAACGATTGATGAAATTGCAGGACAGCAGCATGTTATCGGAAAAGATACTGCTTTATATAAAATGATAAAAAATGGTCACGTCCCTTCTATGCTTTTATATGGAGATCCTGGGGTAGGAAAAACTTCGCTAGCTTTTGCGATTGCGGGTACAACAAAGCTACCTTTTGTCGCTCTCAATGCAACGAAAGCCGGGAAAAAAGATGTAGAAGAGGTTGTAGCAGATGCACGAATTAGCGGCAAAGTGATTTTATTTTTAGATGAAATTCACAGATTCAATAAATTGCAACAGGATACCCTTCTTCCACATGTAGAAAATGGATCGATTATTTTAATTGGGGCTACTACCGAAAATCCATTTCATGATGTGAACCCCGCGATCCGCTCACGCTGTGGGGAAATTAAACAGCTAAAACGGCTTACAACCGAAGATGTGGACAAGCTTTTAGAGCGAGCTTTGCTTGATAAGGATAAAGGGTTAGGAAAAATGGTCATTGCCATTACTGACGAACAACGAAAAAAAATAGCGGACGCCGCCAATGGAGATGCTAGAAAAGCATTAACTTTATTAGAATCCACTATTTTTGCAAGCTTTGAAGAAGATGGTGTGACAAAAGTTGAAGATAGTATATTGAACAGCTTAGTGGACCGAGTCGGAGTTTTTGGTGATAAAAAAGGATCACATTTCTATAATTTATTATCCGCTTTACAAAAATCGGTTCGAGGAAGCGACACGGATGCAGCGCTATATTATCTAGCTCATTTACTTGAAAACGGAGATTTAGTTGCAGTTTCTAGAAGGTTGCTCGTTATGAGCTACGAAGATATTGGTCTTGCAAATCCTTCCGTGGGTCCACAAGTTCTCGCAGCAATTCAGTCAGCAGAGAGACTTGGATTACCAGAAGCTCGCATCCCATTAGCAAATGCTGTTGTACTTATGTGTTTATCAGAGAAATCCAATTCAGCGTATTCAGCCCTCGATTCCGCAATCGCAAGCATTCACGCTGGGAAAACTGGGGAAATACCAAAACATTTAAAGGATACCCATTACGCCGGAGCAGCAGAGCTTGGACACGGTGGCTATATATATCCGCATGACCATAAAATCGGCACTTTCGGTGGTTGGGTAAACCAAACATATTTACCAGATAATTTAGTCGGCACAAAATTTTATGAACCGGTTGAAGCAGGCGAAGAAAAACGGTTAGCTGCTATCTATAATCGTTTAGAAAAGTTTAAAACAGAAAAATAGTGACTAAACCCAGATTCATGTTAATCTGGGTTTTTAATTTGGATTTTTTCTTAGAATATAATTTTGGTTGGATTGAGTGCGTACTCAGGGTCAGCGAAGATATATCGAAGGCAACATGGATTCTTCCATAAAAATGGATTTTACAACTAAGTATGCTTTTTTTACAACTAAAGCGATGTTTTTTCCAACTAAACAGTTCTATTTTCCAACTAAAACTATAATTATTCCAACTAACCAGGTTTTTCTCAAAAAAAAAACAGCTCACAAGAAGCTTTTTATTATGACTGATTTCACTCTATCTATGACAGGATATGTCATTAAATTTCCATTAAAATGGATATTACAACTAAATATGCTTTTTTTACAACTAAAGCGATGTTTTTTCCAACTAAACAGCTCCATTTTCCAACTAAAACTAAAATTATTCCAACTAACTGAATTTCTCACAAAAAAAGCACCGCATGAGATGTTTCTCATGCGATGCTTTTTGGATAGACGATTACACACCCATTTTACGGCGTGTATTGCTTACTTTTTTCGTCATTTGGCTTTTTGCTTTTTGGTTAGCCGACTTGCCATTTGCTTGGGCTTTGCCACCACTCGCTTGGTTTTTCTTCGCTTCTAGCTTTTGTTTCACTGCTTCTTGCAAAGACATTTTCTTTTTAGGTGCTTCTTGATTAGTCGATTCTGTCATAATCTATCCCTCTCATTCCTCAATGTAATAATTTTAGTATAAGGGAAAAGGAAAAAACTGCAACTAATTACTTTACTCGATTAATAGGAATTTCTTTTGTAATATCATTGATTACCCAGCTAGCGCATATTAGGCCTACTGTAGATGGAACAAAAGCATTGGAAGATGGTGGCATTTTCGCTTTGCGGATCGCCGCATCTGGTTTTCCTACTGTTCCAACGACATCTTCACGTACAACAATTGGACTTTCATCGGAAAACACGACTGGAATACCTTTTGTAATATGATCTTCTTTGCGTAATTTCGTACGGATCACTCTTGCAATAGGATCTGTGTGTGTTTTGGAAATATCGGCAATTTGGAAACGTGTAGGATCTGTTTTATTAGCAGCTCCCATACTCGAAATAATTTTAATGCCACGTTTTAAACATTCTTTCATCAAGTGTACTTTATAAATAATAGTATCAGATGCATCAATAACATAATCTATATCCATCGCAAAGAACTGTTCATACGTTTCTTCTGTATAAAACATATGCATATCAATTACTTCACATTCTGGATTAATATCAGCAATTCGTTCTTTCATCACAGCTGATTTTGAACGACCGATTGTTGACATATAGGCTACTAATTGACGATTAATATTTGTAATATCTACATTATCCTTGTCCACTAGAATAATTCGACCGACTCCGCTTCGCGCACATGCTTCTGCCGCAAAAGAGCCTACCCCACCGACACCTAAAATAGCGACAGTCGTGTTTCTGATTAAATCTACGCCTTCTTTTCCTACTGATAATTCATTTCTAGAAAATTGATGTAACATATAAACACTCCATCTGTATCAAATTAGTTGGTTTTAGCCCCAACAAAAACCCTCCAGCAACAATTGCTAGAGGGACATTAGTAATCTAGGACGAATCCCAATCGTGCCGACAATATAAAGCGTATCGTTTTGAACCCGCACTCAGCAGGTGGGTGTCCTCTTTATTAATTTTGACGTCCCTTAGATAGGGCATGTCATTCATAATAAAAGTTAGACTCCCGACGATAGAAATTGTTCGGTCAAAACTGATTGCATGTTGCGAACACATCAGGATTCGTATTACTTGTATAATAGCATACGATTTATGAAACATCAATCATTTTATCATGTTATTTTCTAACTATTCTGAATGATGCATTTCATGACTTTTTTCATATTTCTTACGAAAATCATTGTGTGCTACTTATTTTTAAACTTAATTCTTCCAGTTGCGCTTGTGCTACTGGACTTGGTGCTTGTGTTAATAAATCACTAGCGCTTGCTGTTTTCGGGAAAGCAATAGTATCACGTAAGTTTGTGCTACCAGAAAGCAACATAACTACACGGTCTAAACCGAATGCCACTCCACCATGAGGAGGTGTACCATATTCAAAAGCTTCCATTAAGAAGCCAAATTGTGCTTTTGCTTCTTCCTCTGAGAATCCAAGAATTTCAAACATCTTCTCTTGAACCTCTCTCGAATAAATACGTAACGATCCGCCACCAAGCTCATAGCCATTTAATACTAAGTCGTATGCTTGTGCACGCACTTTGCTTGGATCAGTATCCATTAAAGGAAGATCTTCGTCGAATGGACGTGTGAATGGATGGTGTGCAGCGTAGTAACGCCCTTCTTTTTCATCGTATTCAAACAATGGCCAGTTCACAACCCATAAAAATTCAAAGCTGTTTTCATCAATCAATCCTAAATCTTTTCCTAATTTTAAACGAAGTGCACCTAAAGCATCTGCTACAACTGATTTTTTATCAGCTACAAATAGCAATAAATCTCCTGCAGAGGCTTCCAATGTTTGAATCAAGCTAGATGCTGCTTCCCCTTCGAAAAACTTAGCGATAGGTCCTTTAAGCCCTTCTTCGTCCACTTTTAACCAAGCAAGACCTTTTGCGCCATAAACAGAAGCGAATTCACCTAACGCATCGATATCTTTGCGTGAATAATTAGCTGCTGCTCCTTTTACATTAATCGCTTTTACTTGTCCGCCAGTTTCAACTGCAGAAGCAAATACTTTAAATGCGCTATCTTTTACATTTTCTGATAAATCTACTAACTCTAAACCAAAACGTACATCTGGTTTATCCGATCCATAACGAGCCATAGCTTCATCATAATCCATACGCGCAAAAGGAATTGTCACATCTATACCTTTCACTTCTTTCATGATTTTTTTCATCATGCGCTCGTTCATCTCTAAAATTTCATCCATCGATAAGAAACTCATTTCCATATCGATTTGTGTAAATTCAGGCTGACGGTCTGCACGTAAATCTTCATCACGGAAACATCTTGCAATTTGATAATAACGTTCAAATCCACCTACCATTAACAATTGCTTGAATAATTGAGGAGACTGCGGTAATGCATAAAACTCTCCATTATGCACACGACTAGGCACTAAATAGTCACGTGCTCCTTCTGGTGTGGATTTCGTTAAAATTGGTGTTTCTACTTCTAAAAATCCTTCATCATCTAGGAAGCGTCTTACCGTTTTTGTAATGTCAGAACGCATTTTAAATGTGTCATACATAGCCGGTCTTCTTAAATCTAAATAACGATATTTTAAACGAACATCTTCTCCAGCATCTGTATTGTTTTCGATTGCAAATGGTGGAGTTTTCGCTTCGTTGATTATTTCAATTTCTTGCGCATGTATTTCAATTGCACCAGAAGGAATATTTGGATTCACTTGGTTTTCTGCGCGGGCAATAACTGTCCCTTTTACTTGGATGATGTATTCATTGCGAAGTTTTTCTGCAACTTGAATTGCTGCTTCTGAAATCTCTGGATTAAATACAACTTGCACCAGTCCTGAGCGATCGCGAACATCTACAAATATTAATCCTCCTAAATCTCTTCGTTTTTGTACCCATCCGATTAACTGGACGGACTCTCCAATATGCTGTTCATTTAACTGTCCACTTGTATGCGTTCTGTTCATTGTTCTTCTGCCTCCACTTGGGTAAATATATTACTTTGTACTTGTTCAATCAAAGCACTAAACGGTACAAGTTGCTGATCTCCTGTAGCCAAAACTTTTAACATGGCACTTTGTTTTTCAAGTTCATCATCGCCGATAACAAGCACTAATTTTGCTTTTAGACGATCTGCTGATTTCATTTGTGTTTTTATTTTTCTGTCTAAATAATCCATCTCTGCGGTGATATTATTTTGACGTAATTCATAGGTGAGCTCGACTGCTTTTTTCTTTGCTGCTTCCCCCATACCAATTACATATACATCTAAAGAAGATAGATTCGCCCATTGATTATTTTCTGCATTGATCGCAAGTAATAATCGTTCAATACTCATCGCAAATCCGATACCTGGTGAAGCTGGTCCCCCAAGCTCTTCCACTAGCCCGTTATATCTTCCACCACCTGCAAGTGTTGTAATTGCGCCAAAGCCTTCAGCTGCACTCATAATCTCAAAAGCAGTGTGATTATAATAATCCAATCCACGAACTAAGTTAGGATCTACTTCAAACGGAATATTTAAAAGTGTCAAATATTCTTTTACCTTTTCAAAATAGGCAGCAGATTCTTCGTTTAAATAATCGGTTAATGAAGGAGCAGTTGCCATTAATGGGTGATTCCGATCTACTTTACAATCTAAAATACGAAGTGGATTTTTTTGCAATCTATTTTGACAATCCGAACAAAATTCTGCAATATGCGGTTCAAAATGATTTACTAATGCTTCTTTGTGGGCAACTCTACTTTCTGTGTCACCAAGCGAATTAATAACAAGCTTCAGCTTTTTCAAGCCAGCTTTTTGATAAACGGACATCGCAAGTGAAATTACCTCAGCATCAATTGCTGGGTCTGCACTTCCGATTGCTTCGATTCCAAATTGAACAAATTGACGGTAGCGTCCTGCTTGTTGTCTTTCATAGCGGAACATAGGACCCATATAATATAACTTCACTGGTTGGTCTGGGTATCCGAACATTTTATGCTCAACAAATGCACGAACTGCAGATGCTGTACCTTCTGGACGAAGCGTAAGGGAGCGATCCCCACGATCTTGGAACGTATACATTTCTTTTTGGACGATATCTGTGGTATCTCCAACACTTCTTGTAAATAGTTCCGTATGTTCGAAAATAGGTGTTCTAATTTCTTTATATTGATACATACGGCAAGTTTCTCTTATTAAATCTTCTACCACTTGCCATTTTGCTGTTTCAGAAGGCAAAATGTCTTGTGTTCCTCTTGGCACTTTAATATCCATGGCTGTTGCCCCTTTCTTTTTCAATTTGTCTTTATTCGACAGGTGTTTGGACATCTGTTGAAATAAAGACAAAAAAGCTCTCATCCCTTGCATATAGCAAGGGACGAGAGCTTATATAAGCTTCCGCGGTTCCACCCTAGTTGGTCAAAAAAACTGACCCTCTCAACTCTGGATAACGGCCAGCTCCGTTTTTGCCTACTAAAGAAAATCTCTTTCGACAAAAATCCTCTCGAATGTTGTTCACTGAGTTCGTTTGTAGGAAAGATTTCAGCCACGTCTTCCCTTCTCTTACCATCCGTTTTAAACAGTTACTTTTTCGGTCATCGGTTTGTTTTAGTTTTTAATTATACTTTATCTTAATAACGTAAGGGAAATAAGTCAACCCTTTTGAAGAAAAGGTAGAAATTTTATATCAGAATATTTACAATGGTAGTGGGAGTGATTCAATGAAAGATAAAATAGTGCAAAAAATGACCATTTTAATCCTTGCTGTCATTCTACTAATACCAACTATTTCAGTAGATGCTCAAGAAAACGAAGTAACCGTAAATGTTCCTTCGTTGAAAGTTCGATCAGGCCCAGGACTTACATACGATACAATTGGTGCCGTTACAAAAAGTGACAAACTAGTTGTGATCGACAAAGAAAATGATTGGATTCAAGTTAAATACGGATCCACAACTGGTTGGGTTGCCAGTTGGTATACATCAAGCGAAGCAATTGAAATGACAAATAAACAAATCGTTTCTAAAGTAAATCGCTTAAATGTACGAACCGAACCATCTACCTCCTCTGCAGTTATCGGGCAGCTTAGCGAGGGAGATCAAACCCCTGCCTATAAATCAGAGGGTGAATGGATTGAAATCGATTTTCAAGGTAGAAAAGGCTGGGTAAACACAGCATATATTACAATTGCCGACCAATCGTCAAAAGAAAATACGAGCTCTCACACTAAATCTTCGGAGAAGCTTTTTGTTGTATCAGTTGATATATTAAATGTTCGGGCAAAAGCGGACCTATCCTCTAAACAAATTGGAAAAGTGGCTAGAGGAGCTCAATTCGAAGTACTTGATACGGATCATAATTGGGTAAAGGTAGAATTAGACAATGGAAAAATCGGATGGATATACAGTTTTTATGGTACATTTTTAAGTGAGCCGAGTTCCACTACATCTACCGCACCAACTAATACGATCACCATTTTATATAATGGAACTAATCTACGCTCAGACAGCTCGACAAATAGTGCTGTAGTAAAGCGAGTAGATGCCGGTGAAACATTTGAAGTAACTGACAAAGTAAACGACTGGTATAAAGTCATTTTGGAGAACCAATCAATAGCCTATGTAGCAAGCTGGTTAGTTTCGTCATCAAATTCTGTTGTAACTACAGATCTACCAGTACAAGAAAAAAAGAAACCTAGAAAAAAAGGTACATTAAAAGGCTTGTCCATTGTAATTGATCCAGGCCATGGAGGTAATGACCGTGGTACTACAGGAGCTCTTGGAACAGATGAAAAGGATATAACATTGTTAACAGCAGAATTGCTTTCATCTAAATTACAAGCAGCTGGTGCTAACGTCATTATGACAAGACAATCGGATGTATACGTTGATCTGCGAAAACGTGTTTCCATAGGTCACCAAGCAGGCGCAGATGCATTTATTAGTTTACATTATGATGCGGTGGAAAATAGTACAGTCCGTGGATATACGACGTATTATATGCACGGTTATCAAAAGAGACTAGCGGAATACGTACATGCTGGCTTAGGTAATATGATTACGCTTAAAGATCGAGGAATACAACCAGGGAATTATTTAGTTTTACGTGAAAACAAGCAAAATGCAGTTTTAATAGAGCTAGGATATTTGAGTAATCCTACCGAAGAACGAAATGTCACAACTAAACAATTTAGAGATCAAGCAACACATGGAATTTATAATGGAATTATTAACTATTTTGATAATGAGTTAGATTAAGAAAGTGTAAGTGACATATCAAGGTTAAAGCTTGATTCCCTCGTTTCTGGTGGGCTTCGAGCAGACTAGTCACTATATTATTACCGAGCGATTTTCTAGAGAAGCTACTCGTGACTAAAGTCACAAGTAGCTTCTCTTTTTTCGGTAATCTTATGGCGATTATCTGTTCTTCCCCCTCCTTCAACTATGAGAATAAGATTAAAACCTTTTTGGATAATTAGTAAAAAGATACTTTCCTACCAATAATATAAGTGCCCGAAGATACAATTTCGGGCACTCGAGTCTTCTCTATACATTTACTGCTACCTATTTTGGAGCATATTCTCTTTTACTAAGAGTGGAAAATTAGCGTAGAAGCTCTTCTAAATTAGCCTGTGAAGATGGTATGTAGCTTGCACATTTACTTTTATAACAGGAAGTCTCTTCTTATTTTTTTGAAAATAGTAAGCGATAAACTAATTAAGAAGTGATGAGCAGCCAAAATTGCATCTTTGGCTGCTTTTTAATGTATAAGAAGGTAATCTATTCTCTGATTAGCATAAAGCTTTAGCATTTTGATTACTAGGTTTAGCAGTACGACGGAGGAATGTTAGTAATAGTATTACCGAAAAATACGATGGGGCGCTAGCCTAGCTAGCGCCCCATCGTATTTAAATATCTCGGTAATAGTACTAACTAAACATTCAAATCCAAAGTACTCCAAAAACCTACTTAAGCTACCTGCATTAATATTTTGACTTTGGATACTTAGCTCTCAATCATACTTCCAACATAATAGTCACTGGGCCATCGTTTGTGAGCGTTACATCCATCATTGCGCCAAAAACACCTGTTTCCACAGTGAACCCTTTATCACGAAGCTTCGCATTAAACAGTTCCCACAATGGTTTCGCTATTTCTGGGCGGGCTGCTTCTATAAAGCTCGGTCTTCTACCCTTTCGTGTATCCGCATATAATGTAAATTGGGAAACAGAAAGAATTGAGCCTCCTACTTCTACGATAGAATGATTCATCTTGCCTTCATCATCTTCGTATAAACGCAAGCCAGCGATCTTATCTACTAAATAATTTATTTCTTTTTCACTATCCGTTGCCGTAATGCCTACTAATAATACATATCCAAGATCTATTTTTCCCGTCACTTGTCCATCCACAGTAACACTGGCATTTCGACATCGTTGAAGCAACACTTTCATAATACAGTAACTCCTTTAGTTAATAATCCGTTGAACGGAATAGACATCTGGTAACTGTTTAATCCGCTCCGCTACTTTGTGTAAATGGGCAATATTTGAAATCAGGATAGTTAAATGGATACTTGCTATGTCATTGTCCGTTTTGCCATTTACAGCTGCAATATTTGTTTTCGATTCATTTACCACTTGTAAGACTTCGTTTAATAGACCTGGTCGATCAAATCCGGAAACTTCAATGTCCACTTGATATTCTTTTTTCATTGGTATATCCGAGTGTTCCCACTCGACTTCAATAATTCTAGAGTGTGCATCATCACTTTGTAAGTTCGGGCAATCTGCACGGTGAACAGACACTCCTCTGCCTTTTGTGATGAAACCTACAATTTCATCTCCTGGGACAGGACTACAGCAACGAGACAGACGAATTAGCAAATTTTCGATCCCTTTTACAATAACACCTGATTCAGTCGTTTTCTTCGTAACAGGTGCTTTCATTTCTGTTGTAATTTTTTCAAGTGCTTCTTCTTGATCTCGAATTTTTCGCATTTTTTCAGCTAAACGGTTCACTACTTGCTGTGCTGTTATACCATTAAAGCCAACAGCTGCGTATAAATCCTCTTCTCCTGCAAAAGCATATTTTTCACAAACACGCTTAATATTTTCAGAGGTTAATACTTCTTTTATATCAAATTCTTGCGCTTTAATTTCTTTTTCTACTTGTTCTTTCCCTTTTAAAATGTTTTCATCTCGCAGTTGTTTTTTAAAGAACTGTTTGATTTTGTTTTTTGCTTGGGATGATTGTGCAATTTTCAGCCAATCTTTGCTTGGTCCAAATGATTGCTTCGAAGTAAGCACTTCGATAATGTCGCCAGTTTTTAATTTTGTATCTAGCGGAACCATTTTTCCATTTACTTTCGTACCGATTGTTTTATTCCCCACTTCGGAATGCACACGGTACGCGAAGTCTATCGGCACCGATCCTGCGGGTAGCTCGACAACATCCCCTTTTGGTGTAAACACATATACCATGTCGGAGAATAGATCGAATTTTAAGGACTCCATAAATTCTTCTGCATTCGAAGATTCTTGCTGGAATTCGAGAATTTCCCTAAACCATGTCAATTTAGAATCGATCGTTTGTCTCGCCTCTACCTTACGACCTTCTTTATATGCCCAGTGAGCTGCGACCCCGTATTCAGCAATATTATGCATCTCTTCTGTACGGATCTGCACTTCTAACGGGTCTCCATTAGGACCAATAACTGTAGTATGGAGAGACTGATACAGATTTTGCTTTGGCATTGCAATATAATCTTTGAATCGTCCAGGCATCGGTTTCCATAATGTATGGATCACCCCTAAAACTGCATAACAATCCTTGATGCTTTTGACAATAATTCGCATTGCGAGTAAATCGTAAATTTCATTAAACTGTTTATTTTGTACAACCATTTTGCGATAAATACTATAAATATGCTTTGGTCGACCTGATACATCTGCGACTACTTCCATCTCATTCAGTTGCTTACGAATATCATTCATGACATCCTTTAAGTAAGCCTCACGCTCCGTACGTTTTTTCTTCATAAAGTTAACGATACGGTAATACTGCTGTGGATTTAAGTAACGTAACGCCGTATCTTCTAATTCCCACTTCACTGCAGAAATACCTAGACGATGTGCTAATGGTGCAAAAATTTCTAATGTTTCATTGGAAATTCGACGCTGTTTAGCCTCTGGTAAGTGTTTTAACGTACGCATATTATGTAAACGATCCGCAAGCTTTATAAGTATTATTCGGATATCCTGTGCCATGGCGATAAACATTTTACGATGGTTCTCTGCTTGTTGTTCTTCCTTGGACATATATTTAATCTTGCCGAGTTTAGTTACACCATCTACGAGAAGCGCAACTTCTTCATTGAACTCTCGGACAATATCTTCTCGTGTATATTCGGTATCTTCTACCACATCATGTAGAAAACCAGCTGCAACGGTTTCTGGATCCATCTGAAGATCAGCTAAGATTCCGGCTACTTGGATGGGATGTAAAATATACGGTTCACCAGAGTTGCGAAACTGTTCTCGATGGGCATGCTCTGCAAGTTCATACGCCTTTTTCACAAAATTCACATGCTCTTCATTCATATAGGTGGAAAGTGTGTCGAAAACATCTTCTGCTGTCTTCACTTGATCTTTTGCCATGCTGTGCTCACCTGATTTCGTTTAAAATTTATCAAATACGCCAATGCGTTTAACTAAAAATGATATATAAGTTATATTCTATAAAAAAAAAGAGGGACTTGTAAAGTCCGCCCTTATTTAGTACTGCATTAGTGTACAAATATCGTAATCTTTTAGCTTCTTTCGTCCTTCCAGATATGTAAGTTCGATTAAGAAAGCACATCCTACTACGACTCCGCCCAATTCTTCTACTAAGCGAATTGTTGCGTCAATTGTACCACCAGTTGCTAGTAAATCATCGACAATTAGTACACGTTGTCCCGGTTTTACTGCATCTTTGTGCATAGTTAGAATATCTTTGCCGTATTCTAAACCATATTCTGCACGAATCACTTCTCGTGGAAGCTTTCCTTCTTTTCGGACAGGAGCAAAACCTATTCCAAGTGAATATGCTACCGGGCATCCGATGATAAATCCACGTGCTTCTGGTCCAACGATAATATCAGCATTTACTTTTTTCGCATATTCTACAATTTGGTCGGTTGCATATTTGTATGCTTCCCCGTTGTCCATAATTGTAGTAATATCCTTAAAACTAATACCTGGTTTTGGCCAATCTTCAACAGTTGTTACGTATTGCTTTAAATCCATTTTTGCTCCTCCTCAGGAACGGTTTGCCCTGCTCTTCGCTCTTCAAACCATTGTTTCAGTTCAATGTATGGCGCATATAATAGCTTCTGTTCAAGCTCAATTTCATTTGCACGCTGTTGATACGTTGGTGCTTCTGATAAATCTTGTTTAGTAAGATGATCATTCATAACCAACGACCCACCCTCTATTCTAACAAAATTAAGTTCAAAAAACACCTTTGACATGAAATTAATTGTTTTTGGGCTCCAGCCCGTATGCTTAGATAATTCATGTATATGTTGCTTTAATGCAAATGTCTTGCGCTTTGATAAAAAGGAGAAGTACCACTTAAATTGTTCTCTTGTCGGTAAACCTTCAAAATACGTAGATTCATCTGCATAAAAATGTGCATATATCCTTTGCCACTCTTGGTAATCTAGCAATTGAGTTAGTTCTTTTTCAGTAGAAGGCAAATCTAATATAGTCAGAAACTCAGCATGGACTTGCTGTTCCATCAATTCTGCGCTTAGCCATATATCTTTTGGAATAACCGATCTATAGTGAGCGATTGTCTGTTCATTGAACGCAACAAAAACAGTTTGGTCAAGAGGAATCGTAGGTAGCCAACGATTCACTTGACGTATTCCACGGATATCAAAAAGCTGCCATTCATTTGTTTTTGCATCTTGAATCATCAACTGTGGCTTTTTTCGTCCATTCCATTCATTAATTTGCAAATCGCCTATAAATGATAGTTTGGTCGCAGGAGCAATTTCATCTGCTAGCTCACCTTTACCAAAGCCAATCGCATCTAAAGACGTAGCTCCTTGTTTCAGCTCCATTTTGATATGGTTTTGAGCAGACCCAATTTTACGTATAGAAGAAACTTCTACATTTTCTATACAATAAACTGGCTTTGTAAAATCCATTCCAAACGGAGCAAGTTGTTTTAACGACTCTATAGATTCCGTTGAAATTTCATCCATTTCTAACGGAACATCTATAGAAACGATTGGAACTAATTGCTCTTCGGTTAGAACTATTTTAGCCTGTTCATTTAGTCGATTACGGAACGTTTCTACATGTTCCAAGGGTAAAGTCATACCAGCTGCCATTGGGTGTCCGCCGAAATGCGGGACGATGTCACTGTTTTTTGCAATCTCTTTATACATATGGAAACCTTCAATACTACGAGCTGAACCTTTTGCTATTTGCTTTTCTTCATCAAAGCCAAGGACAATGGCAGGTCGGTAATATTTTTCTACCAGTTTGGAAGCTACAATTCCTAGTACTCCAGGGTTCCAGTCTTTTTTTCCGACGACAATCACACTAGGGCCATCTACCACATTCGCTTCGTCAATCATTTCCACCGCTTCATCCGTAATTTCTTTAACGATTGCTTGTCTTTCTTTATTTTTCTCATTTAACATATTGGCAATAGCTAATGCATAATTCGGTTCTTCCGTTAAAAATAATTCAACACCAGGTGCTGCCTCCCCTAATCTACCTACTGCATTAATGCGTGGACCAAACATAAATCCAACCGTTTCTTCATTGATCGACGATATGTCTGCGCCACTCACATTTGCAAGCGCCTCTATTGCAATAGAATCGGTTCTTTGCATTTGTTTTATTCCTTGTTGGACAAAATAGCGGTTTTCTCCAGTCAATGAAACCAAATCCGCAATTGTGCCGATTGCTACTAAGTAATAGAATTCTTTTGGTATTTCACCAATTAGAGCATGTGCAACTTTAAAAGCAACCCCAACACCAGCCAAATGAGGAAATGGATACAATGTATCTTGTAATCCTGGGTGAATAATAATATCTGCTGCCGGCATCGTTTCTCCTGGTTCGTGATGATCTGTTACGATTACATCCATTCCTAGATCTTTTGCAAATTGAATGGCTGTATGGCCAGAAATGCCGTTATCTACTGTAATGATTAAAGTGACTCCTTCATCAAATGCCTCTTGGAATAATCGTTCACTAGGACCGTAGCCATCAATAAAACGATTAGGAATCTTAAACAACACATCAGCACCTAGTGCATCCAATGTTTTCATCATAACTGACGTACTCGTTATGCCGTCTGCGTCATAGTCTCCATACACCATAATACGCTCATTTGCCTCTATTGCCTGATGAACACGTGCTACAAGTGCATCCATTCCAGTCAGTAAAAATGGATTATGTATCTGTTCTTCCGTTATATATAAAAACTCTTTTGCCTCTTCAACGCTTTCAAAACCTCTAGATACTAACACTTTCGCACATACACTCGGGATGGAGAGTTCACGCTCTAGTGCAGAAACTAGTTGTTCGTCTGGTCTCGAAATACTCCACTTTTTTTGAGATTGGATCATATACTCACTTCCTTATAATCTATTATAACTTAAAAAAGAGTTGTCTCCAAAAGAACATTTTGGAACAACTCCTTTACAGATTCAAGTAAGATCTTTATTTACTTCTATTGGTTTTTCTACTACTTCTAGTGATTTTTCTTGATGAACAACGATTTCATTTTGCAAAGCATTAATAGATGCCTCTTTCTTCTCTAGCTCTTTTTCAAGATGTTTTACTTTTCTTGATAGCATAAAAGAACGATAGATTGCAACAGTCCCACTTAAAAGAGCCCCTAGTAGAGCAGAGCCAAGTATTACTAAAATAAGGGGCCAGTCAGCGGTACCAAAAACATAATTGACAGGTACAGCATCGACATTATATACCGCAAATAATGCAATAACTACTGCAAATATTAATCCGAATAATAAAGACCATTGAAACTTCATCTCGACACCCCTTTTGTTTTTTACTTTACCATAAAAAAGTGTACACGCCTATCTTCACAAATTTCACAACATAAAAAAGGAACAGAATATATATAACATATACCCTGTTCCCGAAAATAGTTAAACCTTAAACTACAGGCTCATCAGAACCCCATTTTTTCTCTTCTTTCTTTACATCTAGGCCGCCTGTTTTACGTAGCTCTTTCGCTTTCAAATCGTACCATAATTGAGCTGCGATAAAGATGGAAGAATACGTACCTGCGATTAATCCTATTAATAAAGCGATCGAGAAGTTTCGAATTCCTTCTGCACCAAATATTAGAAGTGCTACTGTTACTAAAATAACAGTTAACACCGTATTTACAGAACGTGTAAGCGTTTGTCTTAATGACTTATTGACAATAATCGCGAGCTCTTCTTCTGTTGTAATTTTTTTACTACGATGCAAGTTCTCACGAATTCGGTCAAATGTAACAATCGTGTCATTAATTGAGTAACCGACTATCGTTAAGACCGCAGCAATAAATGTAATATCTACTTCCAAACGTAAAATACTGAAAATAGATACCATCAAGAATGCATCATGTAATAAAGAAACTATAGATGCAAAGCCCATTCTCCATTCAAAGCGGAATGCTACATATATAACGATCCCTAAAGCTGCAATAAGGAGTGCCTTTATTGCATTTTTAGCAAGTTCTTTACCTACTGTTGGAGATACGCTATTTACATTTGGATCTATACCAAACTGTTCGTTCATTTCCGTTTTCAATGTTTTTATTTCCTCTTGTGAAAAGTCTTGCTTATAACGAATTACTGCAATATTACTATTTTCTCCGGAAAGAACGATATCTTCCGAAGGTAAACCAATATCAGCAATTTTCCCAGCAACAAACTCTTTCGTTAAGGTCTCGTTCGATTGAAGCTCTACTCGAGTACCTTTCGAGAAATCGATTCCTAAGTTCAATTTTAACGTACTTAACAGAATAATCCCTGCAACCGTTAATGCAATCGATAAAATATAGAAAATTTTACGAGTGTGCACAAAATCTATACGGTCAAATTTAGTAGTTAAATCGAGTGTATCTACTTCCTCTTCAGGAGCATGTATTCGTTTCTTAGGAATACCAAACCAACCCGGCTTATTATCGAAGAAACCACTGTGTACAAGTAACCCCAATAATATTCTAGAAGCCCAAACTGCTGTAATGAAAACTACGATAATACTGATAATCAGTAAAGTTGCAAATCCCTTAACAGAGCTTGTCCCAAAATAGAATAATACTGCCGCTGCTAGTAGAGTAGTGATATTCGCATCAAAGATAGCTGTAAAAGCTTCTTTTGCTCCAGTATCAAAAGCTTTTTTGACAGATTTACCAACCCGTAACTCTTCCCTTATACGCTCATATGTGAGGATATTGGCATCTACAGCCATACCTACTCCTAGGACGATCGCTGCGATCCCTGGAAGTGTTAATACACCGTTAATCCAATCAAATACTACAAGGATTAAGAAAATGTAAACAACTAGTGAAATTACTGCTATTAAACCTGGTAGGCGGTAGTAGAAAAGCATGAAAATAAAGATTGCGGTAACCCCAATAATTCCAGCTAATATTGTACTACTTAATGCTTGTGACCCAAACTGCGCCCCAACAGATGTAGAATAGATTTCATCCAAATGTACAGGTAATGCTCCTGCATTTAGTATTCCTGCTAAATCTTTTGTTTCCTGTACAGTAAACGAACCAGAAATTTCTACGCTATCTGAACTAATTCGCTGAGAGACTCTTGGATTCGATGTAAATTTAGGTTTTTCTTTTAGCACTTCTTTTGCGTAAGAATCTACACCCTCTTCAAAATCCAACCAAATAACTAGAACATTATCTGGTGCAGGTTTTGCAGCTATTTCAGAAGTTACATCTGCGAATTTATTAGCATCTTTTAATTCTAATGTAACAATCGGTTGCCCTTGTTGATTAAAAGCATCCTTTGCTCCACCTTCTTTTAAATCTGCCCCATCCAGCATAATATTATCTTCTGAATCACGGAAAGTTAGATTCGCCTGTGTAGAAAGAAGTTCCCTTGCCGAGTTCTGATCCTCCACTCCAGCAAGCTGAACGCGAATACGATGACCGTCTTCGATTTGAATACTAGGCTCACTTACACCTAATACATCAATTCGGTTCCTAAGAGCAGATGCAGTAGCTGTTACCACTTCATCCGTAATCTTTTGACCATCTTTTAAAGGCTCCACTTGATAAAGAACTTCAAATCCACCTTGTAAGTCCAATCCAAGTTTAATATTATTTAATACTCCACTAACAGTAGGACTGATTGTCCCTGCAAAAATAACTAAGAGTAATAAAAACGCAACTATACGCCCTCTAGTTTTCATATGTATGTTCCTCCTCAAAAAAACGCAACAAGTTTATTATGAAACACGATGCGCTCACTGTCAAATAACGGTTACTTATGCATCGACATTTTTTGGCTTTAATAATAGTTGAAGTTCTTCTTGATTGATCTCTGAGAACCAATTTTCCGTTTTAAAATGATCAATTTGTTCATACGTCATATATTCTGCTGGTGACACAGAAAGTATATCATTAACAATTTGGTATAAAGGCAATTTAGCAATGTCTTTTTTACGCCATTTTTTAGACACACAATATTTCCAAATATCACTTTCCGTAACTGTGGCATATTGATACACTTCAAATTCACTTTTTTTACTTTCTAAAGCAGGTAGCACGTGCGTATAAATATCTTCATATTTGTTTTCCAAAATACCGCACCCCTTTAACGAATAATATACGAGACTTGAAGCATATTGTTATTGTAAACTATGTTCCTGTATTTGAGAAGGAAGTGTTTATTTGTCGACTTTTTTAAAAGGTTCTCTCGTGTTAATGCTTTCCATTTTTTTGTCTAAGTTTCTAGGATTTATTTATCGAATGCAATTTGTCCGGTTAACGGGCGAAGAGGCAGTTGGGATTTATATGACTGCATACCCTGCTTTTATCTTTTTCTTGTCGCTCATTCAACTAGGAATCCCAATTGCCATTGCTAAAATAATTGCTGAATTACGTACGCGAAATGCAATTTCTAAGTATTTCACCGTCATGCGGACTTCTGTAATTATTACCGTTATTTCTATCCTAATTTTTACACCATTTTTTTTATTTGTCACGCCTTTTATTTCTGGTGAGTTATTGAAAAATGATGCTATTACGATGACTTTGTATGTATCGATTGCGATTGTACCATTCGCAGCAGCAAGTGGCGTTATTAAAGGGTTTTTCCAAGGTATTGCTCGTTTAGAAGAAACAGCTGTAGCACAATTGTTGGAACAAATCATTCGAATTTTGCTTATCACCTTTTTGTTACCATTATTACTGACTTCCTCTACACCTCAAGAAGCAGCAGCCTATGCAATGTGTATGACATTACTTGCTGAAGTTGCTTCGTTACTCTATTTGCAATGGAAGTATAATAAATGGAAAGCAAAGCAACATTATGAAAAAGAGAAAAAGCATTATCCACTTTCCCCAATATTCTCGATTGCTCTACCATCTTCAGGGAGTCGATTATTCGGATCTTTTACTTGGTTCTTAGAGCCGATTATTTTCATCAAAGCACTCGCTGTAACAGGTGTTACAAGTATTGCCGCAACTACATTATATGGGGTCATTTCTGGAGTATTAATACCGTTATTACTGTTTCCATCTTTCATTCCATATGCACTTTCCATCGTATTAATACCAGCTGTAAGTGATGCGTTTGCTAGAAGAGACCATTCTCTATTAAAAGAACGAATACATTTATCGTTAAAGTTTTCAACATTAACTGGCTGTTATGCTGCCACTTTGTTTTATTTGCATGGTGGTGAGTTAGTTTCGACTCTATTTCATGTAGAGGACTCCACTGTTTACATGAAGATATTGGCACCAATTTTTTTCTTTTATTATATTCAAAGTCCGTTATTTTCTATCCTACAAGCATTAGATAATTCAAAAGCCGCCTTTTTAAATTCATTATATGGCGGCGTTGGTAAATTATTGTTATTATTTTTCCTAGCATCACAGGTTTCTATTCAAGAAAAAGGGGCTATTGTTGCGATTGGTTTTGGCGTATTAATCACTTCGTTTTTACATATCGCTTCTTTAAAAGAAAAAAAAGAAGCACAAATTGGTTTCTCATTTTTTGTGCTACCTTACGCAGTTTTTTTAATCACTATTATTGCAAGACCACTTCTGTTTCCTATAGGCGATCAATCCTTGATAGTCGATTGCTTGTACACATTACTATTTTTAACAATTGGTTTAGTTTTATCTAGACAGATAAAGCGAAAAGAAATAGCCGTGATTCTTAAAATAGCTCGAACAACTAAAAGGAAGTTTTAAGCTGTATATAAAGCGCATCTTCTTCATAGCTGCAGTAAAATATCTTTTCTACACTTTTGATTGATTGCTTTTCGAGCTCTTCCATTAACCATTTTTCACTTTTTCCGATTCTTTCTAAGTGCTCTTGCTGGACATCTCCATCTATAATAAGCGGAAAAACGTATTGTTCTTCTTCTTTTTTAAATACGGATAAATTTCCAGAAGGCTCTAAAAATGCATATGAAACAGATCGGATAGATCCAATTTGCTGTTCACGTAATTGTTGCAATAAATCATCTAAATTATATCGTTGCTTTCGCATTTCCTTTTCATTGATAATCCCTTCTTTCATAATAATCGAAGGTTCACCTTCCATCGCATCTCGAAACTTTTTACTTTTCAATGAAAAATAAGAAACACCAATTTGGATAATCAGTAGAATAACCATTGGCACTAGCGCATGAATAAAGTTGCTGTGTGGATCATCTAAAGCAAAGGCAGCTACCTCTGCAATTAACAAGAAAACAACCAAATCGAAAATACTTAGCTCTCCAACTTCTCTTTTTCCCATTACACGTAAAATACCTAGTATAATCCAATACAGCACAATCGTACGTAGCATGATGATAAGTATATCTTGCACATGATCACCTCATCCTTACTGTGCCCAGAAAAAAAGAACTTACTCATATATTTTGAGTAAGTTCTTTTACATTTATTTTGCTTCTGATACAACTCGTCCAACTGCAACGCGCTCGAATTGTAAACGAGTGCCATCTGCAACTACTACGAAGATTGTTTGATCATCCACTGCATCTATCTTCCCGTGTAAACCACCAACTGTAATGATTTGATCTCCACGTTTTAGACTATTTTGCATTTGTGCTGTAGTTTTTTGACGTTTTTGTGCTGGGCGAATGATGAAAAACCACATCACGGCAAACATCGCAACTATCGGTAATAAGCCAACTAAATCCATAAATTAATTCCCCTCCTTCTTACCTCTTTATAGTATACAAGAATCAGAAGTTTTTTGCATTTGGTTTATTATACCCATATTCTTCAAAAAATTCTTCTTTGAAATCTAGTAAACGATCTTCACGAATTGCTTGTCGTACATTTTCCATTAATTTCATTAAGAAATGAAGATTATGGTACGAAGCTAAGCGAAGTCCAAATGTTTCATCCGCTTTAAACAAATGACGAATATACGCTCTAGAATAGTTTTTACAAGTGTAGCAATCACACTTTTCATCAATCGGTCCAAAGTCGCGAGCAAATGCCGCTCCTTTAATAACTAAACGACCTTTCGATGTCATAAATGTACCATTACGAGCTATACGAGTTGGTAACACACAGTCAAACATATCTACACCGCGAATAGAGCCATCTATTAACGAGTCCGGAGATCCAACCCCCATCAAATAACGCGGCTTATTTTCCGGCATTAAAGGCGTCGTGAAGTCAAGCACACGATTCATCACATCTTTTGGCTCGCCGACCGATAATCCTCCAATTGCATATCCTGGGAAATCCATCGAAATTAAATCTTGTGCAGATTGGCGACGTAACTCCTCGTATTCCCCACCTTGGATAATTCCAAATAAACCTTGTTTATCCGTATTTGTATGCGCTGTTAAACAACGCTCTGCCCAACGAGATGTACGCTCTACAGATGCTTTCATATATTCAAAGCTAGCTGGATACGGCGGGCATTCATCAAATGCCATCATAATATCTGAACCTAATGCATTTTGAATTTCCATTGATTTTTCGGGACTTAAAAATAATTTATCCCCGTTTAAATGATTGCGGAAATGAACACCTTCTTCTTCAATTTTACGCATATCACTTAAACTAAATACTTGGAATCCACCAGAATCGGTTAAAATAGCGCGATCCCAGTTCATAAATTTATGCAGTCCACCAGCTTCTCGAATGATATCATGTCCTGGACGAAGCCATAGGTGATACGTATTACTTAATATAATACCTGCTTTCATGTCTTTTATTTCTTCTGGTGCCATCGTCTTTACTGTAGCTTGTGTTCCTACAGGCATAAACGTTGGCGTTTCAAACGAACCATGTGGCGTATGCACGATACCTAGACGAGCGCCAGTTTGTTTATCTTTTTTTATTAATTCATACGTAATTGCTGACATTTAATAATTCCTTCCTTTTATAAACATTGCATCTCCAAAACTAAAAAATCGGTAACGCAAATCAATTGCTTCCTTGTATGCTGACAATATGAAGTCCCTTGAAGTAAGTGCGCTCACAAGCATTACGAGCGTTGACTTGGGCAAATGGAAATTAGTAATCATTCCATCAATACATTTAAATTCATATCCTGGATAGATGAAAATAGATGTCCATCCACTATCTTCCTGCAATACTCCATCAAACTTAGTTGCAACTGTTTCAAGCGTTCTGGTAGAAGTAGTTCCTACTGCAACGATTTTTCCACCTGCAGCTCTCACTTCATTTATCGTATTTGCAGTTTCTTTCGACAGACGATAAAATTCCGAATGCATTTCATGATCATCGATAGAATCCACACTTACGGGACGGAAAGTTCCAAGTCCTACATGAAGTGTCACAAATGCTATTTTAACACCTTTTGCTTGAATTTCCTCTAATAAGTTTTCGGTAAAATGAAGTCCAGCTGTTGGTGCCGCAGCCGAACCTTGTTCTTTCGCATAAACTGTTTGATAACGATCTTTGTTTTCCAGCTTTTCATGAATATATGGTGGCAAAGGCATTTCCCCAAGTTGGTCCAATACTTCAAAAAACACATCGTCATATTCAAAACGGAAAATACGTCCGCCATGCTCTTTTATCTCGGTACAAACTGCACGCAGTAGACCATCACCGAATACAATAGTCGTCCCTATTTTCACACGCTTTGCTGGTTTAACAAGCGTCTCCCAATGATCCCCTTCAATTTGTGTCAATAACAGTACTTCTACGTTTGCACCAGTCTCTTCCTTTACTCCCATTAAACGAGCAGGCATTACCTTCGTGTCGTTTAACACAAGACAATCCCCTTCGTTTAACTCATCCAAGATAGCGGAGAAATGGGTGTGTGTAAATGTGTTCTTCGGATAATCAGCGATTAATAGCTTGCTACTGGTCCGATCAAGTAATGGCGTTTGTGCAATCAATTCTTCTGGTAAATCAAAATCAAAATCTTCTACTCTCATATGGCGTACATCCTTTATCAGTCGTTTCTTTCTATCGGTAACGGCATTCCTAAATGCTCGTAAGCAGATGGCGTTACTATTCTTCCCCTAGGAGATCGTTGTATAAACCCGATTTGCAATAAATAAGGCTCGTACACATCTTCTATCGTTGTCGATTCTTCTCCAATGCTTGCCGCAATCGTATCTAAGCCAACAGGACCACCTCTGAACCTTTCAATCATAGCCATTAATAGCTTATGATCGATATGGTCTAATCCTCGTGGATCAACTTGAAGTAGCTCCAGTGCTTCTGTTGCTAGATTTAATGAAATATGACCATTGCCGCGTACTTGTGCATAATCACGGACCCGTTTTAATAAACGGTTTGCAATACGTGGCGTCCCTCTCGAGCGTCTTGCAATTTCACCAGCAGATTCATAGTCAATAGAAGCATTGAATAATTCTGCGCTTCTTTCAACAATCGACGTTAGTGCATGTTCATCATAATAATCCAATCTCAGCAAAACACCGAAGCGGTCCCTAAGTGGAGCTGATAGTGAACCAGCTCTTGTTGTTGCACCGATTAGCGTAAATGGTGGCAAATCTAACCGAACACTTCTTGCCGCTGGACCTTTTCCTACTACAATATCTAAACAAAAATCCTCCATTGCAGGGTATAGCACCTCTTCAATGGAACGATTCAGCCGATGTATTTCATCGATAAATAACACATCTCCCGGTTCAAGCGAGCTAACGATAGCCGCTAAATCACCAGGTCGCTCTATAGCGGGCCCGCTTGTCATCCGAATTTGAACGTCCATTTCATTCGCGATAACGGAGGCAAGTGTGGTTTTACCAAGTCCTGGAGGTCCATACAAAAGACAGTGATCCAAACTCTCGCTTCTCATTTTTGCTGCTTCGATGAAAATCTCTAGGTTATGTTTTATCTTATCTTGTCCAATATATTGTTTTAAGAATTGTGGACGAAGCGATTGCTCATACGGTTCATCATAATTAGAAATCTCGCTCGAAATCACACGTTCCGTCATGCCAAGAATCTCCCTTCTTTATTATCCAGCTTTAGCGACATAGACTTGCGCTTTACTTATTTCCCAGAAAATAATAATTGCAATGCTTTTTTCATAAATTCATCAGTTGTTTGAAGTTCTTTATTGTCTTTTAACTTCGGACGAACTTTGGATAATTCGCGTTCAGAATAGCCAAGTGCCGTAAGTGCAAGCATAGCTTCTTCTAGTTCATGGTCGGCAGTGCTATCCACAAATAATGTCGGTTCATCGTCTATAAATTCGATTTGCTCCAAATCGATGAGATCATGTAATTTTCCTTTTAAGTCTAAGATCATTTGACGAGCTGTTTTCTTACCTACACCCGGGAACTTCACTAAAAATGTCTCATCTTCTCGTTCAATTGCGTGAATGACATGCGTCGGTTCACCACTTGCTAATATGGCAAGTGCTCCCTTAGGGCCAATTCCAGAAACGAGAATAAGCTTTCGAAACAACTCTCGCTGCGCTAAGTTTGAAAAACCCATTAACTGCTGCGCATCTTCTCGCACATGAAAATGAGTAAATACTTGGATTATTTCTTCACTCTTTCTAAAAGCAAATGGATTTGGCGTAAATAGCTGATATCCTATCCCCTGCTGCTCCAACACAACATACTCAGGCGTCACTCGTGTAACCTGTCCTTTTATGTAATCATACATACTTAAATCCCTCACAATCAATACATCTAGTATACCATAATGCTCCAAAGCAAAAGCCTTTGTCTTAGAGGAAAACATTCTACAGACTAGGCGCTATAGACAGAATGTACAAACAAAGAAGGCCGCTCTTAAAACGAGCGACCAACTCCAACTAGATTTGACTCAAAGCTTACTCAAATTATAGCATAAATTAGGCCATTCCGTTAACGCTTTGTTCGTATATGGTACTAACTGTTCGATAAACTTTTGTTTTCGTTCTACAGGTAACGCAAAGGCATATAACCACTCTCTATACAATTCATTCGGATACATCATCGCTTCTTTATGCTGACGCACGATTTTTTCGAGCATGGGGAATTCATTCATTAAAAAATGAATATCATAATCTATTTCCGATAAGACACGATGCATCCACAAAATACTTTCCATCTCTTTTGGTCCAATTACGGCAAGATCAAAATCAATTATTTTATAAGCAGAACCGTCCGATAAGAAGTTATGATGTACAACATCTCCATGCAATAATGTCCGGTCCCTCATATCAAATGGTTTCATATCTTTTAACGCCATATCACCATACATCAATAATATTTTCGTGTTGTTAACACCTATCAAGGATTCAACGAAAAAAGAAATTTCTTTCATTTTTAATAAACGATTTTGCCATTTAGATATTAAATTAAATGCATAAAGAACCTTGCTATCTTCCCAATCAATTATTTCTTTCGTTTCATGCAAACGAGTAAGAAGTGAGTATACGGCTTTCCGATCTTCCTCATGACTGTAATTTACAGTATGTGTCCCTTGAAACCAAGGTTGTATAATGAAATCCAGTTGAGGAGATTCTACTACCGGCAAGACAAAAGGATCCTCTATATATTGTAATTTGTCGTGAATAAAACGAATTTTTTCCGCCTGTTGTTCCGAAGGATATTTCTTAACAGAAAATACCCCATTTTCATTTCTCCATTTCCATACGTTTTTTTTAATTTGTTTAATATAATAACTCACTATTAAAAGTGGTGGTGATGGTGGTATGGTGGGCATGGATATACCGGTACATAACAAATCTGGACGCATGGGCAACCACCATAATGTGCTTGCATATGTGGGTGCATACCCGGGTGCATTTGTGGGTACATACATGGGTACATATAGGAAAAATCTTGTTCAGGCGGGCATGGATACATTTCTTCGAATACAGGGGACGGCTCTTGCGCTATTGGTTGCGTTTGTTGTTGAACTGGTGGTGCTGGCGGCGGTGGTGCTGGTTTTTCACGCTCTGTAAAATTTGCTTGAATATGGATAGATGTTGACTCCACTAGTCTCCAACCTTGTGGAGATGGGGTCATATCTAAGTCTGGAACTGGCATCATGTGATATGGCAAAGAATAAGATGGAATCGGTTGCGGTCTAACAGGTGGTGCTGGTTGAACCGGCGGAACAATTGGGACTGGTTGCACCGGTTGAGCTTTGGGTGGTACTTGTTGTGCTTTTGGCGGTACAGGCTGTGCCTTTGGTGGCACTTGTTGTGCTTTTGGCGGTACATGTTGCTGCGCTTTTGGCGGCACATGTTGTTGTGCTTTTGGCGGTACAGCGTGCGGCTTCATTTCCTCCTTCTTCACCATTTCTTTTTTAACTGGGCGATGCTCGCTATATGGATGATTGACGGATTCCATGTTTTTTGTATCTGGAATAAATATCTTCATACCCGGAACGATGTATTCCGGATTTGCGAGATGTGCATTTAATCTTTTTAATTCTTCAAAAGAAACACCGTAGCTTCGTGAAATTTTCCATAGCGTGTCACCTTTTTCGACAATATGAATTTGCACAGTCTTCCTCCTTCCCTTCTCCTTAAACTATGTGCAACTACCTAAATTGGACACAGATTTTTTGTAAAAAGCACTTCCCTTCATGATAAACTTATGAATAGAAGCTAGGTCGTTATGCAAGTTGGGAGGAGTTATTATTGAAAAAATTAAAAGGTGCAGAACGAAGAAATTGGATACTTTCCTATTTAGTAGAACAAGAACAACCAGTTACGGGCTCAGATCTTGCCAAACAAGCAAACGTCAGTCGACAAGTGATTGTAAATGATATTACGCTGTTAAAAGCAACGAATGTCCCAATTGTTTCGACAAGCCAAGGATATATACTCATCCAAAACAAAGAAGCTGGGGCATATGTTCAAAAAAAAGTGGCATGTAATCACCAATCAAAAGATTCAGAAGATGAGCTACAAACGCTTGTAGACGTAGGGGTGACAGTAGAAAGTGTAACAGTAGAACATCCAGTATACGGAGAAATTACTTCTTCTATCATGGTGTCCAATCGCCATGATGTAGAGATGTTTTTAAAAAAAGTGAGAGAAACAGAAGCCTCATTTTTATTAGAACTTACTTCTGGTATACACCTTCACCTACTTTCTGCCCCAACAGAGGAAGTATTGAATCGAGGTATAGAAGCACTTAGGAAGAAAGGGTATTTAATAGAAGAATCTTAAAGGCAGTGCCTGGCCCACTGCCCCAGTCTGAAATGATGCACAAGGTACTGCGTCGCCCGGTGGTAACCGCTTGGATTTCAGCGGCACTGTTACATATAAAATCCAATAAATGGTTTAGGGCAACCAACCAGTCATGGAAAGCAACTATTTCCATATCGAAAGCAATTAAATCAGCACGAGAGCAACCAAATTGTCGATGACAGCAACCAACTCTTAAAAAGCCTTACATTGTCTTATATTAAAAAACGCAAGGCAGAAAATGGATTATTTTCTACCTTGCGTTTTAACTATTGTATATTAGTCTGCAGATTCTTTTGTTTCATATGTATAATAAGATCCAAGTGACTTCACTTCACATCCTAGAGCCGCTAACTCTTCCATAGCACCTCGCATCATAGGAACCTGATCATCTTCTAATATGTCCATAATAAAAAAGTATTGGCCCAGTCCTGTTTTCAATGGTCTTGACTCAATTTTACTTAAATTGAGCTTTCTCCATGCAAAAACAGAAAGCACTTGATGTAGTGATCCAGATCGATCATCTTTTGGCAATGTAAGCATGATAGTCGTTTTTACTTGTTCTGTATGACCTGCTCGTTCGATACTACCATTCTTTTTAGAGAGTACAAAAAATCTCGTATGATTAAAATGAAAATCATGAATATTGTGCTCCATAATTTGAAGGCCATATTCAGTTGCAGCGGAAGTATTTCCAATCGCCGCAATACAATTCTGTTTATTTTCCGATACATACTTTGCAGCAGCTGCAGTCGAAGTCGATTGTTCAAGCGGAACTTTGCCAAATCGATAAGACAAATATTTATGACATTGCGCTAACGCATGTGGATGTGAATAGATAGTCTGAATGTCTTCCCATTTGTTTGCATTAGATGGGTGCACCATTAAATGTTGTTGAATCGGCGCGAGTATTTCCGCAATAACGGAGACATTTGCTTCATGATATAAATAATCGATTGTAAGTGGTACGGTGCCTTCTAAAGCATTTTCAATCGGTACGACAGAAATATCAACTTTTCCACTTGTAACCGCTTCAATACATTCTGGTATCGTCCGCAGCGGTACTAGCTTTTCATGTTGAAATAAAACTTGCGATGCTAAATGGGTAAAAGAAGCTTCCGGTCCAAGGAAAGCCACTTGTTGAGTTGCCATTTGAAATCCCCCTTATGTCTAGCTCTAGCGCTTTTCTTTGTCTAGCTCCAGCGCCTTGCCTCTCGGGGTCAAATAACCTTCCCCCAATGAAGTCAAAGTGCGACTTCTTTTGGGAAAGAACATTTGCCTGTCGAAGGCAGACATAGGCGCTTGCGCTTTTCTTATAATGCGCCGGAGCTAATCACTTCTGCTGATTCTACAAAATCTAGTCGCTTCATTTCATTTAAAAACTCATCTAATTCTTTTGTCATTGCGGTTACATCTAGAGATAATGTAACGCTAGCTCTTCCTTGAATCGGTATCGTTTGATGAATCGTAAGTATATTAATCGATGACCCTGCTACAAGTTGAAGTAACCTTGCTAGGGTTCCTTCTCGATCTTCTAACTGTAAAAATACCGTTAATATGCGTTCTTGAACAATCGAATGGAACGGAAAAACCGCATCACGATATTTGTAAAAAGCACTTCGGGATAAATCTACTTCTTTTACTGCATCCCAAATCGAAGATACTTTCCCAGATTGGAGAAGATGCTTTGCTTCCAAAGTTTTTTGCATCGCTTCGGTTAAAACATCCTCTCGTACTAAATAAAATCGCTGGCCAGTTACATCTTTCATGCGGTTCCCCTTCTTTCCCTACTCGATAAATTCAAATTCAAATTGTAATAGTCGTACCGTATCGCCATCTTTAGCACCGCGCTCGCGAAGTGCATCATCGATACCCATTCCTCGAAGTTGTCTTGCGAATCTGCGGATAGAATCTTCTCGGCTGAAATCAGTCATTTTAAATAGTCGTTCTACTGATCCACCAGATAATACAAATGCCCCATCATCATCTCTTGAAATTTCGAAATTCTCTTTTGTAGATTCATGCTTGTACATAACAGATGTTTCCGATTCTTCTTCTGTTAAATGTTCTAATGGGAACTCTGGTGCCACTTCTAACAAGTCTGCTACAGCAAATAATAACTCCTGCAATCCTTGACGAGAAATTGCTGAAATCGGGAACACTTTTAAATCTGATCCCACTTTTTCTTTAAAAGCTTTTAAATTTTCTTCTGCATCAGGCATGTCCATTTTGTTTGCAACAATAATTTGAGGTCTTTCCGTTAAACGTAGATTATACTGCTTCAACTCTTCATTGATCGTTAAATAATCTTCGTATGGGTCTCGGCCTTCCATTCCCGACATATCGATTACGTGTACGATTACTCGTGTACGTTCTATATGACGAAGGAATTGATGTCCTAAACCTACTCCCTCTGATGCACCTTCGATTAGTCCTGGTAGATCAGCCATCGCAAAGCTACGATGATCCTCTGTTTCGACCATTCCTAAATTCGGTACAATTGTTGTAAAATGATATTCAGCAATTTTCGGTTTAGCTGCGGAAACAACGGATAATAAAGTGGATTTCCCAACGCTTGGAAAACCTACTAATCCAACATCCGCTAATACTTTTAGTTCTAATACAACATTTAACTCGAAGCCTGGCTCCCCTTTTTCAGAAAGCTCCGGAGCTGGATTAGCTGGTGTGGCAAATCGTGAATTTCCTCGACCGCCTCGTCCACCTCTTGCAATGATCGCTTTTTGTCCATGCTCGACCAAATCTGCAATAACAACTCCAGTTTCTTCGTCCGATACGACAGTACCCGGTGGAACTTTTACAAATAAATCATCTGCATTTGCACCATGCATATTTTTACTCATTCCATGTTCCCCACGAGTTGCTTTAAAATTACGTTTATAGCGGAAATCCATTAATGTACGTAAACCTTCATCTACGACAAAAACAACGTCTCCACCATTTCCTCCATCCCCACCAGCAGGACCGCCCATAGGAACATACTTTTCACGACGGAATCCTACCATTCCATCTCCGCCGTCTCCACCTTTTACATAAATCTTCACGTGATCTACAAACATTTATTTCACTCCAATCTTTCACTTGCAATTAACTTAAATTTAAGTTCGTTTTCTGTATTTACCTGTTTCTCTATTTGGAAAAGAGTTGTAAACGATTCTTCCATCCAAGCTTGGGAAGACCAATCACCTTGGACTTCTATTTGTATTTCTAGTTGTTCATCCATCTTAATATGAACTTTAAGTAATTGCTCTTGATATCCTCTAAGATTCGGGTAAATAGATTGAAGAAAACATTCTAAGTATTCCCGAAGTGCAGCATCATATTTATCTGCTCCACTACTTAAAAGAGATGTTTGAACAACTAAAGTCATTTTATTATATCTCATACTAAACGTTTGTAACCATTCGTTTGTTTTAGGTAAACCAATATTATTGATATCAAAAAACTGATTACATTTGGAAGAATAATTACTTATTAATTTTTTGGCCTCTTCAACCCTGCCCATATCTAAATTCATTTGTATTAAATGTAAGCTATTTAGAAAATCATGCATAGAATGGCGCAGTACATTGTTTATCGTTATCTCTTTATCGTTCATTTTACCACGCTCCTATTATGCTGTTGTCTAATAAGTATAACAGGAATAACTTGTTATTGCTCTAACCTAAAAAAAAGGACCGCATAAATGCAGTCCTTTTCTTATCATCAAGCTTCTTGAGCTACAGGATATACACTTACTTTTTTCTTGTCGCGGCCGAAACGCTCAAAGCGCACTACACCGTCAACTTTCGCAAAAAGTGTGTCATCTCCACCACGTCCAACGTTTTCACCAGGGTGAATTTTAGTACCGCGTTGACGGTATAAAATAGATCCGCCTGATACGAATTGTCCGTCAGCACGTTTAGCGCCTAGACGTTTCGCTTGAGAGTCACGACCGTTACGAGTCGAACCTACTCCCTTTTTGGATGCGAAAAACTGAAGATCTAATCTTAACATATGTTCCACCTCCTACTTTTTGAAGGTTATTTTTATATACTTACCATAATCTTGCTCAATCGTTTGTAAAGAAACAATCATTGACTCTAAAATTAGCTGCATTTGCGCTGCCTTTTCAGAATTTGAAATGCTCGGTACTTCGACATATAAATAGCCGCCGTCCCCTTTTTGCTTTAGTATAGGTGTAATTTCTGTAAGTGCAATAATTGCATTCACCGCACCAAATGATACAGCAGAAGCTCCTGCACATACTAAATCTTTCCCATGCTCCGCAAAATCAGCATGTCCTTTCATTTCGAATGAATGAATCAGACCTGATTGATCTCTCGTTATTATCACTTTAATCATCTTATAAACTAATAGATTCTACTACTAATTTAGTGTATGGTTGACGGTGACCTTGTTTTTTACGGTAATTCTTTTTCGCTTTGTATTTGAAAACGATGATTTTTTTAGCTTTGCCGTTTTTTACAACTTTCGCTGTAACTTTAGCACCTTCCACGAATGGAGCACCAACTTTAACATCATTTCCACCTACGAATAAAACTTTGTCGAAAGTTACAACTTCATCAGCGTTTACATCTAATTTTTCAATGTAGATTTCTTGCCCTTGTTCAACTTTGATTTGTTTACCACCAGTTTCAATAATTGCGTACATACTTGCACCTCCTCTTAGACTAAGACTCGCCCTCAATAGGTGACTCGATAAATCGAATACTTAAACCTTTTCAGTGCGGTTGTAGCAACGGGTGCTGCTACAAACAATAACATTTGAATATTATCATATATAAAACTCCGCGTCAAGCAGTTTTCGTTATTCTATCAAATGCTAACTTATACTTTCGAAATCTCCAATAAGTAATATTTTGCAAAACGATAAACAAAAAAATGAACGAAGCCGATACAGCTCTTGGAAAATAAGCTAAGCTAATGAAAAAAATTAGGCTACTAATCCAAATGGAATAGCCAATTAGCATCTCATACTTATCCGGAAAAAGCGCATCTAAAGCCCGTCCACCGTCTAGTGGATAAATGGGAAGCAAGTTTAAACCTAGAATAATTAATTGCGTCAAAAAAATAAGTCGATCTTGCGGAAAGTCAATGAAATAACTAAAAACCAATATTAAAAGGGTACAAAAGGGACCACCAAAAATAACGAAAAGCTGTCCACTTTTTGGCACTTTTGAAAATTGTTCCATCTTAATCTCTCCGCCATACGGTAATATGGTACAAGTCCGGACTTTTACCCCTACTATCTTTGCTGCGATTAGATGTCCAACTTCATGAATGAGCAAAGAGCCGAATACGATTGAATAGATAGCGATTTCTCCTGACAAATAAAAAAAAAGGAAAAACGGAATCATAATAGGATGTACTTTATATACTGACTTATTCATAAGTCGCTGCTAGCCAATCAACAAGTTCGCTCATCTCTAATTTTTTTCCGTCTTTCACCACTTCAATATATAGTAATTCGTTCTCAACCGTTGCAAATATATCTCCAGGACTCACCGTTGTATAAGGGAGCTGATGAAATTCAGCTACAAAACCAAATGACGCCGTTTCCCCTGTATCATATAAAATAGACATCGTTTTACTTGTATCTTTTTTATATCCAGTAAAAATAATCAGTCCATTTTCTGAAGCATACAAATCCTGTGACTGTTCAACGGCTAAAATGGCTCCGTCACCAAAAGGTTGAATAGATTCATATTGGATTAAAGGAGGGTTCGCCACAGGTGCACTCACTTTAATTTTTTTATCCGATTGGTCCACCCATGCTCTAACTTTTTTATACATCTCAGCTGGCTTTTGAGGCTCTAATAACGTTGTTGTATAGTTGGTCGATAACGTATTATTATCCTCTAAATATGCCACTATAAAAAAGACTGATACAAACAGTAACGCAAGCGCCCATTTTCGTTTTGAAAGCATAACATTCCCCCTAGTAGGAATGTATGATGGCAAGTACAAAATCATGAACAAAAAAGTGGCGAACGCTAAATATATTAACCCGTTTTTTTCACTTCTAAGCCTCTTTTCGCCTCGGAGGAATTAAACTTCATCTCCCCTACCATTTAAGCGAAAAAACGCCTAATTATAAAGCATTTACATATATATAAAGTATACTCTCATATAATTTGAATAAAAATAAATACCAGGTTGTTACTAGCACTGCTAGCCAACCTGGCATGAAAATATCAATCATTAAAGTTATTAAATTACACTTGCAATTATTTAGCAAATATAGATTTAAGCTTAGACATTACACCTTTTTTAGGCGTGTCCATAGACATTAATGGTACCGATTCGCCTAATATACGACGAGCGATATTTCGGTATCCGAGCGCTGCTCTATTGGATGGATCCATTACAACAGGCTCTCCTTTATTGGAGGAAGTGATGACACTTTCATCATCCGCTACGATACCTAATAGATCAATAGATAAATGCGTTGTGATTTCATTAATATCTAGCGCTTCGCCTTTTGTCATTAAATGCTGACGAATACGATTGATGATTAACTTCGGAGGATCAATAGCTTCTTCTTGTTCTAATAACCCAATAATACGATCCGCATCACGAACCGCAGAAATTTCCGGTGTCGTTACGACAATCGCTTTATCTGCACCAGCAATCGCGTTTTTATAGCCTTGCTCAATGCCTGCTGGACAATCGATTAATACGTAATCATAATCTCGTTTCAGCTCATTTACAAGGTCTTTCATTTGCTCTGGATTTACCGCATTTTTATCCGTTGTTTGGGCAGCTGGTAATAAATATAATTTATCTTCAAAACGTTTATCTTTTACAAGTGCTTGATGTATTTTACAGCGGCCTTCCACAACATCTACTAAATCATAAATAATTCTATTTTCAAGCCCAAGAACAACATCTAAGTTACGTAACCCGATATCTGTATCCATTAAGCAAACTTTTTTTCCTTGTAGAGCCAATGCAGTTCCAAGATTTGCAGTTGTAGTCGTTTTACCGACCCCACCTTTCCCAGAAGTTATTACGATTGCTTCACCCACATTAGCTTCCTCCTTTAAATGTCGATAGATTTGGTCTTAATAAACGTAGTTCTTGCAGGCGATCAATTGCGATCGACCCATTTGTATGTAAGTAAGCACATTCCATTTCCGGTTGCTCGGAAAGAACGGTTAACTCGTCTGTCATCGTTTCTATGACATTATCAATTATCAAATGTGTTGCTTCTAACCACGAGGCAGCAATAACCGCATTTCGATTGCCATTTGCCCCTGCATGGGCAATTCCTTTTAGCCGTCCGAGCACAAATACATTCCCACCAGCAATAACTCGTCCATTTGGATTTACATCTCCTATGACGACCAGATCGCCAACGGCAGTAATTATTTGGCCGGATCTCACAATTCCTACATACGTCTCGGACTGATTTTCTAGTAATCTTCTATTACATTCTTCGACGGTCATTACATCACTTTGAATTTTCGTCACGCGAAGATGCTCCGTCTGCTGCACACAATTGATAATTTCTTTGGCCTGTTCATCATTGCAATACCGATATCCTAGATGCAATAGCACTTCTGCTTGACCTTCAAATCCTTCATCAGATACCTTTTTCACCAACTCTTCTAAAAGCTCTGTATATGAACACTGATCATCTAGACGTAATACAAGCCCTTCTTTTGTACCTTTAATCGATATTAACTGCTTTTTCGTCAATCAAGTCACCTCAGATCTACTGTCTAACCAAAAATGATTATTTTTGAAGCAGTAATAATTTTTGATTAAACCGATTTAGAAGAATATATTTAAACAACCATCCAAACATTAAGACAAATACACCATTAGCAATCATCGTTGGAATAAGATTAAATTGATAAAAATTCGCAAACGTCAGCGATTTAATCCCAATGGATGTATAAAATAAGAATAATATAATTTCCACTGCAGCTACTAGTAGAAGCGTCAAAACAGTCGCAACTAATAAGTGATGATGTATAAACCTTACGATAAAGCTAGCTACTAGACACATTAACGGAAAAATAAAAGAATATAATCCAATAATATCAATGAAAAAGACATCATACAAGAGTCCAAAAATCAACCCATAAAGCATTGCTCGTTTTCGATCATAATAAATTGCAATAAATATTAAATAGATGATTAAAAAACGAGGAACTAGCACATAAAAATGCCCGTTCAATTCAATAGGCGAAAAAAGTCCAAAAATCGGTTCCATATAAAACAATAGAACCGAAATAATGATTACTACATAACGAATCATGATTCTTCCCCTGCGCCTTCTGTTAAATCAGCTTCCGTATTCCCGCCATCTATCCCGTCTACAGGGTTAATAGTTCGCTTCGATATAATGACATGATCTAAAATAGAAAAGCTTGCAGCAGGTTTTACATACGCAAGTTGAGTTAAACCATAATCATCCGTTGTCACTTCCGTAACTTCACCGATTAAGATACCTTTAGGGAAAATTCCACCTAAACCAGAAGTAGTTACTTTTTGACCTTTTTTCACTTCAAACTCGGAATCTATTCTTTTTAGCACAAGTTCTTTACGCTCTATATCATATCCTTCAATTAATCCAAATACTTCCTGTTCATCTGCAATAACCGCTGAAACACGATAATTGGGATTTTGGGTAGATAAAAGTTCTACTGTAGATGTGTATGGAGTAGTTAAAATGACTTTCCCTATTAATCCTTGGGACGTCATTACTGCCATATTAACAGCTACACCGTGTATTTCCCCTTTATCAACAATAATCTTTTCTTCCCATTGATCGGGATTACGCGCGATTACAGTAGACTGGATCGGATTAAAGTCACGAATATTTTCTTCTTTATCGACAATTTCTCGCAATTCTTCATTTTCTAACTGCAAGTCATTTACACTAGCTTGTAAGGTGGCATAATCTTCTAATCTTGCTTTCAACCGTTTATTTTCATCATATGTATTAAGTAAAGATTCGACATTATTAAAAATCCCCGTAACATACTGGGTCGGCTTGGAAAACATAGTTTGTCCAAAACCGACCACATCTTTGATTAATTGCTCAGGCAAGGATGCATGATTTCGATCTCGCAAAGAAAAGCTGATGAGTGCCACAAGAAATATCATCCCTACAAGCAGCAAAACTAATCGCTTATTTGAAAAAAATTGTGGCATAGCTCAGTTCTCCTTAACTTTTAGTTTGTTGACGCTTTAATAAGCCCATATGATCAAGTGCTTTTCCTGTTCCGATAGCCACACAATCCAATGGATCTTCTGCGATAAATACTGGCATATTTGTTTGATCACTAATTACTTTATCTAAATTTTTTAGTAATGCTCCCCCACCGGTTAGCATAATACCACGTTCCATTACATCCGCAGACAATTCTGGCGGAGTTTGTTCTAATGTTTTCTTAACGCCATCAATAATAGAAGCGATAGATTCACGCAATGCATTTGCAATTTCAGTTGATGTAATATCAATTGTTTTCGGTAATCCAGTTACTAAGTCACGTCCACGGATGTCCATTTTTTCTTCTGCACCAGTTACTCTTGCAGAACCAATTTCCATTTTAATCGCTTCTGCTGTGCGTTCACCGATTGTTAGGTTATACGTTTTACGAACATAGCTAGTAATCGCTTGGTCCATTGCGTCTCCACCTACACGGACAGATTCGCTTGTCACGATACCGCCAAGTGAAATAACAGCCACTTCAGTTGTTCCCCCACCTATATCAACGACCATACTTCCTGTAGGTTCCCAAACAGGTAAATTTGCACCGATTGCAGCTGCAAAAGGCTCCTCAATCGTTACCGCATCACGAGCTCCAGCTTGTTTCGCTGCATCGATCACCGCACGCTGTTCAACTGAAGTAATACCAAAAGGCACACAAATCATGACATTCGGCTTGCTCCATGACATACCAGATGCTTTAATCGCATTTTTTAAATAATATTCAATCATGGCAGATGTCGTATCAAAATCAGCGATAACTCCGTCTTTCATCGGACGAATCGCTACGATCGAACCAGGCGTACGACCAATCATATTTCTTGCGTCATTACCTACCGCCACAATAGAACCATTTTGTACATTTTTCGCCACAACAGAAGGCTCTCTTAATACAATTCCTTTGCCTTTAATAAAAACAAGGGTATTCGCTGTTCCTAAGTCAATTCCTAAATCTCTAGCTCCAAATCCAAACACTATATTTACTCCCTTTCTATCTCAAACAAGTTTTACTTAATTGTTTTAAAGTCATAACTCTCATTATAACGGATAGAAAGAAAATTGCACAGTGTCACATGTACCCCTTTTCTTTAAGACTTATAAATTGATGATCACCAATGATCAAATGATCGATAATTTCGATGCCCATTATAAGCCCTGCTTCTATTAATCGTTTTGTCACGTCAATGTCTTCAGGAGATGGCGAAGCGTTGCCACTAGGATGATTATGGGCGCAAATAATCGAGGCGGCAGAGCGTTTTACAGCTTCACGGAACACCTCTCTTGGGTGTACGATGGAAGCATTAAGGGAGCCGATAAAAATAGTTTGTTTATGAAGGATTTGGTTTTTGACATTAAGGAAAAGAGCAACGAAATGTTCTTGTTTTAGTGAAGTCATATCTGGCATTAAATAATTTGCGGCATCTTTCGGAGAGCGTATTGTAAACTTTTCGTCAGTTTGTTGTAGAGATAATCTTCTACCTAATTCTACTGCTGCGAGAAGCTGTACAGCTTTTGCTTCTCCTATACCTTTTACAGACATTATTTCTTCTAATGTAGTGTTTTTAAGTTCTTGAATTTGTTCGATAAAGTTGAGGACTCGGTTAGCTAGATGGAGAACAGACTCTTGCTTCGTACCAGTACGAAGCAAGATTGCTATTAATTCTTGGTTGGATAGACTTTGTGCACCTTGTCTTACAAGTCTTTCACGAGGTCGATCGGCTCTATGAACATCCCGAATCATTAAAGAGGATGGTACATCAAGAGTCATTTGCTCAACTCCTTTTCAAACGTGAGCACTTCAAGTGTCAGTAACGTTTGAAACAAACGACTAATCGGAAGGCCTACAACATTATTGTAATCGCCTTCGATTTTTTGGACGAATAATCCTCCCATCGTTTGAATACCATATGCACCTGCTTTGTCCATTGAATCTCCGGTAGCTACATAAGCATCTATTTGCTCATCTGTTAGTTCATAAAATGTCACAAGCGTGGTTTCTGCAAAACTGATACTTGTCCCTGCTCCCTGAATGGAAACGCCTGTCACTACATGATGCGTGCGTCCAGAAAGCTTTTGTAAATATTCTTTTGCTTGTTCTTTACTAGTCGGTTTCCCTAACACTTCTTCCTCTAAATAGACAATCGTGTCTGCTCCAATAACAATAGCATTTGGATTACTTTCAACAATCGGCACCGTTTTTTTATACGCAATAGAAATTGCCATTTCTTCCGGCGTAAGTTTTCCTTCTGCCACTTCCTCAATTTTTGCAGGCTGCACTTCGAACGGAATAGCTAATTTACTAAATAACTCTTTTCTTCTTGGCGACTCACTCGCTAGTATAAATGAATAATCAGTTGTTAGTTTCAATTTAAATTCCTCCTTTTCCCTAGCATACAGAAAAATTGGAAAAAGGGAAATTGTTTTAAAAGTAGAACAATGAGAGAGTTGCGCTATATTTTGCTCAGAAACTCAATTTTACACAGGTGTTCTGTTCTGCATAATGAGTAAAAACATGTAATCTCATAACGGACGAAACATCGGAAAATGCTGATATAGCTTGCACTATAGTCATTAAATCATCCGGATAATCTTCTTTTTTGGCAATTGACTCAAAAAAGTTTTTCGAAATATTATCTTCTTGTAAAATATTAATAAGTTTTTTTACTTTTGGATTTTCACAACTGCTAGTAGAAACATGTACCGTTTTATTGAAACTAGGAAGAGACTCCGATTGTGGAGTAGGCACGTCATTTAAAAATAAATCACTCCACACAAAAAACTGATTTTCAACCTGCACGATACCTGCTCTCTCTAACGAGGGCTGCGTTGCCATAAAGGAGATTGCACTATCTTTCGAAGAAAACATTCCATATTGTTTTACATGAAATGATAATACGCCATCTGCAGCAACCTCTACTTTTTCTTCTTGTGATTGAGCCCCCGCCGGTGTCGTATCTTCTTCCTTGGCAACCTCTACTTTTTTATCATTTGCTAAATTAAGTATAAAACCAAAAAGTAAAACACCGACAACCCCAAGGACAAGCCCTTGAACACCAGCTAATATTATCTTCTTTCTTGGATTTCGCCTTCTAATCGGCATAACATCACCTCTTTTTTCACAACCATATCACGAACCACATAAAAAAAGACGAGACCTATGTCGGCTCGTCCTAAAAATTTATCGAGTTAAAAAAACAAATTTACATACCAATCGACAATCGATTCTCCGTAAAAATAAGAAATTATCGCGGCAATCGCAATCGATGGTCCAAATGGGATCGGAGTCTTCCGTCCCTTTTTCGCTTTTTTCAAAGCAATCACACCAAAAAAGGTTCCAATAATAGAAGCTAAAAATAATGTCAATAAAGTCGGAACTAGCCCTAACACCAGTCCAATAACAAAAAATAACTTAATATCACCGCCGCCCATACCGCCTTTTGACAGCACAGCGATTAAAAACAATACCCCAAAACCAGCCACGGCCCCCAACAAACTATCCCACCAAGGCGTTAACGGCGAAAAAACGCGGCCCATGATTAAAGGAATCAAAAAGAAAAGCAATATCTTATCCGGAATTAGCATATACGCTATGTCAGAAACAGTAATAATAACAAGCATAGAAATAAATAATATCGCAACCATTAGCTCTATAGAAAAGCCTAACTGACTATACGCAAACGCAAATAATAATCCAGTCAAAAGTTCCATCACTGGATACATCCAATGAATCTTCGTACCACAGCCCCTACATTTCCCTTTCAAAAATAGATAGGAAAACACAGGAACTAAATCCACAGCAGTTAAGTTTCGATCACAAACCGTACAATGCGAAGGTGGCTTTACAATCGATTCTCCTTTTGGTACACGGAGACCGACTACGTTGAAAAAGGAACCGAAAATTAGACCGTATATGAAAAATAATAACGTGTACACACTAGTCATTTCCATTCTCCGCTATTGTTGCTTGTTCGTCATGATAAAAAGTAGTCAGCTGTATCGTAGCAGCTATATCGTCCTCTTGATCCTCATCCAAAAGCTGTTCCTCACCAGGTGCTGACAAAATAACCTGATCAACGCGATAAATTCGTTTCAAGTTCTCAACTTCTTCTACGAACAGAACAAGCTGATCATAGTTTTTTGCCAATATAGAAATATTGAAGGTAATTAATTTTAATTTTTCAGGAAGAACAATTTCAGAAACAGGAGAAACGGGCGGTTCTTCGGATGCTTCGCCTGTTGTTTCGTCTGTTGGTGTTTCAGTAGAAGTTGTTTCATCTGTCATTTCTTCCGTCGTTTCGTTCGTTTCTTCGGTTGTTGTGTCTTCGGTTGGTACATCATTGCCTTCTGCTTCAGTCTCCTCGTTTTCTACTGGAGTCTCTGGTAACAATTGAGATTCTTCTAGAGTTCCATCATAATTATTAAACTCTACAGAAAGAATTTTTGAATCACTTAGTAATTCAACCTCTTCAATAGAACGAATAAGCTCATTTAATTCACGGGTCAATGGAACCTGGGTTTTTAAAAAGAATGTATTCTCTGAGGAATCTTCCTCCGACTGAGCAGAAGAATATTCTTCCTTCAAAGCAGCAACCTCACCCTGTAAAACCTGTACACTTATTTCTTTCGATGCCCTTTCATCTTTTAACGGTTGCAGGACAAAGTAGTAAACTGCCCCTAACAAAACGACTACAAGAGCAACGATTAATATAAAGGCCGTTCTTTTATTGCTAACTAGTTCATTCATGGAGTGACACCTCCATTTTCCAAGTAAGTTTGATCAATTTCTAAATTTAAGATTGCTGAGTAACGTGGAATAATCTCATATTTTTTTTCTGTATTTTCCTCCGAATTGGAAAGCTCAAAGTTTGTGACACTCTCCACCTTTACATCCGAAAAATAATCGCTAATTAGTAGTTTATCTACGAATAAAGACAGACTCTTCATCGTTTCTACATCTACAGAGATATGGATACTTCTTTCTACAAATTCATATTGCCGTAAATATGTATGTGGCTCGAGTAATGCATTCACTTCTATAAGTAAAGGACTCACAGGATATGAAACACGTTCAGCAAAAGTCACAGAGGTCTGCAGATCCCCTTGTCCGGACACTTTTAAATCGGTTACTACCTGTGTGAGATCATCTCTTTCTGCCGTCGAATAAGTTTCATCAGCAGTAAGGGTTTCTATATCTTTCTTTACCGTTAGATATTGAATAAAGAACAACACAAGAATAGTGAGGATTAAAATTAAACTAATAACGAGCACTAAAATAGAATTGGACTTTTGCCGCTCCCTTTTAGGCAATAAATTTATCTCTGGAACCATCATCAAGCCTCCCTATATATAAGTCCAATAAGTGGAATATGCTTAGACTTCAAATTAGGATGATATTTTTGTACTTGAGAATCATCTATATATGTAACAGGTGTGACAAAATTCGCCGTCATCTCAGAAGCAATATAATCCATTTCTGGCGAGTCTCCCAATGTAATTATTTCATCTACCGCTTTTTCTCCCTTATATAGAGAGAAACGATAAAAGTTTAGAATTCTTTCTATTTCAGCAATTTGATCGATCAATTGCGCACGATATTCCTCAATCTCTCCATCATAAACAAAACTGATTTCATCCTTTTCACTTTTACTTTGCCACTTTTCTTTAAATGTATCAATAGATTGATAGCGAAGGAATTCAACATTTCCTCCCGTATAAATGCTGATCGAAACACCGGAGATAGACCATTCCGTTATTAAATAACTCTTATTTTCCTCCAAATCAATTGTCTTTTCTAAAAAGCGAATTGTGGCTAACGCTCTAACATCTGCTGTAACTGGATCTAGATGCAAATCGTCTAATAATCCAGCTATTTTGTTAATCTCTTCAGAAGGTGCAGCAAACAAAACCGCCTCTCCATCATTAGGCTTAAAATCATAGACATCAATTAGAGGTTGAGAGAAAGGCAAATGAATCGTTTGTCCCAGCTCCATCTCTACATATCCTTTTAGCTTAGGAGCGGTTACATCGGTAGGATGTTCAAATGATTTCATCATCACAGTACTATCCGGCACAAAAAAGCGTATATCATAACGCTTAATACCCCAATCATGTATAAGCGTCTTCAACGTTTCATACAACGCCATTTCATCTTCTAAAATATCTCCATCAAAAATACCTTTCTCCAAAGGGTACTCATAAACAGCTGACTGCGCAATCTCATTACCACCCATTACTATCGCTCTTAGTATGTATTCATTTAAATCTAAAGCAACATAGCGCTTTACCTTCTTTTTAAACATATTCTTCTCCCCCATATTTAGCTCTAATTAGTTTTATGGTTCAGAAAATGAAGTATTCATTTGCTCAATGATAAAACTAAGGGACTACAGCAGCGGTGGGCTGCTGTAGTTAATTCTAAAAATTGTATATTACTTAATTTCCTGACCTGTCTTAATGTCGCTTCCTTTAGTGATATCTGCATTTATTTTTTCCATACTTGCTGCTGTGAATGTTACGGTTTTATCACCTGAAAATTTTATAGCGCTTGTTGTAATAGTGTTTGGTTTGCCCTTAGCTATAGACACAGTATCCAAAATCTTTCCAGAGGACTCCAAGTAATTACTAGTTTTTAACTGTTGAACAGTTACTGTAGTCGCGGATGCTTCGTCTGTAAAATATAACTGTGCCGCACTCAATACATTTGTTGCATCAGCTTTTACCGCATTATATCTACTATTTTCAATAATATTTCCTATTGCTGGTACTGCAATTGCAGCTACAATTGCTAAGATTACTATTACAGCTAATAGTTCAACTAAAGTTAAACCTTTTTCATTTTTTAATAATTTTCTCATTTTTTTCATATCATTAGCTCCTTTATTTGTCATTTCATTTGGCTCTTTCATCTCATTTATCATAAATTTCACCTCCTTCAAATGGAAAATATTAAATCTGTTCATACATACTAAACATTGGTATCATAATAGCCATAACAATTGTACCTATAATAGCAGCGAGGAAAACAATCATTAAAGGTTCGATTAACGATTTTAGCGCATCTACTGTACGGTCTACATCATCCTCGTAAAAATCGGCAATTTTTTCTAGCATATAGTCAAGCGATCCTGTGGATTCTCCAATAGAAGTCATTTGCGTAACTAAAGGAGGAAAAATCCAACTCTTTGCAAGCGGGGCAGATAAAGTACTCCCTTGTTCTAAGCTTGATCGGGATTCCTTAACTACCCTAGCTACAACTGGGTTTCCAATTACTTTTTCTACAATAGTCAGCGCCTGCAATATAGGAACTGAACTACTAAATAATGAGGATAGCGTTCTTGTCATTCGAGCAATCGCTGACTTTTGCAACAGTTTTCCAAATACAGGTACTCTTAAAAGTAATAAATGGATAGAATAATTGAATTTAACATTATTTTTATAAAGGAAGTTAAATAATATAGCCACTATTAGTAAGAGGATCGCATATATATACCAAGAGGATTGGAGTGATACACTAATCCCCATAACAACCTTAGTAATTGTCGGAAGCTCCGCTCCCATATCCTCAAACATCGATACAAACTGTGGTACAATCGTAAGCATCATAAATACTGAGACCACAATCGTTAAAAATAGTAAAACAATAGGATAAGCTAATGTTGATTGAACTTTTTTCTTTAGGTTAAACTGCTTTTCATAAGAGAAAGCTAATCTCTCTAATGATTCATCCAAATTACCAGTCGCTTCTCCAGCTCGGATCATATTTACAAACAAAGCCGGAAAAACTTTTGGATTTTTAGCAGCTGCATCAGAAAATGTTAGTCCTGACCGAACATCCTCTTCAACAGCCTGCAAGCCCTTTTTTAATGGTTTACTAGATGTTTGCTCTGCTAAGATTTTAGTAGATTCTAGTATCGAAACCCCTGCTCTAATAAGCGTAGCAAATTGTCGACTATAAATAACAAAGTCCTGATTTTTTACTTTTCCGCCTAAAGCTAACTCTTTATGAAGAATGCTTTTCGACTCTTCTATTTCTCGCGGATTAATGCCTTGAGAACGAAGTCTGGTGATCGCCATCTGTTTATTAGTCGCATCCACAATACCTTTTTTCATGGCACCTCTAGAGGTCCTACCGACATATTTAAAGACAACCATTAATATTCACCAACATTCATATAAGGTCGGGCAGATTCTAGCGAAATCTTACTTGTAGAGACTAATTGCTGAATAGATGATTCTAGTGTGTGCATCCCAAGGGCCCGGCTCGTTTGCATAACATTTTGGATTTGATGTACTTTTTCGTTTCGAATAAGATTGGCTACTGATGGTGTTTGCATTAGAATTTCCGTTGCAGCTACACGACCTTTTTCATCTTTTCGGATAAACAAGCGTTGTGACACAATCCCTTGCAATACATTTGCCAACTGTATTCTTATTTGTCCTTGCTGATATGGCGGAAACACATCAATTATTCGATCGATTGTAGTAGGTGCACTACTTGTATGAAGTGTCGCCATAACTAGATGTCCAGTCTCAGCAGCTGTAATTGCAGTGGAGATGGTCTCTAAGTCTCGCATTTCCCCTACTAGAATCACATCTGGATCTTGTCGTAAAGCGGCTCTTAAGCCATTAGAAAAACTCTGCGTATCTGAACCAACTTCCCGTTGATTGATAATAGACTTTTTATGTGTGTGCACATATTCAATCGGATCTTCCAGCGTAATAATATGCTTGGATGTAGTAGAGTTGATATAGTCTATCATCGAAGCTAGTGTTGTTGATTTACCTGAACCAGTTGGACCTGTCACTAAAATAAGCCCTTGAGGTTTATCTGCAAGTGTGTAAAGTACATTTGGCATACCTAACGCTTCAATAGAAGGAATTTTAGACTCGATCATTCTAATGGCAATCGCAATATTGTTTTGTTGATGATAGGCATTGATCCGAAAACGACATAGTCCTGGCAAAGCATAACTAAAATCGATTTCTCCCTTTAACTCAAACTCTTCCATTTTAGCCGGGGATAATAACTCCTCTAGCATTCTTTTCGTATCTATTTCTTTCAATAAATGCTCTCCATAAGCTTTTAGCTTTCCATTTACGCGAAAAACCGGCGTTACTCCTACTGTTAAATGAAGATCAGAAGCCTTATCATGAAAGGTTTTTTCTAATAATTGAATGATATTCATTTCCATATAACTCACCTCAATTAACTGTAGCTACACGAAGCACTTCTTCTGTTGTCGTAAGCCCCTCTTTTACTTTTAATAATCCATCCTCTAGTAAATTTAAATATCCTGTTTCTTTCATATAATCTCTAAGATGAGCTGGACTTTTTCCGGTTAAAATTGTCTCTTTAACAACTTCGTCTACCATTAATACCTCATGAATAGCGATTCTTCCACGATATCCTGTCTTATTACAGGCTGGACAACCTTTTCCTCGTCGGACCTTTTCTACCGTCATATCGTGCTCTGCGAAGATTTCTCTTTCGCGTTCATTCGGTTCCCTATATTCTCCACAGTCTCTACATACTTTTCTTACCAAGCGTTGTGCAACTATTCCAACCAAAGAAGAAGAAAGCAAAAATGGTTCAATACCCATATCTCTTAATCTAGAAACCGATTCAACAGCACTGTTCGTGTGAAGTGTACTTAAAACTAAATGTCCTGTTAAAGAAGCTCGGACAGCAATTTGCGCAGTTTCTAAATCACGTATCTCCCCTACCATTACAATATCGGGGTCTTGACGTAAGATGGATCGAAGACCTGCAGCAAAAGTAAGATCAACTTCTTCTCTCACTTGAATCTGATTGATACCCTCCAATTGATATTCGACCGGGTCTTCTACAGTGATAATATTGACGTTTTCATTATTTAATTTATTTAAAGCGGCATATAGAGTGGAAGATTTACCGGATCCTGTTGGTCCTGTTAATAATACAATTCCATTTGGATGCTCAATCATTTTATTGAATGCTAATAAGTTTTTTTCATTAAAGCCTAATTTATTTAAATCATTTAATGCATTACCCATATCCAGAATACGCATAACTACTTTTTCTCCATAAATAGTAGGAAGTGTCGAAAGTCGGATATCGATCGCTCGCATATTCACCGTCGTTTTAATACGTCCATCTTGAGGTATTCTATTTTCCGTAATATTGAGATTACCCATAATCTTTATACGAGCCAGTATGACATTTTGCATATATTTTGGAAGTGCTCGTTCTGTTTTTAACATGCCATCTACGCGATATCTGACTTTTAGCTCCGTTTCTTGTGGATCAAAATGTATATCACTCGCTCGCTGGGCTACGCCATTTACAATAATCTGATTTACTAACCTAACGATTGGGGAATCCTCGTCTGTAATTTGATTATCATTTTCTATTTCAACTGGTGTCATATCTATCAAGGCTTGATCCATTGATTCCTGCAAATCATAGTATTTCGTAATTGTGCGATATAAATCGTCTTTCGCGGCAATACTTGTTTCTATTTGACAACCTGTAGCCATCCGTACTTCTTCGATAGCAAAATAATCCATTGGATCAGCCATCGCTATCAAAAGTCTATTTTTATTTTTCTTAAGCGGCATTACATTTGCACGTTTAGCCAATTCTTTAGGAACTAACTGTATAAGCTCCGGTTCAATAGAATATTGATTCAGATTGACATGGGGTATGCCTAGCTGGAACTCAAGCACCTCGATAAGCTGCTGTTCGGTGATTAAGTTTTCACTGATTAAATAATCACCTAATTTTTCATTTTTATTTTTATGAGACAATGCAAATTGCAGCTGTGTATTGTCTATTATTCCTGATTCAACTAGTAAATCCCCAAGTAGTTTACGAGTATTAGTTTTCACGAAGCGTCATCCTAACCATTTAATTCATTTATTTTGGTGTAATGATATTTCCTGCCTTATCATAATAGCTACCCTCTGGTAATGTATCTAAATCATCTTCTGAAGAAGTTTTTCCTGATTCTTCATCTGTATTGGTATCTTCATCAGCGCTATCATTATCTGAGCTATTGTTATCAGGGTTACCCGAATTTTTACCTGGTGTATTACTATCGGAATTACCGTTTTCCATATCTGGTAAACCATCTGCATTTAAATCGATTTCTAAATCAGGATCGACTACAGGAGTTGTTTCAGGTGTTAACGAAGATTTTAATATTATTCGATGAGTCGGCGAATAATAATCTTGACTAACAATTTCTTCATTTTCATAAGGTCCTTTTTTATCAGATATAATTCGATAAACAGTTACTTTCAATCCTGGGCTACCTTCTTGAATAAGACTTTCTTCTCCGGCTTTTAAATCAGACGAATATCGATAAATTGTTCTTGGTTTCACAACTTGAGTATCACGAACTTCATACTTACCCACCGTTTCAGCAGGAAGAGAGTATAACTCAACTAATAAGCTTGAATCCTTTAAACTCACTTTTAATACTGCAGGGTTACCCTTATTTAAAAACTTAAGATCTTTGTTCGCATTTAAGTCGATATTTGCCTCTATTCCAGGCTCTAAATATGTAGGTACTTTCCCTTGAGAATGTCGTTCTACAATTTCAAAATCCGTTTGCAATATTACGCTGTAAAGCATAGAGGCAATATAATCAACCATTTCATCGCTATATAAGCTATTTACATCTTTTGTTTTATCTAAAAAAGAAAAGACTTGGCCTTGCGGAATAACTTGTCCATTTAGTGCAGCAATAAAATCTGATAAATTTTCATTACCTACAGAGATTTCATGCAAAGAAAAAGCAATACGCTCTGAATCAAATACAGACAAATCCAAGAAAACAGCTTGAATCGGTTCCTTCGACAATACAGAAACATTCGTTTGAATATTTCCCAGTGTCTCTTCCTTATTCAATAGGGAATTTCCCTCTACTAAGTCGATTAGTTCAGCATCCATTGTAAATTGGAGAGGAATATGGACAACAGGAGTATCCTTCCAAAAAGCAAACCATGGCTTCTCTGTTTGCTTAAAATAATCATCTACTGAAGTTTCCACATCAAAAACAAACCACTCTGGATTCAAAATAATTTCAATATCTTCTTCTAGTAATTGTGTAGGAGTTTCTTTCCATTCTTCGATATTTTTATTCAATAAAGTAATTATTTCGTCTTTATCAAGCGATTCGACCTCAATCCCTCCAATGGTAGAGCCTGAATGATTATCTTCTGCTTGAACTCTTTGCTCTGGAAGATCGGCTTCGACAGACCATAAGTAAATTAGAATCGTTGATAGGATGAACAAAATGAAGACTTTCCCAAAAATTCTCATGTACATTCCACTTCCTTTAGCGAGTTATTTATGTAAATAGATTGTAAATTCCAAAATGCTAGTGCTTTCTCTCTAAAATTTTCGTACAAAAATTATAATAACTTATTAATTTCAAAATCACATATGACTATGGAACCATTTTAATAAATTGATATATTTTTTTCTTAAATAATTGAAACTTTTTCCTTATTTATATATGATGAAGCTAGTTCCATCGTATATTTTCTGTAAGAACTCTTTAAAGAAAGGGGCTCACCCTGTTTGAAAAATGAAAAAGGTTACTCTTTACTTGAAGTATTAGGCTCTCTAGTAATATTAACTATTGTACTAATCTCTTTCTTTCAGATATTTGTAAACTCAAACAAGATTGCAGCAACAAATAATGAAAAATTAGTCGTAATTTATTTAGCAGATGCAGAATTAGAGCGAGTAAAATTCAATCCATTTGAAAGATTACCTAAAGTCACCCCTGCCTCATTATCATTATACAAAGAATCAAAGACGCATATTATCTCCTTAAACGACAAAGAGTATAAGGTAAAACTAGATGCTTCTCAAACTACAAAGGAAAAAGAGTTAAAAATGTTAAACGTTTTAGTTACAGTCACTTCAGAAAACAATAAAACAAACAGCTCTGTAGAGGGGTATGTGATTTATGAATAAAAAAATTTTAGATCAAAAAGGACTTACTTTAATTGAATTACTAGCATCTCTTGTTATAACCATAACATTGTCGTTCTTTGCTTTCAATTTATTAACGCAAGGTTTAAATCATTATGAAAATATAAAATCCAGCAACACTTTAAGAGATGAGGCCGATTATTTAATGGCTGTTTTAGTGAAAGAAATATACACAACGAAAGAAACTGAAATATCTTCACACCCTGAAGCAAGTAAACCTTACTTTCTTATAACTAAATCGGGAAAAACCTTTAAAAGTGGATTTGATAACGGAAAATTATTTATCCAAAGTGTTTCAACCGGTACCGAAAATAAAAATATCAGCATATCGACAAAATCTACTATAGTAGCTGGAGAAGACGATGGCTCATACAAAATTAATCTAGTTTTAGAAAATAAGAAAAAGAATAAAGAAATGCAATTTGAAAATGAAATTAGAACCATTAATGATAAGGAGGAAAATTAGATGACTCATATTAAAAACCAAAATGGTTATACTCTTCTAATTACTATCGTTATCCTTATCTTATTTAGCATTCTAGGCCTTAGTTTACTAACTTTAACTATGGGAGGAGTATCAAAAAATGACATTCGACAAGATAATGTCCGATCTGTAGACCTATCTGAAAAAGGAATCGATCATATAACCCATCAAATAAATGCAGAGCTTACAAAAAAACTAGAGGAAAGCAGTGGTCTTACCCGTACAAATTTTATTAGCCTCCTTAATTCAACTATCAATAAGTATAAATGCACCACAGGTACTGCAGTTGTTGATCCGAATGGTAAAACAGGTGTATACAATGCTTGTATTAAAGATGTTAAGCCTACTTATGAAATAGGACAGCCCACTGTAGAAAATGATCTAAGAAAACTAATCGTCTTTGAAAGTAAAGGGACTTCCGGAAACTCGTCTAATACATTATTAACGGAAATCGAGATTGGTGCAGAATCAGCGCCTGAAACATTGAAATATGCTGTTGGCACTAATCTCAATAAAAAAGACGGACTCCAAGAAGGTGAAGGAAACTTATATATGCATGGAGGAGTTACCGTAAAAGGCGACTTCAAAGTAGATGGAAATATTATTACAAGAGATCATGGTTATGCTTATTTAGGTGGAGATCAATGGATTCCAAGTATATTACCAGAGTCTAAACCCTCCGATGGAGCGACAAGTTCAAAGTTAGTTTTGGGACAAGACTTTTATAGACTGAATTCTAACGTTAGTTATAGTAGTCATATTAATAGCAATACTCCTAAAGGGAGTAGTTATAGTAATCCCACAGATATAAAGCAATTATTTCGTACAGGTTATGCCCCAAAAATTGTTCAACGAAATCCAGTTATAAGTCCTATTGGAATAGATGACCAAAAAGCAAACTTTTATTTGAGCTCTGGAGAAAAATTTTCAACAGGCTTGTACAAAAAAATTTCAAATATCAATAAACCAAGTTCTAAGTCCATACCCACATACACTGACCGAAAGACGGAATGTATCCGCAGCGGATTCTTTGTTTGTTATGAATATAGAAATATTGATACAGAAAAAGAAGACGGATCTTTTGAAATGACAAACAATAATATATTTGGGCAGTTATCCACAATTGGTAACTTGGAGATAATTGATTCAAACACAGTTTTCAATAAGGGGCTCTATGTTGGAGGCAATCTTCAAATTGGTAATAATAATAATACAGATGATCCCAATAATTATTCACCCGTAACTTTAGATGGACCTATTTACGTCAAAGGAGACGTAAATATTCAAGGAGCTAATTTAAGAAGTAATGTTTTGCTATACGTAGAAGGTGATGTAAATATAAAATATTCAACTATTAACGGCAAAACCTTAAAGGATGGAAAACAAGGGTCACTCATTATTTTCTCTAAAGGAGAAATAAAAATTTCAAATAACTCTGTAAACCAAGATACACCTAGTATAATTAAAGGTTTCTTTTATTCAGAGAAGGATTTAGAGATATACGGAGTAGGATCTAATATTAGTATTGAAGGAGGAATATCTGCAAGAAGAATAGTTTTAAATGCTATACGAGGTAGAGCAAGTGACAATTCATTCCCAGGAGCAAAAAATATAGTTTGGTGGAATGGCAGGAAATACGTATATGATTACTTCGAAGGTGTATCTGGCCAAGCTAGTAGAAATTCACGGCTTCAAATCATCTACGATCAAGAAATTATAGAAACATTTTCTAATCTAAAACAACAAGAGCCGATCATTTATAAAGTAGAACCTCCTCTTATAAAAGAACGAAAACTTTAACTAAAAAAACTCACGGTTCAATTTAATTGAACTGTGAGTTTCTTATTACCTAACATACTCCGCAACTCGATTCCTACCCGCCTGCTTGGCACCCGTATACAACGCACGATCCGCATTTCGAAGAAGCGACATGCCTTCATCGCTATCTTCAGGTGCAGTGGAAACTCCAATACTTGCTGTGATGAAAATGATTTGCTCACCAGCCGTTTGGTCTAAATCCGATTGGACAATGAAAGGTGTTTGTTCTATTTTTAGACGAAGCTGTTCGGCGACATGGAATGCTTCTGTTTTCGTATAATTTGGAAGTAAGATGACAAATTCTTCTCCACCATATCTTGCAACCGTACCGCTACTACCTATTTCCCTTTTTATAATTTGGGCAAATTCTTTTAATATGAGATTTCCGCTATGATGGCCAAACGTATCATTGACAGCCTTGAATTTATCGATATCCATCATGATGAGTGACAAGCTACTATGCTGACCGAGCGATAATTTTTCCATATCTGATTCTAATTGCCTATCTAGGTATCGGTAATTATGCAATTTCGTTAATTCACAACGTTCACTTTTAGCTAGTGCAGCTCTTACATATTTAGCCTTTTCTACTGAAACGGCAAAATAAGAACAGAGTAAATGAACGATTTTAAGTTGATATGCTTCAAACGAGTATTTGTTGCGAGATGCTAAGACTAAGACACCCTCTATTTTTTTATTGCGATAAACTGGCACACACATAACACTCTGCATCTCTAAACTTAGAAATGGAGGTTTTATGTGAATCCATTCACTTTGCTTATTATACAAGGTAGGAACCCCTTTTTCATAAACAATTCCTGCAAGGCTCTGTTCCAGCTCTTCATGAGCAAAATGTAGGTCTTTGTTTTCTCCATCTTCAATTGCTCGTAAAATTTCAAAGCTTCCATATAAATCATCCACTATATAAGCAGCATCTATCGGGAACATATTAGCAATTCTTTCGATGAACATATCGATAATCTCTTTACTGGTCATCCGCTCCGCTAATTCATGTCCAAATTCACTGGCTTTGTTCAAATCACTATTCACTTTTTCCGAATCGCTATAAAGCCTTATTAATAGCGTGATTAATATAAAGGGGATTCCAAGCAGTGCAAATGCACTTGTCCCTACATAGCTTTGAAGAAAATATAAGCTTAAGCCAAAAGGCAAAGTCATCAGTAATCCTATTAGATCCCACCCAAAATCTTTCGTGAAAAATTTTGGCTTAAGACCTGTAAGTACATCACGTACATACAAAAATAAATGATTAAACAGAACATATATAGAAGCATAAATAGAACCGTAAATTAATACATCCTTCACTACTAGCGAGCCTAATTCAAATCCGAGAACATGAGTCATAGTCCCACATAGAATAGAAACTAAAAAAAACATAAAGGAACTATATACAATCCGGTACGCATTCTCTCGATTCGTTTTCATATGATAAGCAATTGGTATTAAAAATAATTGCATAACTAGCAATTCTGCAAATATACCATAATTCAAAAAAACTACTAACGTAACCCACTGCACAAGAAACATAGTAGTTCCAGAAATAAAAAAAGGAAAAATGGTCGTTAGTAATCCCAAAACGATTAATAAAGACAAAGTCCCCCAATCGATTTGCCGTATAGGTGCGTATTCAAAAGCTAAATATGTCCCAAGAGGCACCACTAATAGCCATAAAAAATAAATATTCTTTTTTGCCTTATCCGAAATATTCATAGAACTATTTTCCACCTCATTAGTATATTTTAACTAATTCAAATAGCACATCTACTACTTGCATATTATTGTACCACGGAATTTATAGAATTTTTAAATTACCAATTAACTATTTTTGCTCTTATTTCTGTAAGGAAATATAGAGAACCTGTGACAATAGTTATATCTGAATTATCTTTATTTTTAAAATGCATTTTACTTATATCTTTAGTAATACATTTTTCACTATGTAGACTGTGGCTGTATAAAATGTTACCCGGAAGTGCCCGTTCATGATGAAAGTCCATAAACTGAAATGAAGCGGCAACTTCCTCTAATTTTCTTAGCATGTATATATAATCTTTGTCTTTCAAGATGCCAACGATAAAGTGGACATTTTTGTTCGGAAATACATCTTTAATTGTTTCTACTAATGCATCTATACTTGCCTCGTTATGTGCACCATCAAAATAGATGTCTTCTTCTATTCTTTCCATTCTACCCAGTAAGCTAGCTTTTTTTACCGCTTGTTGAACAATGCTTTCCTTTAAAGGGACATCACTTTCTATTAGTGCTGTGATTGCTAATGCCATATTCGATAATTGATGTTTACCTAACATTTGAGGTTGTAAATCATTGAAAGTAGTCTTGCCAAATGTATACGTATTTTCTTGTACAGAAAAGTTTTTTCCAAGCTCCAACATACTTGCGTTTTGTTCTCTAGCAACTTCCTGAACAATATTTTTTGCACCTTCTGGAAGTTCACCTATTATTAATTTGCTGTTCGGTTTTATAATTCCTGCTTTATGCCAACTTATTTGTTCAATTGTATCTCCTAAGAAATTCGTATGATCGATGGATATGCTCGGAATTACGGCGATAGATTGTTCCATAACATTGGTACTGTCGAGTCTCCCTCCCATGCCCGTCTCGATAAAAACTAAATCTAGTGGGATTTGTTCAAAAACAAGAAATGCAGCGACAGTTAATAATTCAAAATCAGTTAACATGCCACTTATCTCCGCCATTTGCATTTTTTTAAATGCCTCATCCATCTGTTGCTCCGTTACGTTTTGCCCGTTTAGCTGAATTTGATCATGCACATCCACGATACTTGGTGAATTAAAGCTTCCATAAGTCAGATCATGTTCTTTTGCAAGTCCACTTAAAAAGGCAATGGTTGATCCTTTACCATTTGTACCAGCCACATGGATAACACGGTGCTTATTTTGTGGATTTCCGAGTTTTTTTAATGCTTTTTGTATGGATGCAAGCCCTGGTTTTATCACTGTTTCACTCTCTATATCCCACTTTTTTTTGTATATATTAAAATTTGTTATTTCCACGTACATTACCCTACTTTCGTCTTTGTTCTTTTCGTGCTAAACTTCTTATGAACACCATTATAACACGCAATCGAAGGGGTCTTTCATTATGCAAACATGTTGGATTGTATACAACGGTAGTCTTACTCATGATAAATTTATCGAACAAGCGCTCCTCCTTCAAGAAGCTGCTGAAAAACAAGGAATCCAAGCAATATTAGTGAAGAACTATGAGCTGCTTATTAATGTCCAGGAATACTTATCAATGAGACCAGATTTTGTCGTCTTTCTTGATAAAGATATATTACTGGCCAAATATTTGAAAAACCAAGGCATTCCTGTTTTTAATGATCCGAATGTCATTGAAATTTGTGACAATAAAGCGCAGCAATATCTCGCTTTAGCCCAAGCATTAGTGCCAATGCCCTTAACAATTATCGCACCGAAAGTGTATCCCGAATTTTCGATTGTGCATACAGGTTATTATGAACAAGTGATAGAAAAATTAAAGCTTCCTATGATTATAAAAGAAGCACACGGATCATTTGGAATGCGTGTCTATTTAATCGAAACTAGAGAGCAATTTTACGAGAAAGTGGAAGAACTTAGAGGAATCGAGTACGTATTCCAACAATTTATCGAGAACAGTCGTGGACGAGATATACGCGTGAATGTTGTCGGCGGAGAAGTTGTTGCTTGCATGCATCGCCAATCTGAAACAGATTTCCGTGCTAACATAACAAACGGCGGAACTGCCTCTTCTATTATTTTGACGGAAAGACAAAAAGAAGTAGCCATTCAAGCTGCTGCTGCATTAAACGCAGAATTTGCGGGAGTAGATTTATTATTTGGCGACGATGAAGAGCCATTAGTATGTGAAGTAAACGGCGTTGCCCATATTCGCAATCTATATAATGTGACCGGTATTAATGTAGGAGATTATATGATTAGTTATATACTTTCGAAAGTTGGCGCAGTTACGATATGAACGGCTTATTGATATATGAATTAAAAGAAATCGAGCGAAATAGAAGTTTTATAGATCGACTAATAACGGCTGCTAAGAGCCATGGAATCACTCTAACCGTTATAGATGATCAAAATCCAGCGATTCCGGAAACTGATTTCATCTTTTTTAGAGCTAGAAATCCAAAGCTTGCTAAGAAATTAGAACAACGTGGGATCCCAATGTTTAATCGGGCAGAAGTTAACCTGATAGCTAACGATAAATTAAAAGCCATTCAGCTCGTCCAGCTTCTAGGAATAGCCACTGTCCCAACAAAGAGAATACACAGTATTTCCGAAATCAACGAATACCCAACTGTGTTAAAAACGGTTGATGGATATGGTGGAACACAAGTAGAGCTTAGTCAAACAAAAGAAGATGCGCTACACTTCCTAGAAAAACACAAATCCCAAACAATCATCGCACAAACATATATCGAAACAAACGCAACAGATGTACGCGTATTTATGTTAGGCGATGAAGTTGTTGGTGCTGTGAAACGCATAGGTGCTGAAAATAGCTTCAAATCTAACTTCACACTTGGCGGTACAGTCGAAAAATATATACTAAATAGTGAACAAGCTGCAGATGTTCAAAAAATCGCTAAAGCATTGAAAAGTGATTACATCGGAATAGACTTTCTTTTGTTACCAGATGGAACTTGGCTATTCAATGAAATCGAAGATCCGGTTGGAGCAAGGTCCTATTTCGCAACAACTGGTGAGGACATTGCTTTACCGATTATGAATCATATAAATAAAAAAATAACTGAAAAAGAGCGCGCCAATTGATAATTGGCTGCTCTCTTTTTTACCAGAAATATGGATTTTACAACTAAATGCGCAATTTTTACAACTAAACCATCCAAAATTCCAACTAAAACCTCTTTTATTACAACTAAACTCGATTCCCTATCTAAAGAAGAATCTAGCCGGTTAATAAGTGGCTGTACTCATTTTAACGTGCGATCTTTTTTACTAGAAATATGGATTTTACAACTAAATGCGCTATTTTTACAACTAAATCATCCAAAATTCCAACTAAACCTCTAAATTTTCCAACTAATACCCCTTTTATTACAACTAAACTCGATTCCCTATCTAAAGTAGATTCTAGCCGGTTAATAAGTGGCTGTACTCATTTTAACGCGCGCTCTTTTTTACCAGAAATATGGATATTACAACTAAACACGCCATTTTTACAACTAAATCATCCAAAATTCCAACTAAACCTCAAAATTTTCCAACTAAAACCCCAAAAATTCCAACTAAAAAGAGTGAGCGGACATTTTTTAAGCCCACTCACTCTTTTTTCTTAAAGATTTTTCAATTCTTCTAAACGCTTTAACACAGTTGCGTGTTTTTCTAAATAATCTTGTTCTTTTGCACGTTCTTCGGCAACAACTGCTTCTGGTGCTTTGGATACGAAGCGTTCATTGGATAGTTTTCCTTGAACTAGCTTCACTTCTTTTGCCCATTTTTCTAATTCTTTTTCTAGACGAGCTTTTTCTGCATCGATATCGATTAATCCTTGGAGTGGTAGGTATAAAACTGCACCAGTTACAACAGCAGACATCGATTGACCAGGTGCTTCTAGATCTTGCCCGATTACAAGCGGCTCTGGGTTACAGAAGCGCTCTAAATATTTTGCGTTTGCTTCTAGTACTGCTAGTGTATCTGCATCTTTTGCCGAAATGTATAACGGCACTTTTTTGCTCATTGGCGTTTGTACTTCTGAGCGGATATTACGGACTGCACGAATAATTTCTGCAAGTAACTTCATGCTAGCTGCTTCTTCTTTATTGGAAAGGGCTTCGTTTACAGTCGGCCAAGCTGCTAATGTAATAGACTCCCCTTCGTGCGGTAGGTTTTGCCAAATTTCTTCTGTGATAAATGGCATGAATGGGTGAAGAAGTCTCATTGTATTATCTAAAACATATGCTAATACAGAGCGAGTCATTTTCTTCGCTTCTTCATCGTCTCCATTTAGTGGGAGTTTAGACATTTCAATATACCAGTCACAGAAATCATCCCAGATGAAGTTATATAGCGCACGCCCTACTTCACCGAATTCATATCTGTCTGAAAGTCTTGTTACTTGCTCGATCGTTTCGTTTAGACGTGTTAAAATCCATGCATCGGCAACTGATTTTTTGCCATCTAGATTGATTTCTTCAAATTTCAAACCGTCCATATTCATCAATGCAAAGCGAGATGCATTCCAGATTTTATTGGCAAAGTTCCAAACTGCTTCTACTTTTTCTGTAGAATAGCGTAAATCTTGGCCTGGAGATGAACCTGTGCTTAAGAAATAACGTAGGGAATCGGCACCGTATTGGTCGATTACGTCCATTGGATCTATACCGTTACCAAGCGATTTAGACATTTTTCGTCCATCTTCTGCACGAACAAGTCCGTGGATTAAAACGTCATCAAATGGACGAGTTCCTGTAAATTCAACCCCTTGGAAAATCATACGAGAAACCCAGAAGAATATAATATCATAACCGGTTACAAGTGCATTCGTTGGATAGTACTTTTTAAACTCTTCATTTTCAGCGTCCGGCCAGCCAAGTGTTGAGAATGGCCATAGTGCAGAGGAGAACCAAGTATCTAGCACGTCTTCGTCTTGATCCCAGTTTTCCGCGTCAAGAGGAGCTTCGTGTCCAACATACACTTCGCCTGTTTCTTTATGATACCAAGCTGGAATTCGATGACCCCACCATAATTGACGAGAGATACACCAATCATGAATATTTTCCATCCAATTTAAATATGTTTTTTCAAAGCGGTCAGGTACGAAGTTTACTTTTTCTTCCGCTTGTTGTAACTTAACTGCTTCTTCAGCAAGCGGCTGCATTTTAACGAACCATTGTAAGGATAAATACGGCTCTACAACTGCTCCACTACGCTCTGAATGCCCAACTGAGTGAAGATGTTCTTCAATTTTGAATAAAACACCCGCATCTTGTAGATCTTTGACGATTTGCTTGCGGCAATCAAAACGATCCATTCCGTCATAAGATACTGCGTTTTTGTTCATCGTACCGTCTTCATTCATAACTAAAATACGTTCTAAATTATGTCGATTTCCAATTTCAAAGTCATTCGGATCGTGTGCAGGTGTAATTTTCACTGCTCCACTACCAAATTCCATATCAACATAGTCGTCTCCAACGATTGGAATTTCACGGCCAACAATAGGTAGCTTAACTGTTTTACCGATTAAATGTTTATAGCGTTCATCTTCAGGATGTACAGCAACTGCAGTATCACCAAGCATTGTTTCTGGTCTCGTTGTCGCAACATCGATGGAACCAGTACCATCCGTTAGGGGGTAATGCATATGATAGAATGCACCCTGTACATCTTTATGAATTACTTCGATATCAGATAGTGCCGTTTTTGTTGCAGGATCCCAGTTAATAATGTATTCACCACGGTAAATTAGTCCTTTATTGTACAGCTTAACGAAAACTTCTTTTACAGCATTCGATAAACCTTCGTCTAATGTGAAACGCTCACGTGAATAGTCTAGACCAAGTCCGAGCTTTGCCCATTGCGAACGAATATGACCAGCATATTCTTCTTTCCATTTCCATGTTTCTTCGACGAACTTTTCTCGACCTAAATCATAGCGAGAAATATTTTCTGAACGCAGTTTTTCTTCTACTTTTGCTTGTGTAGCAATACCTGCGTGGTCCATTCCTGGTAACCAAAGTGTATCGTACCCTTGCATACGTTTCATACGTGTCAGAATATCTTGTAGAGTAGTGTCCCAAGCGTGGCCTAAATGTAATTTTCCAGTTACGTTTGGTGGTGGAATTACGATTGTATACGGTTTTTTGTCACTTTCCGGGTGTGCTTCGAAGAATTTTCCTTCTAGCCACCACTCATATCGACCTTTTTCAATCGACTGAGGATCGTACTTTGTTGGCATCGTCGCTTCATTTGTCATCTGTTGTTCCTCCTAAAAAAATTATATCAATTACGCCTCGGCGTAATTGCGTCCAGATTTTGAATCGAGCAAGCTCGATTAACTCCTTTAAAATCTGTGACATCCGCCGGAGGCTTTATTTGCATTCAACCGATGAATGCAAATAAAAAAACTCCATTCGTCATTAAAGGACGAAGGAGTTTGTTCGCGGTACCACCTTTATTCGCAGATGCCAAAAAAATGCGCATCACGCTCTCAATTCGATAACGGCTTCAAACCGGCATTTGCTACTATTAGTTCACAAAGGCTGCTCATGGGCTACCTTCAAATGGTAGTTAACAGAAACATTTCAGCAAGTTGTTTCCTTTCTTTTGATAACCAAGTCATTTTACTCTTCCCATTCATTGCATCAATATTTAGATGTCAATATTGTACCTAATCTTATCATATGTCGTCAAGTCAAGTCTCGTGAAAGGAGAATATTATGAAAAGAAAAGGCTATAACCCTTATTTGTTACCTGATTGGTTACGTAAAACGCGGTTTTATTGCAAAGGTTTCATTATTCCTATTTGTGGTTTTCAGCTAATACGTGTATTAATTGTACCTACCACTTGGGATTTTCTATTACTTGTTTTGTTACTCCTCATCTGTTTTCTGTTTTACAGAGACATAATTTGATGGATAGGAAACCTTGGAGTAACCATCGGCTAAATCTAAAATGAATTGAAGTTCAGACTCTTCTCTTGTTGTGTTTTCGTTTTCTTTCGTGTCTTCTGTATTTTTTTCTTTAACATCTTTTTCTTCCAGAATAGGTTCCAATTCTATTTTCTTTTCGATCTCAATTTCGATCTCTACTGCTTCCTCATTGGGACCTTCAAATTCGCAATTAACAGACCATGCAATTTCAATTGCTGCATGCTCTGTGGTTTTCGCATTCACATGTTGAACATTCAAAGTAGGTGAACTGCCTGCCCGAATTTTTTCTTTTGGAATATCTATACTCATCGGTACAGCATATTCAAAATAACCGACTTCGCCTTGTACATCTAAATCTTCAATTTCTGTAATTTCACTTGTTGCATGATGGGCATGTTCACCTTCTTCGAACTCAACATGACAGGTAATATGATAGATCCCCACTATTTGGATCGATTCTTCTGTTTCTTGTTGTTCAAATTGTGGAGTAACTGCCACCGTTCTTATATCTTTTGGCACACCGAAGCTTGCAGGAAAAAGAAACTGTTCTTTTACATCCCAATTTTTCACTTCCATTTGTCATCCTCCTTCATATAGGACAACTTATGAAAAAGAAGGTACGAATAGAACAGCGATACTTTAGCTATTATCTTAAATTTTCAGTTTCCCCTATTAGCTGTTTCCATTCGGACCAATCCGAAAATCTTGGAATGGTTAGATGCTCGTTATAGGATTGAGTTTTCACAAATACTTTCGTTTCACAGTTAGCCAGTGTATTTAATACATCCGGTTTGTCATCGAAATAATAATCTAACTGCAGCTTTTGAATAATATTTACTTTTTCTTGATCTTTCATTCCACAATAGAAATTTTCATCTTTAACCGGAAATCCTTGTTCTCCTAGCCATTTTTTTGTTTGCTCCCGATGTTCAGGCGGGCGAGCAGTAATATAGAAAATTTCATGTCCTTCTTTCGTTAATTGCTGTAATAATTCCACTGCACCCAAATAAGGTGGACAATTAGTATAATATATTTCTTCTAAAGAACTGTTCCACATTCTGAAGCCTTCCTCTGCAGTCATACCAAAAGGCTCATGTATTTCTACTTTTTTTAACGCATGAAAAATTTCAAGAGCAATGTTTTGATTGAGTTTTTTATTATAAACGTGGAAAGCGTGCTCCCGAAGGTTAATCAATGTATCGTCAATATCAAATCCAAATCTCATTCTGTTATCCCTCTTTTATAAACTGGATATCCGACAAACTTAAAATCTTTTCCGATTTTAACAACGTCCGTATCCACTAGTTCTACTGCATCGCCCATACTTTCGATACCGGTGCCTCCCATAAACGAAGGAGCATTAGTACCACCAATTAATTTTGGAGCAATATAAATAATTGCCTTATCGATTAATTTGTTTTCTAAAAATGCAGCATTGATCGTGCCTCCACCTTCTATAAGTAAAGAAGAAATCGATTTTTCCCCTAAGATGGTGACGACTTCAAGTGGATCTACATGCTTTGGATTAGAAGTATGGAATATAGAAATACCTAGTTTTTCTAGGGTCTCTTTCTTTTTTTCATCATAGTTTGCACTTGTGAAAATCCAAGTATCTGCAAGCTTATCTGTAACTAATTTTGATTCTAGGGGTATTTTCAATGAAGAATCTAGTACAATTCGAAGTGGATTTCGTCCATTCGGGATACGAGTCGTTAACTCAGGATTGTCTGCAATAACCGTGTTAACCCCTACTAATATTGCCATATGCTCATTGCGTAAATGATGCACGTCGTGTCTAGCCTCTTCTGAAGTAATCCATTTACTATGGCCTGTATGAGAAGCTATTTTACCATCTAGAGTAATCCCCGATTTTAAAGTAACGAATGGTTTATTTTCTACGATGAATTTATTAAACACCTCATTCATCTTGCGTGAAGCCTCTTCTTCCACACCAACAATAACGTCAATACCCGCATCTTCCAAGATTTTGACTCCTCGTCCAGATACGATAGGATTCGGATCTAATGTTGCAATGACTACCGTTTGTATACCTGCTTTTACGATGGCCTCTGCGCATGGGCCAGTTCGCCCGTGATGAGAGCATGGCTCGAGCGTTACATAGATAGTAGCCCCTTTTGTTTTGTCTCCAGCCATTTGAATTGCATGAATTTCTGCATGAGGTTCACCCGCCTTCATATGTGCCCCTACACCAACGATACGATTATCATTTACAATCACCGCTCCAACGAGTGGATTTGGATCTGTTTGTCCTTTCATCGCTTGCGCATTTTGAAGTGCAAGATTCATATAAAACGTATGATTAGTCATGTAGGAATGTACCTGCTTCCTCCAAATGTCCAGAGCGGTTGATTTTCGTTTGTAAGTATGACTCATTATATTCCGAAACATCGCCCCACAAAGGAGTACGACCAGAAACGGAAAGTCCTGCGTCTTGTAATGCTTTTAACTTTTTCGGATTATTGGTGATCAATGTTACTGGTTTAGAACGCAATGCTTTTAGCACTTCAATTGCATCGCTATAATTTCTTGAATCATCGACAAAACCTAGTTTTTCGTTTGCTTCTACTGTATCGGAACCATTTTCTTGAAGGATATAAGCCATTGCCTTACTAAACAAGCCAATTCCTCTACCTTCGTGATTTGCTAAATAAAATAATGCACCTGATCCATTGTCCACAATCATTTGCATGGATTGTTTCAATTGGAAGCCACAATCACATCGTTTGCTTCCAAAAATATCGCCAGTATGGCAAATGGAATGCATACGGATTAACGCCTCTTCATCCTGCTGGAAATCCCCATAAACGAGAACACTCGATTGTTGATATTCAGCCAAATTAGCAGAAGATAAGTTGTCTATAATTTGTCCGATATCCTCTGTTTCTTCCTTGCTATTTAACCAGCAATACCATTGGAAAATCACTGTTTCTCCATGTAAGTTAACAGGCAAGCGAATCGGTCCAACTAAGTAGATCGATCCTTCTGTAGCCTTAAGTACTTGTATTTTATCTTTTAAAACATTAATGGCATCGTTTGTAACGGTTTGAATATTAACCATGATTAATTCCTCTTTTCTTCGTAACTAAATTGCATTTTCATTTATAGTATTCTTCATTAATTACTTTTCGTAAGCAATTATATTTTAGTAATCAGATTATGTCAAATAAGTTGGACTAACAAACTTAACGGGCTACCTTTGTTTCGGATGATGGGGACACTACAAGGTAGGGATTTATTAGATATCCGCCGTGGGGTGAGCGATGAAACATCGCCGCCTATATCGAAAATTAATAGTAATATCTTATTTAATTATGAGCGACTGGTTAAGAACAAAACCATAACCAGTTTTCGACTGTGCAAAACCAATAAATGGCTAAGGGCAACCAACCAATTATTAAAAGCGACCAATTCTAATGGGAAAGCAACTAAATCAGCATAAGAGCAACCAAATTACTGATGAAAGCAACCATTTCATAAAATAACAAGCTTACTCAGAAGAAAACGCCGATAACCACATCGCTGTATCCCTATATAATAACAGACCATCTGCTTTCTATCCCCAATAAGATAAAAAGGACCTTGCATTTACAAGGCCCTTCGTTATTATCTAGCTAATTTTTCAAATACTGTATGGAATGCTTGTACTGTTTTTTCGATATGCGCTTCTGTATGGGCACTTGATAAGAACAAGCCTTCAAATTGAGAAGGTGGTAGAAAAATACCTTCCTCTGCCATTAGACGGAAATACTTAGCGAATAGCTCTAAATCAGATGTTTTTGCTGTCTCAAAATTAATTACGTTTTCATTTGTAAAGAAGAACCCAATCATTGAACCAGCTCGATTTACTGTATGTGGAATATTATATTTGGTTGCTGCTTCTCGGAAGCCTTTTTCTAATTGGTCACCCAGTTTAATGAAATAGTCATATGTTTCTTCATTTAAACGAGAAAGTGTTTCGTACCCCGCTGTCATCGCAAGGGGATTCCCAGAAAGTGTACCAGCTTGATATACAGGACCGCTTGGTGCAATCATTTCCATGATTTCGCGCTTTCCACCAAAAGCACCAACAGGTAGACCGCCGCCGATTACTTTTCCAAGACAAGTTAAATCTGGTGTGATTCCAAAATAACCTTGCGCACAATTATAACCAACTCGGAATCCTGTCATTACTTCATCAAAGATTAACAAAGTTCCATTTTGCTCCGTTAACTGGCGAAGCTCATCTAAAAAGCCTTCAACTGGTGGAACAACGCCCATATTTCCTGCTACAGGCTCTAAAATAACTGCTGCTAAATCATCACCAAAGTTCTCGAATACGTGACGAACGCTCTCTAAGTCATTATAAGGTACCGCAATTGTATTTTTCGCAATTGATTCAGGAACACCAGGACTATCTGGTAAACCAAGCGTAGCGACACCAGAACCAGCTTTAATAAGCAGGCTATCCCCATGACCATGATAACTACCTTCAAACTTCAATATTTTATTTCTACCTGTATATCCACGAGCTAAACGAAGTGCACTCATTGTCGCTTCAGTACCAGAAGAAACCATGCGAACCATCTCGATAGAAGGTACTCGGTCCATTACAAGTTTAGCAAGCTTGTTTTCGATTATTGTCGAAGCACCAAAGCTTGTACCAGTTTCCGCTACTTTTTGGATAGCTTTCACTACATTCGGCTCTGTATGACCTAAAATAAGTGGACCCCATGACAATACATAATCGATGTATTCATTGCCATCGATGTCTGTTAAAATGGCACCTTTACCACTTTCCATGAAAATTGGATCCATATCAACGGATTTAAATGCACGAACTGGGCTGTTTACGCCGCCTGGCATTAGTTCTTTTGCTTCTGTAAACGCTTGTTTAGATAGATCATATGATTTTGTCATTATTTCTCCTCCAACCAACGTGCAACGTCTTTTGCATGATATGTTAAGATAATATCTGCTCCGGCACGTTTCATTCCTGTTAACGTTTCTAGTACTGTTTCTTTTTCGTTAATCCAGCCGTTAATCGCAGCTGCTTTGACCATCGCGTATTCCCCGCTTACATTATAAGCAACGATCGGTAAGTCAAAGTTATTTTTCACATCACGGATAATATCTAAATAGGAAAGGGCTGGCTTCACGATTAACATATCCGCACCCTCTTCGATATCAGATGATGCTTCACGGATTGCTTCCATGCGATTAGAGTAATCCATTTGATACGTTTTGCGATCTCCGAATTTTGGCGCTCCATCTGCAGCTTCACGGAAAGGACCATAATACGCTGAAGCATATTTCACCGCATAAGACATAATTGGTACATCTGCAAATCCTGCAGCATCTAAACCGTGACGAATAGCAGTAACAAAGCCGTCCATCATATTCGAAGGGGCAATAATGTCTGCACCTGCTTCTGCTTGGCTTATTGCTGTTTTAGCTAATAAATCAAGAGAAGGGTCATTCAAAATACGCTCATTTGCATCAACTACACCACAATGTCCATGGTCTGTAAATTCACATAGACAAGTATCTGCGATGACTACCAAGTGAGGATGACGTTCTTTTATAAAACGGATTGCTTTTTGGACAATTCCATGATCGTGATATGCTTGTGTTCCAACTGCATCTTTTTCTGCAGGAAGTCCAAATAGAATAACAGAAGGGATACCTAGTGATACTACTTCATCTATTTCCTCTGCTAGACGATCTAAAGAAAATTGGAAAACACCAGGCATAGAAGCTACTGCGTTTTTAATATTTTCTCCATCTATTACGAAAATCGGGTAGATTAAATCTTCTTTATGTAAATATGTTTCTTTGACCATTGCTCTTATACCAGCTGTTTTTCTTAAACGACGGTGACGTTGAAATACTAATTCTGTCATTGTGCTCTTCCTTTCCACTCTGCTAATTTATTTACTACATCTAATAACGTGTATGTCTTCGGCATGACTTGTACGGTCGCCCCTAATGATTCTAAATAGTTTTTCGTAATATGACCAATAGTACATATGGTGAATCGATCATAACCTGTATGAACGCCTATACTTCGATGAAATACACTTGCAGTAGACGGACTTGTGAAGATAATTGAACAACCCTCTCCACTTTCCAGTAGTGCTCGAACTTGTTCCGAGTTTTCATCTACTTCCACCGTTTCGTATATTGTCCATGTATCAATTACATTTGTTAACCCATCAACTATGGTGTTTTTAGCCAGATTACCTTTAAAGAACAGACAATTTTCATGTGCTGCAGAAACTGCTGGAAACTCTTGTACAAAAACATCTGCACTAAAAACAGTAGGTGTAAAACTTACTTGAAAACCCAGGCTTTCTATAGCACATGCCGTTTTTGAACCAACAACTGCAATTTTAGATTTAAATGAAGATGCATCTAATTCATATTCTTTTATTTTTGAAAAAAATGCATGCACACTACTTTGACTCGTAAAAATGAACCAATCATATTCGTAACAGGCAAGTAATTTCTGTTTGTCATCTACCGCAATGATTTCCTGTGTCGTGATTAAAGGAGCAATTACTGGATTGCCTCCTAATCGCAACGTTAAATCGACTGCGTCTGAGGATCTTAGTATTCCAGTAAAAATGACATGCTCGCCTTTTAAGGGTTGCCCATTAGTCATTTAAATCTGCCTTTACTTGTTGGATTAAATCATATGCTCCTTGCTCTGTAACTAGGCGCGCTACTTCTTTTCCTACTGTTTCGGCATCCGTTCCCGTTACTACTTCTTTATACACGACAGATGCATCCGGCGCCGCAACTAATCCGGTCATCGTTATTTTATCGCCATCAATAATCGCATGTCCTGCTATAGGCACTTGGCATCCTCCATCCATTGCAGCCAAAAATGCACGCTCCGCATGTACAGCATCCCAAGTTTCTTTATCCGAGAGCTTCGCAAGCTCTGCAAGCAATTCTGCATCATCTTCGCGACATTCGATTGCTAAAGAACCTTGTCCTACTGCAGGAACACAATCCTCGTGTGACAAATATTCCGTCACTACTTCGTCACTCCAGCCGAGGCGCTTCAGTCCCGCTGCTGCTAAAATGATCGCATCATACTCGCCGTCTTGCAGCTTTTGAAGTCTTGTATCCACATTTCCGCGAATCCATTTAATCTCGATATCTGGTCGCATTAATAGTAGTTGAGCACTTCTTCTTAAGCTGCTCGTCCCAACAACTGCTCCTGCAGGTAAATCTGCAAATTTCACATGATTTGTTGAGATAAATGCATCTCTTTCATCTACTCGTTTTGGTGTGCAGCCCATTACCAATCCTGGTGGCAATACGGATGGCATATCTTTCATGCTATGTACAGCAAAGTCGATTTCTTTGTCATATAATGCTTGTTCAATTTCTTTTACAAAAAGTCCTTTTCCACCAACTTTAGATAGCGTCACATCTAGAATTTGGTCTCCTTTTGTTACAATCTCTTTTACTTCAAACTCAAAAGGAGCACCCATATCTTTCATTTGCTGTATAAACCAGTTTGTTTGTGTTAAAGCTAACTTACTTCTTCTTGAACCTACAATAATTTTACGCATCTTTTCGCTACCTTTCTATCAATTACGCCTTGGCATAATTACGTCTAAATTTTAATGTGTTTATTGAGCTTGCGACAAGCTTTGGTTGCCCTTCGTTAATACCATAAATGGAATTGGGAGAATTGACTACCCAATAAAAAATTGATCAAAACAAATAAAAATGCATATATATGAACCCAAGCATAGTTTGTTCCAATAAATTTTGCTCGTTTTTTTATTATTAAAACGACAATATATACAACCAATAAGAAGAAAGAACTGATAATTTTAAAATCAGCGATCGAAAATACTTCTAGGGATACATATGCCCATTCTAACCCAAGAACCAAACTTACAAACAACAAAGGAATCCCTATTAAAATAGATAACGTCATTCCTGTTTCTGCTTGTTTTAAAGATGGCAATCTAGAAAACTGATTTGTCCATTTTTTCTTTTTTAGCACACGATATAAAATTAAGTATAATGTCGAAAAAACAAATGATAAAGAAAAAGCGACATATGCCAATAGAGCAAATGTAATATGAATAAATAATAGCTCTGATCGCAATGTGTCACCAACTGCAGACTGTTCAATCTGATTTGGCGCAAAGGTATGAATCGTCATAAAGATAAACCCAATCACATTCAAAAAGAACGCGGGTAAATCTAATCGGAATATAAGCTGCAACACTAAGGATAATAGGATGATTAACCACGCATAAAAATATATTCCTTCAAACAAAGATAGTATTGGAAACCGCTTCGTTTCGACTATGTACAACACTAAAAACACCGTTTGCAATATCCAAACAATAAAGAGCAGCCGCACCGCAATTCGGTGTGCATGACGATCTTTATTCAAATAATCGATAAAATAAAAAACAAGACTAACGGATTGGAGGACGACCATTATCTCGTGCAGCCTTGTCATCGTCAAATCTGCCATATCAAATCTCCCTCTACATAAGAAATGCCCTAGCGCCTAATGTAATCCTATGCGCAAGTCCACCAGCCATCACAAGCGATTTTCTTTTTGACGAGCTTGTGAAGGACAAGGTGCTAGAGCTAGATCGATACTAAGCAAAAAAGCTTTTGCCTTTGTATCTACATATAAAAAAAGGCGTTTAAAATATCTATTAGTTTCCATATAGATATAAAACGCCTCCTTTTACTTGGTTAAAATGATAAATTTTCTTTTAAATTTTGAGATTGGATAATTGTTTGCTTTAAGTTGATTTTCGCTTTTTCAGCTTGGTCAATGATTTCCTTTTGCACCTCTTCTTCAATTCCAAAAATTTGTTGGAATAATTGAAGTTGTTCCACCGAATCTTTAGCTGTGGATAATTCTTTCACTTGTAAAATCGGTTCTTTTAAAAGCTGATTAATAATAGATTTTGTATGCTTATTTAGAATTTTACGCTCACGTTCGGTTAAATCAGGCATTTTGTTTTCAATAGAAACCATTGTTTCGGTTTGTATTTTGTTTGCTTTTTGACGAAGTGCCGAAATAATTGGAACAACTCCAAGTGTAGCTATCCAATCGTTAAATTGTTCTACCTCGGTTCCGATCATTTTCTTAATTTGCCCTGCTGCTCGTTCGCGCTCTGCTAAATTCGCTTCCACAATACCTTGTAAATCATCGATATCATATAAAAAGACATTTGGTAAATCACCAATACGTGGATCTAAATCACGTGGTACCGCGATATCTACCATAAATAGCGGTTTGCCCTTACGTAAACGTTCTACAAATTGCATTAGTTCAAAGTCAATGACGAAATCTGTTGCACCTGTTGAGCTGATTAAAATATCCGCTTCTAACAAAGCACATTGTAGCTCGTCCATCGGTTTTGCATTTCCTTCGAATTTCTCTGCAAGTTCTTTCGCTTTTTCAAAAGTACGGTTAATAACTGTTACTTTTTCTGCACCGCTTCCGTGCAAGTTTTGAATAGCAAGCTCTCCCATTTTTCCAGCACCTAAAATAACTACATGTTTATGTTTTAACGTACCGAAAATTTTCTTTCCAAGCTCCACTGCAGCATAAGAAACGGAAACTGCATTTTCACCAATTGCTGTTTCAGAATGTGCACGTTTTGCAAATGTGACCGCTTGTTTAAATAATTGATTGAAAACAGTCCCTGTTGTACCATTTTCTTGACCATTTAGAAAGCTTTTTCTCACTTGACCTAATATTTGGGTTTCTCCAAGCACCATTGAATCTATACCTGCCGTAACTCGGAACAAATGATTATTAGCATCATTATCCTCATGGATAAATAAATAGTTAGATAAGTCTTCTAATGGAATATCAAACCAATTTGCTAAAAATTGCTTAACATAGTATTTGCCTGTATGTAATTGATCTACAGTCGCATATATTTCTGTACGGTTACAAGTAGATACAATGACATTTTCGAGTATGCTTTTTTGTCCTTGTAATGCTAGCATCGCATTCGGCAGCTCTGTTTCGACAAATGATAGCTTTTCTCGAATTTCAACTGGAGCAGTACGGTAATTGACACCTACCACGATTGTATGCATGGAATCATGTCTCCCTTTCACGTTCATTTCATTAGTCCTATTATATCATAGCTTTTCCTCAGGTTTTTAGCCATTTGTGAACAAGCTATGAAATCTTATTTAGAATGATTATAAAATAATATTAACAAACAACTTGACCCATTACAAGGCAATAGCTTGAATGCGAAATATGCAGAAAATTAGCAAATTGAACACAACATAAAAAAGATTGCGTAGAGATATATTACCCTACATAATCTTTTTTAATCACTTATTTAATCGGGTTGTGGTTATATAATATCCTATTTAATGAATAACCAAAAGCTCGCAGTATGAACTTTGTAAAAATAAACAAGGAACGCATGATAGAAACGATAAGGTGCCCGAAATTGCATCTTCGGGCACTTACTCTTTATATAAAAAGGTTGATCAACAGACGTGATATTACATTCTGCTTTCAATCTCCGCCCAAGCCGTGTCATAGCCTAGACCTGTTTCAGATGAAAATACGACTAGCGGATCGCCTTTTTCCATCTGCAGCTCTTCTTTGACAATTTTTTTATGCTTGTCCCATTTGCCTTTAGGAATTTTATCGGCTTTTGTAGCAACTACGATACATGGAATATTATAATGCTTTAAAAAGTCATACATCATGCAATCATCCGCTGTTGGAGGATGACGTAAATCTACAAGTAGCACGACTGCTTTTAATACATCACGGGATGTGAAATATGTCTCAATCATTTTCCCCCATGCCGCACGTTCTGTCTTAGATACTTTCGCGTAACCATACCCAGGTACATCCACAAAAAGTAAATCTTCCTCTAATTTATAAAAATTTAATGTTTGCGTCTTTCCTGGCTTCGATGAAATCCGCGCCATACTTTTTCGACCAATCATTTTGTTGATAAAAGATGATTTCCCAACATTCGAACGTCCTGCTAACGCGAATTCTGGTAAGCCCCCTTCTGGATATTGCGCTGGTCTTACAGCACTTATAAGTAGCTCGACGTTATTAATTTTCATTTTTTTGTCTCCTCCAATGCTAATTGAAGCACCTCTTGAGCATCGGAAACAAAATGAAATGTTAATACTTCACGAACACTTTCTGGAATATCTTCAATATCACGCTCATTGTCTTTAGGGCAAATAATTGTTGTTAACCCTGCGCGATGTGCACTTAATGTTTTTTCTTTTAATCCACCAATTGGTAATACTCTACCTCTAAGTGTTACTTCCCCTGTCATGCCAATTTCACGTTTGATCGGTCGTTTGGACAGAGCGGATACAAGTGCGGTAACAATTGTAATTCCCGCTGACGGTCCATCTTTTGGAACGGCTCCTTCAGGTACGTGAATATGAATATCATTGTTTTCGTAGAAAGATGCATCAATACCAAATTCATCTGCTTTCGAGCGAACATAGGATAACGCTGTTTGCGCGGATTCTTTCATGACATCCCCGAGTTTACCAGTTAGTTGAAGTTTCCCGCTACCTGCCGATAAAGATACTTCAATTTGCAAGGTATCTCCACCAACCGTTGTATATGCAAGTCCAGTAGCTACACCTATTTGGTTTTCTGTTTCTGCTAGTCCGTATCTGAATTTTCGTTTACCGATTGTATCTTCTAAATTCTTCGGTGTAATAGTTATCCGTTTTTTGTCACCAGAAACGATTTGGAGTGCCGCTTTTCGGCAAACATTTGCTAGTACACGGTTTAAACCCCTTACCCCTGCTTCTCGTGTAAAATGGCGGATGATATCTATAATTGCATCATCCTTCAATTGAAGCTGAGACTTTGTTAAACCATGTTCTTTTATTTGCTTTGGCAATAAATGATTTTTGGCAATTGAAAGCTTTTCCAATTCCGTATAACCTGCAAGTGAAATAATCTCCATTCGATCTCGTAATGGTCCTGGAATCGTGCTTAAGTCATTCGCAGTAGCAATAAACAATACATTAGATAAATCATATGTTTCTTCAATATAATGGTCACTGAATGTATTATTTTGCTCTGGATCCAATACTTCTAACATAGCAGCAGAAGGGTCTCCTCTAAAGTCGTTCGACATTTTATCGATTTCGTCTAATAAAAATAGTGGATTTATAGTGCCTGCTTTTTTCATTCCTTGAATGATGCGTCCAGGCATGGAACCTACATAAGTTCGACGATGCCCACGAATTTCTGATTCGTCGCGAACCCCACCCAACGAAATACGAACAAAATTACGGCCTAATGATTCAGCAATAGACTTTGCAAGTGAAGTTTTCCCTACACCAGGAGGTCCTGCTAAACAAAGGATTGGTCCCCGCAATGATTTCGTTAATTGACGAACGGCCAAATATTCTAAAATTCTTTCCTTCACCGACTCTAATCCTTCATGGTCTCGATTTAATATTTGTTCGGAACGTTTAATATCTAATTGATCCTCTGTTGCTTTTGACCAAGGAATAGAAACAATCCAATCGATATAATTTCGAATAACTCCACTTTCAGGCGCTTGAGATGGTAATTTTTCATAACGATTTAACTCTTTTAATACATTTTTTTTAGTCGATTCAGGTAATCCGGCTTCATCAATCCGCTTTTTCAACTCTGCTACTTCACCAGTTTTACCTTCTTTTTCTCCAAGCTCGGTTTGGATGGCTTTCATTTGCTCACGAAGATAAAATTCTTTTTGTGTTCGTTCCATCGCATGTTTGACACGTGTATTAATCTTTTGTTCGAGGTTGAGTATTTCTTGCTCATTGTATAATCGGGCGATCAGTACCTCTAATCGCTCTTTTACATCCATTATTTCTAAAAGTTCTTGTTTGCCAGAAATTTTTAAAGGTAAATGGGACGCAACCATATCAGCCAATCGTCCTGGTTCTTCAATATCTATCACTGAATTATATGTTTCTTCTGATACGCTCTTGGATACCTTTGAATAATTTTCAAAATTATGTAGTAACGTACGCATAAGTGCTTCGTCTTCCTGATCTGCTTTTTCTGGTTCAATGTATGCAGACACAGTTACTTCATCAAACGTATCTGTTTTTTTATAATCATCCCAAATCGCACGCTGCAATCCTTCTACTAAAACACGCATCGTTCCATTTGGTAGCTTCACCATTTGTTTTACAATTGCAATAACCCCAACATCATATAAATCTTCCATTGTCGGTTGTTCAATCGTCATATCTCTTTGTGCAGATAAAAACAACTTTTCTTCACGTAACATCGCTTCATTTAAAGCCGCGATTGAACGTTCACGCCCTACATCGACATGAAGAATCATTGTTGGAAATACTAATAGCCCTCTAAGAGGTAATACTGGATAGTATGTCGTATTTTTGTTTGCCATTTCGGGAAGTCACCTCCAACTTATTCTGTCCGAATCGTATGATAAAAATACGGTTCAATCTCTCTATTCCGCTCTTCCCTAATTTCACCAAAAGGAAACGTAAGAAGAAAAAGCTGACATCCTTGCTTGCGCTAAGCACGCGCAGGTTGGAAGCCAGCTTATATTATCAACATCAAGTTATGCAGATGTTTTTTCGTTATCTTTTTCTACTTCAGTGCCGTCTTCTAACAATAGTCTTGGACGAGCTTTTTCTGTAATAGCTTCTTTCGTGATGACACACTCTACAATATCTTCACGAGACGGTAACTCGTACATCACGTCTAACATGATATTTTCAATAATAGAACGAAGACCACGAGCTCCAGTTTTACGCTCAATCGCTTCTTTCGCAATTTCAATTAATGCATCATCTTCAAATGTTAGTTTTACATTATCTAACTCGATCATTTTTTGATATTGCTTAACAAGCGCATTTTTAGGCTCCGTTAAAATTTGTACAAGCGCTTGATTGTCTAACTGTTCTAAGCTTGCAAGTACAGGTAAACGACCGATAAACTCTGGAATTAACCCAAATTTCAATAAATCTTCTGGGATTAACTGACTAAGGACAGAACCCGCCTCTATTTCCACTTTGTTTGGATCTGCGCCGAAACCAATTACTTTTTCACCTAGACGGCGTTTAATAATTTGTTCGATTCCGTCAAACGCACCGCCAACGATAAATAAAATATTCGTTGTATCAATTTGTATAAACTCTTGATGTGGATGCTTACGACCGCCTTGCGGTGGAACACTAGCAACAGTACCTTCTAATATCTTTAGAAGTGCTTGTTGAACACCTTCACCTGAAACATCTCTAGTAATAGAAGGATTTTCAGATTTACGCGCTACTTTATCTATTTCATCGATATAAATAATCCCTTTTTCTGCTTTTTCAATATCATAATCCGCAGATTGGATAAGTTTTAAAAGGATGTTTTCAACATCTTCCCCAACATAGCCCGCTTCTGTTAAAGAAGTCGCATCTGCAATAGCAAATGGTACATTTAAAATACGTGCTAATGTTTGAGCTAGTAATGTTTTACCACTACCTGTAGGTCCTATTAATACGATATTCGATTTAGATAATTCCACTTCATCGATTACGCTATTTGAATTGATGCGTTTGTAATGGTTATACACTGCTACTGCTAGTGATTTTTTTGCTCTTTCCTGCCCAATTACATACTCATCTAAAATAGTTAAAATTTCTTTTGGCTTTGGAACTTCTTTGAACTCTACTTCTTCTTCGATTCCAAGCTCTTCTTCTACAATTTCAGAACATAAGTCGATACATTCGTCACAAATATAGACTCCTGGTCCTGCAACTAGCTTGCGAACTTGTTCTTGTGGTTTTCCACAAAAAGAACATTTTAAGTTCCCTTTTTCGTCATTGAATTTGAACAAAATATTCACCCCTATTCAAGCAATTATCTTACAAGATTCTCATTAAGTAATCAAATAATACGTTTATGTTTTATAACCGTGTAACCTATGTATGGTATAAAACAAGGCACAGACATTGCTGTACCTTGTTTTATATTATAACGCTTCCAGGTATGAATAAGAAAGTATAAACCCTTTTATTCATTATCTGATTAGTTCCAAAGACTAGCCCCTCAGGGTCAAATACCCTTCACCCAAAGAATTAAAAGCTCTTTCTTTAAGTGAAGAATATCCACCTGTCGTAAGTCAGCAGCGTGTAGGTCATGCAGTCAAAGCGTCATATTGTCGCTAACTTAAGCTATATGCTTACTACACAGGAACTTGCACATTTCTAATGTAAATTATGAAATTTTAGCGTTGTCTACTAAGAACTCAACTGTTTTTTGGAAACGAATGTCGTTTTCAAGCACTGCTGTACCACCAAGAGCTTTTTTAATATCTTCAGCAGACATATTGAATTGTGCAGCCATTTTTTCAAGTTCAGCATTTACATCTTCTTCTGTAGATTTCAATCCTTCTTGTTCAGCGATTGCTTCAAGTGTTAAAGAAACTTTTACGCGGCTGTTTGCATCTTCTTGCATTTGAGCACGTAGTGCTGCTTCGTCTTGACCAGAGAATTGGTAGTAAAGATCTAAGTTCATCCCTTGTTGCTCTAAACGTTGACCAAATTCTTGAAGCATACGATCTGTCTCAGAAGCGATCATTGCTTCTGGAATGTCGATTGTTGCAGCAGCTGCAGCTGCTTCTACTAAGTTGTCGCGAAGTGTTTGTGCTGCTAATTGTTTTTTCTCTTCAGCAGTAACTTCTTTTAGTTTTGCACGTAAAGCATCGATACCTTCTACTTCAGCATCGATTTCTTTTGCAAGTTCGTCGTTTAGTTCAGGAAGTTCTTTTCCTTTAACTTCTTTCACAGTTACTTTGAAAACTGCTTGTTTACCTGCTAGTTCAGCAGCATGATATTCTTCCGGGAAAGTTACTTCAACGTCTTTTGACTCTCCAGTTTTTACACCTACTAATTGTTCTTCAAATCCTGGAATGAAAGAGTTAGAACCGATTTCTAGTGGGTAGTCTGTTCCTGCTCCACCTTCAAATGCAACGTCATCAACGAAACCTTCAAAGTCGATTACAGCAGTATCGCCTTCTACGATTGCATCTTCTTTTACAACTAACTCAGCTAAACGAGTTTGTTGGCTTTTTAGTTGCTCTTCGATTTCTTCGTCTGTAACAGTTTCGTCTAATTTAGTTACTTCTAAACCTTTGTAATCACCTAAAGTTACTTCTGGTTTTACAACAACTTTTGCAGTAAATACTAAAGGTTGTCCTTTTTCCATCGTTACGATATCGATTTCAGGTTGATCTACTGGGTCAATACCAGCATCTTCAACAGCATGCCCATAAGCATGTGGAAGAATAACGTCTAGTGCATCTTGGAATAAAGATTCCACACCATACATTTTTTCGAACATTTGACGTGGCATTTTCCCTTTACGGAAACCAGGTACATTTATTTGTTTTACAACTTTTTTAAACGCTTGGTCTAAACCTTTTGAAACTTCTTCTGCAGCTACTTCTACAGTTAATAAACCATTATTGCCTTCTTGTTTTTCCCATTTTACTGACAAATCCATTGACATATATTCTACCTCCAAAAATTAATTTACAATAATTTAGCAGCCTGTATTTTTACATACAGGGCGATTATACACTAATTATATTGACAACTTGTATATTATAGCATAGTTGAATAGACTTTCAACATTATTCATCCACTATTACATCTGTTGATTCTTCCAATAATTTTATGAACTCATTCAACTCATTTGGCTGAACACTTTCGTCTCCGAATAAAGTTTCAACAAAATTTACATATTCTTGTGCAACATCTTCATCGCTATATGCTTCCCAGTCTAATGGAAATAATGCATATGCATGGCTATGTACTAACCCTGTCGTTAACTGCAATTTAGTAGGGTCTTTCTCTAAAATATTATTAATATGTTGAGTAACCGATTCTACTCGTTCCATCGCATTTGGAGTAGGCGGGGAAACCGGATTGACAATTTGTTTTAAACCAAACTTTTCAATTAGTATATTAGTTGTCACACCATTAGACCCTAGTAATAAAAGCGCAAGAGTTTGAATAGTAGGAGATACTTTTTTACTTTGGATAATTTCAATAATATTAGTGATCACTTCTTTTATATCTTGGTGGAAAGCTTCTTGTATCAACGCTTCTTGCTTCGAAAAGTGTAATTTTTCAAACTCCTCAATCGCAAATTTCTCTTTGTCAGCACTTAGGTTTGGCTCAGTGCCACTCCCAAGAAAGCTATCTTGCTCTTTAGCAAGTCGCCCACTTAATTCTTTTAACTGTAAAAAGTTTTTCTTTCTTTCATTCGTAAATCTTGTATCCACAAGTAATTTATTTAACACGCTGTCCACTTCATGATAAGCTTTTAGGTCGAGTAAGATTGTTAAGTAGAGTTCCACTATTTGTTCGAACAAAGGTGACTTTTTATTTAGTAGATTCTCACAAATAAGTTTTGCTTCTGGTTGACGATTAGTTTCTAATAGAGAAAGTATGTATACAATTAAAATCGTGTCGTCTAGTTCAATATGTTCCTTTGCATGATCAAAGCATTTAGCCGCTTCTATATGATTATTTGCTTCTGCAAAAGCTAATCCGTCGTGTATTAGCTTTTCAACCATTCCCGGAAAGAAAATAATATTTTCTTTCGTTTTAGGAACATGTTGTTTCTTTTTCATTTTACTCGCCTACCTTTGTCTTAATATATACTTATTATACTATATCAGTTTATGGCTTTTTACTATATTCCGCTTACTTTTTTCTGAAAATTTCCACAGCAAGTCTTTTACAGTTATTTCTGTCGAAGTAGTCTATGTAATTGGAAGCTATAGTGTAAAAGGGATTTTCGGTATGATTACGCTCAGTTATATGAGACATGAATTCTATCACTTCATCTATTGTATTGGCTTTATAGCCATACAAGTCTTTATCCAAATCTAGATAAGAACCTCTCATTTTTAAAAATTCCTCTTGATCAAAGGTAAAAAAGATGATGGGCTTATTCATATATAAAAAATCCCATGAAATACTAGAATAATCAGTAAGTAACATATCTGCTTCTATAATCTCATCTCCAATAGATATTTCATCAAAGCTATAAAACTCCACTTCTCCTCCGCTAATATCAAAATTCCTAAAAAGGTGTTCAAATTTCTTCATAAATGGGTGCAACATTACTTTAAGATGAAGCTTCCCAAAAGAGATAAGTGCTTCCATTCGTTTATCTTGAAAGATTTTCAATGTGGATTGAAAATAATCACTCGCTAAAAATTCCTCCTCTGATAAATCGAATAACGTTTCTCTCCAGGTGAACATTACCAGAATATGCTTTACCTTTTTTGAAGGCCTGTTAGGACCAAACCGATCGAATCTCGCCATCCCAGTCACTATAAGCTTCTCTTCTGGTATTCCCCATTCATGCAGCTTTATGTTTTTTTCGTATTGGGATGCACAGTTGAAGTAGTTGCACCGAGCTAGTAAAGGTACATCTTCTTTTTGAATAAGAATCTTTTTAAAACATTCAATTCCATGACTAATATGGATCATGATCGTTTTCTTGTTCAAGAATATGTACTTGTCGATGGAAGGTGCAATGTCATAAGCAATCGAATGACCGTGAATCGAATAATTTGCCTTAAAAAATAGCAAATAATTTCGGAAGCTACCTAAAGCCACAACATTTGGTATACGTTGCTCTTTTACATAGGTTGTTTTCGGATCATACATCCAATAGATATCCATCTCTTCACGATGATGTTCTAATAAATACTGATGAAAGACAGATGCGTTATCTTCATACTTCTCCCCTAAGTTCCCCCCGACTAAAACAATTTTTTTTTCTGCTTACTAGAAGACAATTTAGATAAAAAAAACGCTCCCAATACTTTTATAAACACTATTAAAGGATCAAACGTCCCCTTAGTCTTCAATTCCATTGGTTTACTCCTTTCTTTATAACACTATTTTTCCTTATCCTACAAAATAAAACATAAATACGTTTAAGTTTTCAGAATTCGGGAATAGTAATCTAATAACTTAATAACCTAATTTAGAAGTTTCAAAACATAGGAAAGGGGAAACAGTATATGAATAAAAATATTTTATTTATCTCCGATCATGGAGATCCATTGGCGCCCTTAGGCAGCGAACAAGCTGGTGGGCAGAATAATTATGTGAAACAACTCGCTTTAGCTCTCCAAAATGAAGGAAACACTGTAGATGTGGTTACACATTGGAGTAATCCACTAGACCCTCCTATAGAAAACTTTGGCCATTCTTGTCGAGTTATCCGAATAGGAGCAGGAAACAGAAGCTTCGTCCCCAAAAATGAGTTATATAATTTATTACCAGCTTTTTATGAAGAGATGACGACACTCCTACCAATTTCAACATATGATCTAATTCACACACACTATTGGCTCTCTGGATTGTTAGGCTCTTTTTTAAAGGCTGAATATCATATACCTTGGATTCATACAAATCATTCATTAGGAATTGCAAAAGAATCCGCAACGGGAATTGCGGAACCTTTAAGACTCTATACAGAAAAAATGATATTAAGTTCTGCTGATTATATTGTTGCCACAACTAAAAGCGAAAAAAGTTTGATAAATAAATTTGTCGAAAATCCTTCTCCAGTAAAAATTATTCCAATTGGGGTTGATCGAGCTTTCCGCCCATTTCATTTGAAAAAAGAGGAAGCCCTGCATCCTTATTTTGCATTTGCGGGAAGATTGCAAACTACAAAAGGAATCTACACTTTAATAGATGCTTTCCGTCTGCTGGTGGAAAAATACGATATTCATCCGACTACTAAGCTTGTTATAGCAGGCGGTGAATCAAATTGTGTCGACTTTCGCAACAAATTACCTAAGGATAATAAGTTAAAAGCTGCAATTCGAGGTCTAGAGGATAGAATTGACTTTTTAGGAGCAAAATCTCAAAAACAACTTGCCTCTATATTTAATAGCGCTACTGCTGTAGTAGTTCCTTCTTTTTATGAATCATTTGGTATGGTTGCTGCCGAGGCACAAGCTTGTGGATGCCCAGTTATCGCTTCAAAAGTAGGTGGCTTAACAGATATAGTAAAAAATCGAGTTACAGGATTGCATATTGAAAAAGGAAATGAAAATAATTTAGCACAGGCCATGAAAACAGTAATATCCAATAAAAATTATTCAAAAAAACTTGGAAAAAGTGCTGCTGTTTTTGCAAATCGAGAATTCAATTGGTCCATTCTAGCCAAACGGATGGATAGTTTATATGAGGTGGTAATTGGTGAAAGAAAAAGCTTTCGTGTTGGCAACTGACCTTGACGGGACACTGGTCGGTGATAACACCGCACTACACACATTACTAAGCTATTACGAGGAATCTAGTCTTGATATAGCTATTATTTATATTACAGGGAGGCATCTAGCCTCTTCCCTTTCCTTAATAACAGAGGAGAATTTACCACAACCAGACATTCTAATTACAGATGTCGGGACTGCTATCTATACATCTCAAAGTCTAACCGAAGAGGCGCTATGGACAGAAAAGATGCAAAGCGATTGGTATCCCCAAAAAATCATACGGATTGCTGAGAATTTCCCTCTTCTCAAAAGACAGGTTCTTCCAACCGATAATCGCATTTCCTTTACTGTCCATCAAAACGAAGAAGTGGTTAGAGAATTTAAACAAGCATTATGTGAAGAGAATCTTCCTCACAAGCTCATTTTCAGTTCCAATCGCGATGTGGATATACTTCCTCCGAATAGCGGTAAAGGAGAAGCATTATTATATGTCCTTCAAAATTATTTTCACAAGGAAGTTCAAGTGCTCGTTGCAGGAGATTCGGGAAATGATGTAGAGATGCTCTCTCTCGGCTACCCATCTGTCATCGTAGGAAATGCCCAGCGAGAACTAATCGATATGACCAGCCATCCTCTTCTTTACCGAGCCTCTAAACATTTCGCAGGAGGTATTCATGAGGCTTGGTTACATTTTTTTAATAAGAAAAACCAACCGGAAATGTAACAATCCGGTTGGCGATATATTTTTTATGCAATTTGTACACTTTGTAAAGCAGCAAGCTCCTCGTATAATTGCAAATCCTCTTCATATAAACTTTTATAAGTCGCAAGGCTATGAGCTTTGACAGCTTCAAATATCTCCTCATCGACCATTTGAAATTCCTTATTAAGGTTCTTGGCGTTTTCCCATGCTGTCTCTTCAAAAACGATATTCATCTCATGTTCCTCAATAAGCATGGCAAGTAAATCAATATTATTATAAAGCTCATATAAAGAATGACTTTTCTTTGTATCAAAAATCTCGAGCGTCCGAGCTAATGTATTTAATAATGCATCCCGGTCAATTGCATGACCTAATTCATGCATGGTAATTATTTTAATATATAATTCAAGAGAAATCGGTGTTTGCATTTCTTTGCTTACTTCTAATAAACGGTCCACGTCAAATCCAACATAATCACCAATAAAATTATAACTCATATTTATACCAGAGTTATCTTGTTTCAATTCAACTTCCATTCCGACAGCTTGCATAGTGGATCTGATTAAACGTTGAACATATTTCTCATTGTATTTATTTTTCATTTATTGATCTGCTTCTCCTCGCATCTGATATAAAAAACCTTTTGATAGTATATGATAAAAAGAATTATTTTTTTCAACAGAAATAAATATATAACAATATTATTTTTAATTCAACGAAGACGAACTGAGTTTTCAGAGTGAGAAGAGAAACAAGAAAAGACACGCTTTAATCAAAAATCGATTAAAGCGTGTCTTTTTTATACTTATTAAATTGTATTATATATTAACCTATTATTTAATCATTATCATCTTTGTTATTACGTTGTCTACTCCGAGCTTCTCCGCCTTTACGTCCGGCTTCTTCTCTACTCATTTTACCATCGTCATTATCATTATCGTCATTGTCGCGTTGATTGCTCCGCGCTTCGCCGCCCTTTGATCCAATTTCTTCATAAAAATCTCGGTCATGGTTTTCCGAAGTAGCTTCCCCGCCCTTGCGGCCAATTTCCTCGTAAAAGTCTCGATCATGGTTTTCTGAGGTAGCTTCTCCGCCTTTACGACCGATTTCCTCATAAAAGTCTCGGTCATGGTTTTCCGAAGTAGCTTCTCCACCTTTTCTTCCAATTTCTTCGTAAAATTCACGATCATGATTTCTGGAGGTAGCTTCTCCGCCTTTACGTCCCGCTTCTTCGACAGTCATTTTTTCATCATTGTTTCTGTTGCGATTGTTTTGCTTGTTAGCCATTATTCAATTCCTCCTTTAGATTTTTATCAAGCTTATAATCAAGCTCACTCTTTATATTCCCAGCTTCTATAAAGCTAAACATGTAGTTTTTATAATTTCACGGTCGTCAGTAAATCTTATTTCATTAGTAAAACCTCACAAAAAAATGCGTAGGGATGCGATAAAATCTCATCCCTACGCATGGAGAGTACGTATTCTTTAACTCAGTCCATTTTAATAATGATACGCGAGGCATCTCCTGTAGCAAGTAAGTCAAATCCCTCATTAATCTCCTCTAAAGAAATTATATTAGAAAGAAGTTGATCGACTGGTAGTCGCCCTTGCTCCATTAAGTTGATATAATTTGGAATATCTCTTTTGGGAACACAGCTTCCTACGTACGATCCCTTTAACGTCCGTTCCTCAGCAGTCAAAGTAACATAAGGAAATGCAAATTTATGTTCAGGATGGGGTAGTCCAGTTGTCGTCGTTACTCCTCCACGTTTAGTAACTCCGTATGCAACTTCCATAGCAGCAACAACTCCTGCCGTTTCAAATGCATAATCTACTCCTCCATCCGTGTAAGCACGCACTTGCTCCACTACATCTGGATCATTCGAGTTAAATGTAGCAGTAGCACCAAGCTCTTTTGCTTGTTCCAACTTCTTCTCATTAATGTCAATGGCAATGACCTCATTAGCCCCCGCTGCAATCGCGCCAAGTAATGCGCTCAATCCAATACCACCAAGTCCGATAACTGCCACTTTACTCCCTAAAGTAACTTCCGCCGTATTTACTACAGCACCTACTCCCGTTATTACGGCACAGCCAAATAAAGCCATTTTTTCAAAAGGCAAATCTCTATCAACTTTCACTAAGGAATTCTGTGCAACAACCGCATACTCCGAGAATGCGGAAACGCCAACATGGTGTCCAATTCTCTCTTCTCCATTATGAATACGCATACCGCCCCCGAGAAGTGTTCCAGCTCCATTCGATTGTGCACCAGGTTCACATAAAGCAGGTCTACCCTCTGCACAAGGAATACATTGGCCACAACTTGGTACAAATACGCAAATAACCTTGTCACCAGGCAGGAAGTTTGTTACACCTTCTCCCGTTTCAACTACGACTCCTGCTGCTTCATGACCAAGCGCCATAGGAAGGGGGCGTGGTCTGCTACCATTTATCACGGACAAATCGGAATGACATAAGCTTGCGGCTTTTATTTGTATTAATACTTCTCCAGCTCCAGGCGAATCTAAATCTACTTGCTCAATTTTAATGGGTTTACTAGATGCATAAGGTCGCTCTGCACCTGACTCACGTAAAATAGCAGATTTTACTTTCATAAAGCTCGCTCCTTTATGATAAAATTTTCATCCCGATAAATTTAAGGTCTGTCATCTCTTCGATCGCATAATGAATTCCTTCTTTGCCGATACCACTTTCTTTTACCCCACCGTACGGAATATGATCGTATCGTTTAACAGAAGCTTCATTAATCCATACTCCGCCGGTTTCTAAAGATTCTGCTACTCTCATTGCCAGATTAATATTATTCGTAAATACTCCTGCCTGCAGCCCGTAGCGTGAATCGTTGGCATAACTAATTACTTCTTCTTCCGTCTCAAATGGCACTATAGCGATAATTGGAGCAAAAACTTCCTGACAAACAACCTTCATCTCCAAATCCACGTTTTCTAAAATCGTTGGTTCTAAGAAAGTACCATTTCTTGTTCCACCAGTACGAATAACTGCTCCAGATTGAACGGCTTCTTGAATCCACGATTCTGCTTTTATTGCCGCCTCTACTGTAATCATTGGAGCTAACTGAGTCGACTCTTCTTTAGGATCTCCCATTCTCAAAGCAGATACCTTTTCTGTAAGCTTGTTTAAAAACTCGTCATAAACGGATTCATGAACAAAAATACGTTGTGCCGAAACACATGCTTGACCCGCGAATGTAAAGCCACCCATCAGTATGGAAGATACGGCATTATCTATATTCGCATCATCAAAGATAATATTTGGCGCATTGGACCCTAATTCAAGCGTCACTTTTTTTCCTTTCGCCATCTCATGAATATTCCACCCCACTGCTCCACTACCAGTAAAAGTTACTTTTTTGACAAGCGGATGGGTCACAAGCGGCTCTACTAATTTCTGCCCAGGTCCTTGAAGAATATTTAGTGCACCAGACGGTAACCCCGCCTCCAGAAATAATTTATATAAAGCAACAGTAGAAAATGGTGTTTTTTCCGCCGGCTTTATAACAATTGTATTTCCCGCGGCGATTGCAGGCGCAATTTTATGCAATGCCATGTTTAATGGGAAATTAAAAGGTGTTATTGCAGCGACAACTCCCAATGGAACACGCTTTGAAAAACCAAATTGTTGCTCTCCACCGATTGCATTATCAAGAACTATTTGCTCCCCGTGAAGATTTTTCGCTCCCTCTGCAGCAAAATGTAAAACTTGAATCGCCCTTGCTACCTCACCTCGAGCTTCTACGATTGGTTTACCTGCTTCCAATGTTAAAAGCTCTGCAAATGCTTCTTTTCTTAACTCTAACAAATCTGCAGTGTTGCGTAAGATTTGACTCCTTCTATGCGCCGGCATTTTCTTCATCGTGTGCTGAAATACTTCATGCGCATTTTCTACTGCTTGGACTACTTCGTCCCTAGTAGCACAAAAAATATGTCCTATTTTTTCTTGATTGTATGGATTTAGAACATCGATTACATCTCTTTCACCTGCTATTAACTCCTCTGAATCTATGAAAGAACCGTTTATTAACATATGTTCTCTACCTCCTAAAATAAGATTATTATTCGTAGTACCCCTCCGTAGATTTAATCAATGTTTTAAATTGTTTTTCATCATGACCAAACCAAATGGTCGAGTTATTCTCTTTTGCGAAGCTTCTAATTCGTTCAACTGTGGAATTATAACCAACTGAATCATATAGAATTCCTGGTGGTTTAACCGGTGGTCCTAGACTTTCTGCCGTATACAAGGCGTCTGAAGCTAATAACAAATTCCCAGTGCCAGGCAATTCAATATGCAACCCTAGCATCCCATATGCATGCCCAGGACCAAAGTTAATAATTTTAATCCCTTCTACTAAGTCCACTTCTTTTTCAGTTGGTTTAATCGTTTTCCAGCGTAGCTCATTTTTAATCCACGCCATAACATCTCCCCATATATAAGCGCCCATGTTGCGTGTCATCGCAAATGTCTTCATCACATTTTGTAATTCCGAATCATGTACGATAATTTCTGCATTTGTAAACAGCTCTAAACAGCCAGCATGATCTAGATGTAAGTGAGAAGCTACTACATACTTAATATCTTCAGGACGTACCTTTAACTGTTCTAATCGGTTAATCAAATAACATTCTTCATTTTGAAACGCTGGGAAAAGCTGTTGAATCCCTTCTGGCCAACGCCCATCGTCTCCCATACCTTCCGGGTTACATCCTGTATCAAACAAGATTTTCCCTTCTGGATGGTCAATTAATACAGCGAAAACCGGAAACTCCACAAATTCTGATTTTGGACTCGGATTAGATACGCTCGCAGGGTTGTGCATGGAAATCATATAGTTTTTATCCATCTTCATCGTACCTGTATCCAACACGTAAACTTTTTTAGAATTACACATTATATATTCCTCCAATATTTTATATTTCCTTCATTTTAATTGAGAAAAAATCCTTTACTTCAATTAACGTGTTCAATTTCAATAGATGCTCTCGTCACTCCACGATTAAAGGAAGCATCTAAAGCTTTCGACAAATCCTCTAAGGTGAAATCACAAGCGAGAATCTCACTAAATGGATAGTTGTTAATATTCAAACTTAAAAACTTTAATGATTTATATAAATACCAAGGTTCATACCGTATGAGTCCTAGTATGGAAATATTCTTTCGTGTCATTAATCCAGGATCAAACTCAGTTAATTTGCCAGGTGAAATATTACCAATAGAAATATATTTTCCACCTGATTTAATGAGATGAATACCTTCTGATAGAGCCGCTGGAACCCCTGTAAGTTCCATCACAACATCTGCACCGACTCCGTTTGTCAGCGACAATATTTTTTCCACACGTTCCTCAACTGTTTTATACTTGTCCATAGATATTATTTCGTCAGCGCCGAATCTTTTTGCTAAGGCAAGACGATTAGGTACGGTATCAATAACGATCACTTTAGCCCCAAACATTTTCGCAACTGCTGTAGCATTTAATCCCAGTCCACCAGCCCCTTGGATAACAACTGTATCTCCATATTTTAGCCCTGACTTTTCAATACCAAAATATACTTGTGACAGGGCACAGTTTGCACCAGCTGCTACTTCATCTGGAACATTGTCTGGTACTTTATAAAAATATTGATTGGGATGAATATAATAATGCGTAGCAAATGACCCATGAAAATGTGGATACTCATGCGCCTCTTTGCTCCAATATTCATATGCATTTTCACATAAGTTTGCATATCCTTGTAAACAGTGTTTACATCTTTTACAAGTCAAAAAATAAGCTGCTGCAATGCGATCACCTACACGTACAGGTTGTCCTGCATAATCAGTAGTGACCCCCTCGCCTAGCTCAACAATTTCACCCACCATTTCATGCCCCATAACGCCGGATTTTTTCGTTGGATGTAACCCTTTCCAAATATGCAATTCCGATCCGCAGACATTTGTCCTTCTAACTCGGACTAATATGGAATCTTTTGCTGCCTTCGGTAATTCATACTCTTCAAAAATCATTTGTTCCGGCTCCGTCATTACTGCAACTTTTCCCTTCAACTTAAAACCTCCGATCTCTTATTAAAAAATGGCCAAGACAAATCATGAAAAATTGGCTATTTCTTAATCTATTCAACGACTTTCCAAAATATCTCTTCATTTCGAGGAAAGTTATTTTTTTATCAACGGAGACTCCTTTATATGCTATAAAAAGCTGCAACTAATACATAAAAAACTCCTCATTAATAAGGAGTTGGACAGATTAATTGGGCACCCAAAAGAAAAAACACCCTTTAGTCTGTTTATCATGACTAAAGAGTGTTTTTGGTGTTACTCTTATTTAATAGATCTTTTATTTTATTGTTTAATTTTTGTCTTTATTATTGTCACGTTGTTTACTACGTGCTTCTCCACCTTTACGACCTATCTCCTCGTAAAACTCGCGACCATGATTCTTAGAGGTAGCTTCTCCGCCTTTACGTCCCGCTTCTTCGACAGTCATATTTTGGTTGCTGTTGTTGTTGCGATTGTTTTGCTTATTAGCCATTACTAAATTCCTCCTCTAAATTTTTATCAGCTTGTAATCAAGCTTACTCTTTATATTCCCATCGAAAATAGAAATAAACATAGAAATTCAATTTTTATTGGCATACATAATTTCTGTACTATGATTATAAAGTTCAATGATATTTCCATAAGGATCTTCGCAGTACATTAAATAATAAGGCTTGCCTTCCCAAACATTCCATATATCACTACGTCTTTTTCCACCAGCATTCTCTATTTTTTCGGCTAGTTCCTCGATGTTATCTGTTAACAAACAAATATGAAAGAAGCCATTATAATTCTTCCGATCTCTGTTTTTTACTTGTGGTTCTTGAAATTCAAACAGTTCAATTCCTACTTGATTGCCCGCCATCATATGAGCATTTCTCATTTTCATAATATTGTCCCCAAGTAAATCATTGGTCATATTATGCTTGTTTTCTTCTTCTGAGTTAAAAGAATAGGGACCTGCTATTAACTTAAATTCCAAAACTTCTCCGTACCATTTAATCGCTTCTTCAATATCTGGCACGGACAAACCTATATGTGTAATTGCTATCATCTGTATCCCTCCTATATAAAAGGGTTCCCCTTCTTCATAGAATGGCAAACAATTACATTGGAATTCAATATGTATGCAAATCACCTTTATTACTTGCCAAAAAAACTATCGATGTCTTGGAACGTCCTTTTAATAGCCATTTTGTAGTAATCCGCCTCAACATCCATCAAAAAAGCAGATTTTATAAAATTTCCAATCTCTACTCCTTATATTTAATATTTAGCCATATACTTTTGGAATTATTTTTATCCCAATTCCCCAAAAAGTCTTTAGATAATTTGCTCTTCTTGGCACAAGTTATATGTGAGAAAATATTTTAGAGAGGCTTAATACTTCATGAAAAAATTAGCATATATTTTAATTGCAATAGCTTGTTTGTTTAATCTCAGTAAAATTTCTGCCAAAAGTGAGCAACCCGACGATAAACTTATGTATGATGCATTGATTACCTCCCTTGAACCATTCATACAAAAGGAGATTATTGATTATTATGGATATCCCAAACAATATGGTTTATATGATGCTAAGATTTTGAGTATCAACAGAGAGCATGAAGGTCAGTTTAGCTTTATCGCAAAAATCCAAGTCACAACATTTGAACATGCACATGACCCTCCTTTTGGTAAGGAAACAATGACTTTCAAAATAGATCCATCTGGGGTTGAAACAATTAATTTTCATCATGAGGGAGATAAATTAGAAAAGGATATAAATGAATTTTATAAAGCAACACTTTCAGATATAGAACAGTCTTTTAATTTGAATTTAGAGCCTTACTCTTCTTTCACCTACAATCAATTGCAATACCAAACAGAAATTAATAATGAATTTAAATCTCTCTTTCATATTGCAGAAGAAATAATAACCGACATATTGCTTCCAGAGAGAAAGATACCCAACAAAAATGTTATTGACCCTGTAACTTTTATAAAAGATAACACTGGTTATATGCTCTTTAAAAAATCTGATGGCACAAATGTAATTTATAAAATACAAAAGAAAGCTGGTCATTGGATAGTTACAGATAAGAATAGTAAAAGAGGTAAGAAAATGGATTATAAATTACCATGGTATGTATAAAAATATTAAGCCTTCTGATGCACAACAGTAACTCAAAAAATAAAACAAAAAGCATTCGAAATCTCGATTGAATCGAGATTTCGAACACTAATTTAAAGAGGCTGGGCTTTTTCAGTACCCTTCATATTCTTTATTTGCTTTTTATTGTCGTACTTCAATTTACCAACAGGAAAGCTTTTCCTCATGAGCCCCATAAGCATAAGACCTAGTACAGACCATCCTGCAAAAATAGCCCATTCATATGGCCAAGCCAGAGCGGCTGGCATTCCAGGTAAGTAAAGGATTACGAAAAAAACACTAAAAATAATTGCAAACCATCCGACCACACTCGACTTGCCAGCTCTGAAAGGGCGTTCCATATCCGGTTCATTTTTACGCAACTGTACAAAAGCGACAGCTGAAAGTAAATAGGCAATAATAATAGCAATTCCACCTGAGTTCACGAGCCATATAAGCATTGGCCGTCCAAGCAATGGACTTACAGTTGCTAAAACCCCAATGAATAAAACAGCGTTTGTCGGTGTTCCATGTTTTGGATGGAGTTTACCAAACCATGCAGGAATCATTTTTTGGTCAGCCATAGCAAACAGAATACGACTACCTCCGATGATAAAAGCATTCCAAGTCGTAACGATACCTGCAATTCCTCCAAGGACGAGCACAATGCCAAAAATACCGCTTCCAAACAATTCAGCCATTGCATCAGCAGTTGGAAGTGTAGAGGCAGCTAATGCATTTTTATCAAGACCTAAACCAACAGCCAAAATTATCGCAAGGTACCAAACCACCGCCAAAACAACGGATAGAATCAATATTTTTCCGATAGATCTGGCAGGTACATTCATTTCCTCAGCCGTTTGCGGAATAACATCAAATCCAACAAACATAAAAGGTGTCATGATTGCAACAATCGTAATACCACCTAAACCTCCGATGAATAAAGGATCGGCATTTGCCGCTTGTCCATTGACCACGCCGCCAAAAATAAGCAATAAACCAATAATTGCAATCATAATCGTTAGTACCATCTGCAAGAAGGCTGCAGATTTTACTCCAAAATAGTTAACCACTGTTACAAAGATGGAGCCAATAACTCCTACAAGTACCCATGAGGCGTATACATCGTAATTATTAAGTGTATACATATAGCCTACTTTATAATTCGGGAAAAGATACTCGACTACTGTCGGTAACGCAACCGCTTCAAACGCAACAACGGAAATATACCCAAGTGCGAGCATCCATCCTGCGGCAAAAGCCGTTTTTGGCCCAACACCTCTTAAAACATATATAAGCGCTCCGCCTGTCGTCGGCATGGCCGAGGCAAGTTCTGCATATGTCAATCCAACATATATAACAAGGATTCCACCCGCGACAAACGCAATCATGGCCCCAATCGTACCGGCTCCTAAAATCCATTCTCCTGATAATACAACCCATCCCCATCCAATCATGGCTCCGAAGGCTAAAAACAAAACGTCCCAACGTGATAAGACCTTATCTATATTTCGATTGCTTTGCATTTTCTCACTCCCTAAATATATTTATCCTCCTATTTCCAGCATTTGTTGCAATTCTGGACTGTTGTCTTTCGCTTTTCCTTAGAGGGTCTTCCGAAAGAATTTCACTTCCGGCAAATGAGTAATACATTACTTCGTAAAAAGATTGTTTGCTATAATTTATTAGTTGTAAAAATCTGCCCCAACTTGACCTTAACCTAAGGTTCCTCCAAAGGAAACTTTACTTTAAATTAATGCCAATAAATTTTAGTTCTGTCATATCTTCTATAGCGTATTTCACACCTTCTTTACCTGTCCCGCTAAGCTTAACACCACCATAAGGAATATGATCATAACGCATTAATGAAGTCTGATTAATCCATACTCCTCCAGTTTCTAGTACATCTGCCAAACGCAACGCTCGGCTAATATCTTGAGTGAATACTCCAGCTTGTAAGCCATAATCGGAATCATTGGCAAAGTTAATCACTTCTTCTTCGGTATCAAATGGAATCACCGTCATAATAGGTGCAAATACCTCTTGACATACCACCCTCATTTGATGGTTTACATCCACTAAAATAGTTGGTTCCATTAAAGTATTTTTACGTTTACCTCCTATAACCACTTTTGCCCCCTGTTCAACCGCTTCTTGAATCCATGCTTCTGCACGAATCGCTTCGGATTCTGAGATTAACGGACCAATAACGGTGGAGGATTCGAGTGGATCACCTACTTGAAGTTTTCCCGTTTCCTCAACTAGTCTCTTCACCAGTAACGGAAAAATATCTCTTTGCACATAAAGCCGCTGGACAGAAACACATGCCTGTCCTGCAAAAGTAAAGCCTCCTTTAATCAGGGAGGGAATACAATCATCTAAATTTGCATCATTGAAAATAATGTTAGGGGCGTTGGAACCTAATTCAAGCGTTACTTTTTTAGTTCCTGCCATTTCTTTGATCTTCCATCCAACGGGACCACTTCCTGTAAAAGTTATCTTCTTTACTCTCGAATCTGTGATTAAAAATTCTCCTAACTCAGAACCTGGTCCCATTACTATATTTAATGCACCTTTAGGTAAACCTGCCTTTTCAAGTAATTTATAAAACATAGCCACAGTTAACGGCGTTTTTTCTGCGGGTTTCAATACAACCGTATTACCCGCTGCAAGTGCAGGTGCAATTTTATGGAGAACTAAATTCAACGGAAAGTTAAAGGGTGTAATGGCAACTACAACCCCAACAGGATAACGCTTAGAGATTCCAATTTGATTCTCCCCCCCAATCGCACTATCTAGTGGAATTTGCTCCCCATAAATATTCTTGGCCCCTTCAGAAGCAAATCGAAGCACTTGAATGGCCCGATCAACTTCAATACGACCTTCACGAATTGGTTTTCCTGCTTCAAGAGCAAGGATTCGAATAAATTCTTCTGCTTGAACCTCCAATAAATCTGCCGTTTTACGCAAGATATCTGATCTTTGATACGCAGGCATTTTCTTCATCGTTTCATGAAATACACTTTCAGCGGTATTAATAGCATGCTCCACGTCTTCTTTCGTTGCACATTCAATTTTCCCTATAACCTCACCATTATAAGGATTCTGAACTTCTTGAGTAGAGCGACCATTGCCTCTAATCTCTTTACCATCAATAATGGAACCTACAACTAATTCTGTTAATGTGTTCATCTGCTTATCTCCTCACTAAAAATATTTCTAGATTTTCTATGGAGTATGTTTTTTCAACTAAAGTAGATTAATTTTTTAAGATAACTGCACGCTTATACGCAAGCATACTTGCTATTGTTTCACGTGCAGCATAGCAGTAACTAAAGCTGCTTCTACTTCCCCGGTCGTCAATTTCGATATTCCTCCAAAGACTTTACCACTCTATGACAAGCCTAATTAAGCATTCTCTATCACTTCTAATCATTCTCGATCAAGAAATATAAATTTCTCTTTACCATACGATTACCTCGCTTTTCAAGTCATAAAGGAGTTGCAGATAATTTATTCTCTACTTGTTGAATTGCTTGGTCTAATAGATTTAATAAATCTCTTAATTCCGCTTGGCTTATGGATAAAGGAGGTGAAAATACAACAACATCCTGACCATCTAGTACCACAGCACGGCATATTAAGCCTACCTTAGCTGCCTCTAAAACTATTTGAGGGGCTAGTAAAGTTCCTTCTGAGGTGATTTCAAGACCCGCCATTAAACCTAAGCCTCTTGTATTTGTAATAAATGGATACTTAGACTGCAATGCTTCTAACCCTTCTAAAAGCTCTTTACCTCGAGCAGCTGAATTTGCTACTAAGTTTTCTTTTTCTATAATTTCAATATTTTTCAATCCAACTGCACAAGCCATTGGATGTCCACTATACGTGTATCCATGCAATATTATCCCTTCTGAGAGTTCGGAAAAATCTTTGTGCATTCTCTCTGTTATCATCACACCGCCCAATTGTGCATATCCACTAGTAACTCCTTTTGCAAAGCACATCATATCTGGTACTACATTATAATGTTCCATCGCGAAAAACTTACCTGTTCTACCAAAACCAGTAATAACTTCATCTGTTATCATTAAAATTCCATATTCATCGCAAATTTCACGGATTTCTTTGAAGTAATTTTCCGGGGCAACATGCACTCCCCCTGCACCTTGGACTGGCTCCGTTATGAAAGCAGCAATTGTTTCAGGACCTTCAGCTTCTATTAAGTTTCGTAATGCCTGTGTTGAGAAATTGTCTGCATATAAAAAATCCGGTGCATTCGAATTGGTAAAATCTCGAAATGCTTTTAAACCCGTTGCACTTGTAGCTCCCATTGCTACCCCGTGATAAGATCTTGACCTTGAAATTATTTTCTTACGAGACGCTTCTCCTTTTAGTATCCAATAATGACGTGCCAATTTATAGGCACTATCATTCGATTCAGATCCACCAGACGTAAAGAAAGTTGTACTTAAATCTCCCGGCGCTAGTTCTGCTAACTTTTCTGCTAATAGAATTGCAGGTTCATTACTAAACGTTGCAAAACAAGAGCTGTAAGCGAGTTTATCCATTTGTTCTTTTGCTACTTCACCAAGTTCTTTTCTGCCATGACCGATATTCACATTCCAAAGGGATGACATCCCGTCAATGACTTTTTTACCAGTAATATCATACAGATAAATACCTTTTCCTTCTGTAAAGATGAAAGCTGGTCCATTTTCCGTCTTTACTGGTGAAGTAGGGTGTAGAAAATGCTTTTGATCTAACGCTCTAAGTTCTTCGATAGAATAATTTTTTTTCATAAAATCCATCCTCTCAGCTAATTGTTGTTGAACTATACACATAAGTAATAAGCAAGAAGCATGCCAACTTTTAAAATACGACTTACATGTATTAAAAATATAAATTAATTTAATTTTTAATCAATTCATAATTTTAAGTTGATTTAATTCTTAATCTTAATTAAGATATTGATTAAGATTATTCAACATCTAAGGAGACCAAATGATGGAAGAATTAATTTTAGATAAGATTATTGAAACATCAAATAATAATATTACAGTTATCAATAGGGAAGGAATAATTATCCATTCTAATCCAGAGCATTGGGTGAACTATGGTATGCAGCCTGGAACATATAAAGGTACATCTATTTATGATCTTGAAAAAGAAGGGTTATTAGCTCCCTCTATTGGTGCAATTGTATTAAATGAAAAAATAAAAAAAACCATTTTACAACATACTAAAACTGATCGAGTAATCATGTCTACAGGTTACCCCGTCTTTAATGAAAAAGAAGAATTATTATTCGTTTTAATTTATAGTCATGATCAGACTGAGATCTTAGAGTTACAGCAACAATATGAAAAAATGGAAAGGAAAGTGAAGGGTTATCAAACCGAAGTGGAAGAATTGCGTGAGAAGGAATTTGAGCAAAATGGTATTATCGCCCGGAGTAGTGCAGCACAACATATTTTAAAAACAATCTATAACATTTCCAAAACAGATGCAACAGTGCTTCTCTTAGGTCCATCAGGTGTTGGAAAAAGTACGTTTGCGCGTATTTTGCATAGCCATAGCAATCGTAAAAAAGAGCAATTTATTGAAGTGAACTGCAGTACGATCCCTGAAGGGCTATTTGAATCTGAAATTTTCGGCTATGAAACTGGAGCTTTTACAGGTGCGAATAAACAAGGAAGCGAGGGATTAATTGAACAAGCGGATGGTGGAACATTGTTTTTAGATGAAATTGGAGAACTACCGTTATCTATGCAGGCGAAACTATTAAAAGTATTACAAGAAAAAAAAATAAAACGGCTTGGCGGTAAAAAAGAACGCACAATCAATTTTCGTTTAGTTACGGCGACAAATCAAGATTTAGAAAAAATGGTACAAGAAGGACGTTTTCGTTTAGATTTATACTATCGTCTAAATGTCATCCCATTACAAATTCCATCTTTAGAAGAACGAAAAGAAGATATTTCTTATTTGATTCAAGATTGTCTGCAAAAATTTAACAACACCTATAATGTAAATAAAAGAATTCATCCATCAACCTATGATGTCTTAATCAACTATAACTGGCCAGGTAATATAAGAGAGTTAGAGAACTTGATGGAACGCCTAATTCTTACTATTGAAGATGAAGTTTTATATCCTTCTCAACTACCTGCAAACTTTAACACTTTACAAGCAAATAGTGATTTCTCTTTAGTTAATATAGAACTGCCATTAACAGAAACAATTAATTTAAAGGAAACATTAGAAAACACCGAAATGCAAATCATTCTAAAAGCTTTTAAAAAATGCAAAACAACGTATGAAATGGCTACTTATTTAGGAATTAGTCAGCCAACAGTTATCTATAAGTTAAAAAAATATAAAAATAAATTTTGATCAATCTTAGACCAATTTAAAATACCTCCGAATTGTGTATTCAATTACAATGGGATGGTATTTGGGCTTAGTCTTACTTCAACGGCGTAAATCTTAGGAAAATATAAAAGATCCCGTTGAAACTTTGATCAAAGTTTAACGGGATCAAAAAAACTTTCTACATTTAAGAATGCTCTTACCCTTCCTAACTACTAAAAAAATGAAACGTCTATTTATCTTTTCGTTTCTTTCCTTTGTCTTCATAAAAAATACTAAAATCCGGATCAATGGTGCCAATATTTAAATACCTTGCTTTATAATCTCGAAGTAATTCAAAAAACTTTTTACTCAGTATTAATATCACGACTAAGTTGATGAATGTGGGAATCGCCGTTGTGATATCTGCAAAATACCAGACTGCTTTTCCAGGAAGATTATACATAACTGCATAAACTACCATTAATAAACCAGGAATCGGATATAGCCACTTGAATAAAGAAAGTATTTTATATTTTAACGTGATTTTCTTTTCATTTTTAAACAAATGCCTTAGCAAAATTTCATAATACGTATACCATCCGGTAGAAGTTGTAAGACCGAATAAGAAGATGGAAACTGTTATAATGTAGCGCCCGATTTCTCCAATACCTATTTCAAATGCAGATAATGTCAATGCTGCTCCGTCTAAACCGGATGACCAAACGCCAGTGATAATAATTGTAAAAGCGGTAATAGAGCACACGATTATTGTATCAACAAAAACTTCGACAGCTCCCCACATTCCTTGTTTAATAGGGTGATTCGTTTTGGCAGTAGAGTGAATCATTGGAGAAGTTCCCCAGCCAGCCTCATTGCTATACACAGCTCGTGCTACACCCATGCGAATTACTTGGGCAATAACTGCTCCTGTGAAGCCTCCAACAGCTGCCATCCCAGAAAATGCACTATCAAAAATTAATGAAAATACTGGAATAATTTCAGAGTAATTTTTGAAAATGATAAATAATCCTGCTAAAACATAAAACATACACATAAAAGGAACTAGTCTACTTGCTATTTCACCAATCCGTTTAATCCCACCATAGATAATGATATAAATGAGCGTTAAATAAATAAAAGATGCGGGTATCATTCCAATATCAAATGTGGAACTTAATGCCTCGGAAATTGTATAGTTTTGTAGAGTGATGAAAAACGTCGTAAAGATTCCGAATCCAAAAAGAATTGCAGGGACTTTCCAATATTTAAAATTCTTTTCCTCACCGAGCCCTTTTTCCATATAGTAGGTAGGTCCGCCATATGGATTTCCTTGTTCATCTGTATTTCGATAGTAAACGGACAACGTTACTTCTACGGTTTTAGTAATCATACCTAGAAACGCTGTAAGCCACATCCAAAATACAGCACCAGGGCCACCAATTGCAATGGCAGTTGCTACACCGCCGATATTTCCAACACCAACACTGCCTCCAATTGCTGTACTCACTGCCTGAAATGGTGTTAATATTCCTTTTGAATCCTCTGATTTGTCTCTTTTGGAAAACACTTTTCCAAAAGTCTGTTTAAAAATATGTGGTAAATAACCGAACTGAAATAACTTGCTACCTATTGTGAAATATAAACCGACGAATAAAACAGTGAAAATAAGTGGTAATCCCCATAACCAGCCGACAATCGTTTCAAGTATGGCATCCACCTTTCTCTTCCTCCTTTATTTATTGTTGTCACCGCTTTCATTAATCTCTTCTCATCCTCTTCGGTACTTCAATTCTCCACCAATCACTGTCATCTCTGCGTTCGTATTCAAAAGTTCATCTGCATCCTCCATTATAAAAGGATTTTGGGACAATACCGTCATATCACACAGCTTCCCTCTTTCAAGAGTACCTTTTTCTTTCTCCTCGTTTGTTGCATAAGCACCTCCTAACGTAAATAGTTGAATTGCTTCGTACATCGATAATCTCTCTTGTTCATTGTATCCATTATGTGTTTCACCGTTTTTTCTACGTGTAACAGCTGCATGAATACCAAGGAGAGGGTTTAATGGCTCGATTGGTGCATCTGAACCACCTGCACACCATACACCAGCCCGCAAAAGTTTTTTAAATGGATAAGAGAAATCAGCTCTCTCTTCTCCTAATCTCTCCGTAATCCAAGGGTAATCACTAGAGACAAACTTCGGTTGCACATCCGCAATGCGATGAGGGGTTTTCAATCTGCCGATTAGCTCCTCATTCAACACGGATACATGTATAAGACGATCGCGGATTTTCGCAGGTTGGAATTGGTCTAGATTGTCTAAAACATTTATTAATGCTTGATCTCCAATAGTATGAACAGCAACTGGCATATCATTTTTTCTAATATCAGCAAAAATACCGTAGAGCTCATCGTTATCGTACATTGCATTTCCTGAATTATGAGGAGCGTCTTCATATGGACGTGAAAGTAGTGCTGTCCTTCCCCCTAAAGCACCATCTGCGAAAAGTTTTATAGCACCAATCATTACTTTATTATTTCCGTATCCCGCATACATACCTGATGCAATCAGTTCCTCTAAATAATCGTAGTCGATCAACAGGTTACTTCTCGGACCAATACCTTCTTTATTCACGAGTTCATCAAAAAGCGTATATGTCTGAAACGCACCACCTAAATAATTCGGATCATTTGTATGTATTCCCGTCAATCCTAAAGATACTGCATCATGCAACGCAGTTTTTAAAGCATGTTTTAACTGGCTATAGCTTTTTTTAGGTATATGTCTTGTTATAATTGTTGAAGCGGTTTCTAGCAACAGTCCAGTTGGTCTTTTAGTAGAAGGATCTAATACGACAGTGCCACCATAAGGAATTGTCGTTTCGGAATGATAGCCACTCTGCGTAAAGGCTCTACTATTAGCTAAGGATGCATGTCCACATATTCTAGGCAAAAAAAGCGGGGAAAATGGGGCTACATGATCCAGTTCTTGTATAGTAGGTATTTGTCTATCCGGGAAAATATTTTCATCCCATCCTCGACCTAATATCCACTCACCTGGTTGCAATGAAATCGCCTTCTCTTTAATTGCTTCCAAAAGGGCATCCTTTGACTTTACTCCAGTAAGATCTAACTCTTGCGAATTTATGCCAACACTAGAAATGTGAAGATGACTATCTATCAATCCTGGAATTACCGTTTTACCTTCCAAATCGATAATATTTGTCTCATTTCTCCCCCATTGGAGATTCATGTTCTCATACGTGCCCATGTCTATAATTCTTCCACCCTGTGCAACAATTGACTGTACTACAGGTTCGTTAGGATTCATCGTATAAATATTGCCGTTAGTATAAATTGTCTTCATTGTAAGATAGGTCCCCTTTCCTTTTTCTTTAAAAAGTAGAATGACTATGTTTCATGTTGTACAAAATGGATATTAGATTTCCATGTCTATATTATAAAGGAAATTTTAGCTACCTCACAATATATTTTGAATTTTCTAACCTTTTGTGTTTTAAAAGAATATGAGGAATAAAATAGGAATAGAACCAATTGAGTTGGGTAGAGGGACTATGAACATTTACCAAAATAAAAAAAGCAGTTAATGTTGAATTACAACATTTACTGCTTTTTCTTTTACGTCCCAGGAGAGAGTATAATAAACGCTCCTACTAACTGAAATATCAATATTATCACACTTCCATGTGTAAAATTTGTGTAAAACAGAATGGAACTTGGTAATAATATAAAAATTAGCCCTTCCACAGATAATTGTGGTTGGGCATTTTTTATTTAGTTTCATTCACTAGCGTCGCATAAACTCATTTTGAATATTCCGTTATTTATTCTTCTTGATTTTGAGTAAAAACGAAGACACTTAAGTATAGGTAGTAAACATCCATTTTTTTGACTATACCCAAGACTGGTGTGGCAGAGACTCGTTCACTTTATGGGACAGTGCTTCCCGTGATTTTACGCAACCAGATTTTTGCTGGTTTCCATAAAGCTGCTTTTAAATATCGACTAATTTGTAAATACGTCCGCTTGCTTTGGGTGTTTAACTGTGCGAACACATTCAAACACAATCATCGCGATATACACTTGGTTGTGTACAGCTTGCTCACTGTGACCTTTTTAATGTTTAGATGTTGCTTCATCCATTTAAAGAAAAGCTCAAAAGCCCCAGCATGATTTATACAATTCTGCGATTTCATCTGCACTCAAATCAAAGCGATTTGTTAGTAAGTGAAGCTCATTTCTCTTCGAATCTAGCACTTTGATGAGACGAAAGACGTTTTCAGCACGATTCTGAATCGTACCCATGACCACCATTTCATCTGATAGAACAGATGAATCTACCGGTAATGCGAAGGTTTCCAGTACTCGTGTGACGGCGTTTTACGCAAGCGGGACGCGAAGAAATAGCCTTCATCTGTCATCCGGTCAAAACGTTCATAATCCAGGTAACCATAGTAAAATACGTACATGCATTCCTTGTCGTCAATTAGCACTTCCAATTGGCCACGATCATGTTCTATCGCATTCGTCAGGATGGCTTTATCCGGGTAGGAACACCCTTTTCCATGAACACGAGCCGTAAGTGAAGCTTGACGCCGGATTTGTTTTTTCGGAATTTCGCCCACTTGTGATTCGTTAAATTTAACGATAAGGTGGTCGAATCAATGATTTGGAGTGGGGTGATTGTTTTACGTCTTGTTTGAAAGTCTATCTTCTTGTGAATTTGAGTAACTAAATCAAGAAATATAGATTGTAAGAACTCTGTCGGCACTTGATTTAAACGACGGCCTAGTTGAGAAAAACTAATGGAATCTAGGTTCGTTAGGCGTTGCAGTTCTTCTGAAAATACACAGTCACTTAAAGCGCGTAAACTCTCTGTTTCATGAAGCTGTGCAAATAACAGTAATTTTATAAAGGAAGCCATGTAAAGCTTCTTTGTATAGTAATCTAAATGAAGGTTTTTCACTAGTTCCTTAAATAATTCGTTGGAAATCGGTGAAAACCATTGTTCAATAGCTGTTTTTAGTGTAATCTTATCCATGAGATTGATCCTTTTTAGTGGATTTGGATAGGTTACTATCACCAACCCATTATAAAGGATATTTTTATGGAAAAATTATATTTCAGAAAATTCAGTTTTTTTATCTAGTATTGATTTATTTTAATGCGACGCTAGTGAGTTTCATTCTTAAAAACAATTTTATTTCAATTTCACGGTCCACTACGCACCCTCCATTTTACGTTTAATGTGAAATTTCTCGTTGTATAAGATATATTTCCACGTTAGGCGTAATAAAGATATAACATACCAACCGAAATGCCTAACCAACTACTAAACTAAATGCTACCCTAGTAGTTCGACCTAGCATATCTAAAATCCTTTAATATCAATAGCCAACAATAGGATTCAAAAATGCTAGTTTCGTGCAACTCTTACTACGTAAGAGAACCCTATGTGGCGTTATAGTCTTTAGATTGGAGGTGTTTTTAAATTGAAGAGAAAAATGAAAAAACAAATTTAGAAATTAATCATGTTATTAAAACTATAGAACGTATTTTTTCTTTAACTCCTTAAAGCAGAATCAATTTTCCCCTTAAGTCTGGCGAAATTCACAATTAATGTATTAATACTGTCCGTCATTTTTTAAATTAACTTATTTTAGTACTTTCCTCCACTGTTTGTATCTTCCCACCTCTATTTGGCGCAAATAAAAAGAACGCTCCGATTGGAACGCTCTCATTATTAAAAATCCCACCAAAAGGTGAGGTTTCGGTATTAATTAAACTGAACTGCACTTATAAAATCAAAAACTTTCAGTTGAACCGGCAGCATTTTTTAGAACTGCTGTAAAATGATATTCCTTCTCCATACAGTCATTTTTTCCCATTTGTTTTCATTATAAAATAATTCTGGCTCTGAAATTGTTTCTGGAATATCTGTCCACGTTACAGATTCTACAGTTGTATTGCCAAAAAGCTCATTTAAACGGTACCAATTCGGTACAGTATAAGTTAGCATAAAGTTTTCGACCTCATGACTAAACTTAATTCTTCATCTTGTACATCGTAATTCTCGCCTTATACTTCCTAAGTTTTATAACGCCCCTACACCATACGAGCGACTTTCATCGCATACAGTGTGCCGTCAACAGTTATTCTTCTTGCTTATTTCCCGGAAAGTTATCCTAAGATAATCCACTAGGCAAATTTTGTAGAAATTCGACAGAAGAAGATTGGTATCATTCTTACTTAGCAAAATACATTAAGACACTTTCGGTTCCAAATGAATATACTATACTAGTGAAACGATGTAAAATAATACAATTATGTTATTTAAACTTTAATCCTGCTCAGGTTGAATAATAGGAACTCCAAATAGTTTCGATATCTTTTATTGTTTGAATATCATATTGATTTATTTACCTCGTTTTAACTAGGCCCGATAACAAACATAGTTTATCTTCAATTTTATTCAGAGCTCTAGGCTCTTCTAAAGTATAGTTAGTTTTTGAATCCATCTTCCCTTTGGCAATAAAAAGAAATTCCATTTTTTCTTTGCATTTTTAAGAATCGATACGGTGCTTTTTTCTCCGGAACGAACTGCAGACGGATATCTCCACCCATCAAAGTTTTTGCATTTATAATCATAAAAAAATTTTCCGATTAAATTGGACACTCTATATCTAGCATTTTCTTCATCTGTTACTAATACGGAAAATTCATTTATCAAAAAACTACTTACTATTTCTTCAACTTCTTTATACTGAGAGTTAATTCCTTTGCTATGGGATATATCGATTAATTTAATTGGATCTATAACCTTAAAAAATAATAAATAAAATTCTTGTCCAACCTCTATTCTCATTTCTGCTAATGCAGTGCCGATATCCTCAGCGGCGTATAAAACTGGTTCATTTTTTTCGTTCAATCGTCCACGTTTTGATATATATTCTGATGGAGGGTACCATAAATCGCTTTCACATTTTATTGAAGAATCTATAGTTCTAATTCGATATAATAGAGAATTTCCTGGAATTTCTATAAACGGAATGTTCATAGGCATAAAATATGCGCCATTCCCATTATCAAAAAATAATATTTTTATAAGAATAGACCTTATTTCATCATCAGATATTGTATTAAAGTCAGAATCAGTTAACTTTTTTATACTTTTTTTCTCTTTCTTTTAGTTGCTGCAAATAGGATGTGCGAGAAGGAGGGTCATACCAATCGTTATTTTTAAGTTTTTATTTGCTTCTCTCATACTTTATCCTCCTGTATATCTGTTTAAAATAGATATGTCCTTATTTTATTTACATTTCGACAAAAGAGGAAGAAATCTTTCTACACTAATGAATATTTCTTACAATGCATTAAGTTCCAAAGAAATAAAATCACCATACTTAATCACTTTAATTAACCGATTGACTTTTGGGGTTATCTAAAGGTATTCTAAAAGTACAACTAAAGGAAGTAATAAGTATGGCACAAACTTTTTTTCCTAAAAAACACATTTCAATACCAGCAAGCCCGCCACCCCCCCCTAATACTGAATATAAAATATCTATCGGTTACGAAAAATGGGATAACAACATGAACAAGGTTATCAAAGTTCAAATGGTTTATGATGGCGTAATTGCTGGAAGAAGAAGCCCTTCTTATCCCCTTCATACAGACGATTATGAAAGGGTATATAAAGAGATAGAGAAACTTTATGCTGAAGATACTGCTGCAATAACTAGTGTATGGTAACAATAACGAAATAGTAATTATTAATGAGACCTTTGTATTGGTCTCTTTTATTTTCCGATAAATCGCATTTAAATAAACGCAAGCTGATGCTGCATTTTCGAGTTTTTTTCAAACCGAAAAGAACGCCCAGGCTGATGTAGCCAAAGTTATTTTTGTTGTTTCCCACTCTACTCTGATTTTACTCCAGTTCTTCTACATGACACCTACCTCCAAATATTAATAAGGATACGAGTTTCGAAACTCCCAAAAAAATTAGTCTTTTCATAAAGATAATTATGGTGTACTTTGATATTAAGTAAAAAGGCGGTGATAATTATGATTAACGGCTGTGTTGTTGAAAATCTTAATGGTGAATGGAAAATCACTAAAGGCTTTCCGAATGCAGGGATGATTTCTAAGGAATCCTTCACTTCTCAGGAAGAAGCTCTCAAGGCACTTAAAGAAGGGAACTATAGTTTTTATTAATCACTGCGCGTTTTATGGCCGCGCCCCTTTCGTTCCTTTGTATTCGCCTCTCAATAAGCATGTCATATCACTTGTCAAATCCATACTTAGATATATTAAAAGAACCTACCTCAACTTCTGCTTAACTTGACTATATAATGAGGGTTCAATGCGAACATTGCCCTAGTAAAAAAAGAATAAACAACATTATTCCCAGACCAAGACAACCTGGCAAGCAACCTGAACTGTCAGGTTGTCTTCCACCTTTCCTGCCTATCATATAACCATTGGCAACTTCTCTTGCAAATCGTCTACCGGAATAATTTATGGGCGAACGCATATCAACACCTCCCATTGAAAATATTCGCTAAAGTTCGGTAAAAGCCTTCTTTATGAAATAAAAAAAAGCCACTTTTTAATTTAATTAGATGCGGCTCTTTAAATATTATATTACTTATCCATACAAATCATCTGGATTATCTCTTCTTTGCTGATGTTCAGTTAAAATATAAATATCCCCTACCAAATTAACTTTTTTTACTGGTAAATTTCTTTTTGCAATTATCTTTAACTTTGATTTGTTAATTTTAGTAATGTAAATCTGATCCTCAGCAGAAAAAACATTATATCCAAAAACATTATACAATGGATTCATAAAAAGTTGATCATTTCTTACGTAAAAGGTACCAATAATAATAAATAGAATGATGTTAATTGCCAAACTTCTTGGACTATGGATATCCATTGTTATCAATGGGACAATATAAGTAACTATATAGCCCAGAGTATCCTCTCTGACAAATTCTGTATCTTTTATTTCACCTATTCTTCCTTCTGTTTTAGTGTAAACTAAGAAAAATAAAAAAACACCAAATAGGGAAAGTAGACTTAATATTAAAAGCCCTAGCCAAAAAAATGAAACAGGTATACTCGTTTGAAAAAACTGGCTAAAAAGTTCCTTTGGAGCAAGAAATTTTCCACTTTGATCACGTATTTGTAAGTTTTGGATAAATAATAATAAATATAGTGGAATAAAAGATGAAAGGTAAAAAAGTATTTTTTGAATTATTCTTTTAACCTTCATACCTTCCCCCCATTCTATTTTTTATTATTGTGAAATATCTTCACCTACACGATTTAATATTAAAGATAGGTAATACGCATCCGCGATACAAAAAAGTATTTGACTTCGCACCTGTCTATTCCGTGTATATATAATCTGTCCCGCTTCATTAAGTTCTATTTCTAAGTCAGCCTCTGCTATAACGTTTGGAAGTAGATGTGCATTTGTCAGAAATCCCTCGATTCGGCCAGGCGTATTAATAATCTTTGTAATTCTCTTGGACGCTTGCCTGTCGTTTAAGCAATCATCTCTGAATTCTTCAAAATTAGAGATAACATTTCCATCCTCGATGTGATTCAAAGCCTCTGTTGCTCTATTAGTGAAATAATCCTGCAGATTAAAAATTGTTTGCAATGCGAACCTGTTAACAATCAACATTTCCTCTTGATATACTAATATATCAATGTCTCGGTCTAAACCTATGAAGAGATCGTTATCAAATTTACGCAAAGTATTATCTTCTATAAAAGTTGCAATTCCTCGTCTGATCTTTTTCATCTTCGTGAATCGTCTGAATATATAAACAGACTCCTCGTTATGAGTAAATCTTATGCAGTAAAAATTTATGTCGTCTAAATTCATTTCATTCATATCCCCATGAATGTTTTCCTCTGATTCTATTTTTTCTAAAGTGTCGTTAACATGAGCCACATATAATGGGGCAACTGATAGATATCCGTCTTGGCCAACATTGGGATTATATTCTTCTTGTGGAAGGTCATATAATCTAGTCCGGAGTACCTCTGTATACAAATCTTTTAAATCTTCTTGCATTTGCTCTCGTACTAGAGGCTCATAAACCTCATATTCTCCCTCTATTTTTTGTACAAGTTTCACAGAAATATTTCCTGTTTCTAAATTGAAATCTTCAATAAATTGTCGAAGTGTTGCAATATTCATTTCTATTATCCCCTTTAAAATATGAATTTAATAAAACTATCATACAATATTTGGGGATACTGGTAAACATATTAACTCCCTCAGGAACATTTGTTCTGTATATATTTTATCATCATTTCGACAAAATGCAATGAAAAACTACCACAAACTATAAAGGGGATTAAAGAATTTTTGGTAGCTTTTTAGAGGAAAAATTTCACACTATCATCATAATCTGAAACAAATGACAAAACAATGACTCGTTTTGGACATTAGTCACCATCCAATCAATCTTATTCGGTCTACTCCAAAATCAATACTGACAAGCTTTCTATCGCTTCTCTCAGGTCTCTGTTGACTGTACGAACATGTACATAATGACATTCAGCAACCTGTTCAAAAGTTTTTTTGTTTCCTGAAATATACAAAAGGCCAATTGTTTTATACTATCGATATCGCTCGGAATTTTGAGACTGTTCTCACATCACTTTATAAATATGAAGCATTCTGTCGATGAACATGACCATTGCTATTGTTCGTTCTTTAGAACGCTTAATGGATCTTATCGCGAATTCATCCGTTTCCAACTCATCTAGTTCTAACTTTTACTCCAAGTCTATTATATCTGATTTGATATCTGCCGTATTCGCTACAAACGATCGATAGTTTTGTAATAGCAGTTCCGCATTTCGTAATCTCCTGTCGTGCTTTTGTTTTTCTTGCTTTTCAATTTCCTGCTTGTGAATTTCCAATACGGTCTTTGTAATTACCTCAAGGTGTTTTTCACATAACCTCATTCTTCATCCCTCCGCTTACTTTTTCACAATTCCAAGCGTTTGGAAATTTATTAGTCGCCTTTTATCCATTCGAATCTTGCTTTCAAGGCATTCATCAAGAGGTCTTGCGTACTCATTTTATTTAGAAATGCTGCAATGACATCTTCATCTACTCCTCTCCTTACTGTTAAGTGGTGAATGATCACCTTCTCCGTTTATCCTTGTCTATGCAGACGTTTATTCATAGCTGGTGTAATTCCAAACTCCAGGCGTTATCATGGACGGAAAAAATGAGACCAAAAGTTTCAGAAAAGTTTACTCACTAAGAAGAATCACAACGATGGTTAACTTATATAGAAAGTAAGTAAGATGAAGGATTAGAATATTGGATGTCGTTACTTGGATTTGTGACAGGCATGCGATATGCGGAACTAGCTGGGTTAACGGAAGATGCTTTTAATTTTTTTTAATAACACTATATACGTCTATCAATCATGGAAGTACAAAGAAGGTGGCGTTTTTGGAGATTTTAAAAAAACACAATCTGAACGAACTATTGAGATGGACAAGATTACAATGGACAAATTTAAAAATTTCTTTAGGAAGCGTCCACATCAACTAGCAAATGAACATAAACTTGTGTTTTTCGAACCAGCAAATAAGATCAAAGTAGTTACCAATGATCGTTTAAATGATGTACTCCGAAATTCTTTAAAAGAGCTAGATATTAAACCTTCAATTACTGCACACGGATTACGACATACTCATGCGAGTTTATTAATTTTGAAGGATGTGTCGATCTATTATATTTCTGAACGTCTCGGTCATGCAGATATAGAAACAACCATCGGTTATTATGCTCACTTGTTAAAAGAACTACGAAAACAGGAGATAACCAAAACAAGAGACGTTTTTTTAAACATGCGTAAAAAGGTTGTGTAAAAAAATGTGTAAAACGAATAAATATTCTATAACAAAAACCATCAATTTCGGCTTCGGCGAAAAGAAAAACCGCTTAGAATGTTGGTGCAACAACATTTCCAAGCGATTTATCCTTCTTTTAAAACAAGTATAATTTTTAAGTGAACGTCCCAGGAGAGATTCGAACTCCCGACCGACGCCTTAGAAGGGCGTTGCTCTATCCAGCTGAGCTACTGAGACTTATGTATTGCGAAAGTAATTGAACGGATAACCAAAATTACCTTCTTTTTTATTATAAAGGAAATTCATCAAATTTCAACCTTTAAATGAAATTTTTTATACTCGTCATAAAGTTTCTGTAATAGGTACTAACAATAGACATTTATGACGCGTCGCAAAATGTTAAAACACTGAATGACTGAAATTTTCCTTTATCTAAAAATCCCTTCTAATATGAATATTAGAAGGGATTTTCTAATACGTCCCAGGAGAGATTCGAACTCCCGACCGACGCCTTAGAAGGGCGTTGCTCTATCCAGCTGAGCTACTGAGACAAGTACTCCCCCACCACACAGATAGGAAAGACAAGATTTATTATATAATTATATTTGAACAAAGTCAACGTTTTCTAAAAAAATTATATAATTTTTTTAATTAAACGTAAGTCAAATTTATTCAAGAACTTTCGCGTCATTTTTCTTAGGGGTATCCCCCTGTTCAATAATATCAAAAACGGATACTTTCTAGAATCTCATGCTCCGCAGAGTAAAAGTTTACAAGCCATGTATCTTCGACTTTTTCTACAATTGCATAACTTTTCTCTTTACGTCCACGAGGCATATGTAAGCTTCCTGGATTAATATATAAAAGGCCGTTTTGCAACTCTGCTCCAAGTAAATGAGAATGTCCGAAGCAGACAACAGTGGCTTGCACTTCTTCACCACGATATTTAAGCGGCATGAGCGTTGTTTTTACTTGATGCTTATGACCATGCACAACTAATATTCTTTCGTTCCCAAGTTCAATTATTACTTCCTCCGGAAACTCCTCATCAAAATCACAATTTCCTCGTACAATATGAATTGGCTTACTTTCAAAATAAGAAGCAGGTAATTCACTATCTCCGCAATGAATTACGGCGTCCACTTCTTTCCAATGTTCTATTACTTGTTCCATTGTTGCTGTGTCACGATGCGTGTCACTCATCACTAATATTTTCATCGGTATATCTTACGCTTTCCCGACTAACTCATCTAAATTTGCTGCCAGTAATTGGAGCGCATTACCTCGGTGAGAAATAGCCCCTTTTTCTTCCGCTGTCAGTTCAGCCATCATCTTGTTTTCAGAAGGAACAAAAAAGATTGGATCGTAACCAAATCCATTCGTGCCTTTTCTTTCTGAAGCAATAACTCCTTCACAAGCTCCCCTTACAGTAAATAGTTCACTTGTTGGAGATACTACCGCAATGGCACAAACGAATCTTGCTGTTCTTTCTGATTCTTTGATGTCTCTAAGCTCTTCTAGTACTTTATCGATATTTGCCTCATCGCTCTTCTCTTCACCCGCATATCTCGCAGAATAGATGCCTGGGCGTCCGTCTAGGGCGTCGATTTCAAGTCCACTGTCATCTGCTATAACCATTGTTTTTAAACGGTTAGCTAGGGCCGTTGCCTTTAGTAATGCGTTTTCTTCAAAAGTGGTTCCCGTTTCTTCTACATCCATGTCATCTGCCACATCATGAAGCGTTAGTACCTCGTATCCAAGTGGACCAAAGAGTGCTTCAAAATCTTTTGCTTTTCCTTTGTTTTTCGTTGCAATAATTATTTTTTTCATGCTTTTTCCGTATCTCCCTTTCCAATTTTAGCTGCTAATTCGCCAAGTGCTGCTTGTTGGATGTCCATTAATTGTTTAATACCGATTTCTCCTAAATCCAACATTTCCATTAATTGTTTCCGAGAAAATGTTGCTTCTTCTCCAGTACCTTGCAGTTCCACATATTCACCACTACTCGTTTGAACGATATTCATATCAACGGAAGCAGTAGAGTCTTCTTCGTAATTCAAATCTAGTACACCACCAACGTTTTCCAAAACCCCAACACTTGTTGCAGCTAAATATTCACGAACAGGAAAATAGGCTAGCTGCTTTTGTTCATATAGTTTTCCTAGCGCAATCGTTAGTGCAACAAATGCACCTGTAATACTTGCAGTTCTTGTACCGCCATCTGCTTGAATAACGTCACAATCAATCCAAATTGTCTTTTCCCCAATTACTTCTAGATCGACAACCGAGCGGAGTGCTCGTCCAATTAGACGTTGGATTTCCATCGTACGGCCCGTCACTTTCCCTTTAGATGACTCTCTTTGGTTACGTGATTCTGTTGCGCGTGGCAGCATGGAATACTCTGCAGTAATCCATCCTTTCCCTTGTCCTCTTAAAAACGGTGGCACTCGGTCTTCAATAGTCGCATTACAAATGACTTTTGTGCGGCCGACCGTTATTAATACAGAGCCTTCCGGATGGATTAAATAGTCAGTTTCTATTTTTACATCTCTTAGTTCATTTACTTTTCTTCCATCAGTTCTAATCATAAATATCTCCTTTAGTTCATTCCTTACGCAAAAGAAGACCCCGTTATTTAAGTTGTCTCAAGCTAACAGGGTCATTTGAATGAAATTGTTCGTACATCTGCATTTTGTACCTCTAACCATTTTTCCACAATTGTTTTAAAAATCGGGACAGATCCCGTCGTATAAAAAATAGGTGTTTTTTTCTCCTCAATTGGATGATGCATATGATGATAATCCAAATACTCCATAACATCTTGAGCGGTTTCTTCGGCAGAGGAAAGCACTTTTACATTCTGACCAACTGCATCTTCAATATGCTTTTGTAGTAACGGATAATGTGTACACCCGAGAATAACTGTATCGAATTGTTCCTTTTTTAACGGCGATAATGTCTCGATCACCATGTTCCTAGCAAACTCGCCTTCATATTCATTACTTTCAACGAGTGGAACAAAGGTAGGGCAAGCAAGTGGAATAACTTTGCTGGATGTGTTTAAAGCTGCTATCGCTTCTTCATACGCTCCACTTTTAATCGTACCGCTTGTACCCAGCACTACGATTTCATTTTTCTTTGTTGCTTTAATCGCAGCCCTTGCTCCTGGAAAAATTACACCTATAACAGGAAAAGGCATTTTTTTACTTAATGAATTAAGTGCCACAGCCGTTGCCGTATTACAAGCAATAACGAGCATTTTTATATTCATTTTAGCAAGCGCCGTAGCGAGTTGCCATGTAAATTTTCGCACCTCTTCGCTTGACCTTGGTCCATATGGACATCTTGCTGTATCTCCTATATAAATAATTTCTTCATTAGGTAGATGTCGCATAATTTCTTTTGCAACAGTTAATCCACCTACTCCAGAGTCTATAACACCAATTGGGGCTTTCACGTTAATTCCTCAGTTCTTTTTCATCTCTTGATGCAATTTTTCTAATAAAATCGATAAATTTGCTACTTCTTTTTCGTCAAACTGACCAAGGATATCTTTTAAGTATTGCTGTCTTTTATCAATAACCTCTTCAATAATACGTTCGCCTTCCGCAAGTAAATGTATACGCACTACACGGCGATCTTGTTCATCTCTCACTCGTTGAACTAGTTCACTTCTTTCCATACGATCGATTAAATCAGTCGTTGTACTAAAAGCTAGATACATTTTAGTGGAAAGATCACCGATAGTCATGTCTCCAAGCTCTAGCAGCCACTGAAGGGCCACAAACTGCGGTGGCGTTATTGTATATGCATTTAAAATTTGACGGCCTCTTTGCTTAATAATTCCCGATATATGTCGAAGCTCTTTTTCTAAAAAAGCAACATTTTCTTGATTATGTTCCGTATTCATTCTATCATCTGCCATATAATCCTTCACTCCTCAAAACAATTCTACATATTTATTATTGTGACGTGTTCTGAGGAAAATGGCAAGGATTCAGGTTAGTTCAACGATAGTTCGCCTAGTCTTAATAGTTCCACAATTGCTTGTGACCTTCCCGATACTCCTAATTTTTGTATCGTGTTAGAAATGTGATTTCTGACCGTCTTTTCACTAATTGATAACTGAATTGAAATTTCTTTTGTAGAATTATCTTCTACAAGTAACTGAAAAATTTGACGTTCTCTGTTCGTCAAGATTGATCGATGCTGATTGTTATCGTACAATGCCTTAGCCCCCTATCCACTCTCCTTCTAACGTATGTAGCACCGGGATAGTAGGTGACGGCTAGTTAGCACTGTTTTTGAAAAACTTCTCGTACTTTTTCATTCCACTTTGAAGCTTTACCTGTTTTTTTGTCAATTTGGACGATGGAACCCCTGCCAGTAAAGACAATTTCGCCTTTTTCATTTTTCGCCATATAATGTAGATCAACGGACGAAGAACCAATTGTATTTGCTTTTACATAGATCTTTAGTTTTTCATCGAAGAATACCTGTTTAACATAATCACATTGCAAATCCGCCACAACCGGGATTTTCTCTCCATTTGGATTCAACCAGTCACTCATGAGAGTGATATGTTTAAAATATTCAATACGTGCATATTCAAAATAAGCAAACGTTACTGTGTTATTCAAATGTCCATACATATCCGTTTCCGAAAAACGCACACTTACTTCCACAAAAAAAGAAAAATCCTGTTCCCAACTCGCAACATCTTCTATGTAACTAGCTCGCATAAAAACATTCCCCCATAAATGAATTTTTATTCATTTATTGTAACAGAGAAAGAAAAAATCTGCATAGAACATTTCATTCTACGCAGATTTCCACATTATATATTAGTCAACCATATGGTCGCTTCCGAAGAAGTTTTTAAACATTTGAACTGTTGTATCACGGTTCAATGCAGCAATAGAAGTAGTTAAAGGAATACCTTTTGGACATGCAACCACACAGTTTTGTGCGTTACCGCAGTTTGCAAGGCCTCCATCTCCCATAATAGCATTTAAGCGTTCATCTTTGTTCATCGAACCAGTTGGATGTGCATTAAATAAACGTACTTGTGATAGTGGAGCTGGTCCCATGAAAGATGCACCACTATTTACGTTTGGACAAGCTTCCAAACAAACACCACAAGTCATACATTTAGATAATTCATATGCCCATTGACGTTTACGTTCTGGCATACGTGGTCCTTCACCAAGATCATAAGATCCATCGATAGGAACCCAAGCTTTAACTTTTTTCAATGAATCAAACATACGAGTTCTGTCTACTTGTAGATCACGAACAACAGGGAATGTTTTCATTGGCGCTAGTTTAATCGGTTGAACCAGTTGATCGATTAATGCAGAACAAGATTGACGTGGTTTTCCGTTGATAACCATCGAACAAGCTCCACACACTTCTTCTAAACAACTCATATCCCACGCTACTGGTGTAGTCGCTTTCCCGTCAGCATTGACAGGATTTCGACGAATTTCCATTAGGGCAGAAATAACGTTCATATTAGGGCGATAATTCACTTCGAATTTTTCCCAATATGGAGTAGATTCCGGAGTATCTTGACGAAAAATTTCAATTTGAACTTTTTTAGTTTCAGTTGCTGTTACCATGATTAATTTTCTCCCTTCGTAGAATAATCACGTTTACGAGGTGCAACAAGCGATACATCGATTTCTTCATAATGGATAACTGGAGCTCCAGTTGCTGGATCAAATTTTGCCATAGTTGTTTTCATGAACTCTTCATCATTACGCTCAGGAAATTCAGGTTTGTAATGAGCTCCACGGCTTTCATTACGTTGAAGAGCACCTAGTGTAATTACACGAGCTAACACAAGCATATTTTTCAACTGGCGAGTAAAAGATGCACCTTGGTTAGACCATTGTTGTGTATCATCCATGTTAATATTTTCATATCGTTCAAGCAATTCTTGGATTTTTTTGTCTGTTTCTTCTAATTTATCATTGTAACGTACTACCGTTACGTTGTCAGTCATCCACTCACCTAATTCTTTATGAATTAAGTAAGCATTTTCTGTACCTTTCATCGCAAGCGTCTTATCCCATTTTTCTTGCTCAAGTTTCACTTCAGCTTCGAAAATGGAGTCGTCCATATCGATCGCATGAGTTTTTAATTTACTCATGTAATTAACTGCATTTGGTCCAGCAACGCTTCCGCCGAATACAGCTGATAGTAGAGAGTTTGCTCCTAGACGGTTCGCACCATGTTGAGAATAATCACATTCACCTGCAGCAAATAGACCTGGAATATTCGTCATTTGATCTTCATCTACCCAAAGTCCACCCATTGAATAGTGAACAGCAGGGAAAATCTTCATCGGAACTTTACGAGGGTCATCACCAGTGAACTTCTCATAGATTTCGATAATTCCACCTAGTTTAATGTCCAGTTCGTGTGGATCTTTATGTGAAAGATCCAGGTAAACCATGTTTTCCCCGTTAATACCAAGTTTTTGGTTAACACATACGTCGAAAATTTCACGTGTTGCAATATCACGTGGCACTAGGTTACCGTATGCAGGATATTTTTCTTCTAGGAAGTACCAAGGTTTTCCGTCTTTGTATGTCCAAATACGTCCACCTTCTCCACGTGCAGATTCTGACATTAAGCGTAGTTTATCGTCCCCAGGGATTGCAGTTGGGTGAATTTGAATAAATTCTCCATTTGCATAGTAAGCACCTTGTTGATAAACGATAGAAGCTGCAGAACCAGTATTGATAATAGAGTTAGTCGTTTTTCCGAAAATAATTCCAGGGCCACCAGTTGCCATAATAACAGCATCTCCGCGGAATGCACGGATTTCCATTGTTTGAAGGTTCTGTGCTTTAATACCGCGACAAACCCCTTCGCTATCTTTTATAATTCCAAGGAATTCCCATCCTTCGAACTTCGTAACTAGACCATCTACTTCAAAACGACGCACTTGCTCGTCTAAAGCATATAGTAATTGTTGACCAGTCGTTGCACCAGAGAATGCTGTGCGGTGCATTAATGTACCACCGAAACGACGGAAATCTAATAAACCTTCTGGCGTACGGTTGAACATAACACCCATACGGTCAAATAAGCTAATAATTCCAGGAGCAGCATCAGTCATTGCTTTTACTGGTCTCTGGTTTGCTAGGAAGTCTCCACCATATACAGTATCATCTAAGTGTACTGCCGGTGAATCCCCTTCCCCTTTTGTATTTACAGCCCCGTTAATACCGCCTTGTGCACAAACAGAGTGTGAGCGTTTTACAGGAACTAATGAAAATAGATCTACGTGCGTGCCATCTTCGGCTGCTTTCATTGTTGCCATTAATCCAGCTAGACCACCGCCGACAACAATAAGTTTACTTTTTGCCATGCTATTCTCACTCCTCGATTTTATGGTAGTTGAATGTGTAAAAAGTTCTTATACAAATGCTAGAAGAGCTTGTACACCAACTACAGATAACGCTAAGAAGATTACTAATGTTACATATGTAGCAATTCGTTGTGATTGTGGTGATTGTGTAATTCCCCAACTAACTAAGAATGACCAAATACCGTTAGCTAAATGGAATGTTGCAGAAATAACCCCTACGATATAGAAGCCTAACATCCATGGATTTGATAAAATCTCAGCCATCATGTTAAAATTAACTTCTTTCGCACCAATCGCTGCTTGAAACCTTGTCTCAAAAACATGCCATGCGATGAAAACAACAAGAAAAATTCCAGTAATTCTTTGTAAAATAAATAAATAGTTTCGTAGCGTCCCGTATCTCTGTGGATTGTTTTTTGCGGTAAACGCAATATATATACCGTAAAAAGCATGGAACATTAATGGTAAATAAATGATGAAAATCTCCAATAAAATAACAAACGGAAGACTTCCCATAAAACCAGATGCTTTATTAAAAGCCTCTTCTCCTCTAGTAGCAAAATGATTTACTACTAAATGCTGCGCCACAAATAATCCAACTGGAATTATTCCTAATAGAGAATGTAAGCGGCGCCAATAAAATTCGCGATCTTTCGACAAAACAGTTACCCCCCTCAAATTTACATTTGCTCTGCATAAAACTATTCTAATAGAGTAGTTTTTATACGTGGTTCACATCATCATGTTACGAATTTATGACATATCTATTGTACTCTCATCATTTTAGAGCGTCAAGGCATCTTTAGACTTTTCAATAATCTTCTTGATTCATTTTTGAATAATAATTCGTTTATTTTTTCACAAACTATTCCATTACCACCAAGAAATTATTTATGATAAAATAGACGAGGACAAATGATACTCACTTTTTGAAAGAAGGGTTGCTACTTGAATGATAAGGAACATTCACATGTAACTTCCTTTGGATATGAATTACTAAGAGACCACGTGCTTGCTTCTATTCTCGGAAAACATGAAAAAGATATTTTATATTGGGCTGGAAAAGATCTTGCTCGCAAGTTTCCACTTTACTCGATGGAAGAAGCCATTACATTCTTTCAACAAGCAGGTTGGGGAACACTAGAGTTAGAGAAAACAACAAAAGACTCTGCATTTTATACCTTACATACGTTCAATTTACCTCAAAGTGGAAAAATAAGAAGCCACCGATTAGAAGCAGGCTTTTTAGCCGAGCAACAACAGAAAATTGGCGGTTATTTAACAGAATGCTACGACGAAGAACCAAATAAAAACGGAACTGTTTCCTTTCAAGTAAAATGGGATGTAAAAGTTACTAAATAAGCATTGAATGGCTATCAAGCCATCCAATGCTTTTCTTTTTAAATGTGAATACATGGTTAAAACTGACGGCGCTTCGCTTTCTGCGGGCGAGCGACGAATCTTCTCGCAAGAATCTACCGTGTTAAACGCTAAAATTTCGTAGTCGCTGAATAAATAATCCCTGAAAATGGCTAAGGGCAACTAAACTGCAGTTGAAAGCAACCATTTCTATACTGAGAGCAACCAAATTAGCACAAGGGCAACCAAAATACAGATGAACGCAACCAATTTTTCATATAACAAGTTTACTTGAAGTGAGACGTTAATGATTTTGTCATGTTCGAGACGAAATTAATAGCGACTCTTTGAATCCGAGCGGACACTCCAAGCAAAGCAAACAAGGGTCGTAACAATGTCACGACCCTTACCCTCCTGGTTGCCTGATCAGTTATTGCTTGATCGCCAAATCGAATTCATCGTGCAGGGCATTGGCTGCTTGAATCATCTCGTCTTGAGGGACAACAACAGAAACTTTTATCTCGGATGTACTTACCATCTTCACCGGAATATTTTCTTTTCGAAGTCGATCAAACATTTGCGCGGCAACTCCCGGATTGGAGACCATTCCTGAACCAACGATGGAAACTTTCGCTAAGCCTACCTCAAAGTCCGCAAATGTAAAGCCGAGCGTTTTTTTGTGGGTTTCAAGAACCGTAATTGCTTCTGCTAACGACTCTTTTTTGATAGAGAATGAAACAGCAGGTCTAACACCATCTACAATGGATTGTACAATAATATCAACATTAATATGATTTTCTGCAAGAGTCGTAAAAATGGATGCTAGTGAACCATTAAATGGTACATCATACTCAATTGTTAATCGCACTATATCCGATTCAAATGCTACCCCACGTACTACTAAATTATTTTCCACATCTACTTCCTCCTTTAAAATTGTTCCTTCATTTTCTGAAGAGCTTGAACGTACTCTTAATGGTATTTTATAGTTTTTTGCAAATTCGACTGCTCTTGGATGAAGTACTCCAGCACCTAGATTAGCAAGCTCAAGCATTTCATCGTATTCTAATTGTTCTAGCTTTCTAGCATTTGTAACGTATCTTGGGTCCGATGTATATACCCCTTCTACATCTGTATAAATATCACATACATCCGCTTCAATCGTTACTGCAATGGCAACTGCGGTTGTATCTGACCCACCTCTTCCCAGAGTTGTGATTTCTCCATTATTTGAAACCCCTTGAAAGCCAGCAACAATTACGATCTTATCTTCTTTCAATAAGTCGCTTATTTTAGAGCCATCCATTTTCTCTACTCTTGCATTTTTATGTACATTATCTGTCACGAGGCCTGCTTGCCAACCAGTTAGAGAAACGGCGTCTAGACCTAGTGCATTTAATTGGATCGCTAGTAATGACATAGTCACTTGTTCACCAGTCGAGAGTAGCATGTCCATTTCGCGTTTAGATGGATTTTCTGTTATTTCATTCGCTAAATTTACCAACTCATCTGTTGCTTTGCCCATTGCTGATACGACTACAACAATATCATGTCCTTTTTCTTTCTCTTTACTGATTCTGTTTGCTACGCTCGCAATTTTTTCTGTAGTTGCTACAGAAGTACCACCGAATTTCATCACAATTTTACTCATGGATATTCTCTCCCTTGTTTATCTGTAAGGATTAAAAAATGCTTTCCACATATTGTGAAAAGCATTGTCTCATACACGGTCAAATAATGTCCATGTGAGATAGCCCTCCAGAATACTGAATTCTGACAATCCTACATTTCTTCAATGCAGAACCAACCTAGAACAGGAAAAGCTATACTAGGTTTCGGCAAATGACCCTTTCCTTTAGCGATTGACGGATCTTTTCATCCTCCCGCTAAGTACTCTTGTCAGTTTGCACCTCTATCTTCACTTCATGATAGTGAATATTAAATTGTATCAACCATAACACAAGAAAATTCAGAAGACAATTACTTTTTCTGAAAATGTTCCACCATTGTCTCTGCTAGCTTTCTAGAAAGCCCTGCTTCTATAAATTCTTCCTTCGTCGCTACCTGCATTTTCTTGATTGATCCGAAATGCTTTAATAGTGCTTTTTTTCGTTTCGGACCTATTCCTTCAATACCATCTAAAGAAGAAGCGATTGTATGTTTCCCTCTTTGTTGGCGATGGAATGTAATAGCAAAGCGGTGTACTTCGTCTTGAATACGCTGTAACAAATAAAATCCTTCACTCGTCCGCTTCATTGGAATTATATCAATAGGATTTCCATATAGTAGCTGCGAAGTTTGGTGCTTGCCATCTTTTGCAAGTCCAGCAATAGGAATTTCCAAGCCTAACTCATCCTCTAAAATTTCTCGAGCAGCTTCTATTTGTCCTTTTCCTCCATCGATAATAATGAGATCTGGTAAAGGTAAATTTTCTTTCAATACTCGTGTGTATCTTCTGCGAATGACCTCTCGCATCGCTCCGTAATCATCATGTTTGGCAGCAGTTCTCGTCTTATATTTTCGATAGTCCTTTTTATATGCTTTGCCATCTACAAAGACAACCATCGCTGAAACAGCGTCGGTTCCATGTATATGAGAATTATCAAATGCTTCAATTCGGTTTGGAGTGGCAATCCCCATTACATTACCTAATTCCTCCACTGCTCCTATCGTACGCTCTTCTTGTCTTTCAATCAGCTGGAACTTCTCACTTAAGGCCAGTACAGCATTTTTCTTCGCAAGATCTACTAAGTTTTTTTTCAAGCCTTTTTGAGGAGTGAACACTTTCATCTCTAACAATTCAGAAGCTAAATGGACATCTGTATCATGAGGAACGAACACCTCTTTAGGTTTAATATGCTCTGGCTTTGCATAAAACTGACCTAAAAACGTTAAAAACTCTTCTTCCGGATCACGATATAAAGGAAAAAGCGATACATCTCGTTCGATTAGTTTTCCTTGTCGGATAAAAAATACTTGGACACACATCCAGCCTTTATCAACAGCATAACCAAATATATCGCGGCTCGTAAAATCGTTGATCGTAATTTTTTGTTTCTCCATCACCATTTCAATATTAGATATTTGGTCTCTATACTCTTTTGCACGTTCGAATTCTAAGTTTTCTGCTGCCTCCGTCATTTTCTCCGTTAATTCTTTTTTTACATCTGTATAACCACCGTTTAAAAAGCTCGTAATTTCATCCGTTAACTTTTTATAAGTGGAATCCTCTATTTCCTTTACACATGGAGCTAGACATTGCCCTAAGTGATAGTATAAGCAAACACGGTCTGGTAATTTTGCACACTTTCTTAATGGGTATATTCGATCTAATAGTTTTTTTGTCTCAAAAGCTGCATGTGCATTTGGATAGGGACCAAAATATTTCCCTTTATCCTTTTTCACTTGTCTTGTAATGATTAATTTGGGATTTTTTTCTGCAGTTATTTTAATGTATGGGTACGTTTTATCGTCCTTTAGCATAATATTATATTTTGGATCATGCTTTTTTATGAGATGAAGCTCTAGAATAAGGGCTTCTAACTCTGACGATGTGACGATATATTCAAAATCAACTATTTCTTGTACTAATCTTTGCGTTTTCCCATCATGTGAACCTGTAAAATAGGAACGTACACGATTTTTCAATACTTTTGCTTTGCCGACATAAATGATGGTTCCTTGCCGATCTTTCATCAAATAACACCCAGGATCACCTGGTAATATGGCACATTTTTGTTGTATCAAATCATTCATTTTATCACCCGTTTAAAAAAACCGGGCACCTTAGGGGACCCGGTTTTATATTATGCGTTTTTTTCTACAAATTGAACTAGTGCTTCTTTCGGTTGGAAACCAACAGCTTTGTCTACTGGTTGACCATCTTTGAATAATACTAGAGTCGGGATGGACATAATACCAAATTGACTAGCAGTTGCTTGGTTTTCATCTACATCTACTTTAACTATTTTTACTTTATCGCTCATTTCAGCGTCCATTTCTTCAAGTACAGGAGCAATCATTTTACAAGGCCCACACCATGTTGCCCAAAAATCTACTAATACTAAACCTTTCTCAATCTCTTGTGAAAAAGTCTGATCTGTTCCATGAACTATTGCCATTAAAAATTCCTCCTTTAGTTACCTATAAATAGATTATAGCAGACTCATATTGCTACATCTACATATTAGCTTACACGAAAAGTGAAAGCGCCTATGTCTGCCTCTGAGGGGCAAGGTGCTAGAGCTTTATCAATACAAGCAAAAACTCGGCTCCAAAAAAGAGCCGAGTCACTTATTAAGCATTTACTTTCAATTGTTTGAATTCTTCCGTAAGTAACGGGATAACTTCGAATAGATCGCCGACAATGCCGTAGTCTGCCACTTTGAAAATGTTTGCTTCTGGATCTTTGTTGATCGCCACAATAATTTTCGAGTTCGACATACCAGCCAAATGCTGTATAGCACCTGAAATACCTGCCGCTATATAGAGATCCGGTGTTACTACTTTACCAGTTTGCCCAATTTGTAGGGAGTAATCACAGTAATCAGCGTCACAAGCTCCACGAGAAGCCCCAACCGCTCCACCAAGTACGTCTGCAAGCTCTTTTAATGGAGCAAAACCTTCTTCGCTCTTCACTCCACGTCCACCAGCAATGACAACTTTTGCTTCGGATAAATCTACACCTTCAGATGATTTACGTACTACTTCTTTTATAATCGTGCGAAGGTTTGTAATATCTACCGATAACGAAGACACGTCTGCTGATTTGCTGTCATCTTTTGCAAGTGGTGCAATATTGTTTGGACGAATCGTGATGAATTCGATACCATCCTTTACTTTCACCTTCTCAAATGCTTTACCAGAGTAGATTGGGCGGATGTAAACCGCCGCGTCTCCTTCTCCTTCAATAGCTGTCACATCTGATACTAAACCGATTTGCAATTTACTTGCGATTTTTGGAGAGATGTCTTTCCCTAAAGCAGTATGTCCGAATACGATTGCTTGTGGGTTCTCTTGTTCAATAACAGCAAGCAATGCTTGTCCATAACCGTCTGATGTATATTGTTTTAAATGTGGATGTTCTACCGTGATTACACGATCTGCGCCATATTTACCAAGTTCAGCTGTCAAACCTTGCACTGAATCTCCTAATAGAACACTAACAACTTCCCCGCCATTTGAAATTTGTTTCCCAGCAGCGATCGCTTCATAAGAAACATTACGTAGAGCACCTTCACGCGCTTCCGCAAGTACTAATACTTTTTTAGACATATTCTTTTCCTCCCGTTTTGTTGAGTATTAATTCAAATAACATTAAACGACTTTTGCTTCCGAATGAAGTAATTGAACTAACTCTTTTACTTGGTCAGCTAGCTCCCCTTCTAATACTTTTCCAGCTTCCTTTTTAGGAGGTAAATAAATTTCTAATGTTTCTGTTTTCGCTTCTACATCATCTTCGTCTATATCTAAATCATCTAGCTCTACTTCTTCTAAAGGCTTTTTCTTCGCTTTCATGATTCCTGGTAAGGACGGATAACGAGGCTCGTTCAATCCTTGTTGTGCTGTAACAAGAAGTGGTAAGGAAGTTTCTAGAACCTCCGTATCTCCTTCTACATCACGCTTGATCGAAACAGTTGTCCCATCGATTTCAAGATTCGTGATAGTTGTTACGTAGTTGATGCCTAGTAACTCTGCAACACGTGGTCCAACTTGTCCAGACCCACCGTCAATTGCAACATTTCCTGCTAAGATTAAATCAGGATTTTTATCTTTTAAGTATTCCGAAATGATTTGAGCAGCTGTAAACTGATCCAGCTCTTCTACATCATCTTCTATATTAATAAGAACAGCTTTGTCGGCTCCCATAGCAAGTGCTGTACGAAGTTGTTTTTCCGCATCTTCTCCGCCCAAAGTAAGAACCGTTACTTCTCCACCTTGTGCGTCGCGAACTTGAATTGCTTCTTCAATCGCATATTCATCATAAGGATTGATGATGAACTCTGCTCCGTCTTCTTGGATTTTACCGCCACTCACTACGATTTTTTCTTCTGTGTCAAATGTGCGTTTCACTAAAACATAAATATTCATTTAGTTATCCTCCCTTAGCATCTAATTACTTGCCTTTAAAAACAGGTTCTCTTTTTTCTAAAAATGCAGAAATACCTTCTTTTGCATCATCTGAAACAAAAACGCTTCCAAAAACATTCGCTTCTGCTCGCACGCCTTCATAATAAGAGGCTGGCTTAACATATTGGAGCATGTCTAGGGCTGCTTTTACAGCAATCGGGCTTTTCTTTGCAACTTTGACTGCAAGTTCCTGCGCACGACTAAATAGCTCTTCTTCGGGATATGCATGATTAGCTAAACCAATTTTAGCTGCTTCTGTCCCGCTGATTGGGTCACTGGTTAACAGCATTTCTGCCGCTTTCGCAAATCCAACATAGCGTGGAAGACGCTGAGTTCCAGCAAATCCAGGTATTAAACCTAATTGTAATTCTGGAAGTCCAAGTTTAGCATTTTCTGAAACTAGTCGTATATGACAGCTCATCGCTAATTCTAGTCCACCACCGAGAGCGGCACCATGAATCGCTGCGATAACCGGCTTCGAAAATCTTTCTAATCTTTCAAAGATCATCTGTCCGCTTTCAGCCAACTCGGAAAATTCTTCTCCTGTAGAAACAGAAGTAAATTCTTTAATATCCGCACCAGCAGAAAAGAATCTACCTTCCCCTTGAAGCAAAAGAACACGAACTGCGTCATCATTTTCAACTGCATCTAAAAGGTCATTAATTTCTAGAATTACCCCTCTTGCAAGTGCATTTGCTGGTGGACGATTTAGTGTAACTGCAGCTACACCTTCTTCTATTTCCCATGACAAAAATCCCATTCAATCACTTCCCCTTTGTTATACTTTTATAGCATTTAATAATAGACGATGTACTTTAGGAGTTAAGTCTATAAGATTATATTTATATTCATTCATCACCCAAGTTGTTGTCGTCTCATCTATTGTACCAAAAATCATTTGTCTTGCTAACCGAATATCTATCTTTTCATTAAATTCTCCATTTTCAATACCTTCTTTTAAAATGGAATCTAGTAGCACTAAATAATTTTTTAATATGGCATTAATCCGTAAACGTAGGGCCAAATTCGACTGCCTTAACTCTAATTGAGTAACGGTTGCTAAATGATGATCACTTGCAAGTACACTAAAATGATTTTCAATCATCTTGAATAATTTCTCTGAAGCACTCGCATCTATTTCAATTATTTGCTGTAGATTTTCTGCGAATACCTCCATCTTCTCTTCAAATACGGAGATTAATATGTCTTCTTTATTCTTAAAATATAAGTAGATCGTTCCATCTGCCACGCCTGCCTGTTTAGCAATTTTCGAAACCTGTGACTGATGATATCCATTTTCAGCAATAACGATTATGGCAGCATCTATAATTTGCTTATATTTCGGCTTATCTTTTTTCAATATATTCACCACCAATACTCAATTACGTCGATAGGCAATACTTTTTTCGACCAAGGTTTTTAACATTCAAAAAAAATAAAAATATGAATGATTATTCATTCATATTTTTATATTATATTTAATTTTCAGTAATGTCAATATGTGAATCTCTACTTTCATAATATATCTAGGATGTTTGCTCTTGCGCTACTTGTTTTAATTTTTCTTCCTCTATTAAAGTTCTTCTTAATATTTTTCCAACCGCTGTTTTTGGTAGTTCTTTTCTAAACTCATAAATTCTTGGTACTTTAAATGAGGCCAAATTTTCACGACAGAATGTATTTAATTCTTCTTCTGTGGCGGACGCTCCCTCTTTTAACACGATGTACGCTTTTACTGTCTCTCCACGATATGCATCAGGTACTCCCGCAACCACACATTCTTGTATCGCAGGATGTTCATACAGAACTTCTTCCACATCACGCGGATATATATTATAGCCACCAGCTATAATCATATCTTTTTTCCGGTCTACGACATAAAAGTAACCGCTTTCATCCATATATCCTAAATCCCCTGTTAAAAGCCAACCATCACGCATTGTCATCTCCGTTTCTTCCGGACGATTCCAATAACCTTTCATGACCTGAGGACCTTTAACTGCTATTTCTCCAATTTCCCCAGGAGGAAGTGGAGTTGTGGACTCTAAACTGAAAATGGCCGCATCTGTATCTGGCCACGGTATACCAACTGAACCCTTCACTCGATTCTCGCTATAAATTAAATTCGCATGAGATACAGGGGAAGTTTCTGTTAATCCATAGCCCTCTACTAATCTACCACCCGTAACTTTTTCAAACTTTTCTTGCACTTCTAAAGGTAGCGCAGCAGATCCACTCAAGCAAGCTACAATAGAAGATAAATCATATTTTTCTACATCCGGATGATTTAGAATGCCAATGTAAATGGTTGGCGCACCAGGAAATAGAGTCGGCTTTTGCTTATCGATCGTTTTAAGAGCTGTTTCCACGTCAAACTTTGGCAATAATATCATTCTATTACCTAACATAACAGCTAATATTAAGACAGTCGTCATCCCATAAACATGAAAAAATGGCAAAATGCCTAGTATACTTTCTTCACCTTTCTTGCATTTATACAGCCATGCATCACACATCGATGCATTCGATATTAAATTTTTATGCGTTAGCATAACTCCTTTTGGAAATCCGGTAGTTCCACCTGTATATTGTAAAAGGGCAATGTCCTCATCAAAGTTAAAAGGCATATCGATTGGATTTGCTTTTGCTACTTTCATTATTTCAGGGAATAAATGGTTGATCCCCCTATGCTCTACCTTTACACTAAATCCATATTGCTTCTTTTGGATAAAAGGATACACGATATTTTTGGGGAAAGGAAGATAATCTTTAATGCCCGTCAGAATAATATTTTCGAGATTCGTATCTTTTATTACTTTAGAAATCCGAGGATATAGTATATCCAATGCTAAAATTACTTTCGCACCCGAATCTTTCATTTGGTATGAAATTTCTCGCTCTGTATATAACGGATTTGTTTGCACTACTATTGCCCCTGCATACAAAGCACCATAATAGCCAATAACCGCTTGCGGGCAATTTGGTAGCATAATAGCTACTCTGTCCCCTTTTTGAATGCCAAGCATTTGTAAATAGTTCGCAAATTTCAAGGAAGATTCATAGAGTTCCTTATAGGTCACATCTTTTCCCATGAAATGAATAGCTATTTTTTCTGGAAATTTGTGATACGTTCTTGTTAAGTATTCTTGGACTGGAATAGATTCGTAGGTAAGCGTATGTGGGATCTCAGGTGGATATTGGGAAAGCCAAATCTTCTCTGTCATTCTTATGCCCCCTTATTTCATAATCGTTCGAACATTCATACTTTCATTATAAAGAAAAATGAATGACAATTCAATTTATTTAGTATCAAAAAAAGACTGTTGTGATTATTTTATCTCAACAGTCTCTAAAATGAGCTGTTCACTCATTCTATTAATCCATTACTACATATATTATTCCGACAAGGACAAAAAGTATGCCTACAGCAATTAAAACTTTCGACAATTTTTCCATTACAATCGCTCCTATGAAATGCTCGCTCCTATAACAAATGATAGGCCAACGGAAATAATAAGGGAAATAAATCCGACGGAGCGATTATCATTTTCTATTTCTTTATCCACATTAAAACTTGGGGTTAAGAATTCAAATAGCCAGTATGCGATGATTAGCAAAGTAAAACCAAATAATCCCCAACCAATCATTTGAAAAAATGAATTGTGCTGTTCTATTGAATATTTAAAAATATTACATACTCCAAAGATTTTTCCGCCAGTTGCCATTGCAACAGCGACATTCCCTTTTTTAATTTCTTCCCAGTTTTTATACTTTGTAACAAGTTCAAATATAACCATGGAAACAACTAAACATAAAATAACGACACTAAAATAACCAGCTGACTCCACTAGTGGGTTTGCCCAAAAACCAGAAAGCAACATGCTAAAAACCCCTTTAAATTTTCCTTACTATACGTGTGAATAGATAAGAAGTTTCAAATTCTTTATACTTTATTTTAATTCGACTACTGTAACCCCGTGACCGCCTTCTCCAGCTTCACCAAAACGGTAGTTTTTCACCCGCGAATGGTTTTTCAAATACTGCTGAATGGCTTGTCTTAATACGCCTGTTCCTTTTCCGTGAATAATAGAAACACGAGGATAATTTGCTAAAATGGCATCATCTAAATATTTTTCTGTTCGAATAAGCGCATCCTCATATCGTTCTCCACGAAGGTCAAGCTCCAATTTCACATGAGAATCTCTGCCACGAACTGCATTGACAGAAACAGTTTGTTTTTGCTTTTCCGGTTTAATATATTCTAAATCAGATTCATCTAACTTCATCTTTAGCATACCTATTTGCACTGACCATTCAGACTTAGAAAGTTTTTCTAATAAGGTACCTTTTTGTCCAAAGCTTAGTACTTTTACTTCGTCTCCAGCTTTTAACTCTTTTGCACGCTCGTTTAATTTCTTTTGTTTTTTTAATACCGGATTGGAAGGAAGTGCTGCGTCCAATCTTTTTTTAGCATCGATTAGTTCATGATCTTTTACTAATTTATGCGTATTCGCTTGCATTTTGCGAAGGTCACTGATAATTTCATCTGCTTCGCGTCTAGCGTCTTCTATAATCTTTTTGGCTTTGTCTTTTGCTTTTTGCTCTAATTGCTCTTTCTTTTGTTCTAGCTCTGCTAGCCTTTGTTCTAAATCCTCTTTTACTTGCTTTGCTTCTTCTAGCTGCTCTTCTGTTTCTTCTGCATCTCTTTCGGCTTGTCTTCTACTTGCTTCTAAAGAGGCAATCATCGAATTGACTTCACCACGATCTGCTCCCGTGTATGTTTGCGCTTGAGAAATAATATACGACGGTAGACCAAGTCGTTCGGAAATTTCAAAAGCATTACTACGTCCAGGAACCCCTATTAGCAATTTATAAGTCGGGCTTAACGTTTCCACATCGAACTCAACGCTGGCATTCACAACACCTGGTCGGTTATATCCATACGCTTTTAGTTCAGGATAATGAGTTGTAGCCATCACTCGTGCTCCAGTTCCATGCACTGCATCTAAAATAGATATAGCAAGGGCTGCTCCTTCTTGTGGGTCAGTTCCTGCACCAAGCTCATCAAAAATAATTAAGGATTTTTCATCATATTTTTTCAAAATGTCTACGATATTCACCATATGAGATGAAAAAGTACTTAAGCTTTGCTCAATCGACTGCTCATCACCAATGTCTGCAAATACCGATTCAAATAACGCTACTTCAGATCCATCTAGCGCAGGAATCGGAATTCCACTTTGCGCCATTAATGTACAAAGTCCAACCGTTTTTAACGTTACTGTTTTACCACCAGTATTTGGTCCAGTTATAACGATTGAGGTGATATCCTTTCCAAATTCAATCGTATTCGTAACAGCAGTGTCCATTGGGATAAGTGGATGTCTTGCTTTTACTAAACGAATATAGCCCTCGTTATTAATCATTGGCATCGTACATTTCTCTGCTTGTCCATATTTAGCTTTTGCCAAAACAACGTCTATTTCACCTAAAATATTGACTAATAAGAAGATGTCATGGCCGACTATTTCTACTTCTGCTGTCAACTTGATCAATATGCGTTCGATCTCTTCTTGTTCTTTTACCTTTAAACTACGGATTTCATTATTTATTTGTACAACAGCTGACGGTTCGATAAATAAAGTTTGACCTGATGATGATTGGTCATGAATAATCCCACCATAATGACTGCGGTACTCTGACTTCACCGGGATTACATATCGATCATTTCGAATCGTTATGATAGAATCCGAAAGCATTTTCGATGCATTTGCACCTCTTGTATAGCTTTCTAATTTTTCTCGTACGCGACTTACTTGAATACGCAATTGTTGACGAATCGAACGCAGGCTACTACTTGCACTATCTAATACAGCACCGTTTTCATCGATACAATCATTTATCTCATGCTCTAGCGCGGTCAGTATAGGCATCGATTCTTTTTTCTCTAGAAAATGGGGAATCGCTACATCTTCTGACTCTGCTACATTTTCTATAAACTGACGTAAAATTTTACTGGCACGAATAGTACTTGCCGTTTCCATTAACTCGATTGGGCTTAACATACCACCTATTTGCGCTCGTTTTGCATGTGGGCGGATATCTGTTATTCCTCCCATCGGTACATTGCCTCTAAGACGAAGAATAGACAATCCTTCATCCATTTCTTCTAAAAGCTTCGTTACTTCAGCAAAATCGACAGAAGGCACTAGCTTGTCTATATGGTCTTTACCTACAGAAGAAGTACAATATTTCGCCACTTCTTCTCGTATTTTATAATATTCTAACGTTTTCAGTGCTCTTTCAGCTATCACTGTGGCACCTCCTCATTATTTCTTTATAAATTGTTTAAACTTCTCTAACGTCCAAGTATTTACAATTGTTTCTTTGTGTAACCATGCTTTTTGTGCATAGCGTACACCAATATCCATATATTTTAATTGAGCGATATGATGGGCGTCTGTATTGATCGCGATAGGCACGCCTTTTTCTTGTGCTAGCTTTAAATATTCTGTTTGCAAGTCAAGTCGATACGGGTTTGCATTTAATTCTAATACTTTTCCGTTTTCCCTTGCCCATTCGATTAATGTCGGTACATCTGGATTATATCCATTTCGTTGCTCGATAATTCTTCCAGTTGGATGAGCAATCATGTGGACATATGGATTTGTGATTGCATTATATAGTCGTTCCATAATTTTTTCTTGCGGCTGACTAAAGCTTGAATGAATGGAAGCAATGACAAAATCCAATTGTTTTAATAACTCATCCTCAAAATCGAGCGATCCATCTGGAAGAATATCCATTTCAGTTCCAGCAAAAATTTCAATATCCGAGTATTTATTCTTTAATTCGTGAATCGTTTCGATTTGTTTCAATAACCGCTCTTTGGACAATCCATTAGCTACTTTTAAATAATCGGAGTGATCCGTAATTACGATATGCGAATATCCTTTTGCTCGACTAGCTTCCACCATTTCTTCGATAGAATGGGCACCATCCGACCAAGTGGAGTGCATATGAAAATCGCCTTTTATATCCTCTAATGTAACGAGTAATGGTAATTGGTCCAATTTTGAAAACTCCGATCCATCTTCTCGAACAGTAGGTGGGATAAATGGCAAGTCGAAATATGCATAAAATTCCTCTTCAGAATGGAAATGCTGCATGGAACCATCTTCAAGTTCCACACCATATTCACTTATTTTCTTACCATGTTCTTTTGCAATTTGTCTCATTTTAATATTATGGTCTTTCGAGCCTGTAAAATGATTTAATGCAGAAGCATATTGATGCAGTTGGACTAAGCGGAAATCCACGTCGATTTCGTTTTCTCCATCTAGTGTAACAGAAACCTTTGTATCTCCCGCTGCAATTACTTTTAACACTGGTAGTTCGTTTAAAAGTACTTCTCTTACCTCTTGTGGGGATTTTGTAGCTATGATAAAGTCAATATCTTTACTTGCTTCCTTAACTCTTCGGTATGAACCAGCAACCGAATATCGTTCAATCGCCTGTATAGCAGCTAGCTTGCTTTCGATCATTTCTACAATTGGTTCTAGTTGCCATACTGCAGTACGCTCTGGTTTAGATTGTAAGTTCTCAATTTCTGCGAGAATTTTCTTTTCCGTTTTCGCTGCAAATCCTGCTAATGTTTGCACTTTACATGCTTCACATGCTAATTTTAACGCATCCATCGAATCGATTTGTAATTCTTTGTATAACTTCGCAATTTTTTTGCCACCAAGCCCTGGAATTTTCAGCATCGGTAACAAACCACTAGGTACTGTTTGTTGAAGCTCTACTAGCAGGGAGGAAACTCCTGTATTTAATAAATCTTCAATAACTGCACCAGTGGAGGCACCGATTCCTTTTAGCTTTAATATGTTATCCATCTCTGATAGGCTACGCGGATCTAGTTCTAACACTTGTGCTGCTTTTCGGAAAGCGGACACTTTAAAAGAATTTTCTCCTTGTAATTCCATATATAATGCAATTTTTTCTAATGTTTTAATGATTGTTTTTTTATCCATGACAATAGCTCCTTTTGAAAATCTATTACATCTACTGAATGAAGCTAAAAAAACTTCCCTCTAGTGAGAGAAGTCATTTTTCAATATAGATATACCACCAATTCTTCACTAATTCCGATAAAATCGGCGTGTGTTCCAACATCCACCCAGTTAAGATGGACTTCGATATTAAGTTTTGAATAAAATCGATTGGTAACAGGGCACATACATATAATAGAACAAACAAGATAAAGTAAAATTCGATAAAACCTAATACAGCCCCAACAAGATTACTGACAAAGCCAAGAATTGGCAAATATTTCAAGAAATCAAACATAGACGCAATCAACTGAAGAACCAGTTTCACTGCTATAAAAATAAGAACAAAAGCAATAACACGATAAAAAGTTTGGTCCAATTCCAAATTCTCTACTGCAATTGTCAGCTTCGATCCAGCCGTAATTGCTGGAAATGGAATCCATAGAACAAATTTGTCTGCCAGTGGTTTATAATAAGTGTACGCAACGATAAGTGCGATGATAAAACCAGTCATATGAATGAGTTGGACAATTAGCCCACGTTTTGCACCGGTGATCAAACCGGCAACTAATAAAATTAATATAAGAATATCTAACATTTTTTCAGTCCTTTAATTTTTTCAATTCAGCTTCTAGTAATTCTAATTGCTCTTTTACTTTTATGTAATCGTTTACGGCATTCACAGCAGTAAGCACCGCAAGTTTTGGAATATCTAGCTGCCTATTATGTGCTTGTATCTCTCGCATTTTATCATCTACCATGGAGGCTACAAGACGCATATGACCAGTAGTTTCGGAGCCTACCATTTTATAAGTTTGCCCATATATTTCAACAGAAATTCTCGTTTTTTGCTGTTCTGACAAAGTCATACCCTCCCCGCAAAAATCCTAATTACAATAATAACACGAAATAGATTACGATGTGAAGAAAGGAACAACCGAATGTCAAACGAAGTATTATTGATGAAACCCGAAGAAATCCAAAAAGTCAAAGCGCATTATGCCAAATATAAAGTAGAAAGATCAGCTCCTGGAGTTGTTTTTGCTGCTAAGTTAGCAGATACCGCAGTCACCGTCTATAAATCTGGTAAAGTCATGTTCCAAGGAAATGGTGCAGCTAGAGAGGCTTCGCTTTGGAGTGGAGTTTCAAATAAACAAGTAGAAAAAGTGTTCAGCGGCAATACAAAAGGAGATACATTACCTGAGCAATTTGAGAACGCTTCTGTCGTTGGTTCCGACGAAACAGGAACTGGTGACTATTTCGGTCCCATTACTGTTGCGGCTTGTTATGTTCGAGAAGATCAAGTAGAGCTAGTAAAAGAACTAGGTGTGAAAGATTCCAAAATGCTGACAGATGATATTATGCGGAAAATGGCTCCCGATTTAATGGCCACACTCACACATAGTGTTTTAGTATTAAAAAACGAAAAATATAATGACATACAAAGTCGTGGATGGTCCCAAGGGAAAATAAAAGCACTTATGCATAACCAAGCGCTAAAACATGTATTAAAAAAAATGGCCCCCGAAAAACCAGCCTATATATTAATCGATCAGTTTGCAGAACGCGGTATTTACTATAATCATATTAAAGCGGAAAAAGAAATTATTCGTGAAAATGTACTATTTTCTACAAAAGCTGAGCAATTACATGTTTCCGTTGCAGCTGCTTCCATTATTGCAAGATATGCATTCTTAAAAGAAATGGATCGTCTGACAGAAATAGCTGGCACGACCATCCCTAAAGGAGCGAGCAGCAAAGTCGATGAAATTGCAGCGAAAATTTATTTGAAACATGGAGCCGATTTTTTGAAATCGATTACCAAATGGCATTTTGCTAATACTGGGAAAGCGATGAAACTCGCGAATAAGAGAAGGTTTTAGTTGTCTAAGGGAGAGTGTTATGCATTATAGCATAAAAGTGCCTCTCTACGATACAGGAAATTTTGCAAGGCGGCGCTTCGCTTTCCGCCGGGCGAGTGACTCGCCGCTTCGGCGCACTAAATCCCGCCAATTAGTTAGTTGTAGAATAAATATACCCAATAAATGGTTAAGGGCAATCAAACAGTTGTCGAAAGCAACCAAATTACCCGTGAGAGCAACCAATTTTCATAAAACTAGTTTACTTGGAGTGAGACGCCGATATGGATGAACGTTATTTGGGATTACTTTACAAAAAGCTTTCGCTTGCTTGGTTTTGTCACGTTCGCACTCTGTTTTGTCGCTTTCAAGTATGACTTTGTCGTGTTCAGAGGCTAGTTTGTCGTGTTAAACTATTTATTGGAATTTAATAGTTAGGAAACCTATGAATAAGTTTGATTTATCCCGCAGGAGCGCAAGCGACGAGGAGGCTGAAGCATGGTGACATTATATTCAAGAAAAAACGCCTGAAGAAAATGACTTATTTTACTTCAGGCGTTTTCTTAATAGATTTATTTGTTTTTCATTACTTTGCTAAGCCAGTTCTTAATGTACTCACACCAGACTCCAAAAAGCCCTTTAAACAGGTTAGCATAAATACCCAACCTTCTTTATTGTCAATAAGCTGGTTGAGAAAATCTGAATCATCTTCTTTGAAACCTTCCTCGCTTACTTCCACTATCGTACTCAAGCCATCTTGATCTGTTAGCAAAATCGTTACAGTACGTTCTTGTCCTGGTTCACCCCATTGAAACACGATTTTTTTGTTGGCCATGATTTCCATTACTAGAATTTCAACAATTGCATCATATTCTTTATACTCTAGCGTAATTGTTCTGTCTTGTTTCCATCTTTCTGAGCTTGAGGAGAACCAAAAGTTCCCGATTTTTGTTGGATCTACGAATGCTTCAAATACTTCACTTGCTGGCTTTGCTATCTTCATTTTTGTAAGGTTGTTAACCATCTAAATCATCCTTTTTCGGCGTGTTTAATAATTCGTTGTATGAGCATTTCTACTGTTTCATTTTTTGCTAGTGTTGGACTTTGACCTGACCAAAGCGACATAAAATCTTTATTATTTTGTGAGGATGAAGCTTTTCGAATCGATTGAGTGAATGTATTTTGGACTGGGAATGGCAGGATATCCGCCTCGAGCTTTTGCATTTCGGTTGTAAATTTGTTTTGAATACCTCTTGCCCATTTACCAGAGAATGCACGGGTAAAAATTGTATCTTCATCTTTCGCTTGTAAAATTGCTTCTTTGTGAACTGGATGCGCACCACTTTCCTCACAAGTTAAAAAGGCCGTACCCATTTGAACTGCTTTTGCTCCTAAGGATAAAGAAGCTAATAACCCTCTTCCATCCATTATACCTCCAGCCGCAATTACTGGTATTGAGACATGGTCTGAAACTTGTGGAATCAACGACATTAAACCAACTAAGCTTTCCTCATGATTACTTATAAAGTTACCCCTATGTCCCCCTGCTTCACTTCCTTGCACTACAACCGCATCCATCCCTAATTTTTCAATAGCTTTTGCCTCCACAACTGATGTAGCAGTACCTATTAAAATGATTCCATGTTGCTTTAATTGTGAAATAATTTCAATAGAAGGAACACCGAAAGTAAAGGAACAAATGGGTACTTTTTCTTCCATGATGACTTTAATTTGCTCATTGTATTCTTCGAATGCATCATCCTTATTGGGAATCACGCTTTGTTCATTTTCAATGTTTAATTGGGCTTGGAATTTATGCAATAGCTTACTTGCTTTATCTATTTCATCTTCCATTACCTGAAAATCGTTCGGCACAAATAAGTTAACTCCAAAGCATTTGGATGTCAGTTCCTTTACTTCCCGAATTTGTTCCTGTAATTGGGTAGGACTTAAATATCCGGCCCCAATCATCCCAAGTGCACCATTATTTGAAACAGCGGCTACTAATTTGGAAGTAGTAATTCCTCCTGCCATTGGCGCTTGAATGATCGGATAGTCTATCTTTAACAGTTTTGTGAGTAGATTCGTTAACATATTTACCTCCCGTTTAGCAATTTAATTGATAACTCGATTTCTTTTGATACTAAAAACATACGAACAAAAAATTATTGTGTCCGCTCACTTTTATCAGCAGCTTTATACCATCTAAGTGCATCTCGTTCAATTCCCGATGCTAGTTGCTCTTTTCCATTAATATACGATTCAATATTGTATGGAAACTGCCTAGCTAACGATTCTTTTAAATCACCATACTTCTTTTTAACATTTGGATGTGTATTCAAGTAATCTCGAAAAGCAAGATGTCTTTCAATCCCGGGATTGCCAACTTCATACATGTGGACATGATGCGTCCGATCATTACCTCCCTTTTGAAAATACCTTCTGCCAGGAAGACCGTTTTCACCTTTTGGTTCATACCCATTAGCAATCATTGCCTTATTAAAGTGATCAATTTTTGAAATATCCCGAACTACTGGCATCATATCAATAATTGGTTTGGCACTCAATCCATCAACCGAAGTGCTTCCAATATGATGAATCCGTTGAATTTCGGTTCCAAAAATCGTTTTAAGCAATACTGCTTCTTCCTCAAATCTATCCTTCCAATCTGCTAAATACGCTTCTACCACTACTTTACGCATGCCCATTTTCCGCCTTTTTCAACTGTCCTTCTAAAACTTTTCTATGAATTTTTGAAAGGTCAAGTAGATTAAATTGTTCTTCCTTTAAACAAGTAGTAATCCTAGCAGCTTCATACTTTGCTAAATCATACATCTTCTGATTGATACTACCGCTTTCAAGCGCTTCCTCTAATTCCTCTTCATCTAATTGAAATACTTCTCCGGAAGGTAAAACAACAATATCTAGAATTAAATCATCCATCCACGGAATATTATTCTCTAAACCTACCTCATGGCAGATATCGATATACCATTGCACGATTTCCCCCCTAGCATCAAACATCGTAGTGACAGAATAATTTCTCCCCAACGGAAAATGCTGTAGCCATGTATAATCATTATCTACTATACAAATTTTCTTTTCTTCGTATTGCACCCAAAGCGGCTCAGTAACTTGAAGTAGATTTAAAAGAGAAATGTATCCTGTAAAATCTTTTGACACAACGTAAGATTGTGCATACTCCCTTTGAATAATTCGTTTCCAATCTGAACGATTCCCATATTTTCTCAACATTCTATTCTACATCCTCTACTTTCTTCGCTCATTTCCACGTTTAAAGTTCCCAGTAATTTTCGCTATAACTAATTGCTCTTCTTTTTTGTCTGCGGCCTCTTCAATTCTTTCTAAAAATTTTTCTGCCTCCTTGCCTTTTAAGGTTTTCACTCGTTTTCCGTGAAATAAGATGAAAACTGTATCATCTTTTGTAATTTGATAACTAAATGGTTTTTCATCCAAACGATTTCTTTTATCTATATTACTCATCATGTGACCTCCAAATTTGCTTATTATTCATTTTCTCTATAAGGAAGGATTTTTCCTCTTTACGATTCTATAAGTTAGTTAAATATGCTATGATATCCCTTCTGAATATTTTATTCACTACCATAGTCAGATACAATTAAAGGAATCATTTCCGTACTAAGTAAGGAGAATTCATTTGAAAGTACATGTTTTATTAAAAGGATATAACTTTTTATTTTTCGGCTTGCTTGCACTCTTTATTCCTTTTTTACCAGTATATTTAGGACAACAAGGATTATCGGCTAGTGAGATAGGTTTAATCGTTGGAACTGGTGGTTTTGTGACTCTAATTGCACAACCGCTATGGGGCTTTATAAGTGATAAAACGAAAACAATTCGTAAAGTAATGCTAGTGCTCGTTTGTTTTACTGCTGTTTCGGGTTATTTTTTGTTTAACGTAGATAGCTATGTATTGCTTGTTGTTTTGGCATTGTTCGTTTATTTTTTCCTTATGCCTCTCGATCCATTGACGGAGAGCTTGAATTTCACGGTTTCCGAAATGGCTCGCATCAGCTATGGCTCCATTCGTACATATGGGGCACTCGGTTATGCTGTTTTGTCATTAATCGCTGGCTTTGCTATGGATCATTTTGGTATGAGCAGCATTGCGATACTATTTGTTTTGCTAGGCCTTATATCATTCGGCATTATTTGGTTTATGCCAAACGTTCAAGCTTCATCGAAACCAATCACAATGGCCGGACTTAAACGAGTATTATCAAATAAAGAAATGCTATTATTTTTACTCTTAGTATTTATTAGTTCCGTTCCAGCACGTATGAATGATACATTTTTAGGAATTCATATGCTAGCACTCGGTGGTGACGCTTCATTAGTAGGGGTTACTTTCTTCCTATCTGCCACTAGTGAAATTGTTATTTTTGCTTTAAGTTTCTGGTGGCTTCGAAAAGGTAAAGAGCTTGAGATGATTACGATTGCGACATTTTTCTATTTTGTCCGTTTCCTAGCATCTGCCTTTGTCGACAGTCCGCTGCTGCTAACCGCGGTTCAAATATTGCAAATGGTGACATTCCCTATTTTTTATACTGCCGCAATCCAATATTTATACCAAATCATGCCGAAAGAATGGAGAGCTACAGGCCAAACCGTTCTTGCGCTTTTGTTCTTTGGATTGTCCGGTATAATCGCGTCGTACGCTGGAGGATATATCTATCATGAACTAGGTGGCCATTCGTTTTATTTCATTATTTCCATCATGTCATTTATAGGCGTTTTGTTTGGTATTTTCTTAATGGTTCGTAAGCGTAAAAGAGGTTAATATGATTCTAATGGAGCTAGGCAAACAAAATCGCCTCGCTCCATTTTCTTTTTATACTCTCTTTCAAATAAAATAAACTATATCATACTATTAAAAATATTCTATTTTTGGATCGCCAATCAAATAATTCCGTAGTATAATAGGTAATAAATAAAAGAAAACGCTTTCAAACCAATAAGATTTTATGAGGGGGATAACTATGGAACTCGTTCTCAATCAAAGACAAGAACAAAGTTTAACGATGACTTTTCAGTTAAGGCAAGCCATTGAATTATTACAATACTCCACTTATGATCTTTATCAATATATAAAAGAAAAGGAATTAGAAAATCCACTAATAGAGCTTGAAGAACATTCGAAGGATTTTTCATCGGTTGAAAAGTCCACTAGAAACGTATCCTCCAGTTCAACTAAACAACTTATTGACTATGTAAAAGGTCGAGATATATGTAAGAGAGAAAAGCTATACCAGGAAGCTAAGTTATATTATAAAAAGAAAGAGGATCAGCAACTTCTTTACCATATCATTTATAATTTAGACGATAACGGCTATTTTCATATAACAGATCAAGACCCTTTTAACGAGAAAGCAATAGAAAGAGGTATTCATCTTCTCCAACAGATAGGACCAGTTGGAATTGGAGCTAGAAGCTTGCAAGAATGCTTGATCTTACAAGTAATGTATGAGTTTCCAGAAGAAAAATTAGTTCAAGCTTTACTTGAAGATCATTTTGATTTATTAGCAAATAGAAAATGGAATGAAATTGCACGGCTTATGAAAATTTCTTTGGCAGATGTAAAGGAAATGTACGATTTCATTCAAGCACTTGATCCAAAACCAAGTTTCAGTTGCTCTAATGATTCCATAGAATATGTAAATCCAGATATCATTGTGGAATATAAAGAAGGCAATTTCACGTATTATTTAAATGATGGTTACTTACCTGAGATTCACTTTAACAATGAATATGCAGGATTGCTTCAAGAAAAGGATGAAACATCCAAATACATAAACAATCAATACACTCAATATAAATGGTTGTTAAGTAGTATTGAGCAACGGCGTTCTACGATATTGAAAATAGTGAAAGTCTTGCTAGAAAAGCAAAGAAAGTTTTTTACAGAAGGGTATAGTTCCTTAAAGCCACTGACCTTAAAAGAAGTCGCAATGGAAATTGATATGCATGAATCCACCATAAGTCGAGCAACGATGCACAAAGTCATCCAGACACCACGTGGCTCATTTGATCTCAAGTCATTATTTACATCCAAGTTAGAAACAGCAGACGGAAGCTCTATTTCCCAAACTGAGGTAAAGGAGCTTTTAGCCAATTTCATAAAAAATGAAAACAAAACAAAGCCATTATCCGATCAAAAAATAGCCGATTATTTAAATACAGAAAATGGAATCAATATATCTAGACGAACAATCAGTAAATATCGTGAAGAACTCAATATTCCATCCTCTAGTTTGCGGAAGGAAATAAGTATTTGAGTTTCATAAATATAGGGGCAGCGGAAAGAAATCCGTTGCCCCTTCTTTTTAAATTGCAAACTTTCCTATCAATCTATTTCTAACTCTAACAAAGCAAAGCTTAACGACTTCCCGTGTGTATCTAGTGTTAAAGAAGTAGTGACCCCTGTTACCAGAGCTTCGGAACAGACGAACTGGAGCGCCTGAATGTTCTCAACGTCGTATCTTTTTACTTCCCCTTCTACAATTCCTTTTAAATGCTGCTTTACAACATCTGCAGTCAATCTCTCTTTTAAAAATTCATAATTAGACTCTTCATAAGGGATGACAGATAACGTAATAGAGTTCCCTTTATCCCCTGTTCGACAATGTGCAATATCATAAAGTTTCATTTGCTACATACTCCTTCAACTGGGTTTGGTAGCGGACTTGGTCTCGATCTATAAAAGTAGAAACTACACCAATCACTTCATTTACCACTTTCCTCGCACCGCCACCACCTGCTGGACCATTCGTATAAAGTGCTTCTACTTCTTCTCCTATTATCGCAGCTTCTGCCATCGATTTTGCTTTTCCGGCAACCCTTAAACGCACTTCATAAGGATCTGACTCTCGAAAGCTATTTCGGTGACAAGCATTCACTCCAATTAAATCAACCCGAAATTCACCAAATAAGTGACCAATTCTTTCTTGAATAATGTCGCCTGCTAGACTAGCCCTTGCCGTTGCATTGGGACCTGCGTAAGAGATTTCTCCTTCTCCAATATATCCAGCTTCATAGCCGATACTTACTTTTAACTTTTGTGGCATAGGAAGTCCTACTGCACCATCTACTTTTATCAGCCCCTCAGATATTTCCTCTAGTTTTACCGAAGTAAAATCTGCGATAACATCGGGGGTTATATAGGCATTTGGATCAACCACTTCATATAGTAATTGCTCTTTAGCTGTACGAAGCGTGATTTGTCCGCCGGTACTCTCTACTTTACTGAACGTCGCCGAGCCGTCAGCTAATATATCCGCAAAAGGAAATCCTAAATTCGCCATATCCTTTATATCTTTTTTTCCTGGATCTGCAAAATATCCACCTGTTAGTTGGCCAGCACATTCCAATAAATGTCCGATTACCGTTCCTTTAGCTAGTAAGTCATAATCATCTACTGACCAGTTAAATTCATGAATCATGGGTGCCAAAAACAAGGACGGATCTGCAATTCGACCTGCGATAATAATTTGTGCATCGGATGTTAAGGCGTCCAATAGAGCATCTACACCTATATACGCATTAGCCGAAACTATTTGTCCATGGTCTTTTAATGGTTTTTCCGTTTCCCAAGCTAAATCATCAGGAGAAATTTTAGTCAAAGTATCGTCTCCTGTTACAGCGGCAACTTTTAAGGTTATATTCAACTCTTTTGCAATTTCAATTATTTTATTTGCTCCGGCTATAGGATTTGCCGCGCCCATATTCGTAATAATCCTCACTTTTTTCCCAGAAATCTTTGGTATCAAGGATCTCATTCGTTTTTCTAACAGCACGTCATATCCAGTATGTGCATCTTGTTTTTTCCTTTTTTGCGCCAAAGCAATGGTTCTTTCTGCCAAACATTCTAATACTAAATAGTCTAAATTTGCTTGCTCCACTAATATTTCTGCTGGCTCAATACGATCTCCTGCAAAACCAGCTCCTGATCCAATTCGTATCATTTCATTCACCTCAAATTGATATTGCGCCTGTAAGTAAAGCAACAATTGTCATAACAATCGTCGTACCAAACGCCCATTTAAATATAAATTTCTGATGCTCAAACAAGTCAACCTTCGTTAAACCAATTAAAATAAATGTCGCTGCTGTTAAAGGACTTAATGGAAAACCAACGGTCATTTGACCAAGAATTGCTGCACGACCAATCTCATGTGGATTAATCCCTAAATTTGAAGCAGTTTCACTTATGATTGGCAATACGCCAAAATAGTACGCATCCGGTGTGAAAACTAAACTTAAAGGCATGCTCGTAATAGCTACAATAGTAGGCAAATAATTACCTAATGACTCTGGTATTAAACGAACAAGTGCCGAAGCCATCTCACCAATCATGCCAGTTCCATTTAATATTCCAGTAAAAATCCCTGCTGCAAAAATCATTGATGCAACTAATAAAACATTGCCTGCATGACTTAAAATACGTGCTTGCTGATCTGCATTTTTTGGATAGTTCACCATTAACGCGACAATAAAACCTACGATAAATACAACTGGCATCGGAAGCCAAACAAGTAGCAATGCACAAAGCATTAATAATGTAAGCAATAGGTTAAAGTAAAATAGTTTAGGTCGACGAATCTTTTTCGTTTCTTCATCTAACTCCAAATCAAAATCTATATTTTCTATATCAATAATACCTAAACGTTTCCGCTCTTTTCGCCCGATTAAATAACTCGCAACTAACACCCAAGCAATCCCGGCAACCATCGCTGGTATGACAGGATTAAATATATCTACTGCTTCCGCATTTAATGTAGTCATCGCACGTGCGGTTGGTCCACCCCACGGAATTATATTCATAACTCCAGCCCCAAGTGCAACTACTCCTGCCAAAATAAGTCGATTCATTCCCAGCTTTTCATATATAGGCAGCATGGCTGTGATAGTAATCATAAAAGTGGCAGATCCATTACCGTCAAGATGAACAATCATTGATAAAAATACTGTACCCATTACTACTTTTAGGGGGTCACCTTTTACGATTTGAATAATCTTTTTTATCATGGGATCAAATAATCCTACATCCATCATTAAACCAAAATACATAATTGCAAAAACTAACATAATTCCCGTTGGAGCTACTTGTATCAATCCATCAAGCATTAACCCTCCAATTTCTGCTCCAAATCCGCCAATAAGTCCGAAAATGATTGGGATAATAACTAACGATACGATGACAGATAGTTTTTTTGTAAAAATAGCTAATAAAAATACACCAATCGTCAAAAATCCTAATAAAGCTAACATCTAATTTCTCACTCCCTTATGTAATACACCCCTTCGTGCAATTTAGTGATATGCAAGTTCTGTGCCAACTCAGAAAACCTTTCGTCTTTGCTATTTTTCAATTTTTTGTCGTCTCGATATTCTAGTTTTTTAGAATGAAAGAATCACTTTATTGTCTCATCATAATAAAAGCGCAATTTCACTATGGAAATTACGCTTTTAAAACATCATTCTAGAATAATAGAATGATTACTATTTATTCTATTATTTTGGAATGAACTTTTATTCAAGTTCATATTTACGTATTTTATTATATAAACTCGCTAAGGAAATGCCTAAATTATTTGCTGCTAATTTTCTACCTTCAATATTCTTTTCATATCGCTTAAGCATGTGCTTTATGTACCTAGCTTCCACTGATGCAACTACTGATTTTAATGTCCCATCAGTTTGAATGTTATCTTCTATTATTTGATTTTTCATAACTTCAGGCAAATGATCCATTTCTATTATTCCATTATCCGCTAAGCAGGAAGCATAACTTAACATATTTTTTAATTCACGTACATTCCCCGGCCAACTATAGGACTGTAAAAACTGCATAACATCCTTACTTAAACGATAGTTGGGCGGTAAAAAGCGTTCTACTAGAAATGGGATATCTTCTCTTCGGTTACGTAAAGGAGGTATCGTTAAATGAGCAACATTTAATCGAAAATATAAATCTTGTCTAAATTTATTTTTCTGTGCCATTTGATTTAAGTCTTGATGTGTTGCGGCGATAATTCGAACATCTACATCTATCTCCGTTGAAGCCCCTATTCTTCGTACGGTTCCTTCCTGTAATACGCGAAGTAAATTTGCTTGTACATTATAGGATAAGTCACCAATCTCATCTAGAAACAGTGTGCCTTTATTAGCCATTTCAAATAATCCCACTTTACCGCCTTTTTTCGCGCTAGTAAATGCCCCATCTACATATCCAAACAGTTCACTTTCAATAAGCGTGTCTGGAATGGTAGCACAGTTTACAGCAATGAAGGGATGATTTCTTCTATCACTGGCTTCATGGATAGATTGGGAAAACAGCTCTTTTCCTGTACCACTTTCTCCAATTAGTAATACCGGCAAATTTGAATCCGCTATCTTTTTTGCAATATTTTTATTGTCGATCATCTCTGCACTTTGCGTAATAATTTGGTCAAATGTATATTTTACACTGGAAAGCGTTGAAATCTTTTCTTGTAATTCGATAACTTGCTTTACCTTCTTATTTAGCTCGTTGGATAGATCCTTTACTTCATTAATGCTTTTACAAACTGATACTGCTCCAATAATTTTACCGCTTTCTTCAATAGGAGCCATATCCACTACGTATGCTCGACCATTAATTTCACGATAAACACCAACTCTCGTTTTCCCGTCCTTCAACGTTTCCGGTAATTGAGCGCCTGGTCTATATGCAGAAAGTAGCTTTCCTATTATTTCTTTCCCTACCCCTGTGATCCTGGAATATTCCGGGTTAATAAATAGAACTTTTTCAAACTCATCGATGACTAATATTCCATCATTTATCGATGTGATCACTTGTTCCCACCATTTGTTTGAATAAATTCTCATGGCTCCCCTCCTGACTGCTGTTAGATACTAGATAACTATAATATAGCATCTTTTTAGTATACCCGTTATTGCTTAGCCCCAGTTATTCGGGTAAAAAAACAGTACCAGTTTCTAACACACTTCCGATTTGTGTTAGAAACTGGTACCTAAAATTAATCACGTAAAAAACATCTCTCCTGTAGCAAAAATCCTACTGGAGAGATGTTTCATATCCTATAGTAAAAATTTCTTATGATAAAGAGAAATAAAAAGATTATGAATATTCATTTAAAAAAGTACGTTATTGGGATATTTAGATGGATAATTCAAATTATACTACTCTTTTATTTTTAGTCTCCACATCTGTTGATTCCTTATAATGTGGTTCATCTACATATGATAAATCAATTTTTGTAATATCTAAATCATAATTCCATCTAGGATTATCGTTGCCTTTTTCAACTTCTCTAAAATAATGTTGATAAATGAATCTAACATATTTAAAAAGAAGCAGTAAAGATATAACGTTGATAAATACGATCATTCCTATGATTAGATCGACGGCTGCCCAAATGACATTCAATTCTACAACACTTGCAATAACAAGAATAACAGCTAGTACGACTCTGTATGATAAAATAGGATACTTCTTCTTTTCTTTAAAAATATAAGTTAAATTGGATTCACCATAACGCATATCTGCTAATAGTGTCGTAAATCCGAATAAAAACATTGCCAAAAATACAATCCAACTACCTAAATTTCCTAAAACAGAACCAAAAGCAGTTTGCAATAATAATATACCATCCTGTCCTGATTCTAATGATCCCGTCATCAAAATTGCCAATGCAGTAGCTGTACAAATAATAATGGTGGTGATAAAAGTACCAATCATCGCTAAAAATCCTTGGTCGACTGGATGTTTAACATCAGCAGAAGCATGCATCATTGCAGCAGAACCATTCCCTGCATCATTAGAAAACATTCCCCTAGCAACACCACTTCTAAATGCCTCTGCAACAGTCCACCCGACTACTCCACCAACTGCTGACTTCCCTGTGAATGCGCTTTCAAATATAGCACCAAAGATAGTTGGGATATAAGTAATGTTAATGATCACTATAAAAAGTACAACAGAAAAGTAAACAAATACCATGAAAGGGACAATGAAAGTCGATACATTTACTAATCTTTTCATTCCCCCGATGGTTACTAAAAATGCCAAAATCACAACAAATATTCCCGGAATAATAGGATTAATATTAACGACGCCCGTAAAAGCGTTTGCAATTGAATTCGTCTGAATAGAAGCGATGGCAATACCAATACCAAACACATAAAGAAGTGAAATTAGAATAGCCAATGGCTTATTTCTCAAGCCTTTTTCAATGTAATAAGCCGGTCCACCTTCGTAATTTCCGTCTTTATCTTTAATTCGAAAAGCTTGCCCTAGAACCGTTTCACTAAAACTTACTATCATACCAAACAACGCAGTCATCCACATCCAAAAAATGGCGCCGGGACCGCCTATAAATAATGCGCTACTCACCCCCACTAGACTCCCTGTACCTAATTGCCCGCCGAGTGCAGCCATTAAAGTACCAAATCCAGATAGTCCACCTTCGTCACCTTTTAAACTCTTTTTCATGGTACTAAAAGCCCGAATAAAATGTTTAATCTGAGGGAAACCTAGTTTAATAGTGAAGTATAAACCAACACCTAGTAAAGTGTATCCGATTACATTTGCCCATAGCCAATCTGTTATAGTATAGATTATTTGCATAATTAACACCCCTTCTATTTTCTACTCTATAGGACACAGAAACAAATGAAGATACAGCGTTGTACACTTGCTGCATCACTTGTCATTGTCATAACAGTTATTAACAATACTTCTTTCATACACTTGAGATACTGCAATAATACTGAATCTCGATGTGTAGGTTTATACTCCCCATTATATTGATCATCTAGAGTTTTCCAATATTTTCAAATTAGTTATTCCCACAGTTTTAATACAAGTATATTTGAATCCTTCCCTTTCATTTCAAAATGCGGACAAGTAATACGATAACCTTCAAAGAATGAAAGAGGGTTTCATGATAGAATCTAATTTGCAACCCCCTTATATTTGTGTACAACGATACCTCAAATTGGTAATTTCAAACGAACGATCTCTGCAAAAAATTCTGCTCCACGAACTAAATTTTCATCTTTATAATCAAACTTTGCATGGTGAAGCGGATATACTTCTTCTCCCTCACGCTTCCCACCTAGGAAGACATAGCATCCTGGAATTTTATCAATAAAATGCCCAAAATCCTCTGAACCCATCATCGGTTGTGCATGATCAACGACATTTGCTTCCCCAAGTACATTTGTAGCTGCTTGCACGGCTGTATGATGACACTCCTCCCAATTAATAGTTGTTGAAAAGGAGTTTCTATAAGTGAATTCGCAGGTTGCCCCGTTAGCTTCACAAATATTTTCACAAATGGCTTGCATTCTCTCTTTAATAAGAGATTGAACTTCTGGATTATAGCTTCTACAGTCACCGGTTATGACCACATTAGTAGGTATTACATTAACTGTACCGTCAGTATGAATTTCCGTACAAGAAACAACTGCGGTGTCGATCGGATCTATATTTCTTGCTACAATGGTTTGTAATGCCAGTATTATTTGAGAAGCGGTCACCAATGAGTCTACCCCCATGTTCGGAGCAGAAGCGTGTCCTCCTTTCCCTTTTATACGAATTTCAAAGTTATCCTCACTTGCACAAATTCCTCCAACTTTAGAATGGATTTGCCCCTCTGGTAAACCAGGCATATTGTGTAATCCATAAAATTCATCAATCGGGAATCGTTCGAATAAGCCATCTTTTAGCATTGCAAGTGCCCCTTCGCCATGTTCCTCTGCCGGTTGGAAAATGAAACGAACGGTTCCGTTAAAATTTTTGCGTTCAGCAAGTAATTTGGCCGCACCAAGTGCGGTAGTAACATGCCCATCATGCCCGCAAGCATGCATCTTACCAGGATATTTTGAAGCATATGGTAGATTGGTTTCTTCCTGAATGTTTAAAGCATCCATATCCGCACGAATTCCTATAATTCCTGAACCATCGCCATTTTTTAATGTACCAACTACTCCCGTTTTTCCTATTCCAGTAACCACTTCATAACCCATTTCTAGTAATTTTTCTGCAACAAATCGAGATGTATTTTCTTCTTCAAAAGCAGTTTCAGGATGTGAGTGAAGATAGTGCCTCCAATCGGTAAGCTGATTCTTCAAATTTTCATTGCTCATATTAACTACTCTCCCCCGTGACATAATTTGGTGATATCTTTTACTATATAAAGTAGCTCTGTCTTTACTTATACGGATGGAAATGCTCCATCCCATATTACTTTTCTATAATGATCTGGATCCGTATCACCTTCCGTGCTGATAATGAGAATTTTCGAATCCTTATTCAAATTCAATGCATTTTTCATGTCATGGAGCATATCATTTTCAGCCAGTAGACTAACTAATCCCACACCAACTGCACCAGACTCGCCTGAAATAATAGGATGATCATTGCCTAATGGATTTGCAAGAATTCTCATACCTCGAGCAGCTACGTAATCTGGACAAGAAACAAAGATCTCAGCGTAATCCTTTAAAATACCCCAAGAAGTTGTACTTGGTTCCCCACATGCTAAACCTGCCATAATCGTTGTCAAATCGCCCGTTACTGAATGCGGCTCTCCATCACCGACATCAATGGATTTGTACAAGCATGCTGCTCCATCCGGTTCAACTATAACCGTAGTGGGACGTTCATCTCCGAATCTATCTACTAAGTATCCAAGCATGCTACCAGCGAAAGACCCAACTCCAGCTTGTAAAAACACATGCGTAGGTTTATCAACGCCCGATTCAGCAATCTGCTCTATAGCTTCATCCAGTAGAGTTACATACCCCTGCATTATCCAAGCTGGCACCTTTTCATATCCATCCCAAGCCGTGTCCTGTAGCAAAACCCAGCCATTTTCTTCAGCCTGCTGACTTGCTAGCCGTACAGTATCATCATAGTTAAGATCTGTTATAGAAGCTTCCGATCCTTCTTTTCGTATATTGTTCAACCTTATTTCTGAAGACCCTTTCGGCATATATACGACTGATTTTTGTCCTAATTGGTTTGCAGCCCAAGCTATTCCCCTTCCATGATTTCCATCAGTTGCTGTTACAAAAGTAATCTCTCCAAGTTTCTCTTTCACTTCTTTGCTTCTTAGTTTTTCAAATGAAAGAGTAGAAATATCAACGTTTAATATTTCTGCCAAGTATTTTCCAACAGCAAATGAACCTCCTAATACTTTAAAAGCATTCAGTCCAAATCGATAAGATTCATCTTTCACCCATATATGGCTAACTCCGAATTGTTTAGACAACTTATCTAAACTGTGAAGTGGGGTTACTTTATACTCTGGAAAGCTTTTGTGAAAGTTTCTCACCTTTTCAGCTATTTCACTATTCATAAATTCAACCGATGCTTTCTCGCTATCTCTTCTTTCAGCACTTTTATTGATAATATAGTTAATTTCCATTAAATTTTTCATTTATAATCTCCTCGTAATTTATTCTAAAATGGCGATGACTTCTATTTCTACACCAACATCTTTAGGCAACCTGGATACTTCTACACAGCTTCTAGCAGGAAAATCTCCTGTAAAATATCTCCCATATATTTCATTGACATCCGAAAAATTAGATAGGTCTGTCAAAAACACTGTCGTTTTCACAACATCTTCCAAAGAGGCTCCAGCTGCCTCTACTACTTTTTTCACATTATTTAAAGATTGGATTGTTTGTTCTTTTATATCCTCTGAAATTTCACCAGTTTGAGGATTTACGGGTAGTTGACCTGAAACAAAAATAAATTTACCCTTTTTAATTGCTTGGGAATACGGTCCAATAGCTCCCGGTGCATTTTCTGTAGAAATTACTTCTTTTACCATAATTGAATTCCTCCTGAGGGTTTCTTATTTCGTCTTATCAAATTAAGCTTCTGCCAAATTTCACACTCGTCTCAGAAAAAATGTACTCCTGTCAAAAGAGTTGATGAATGTATACGCTTCCAAACCTAGTATTGCATCTCTAACGTTTACAATCTTCCAACTAGACTTTGCGTATTTTGACCTCAAGCAATAATTTTATTTTATAAGAGTAATATATCACACTTCACATACTAGTCAATATAATTTTTTCATTCGATATAATATTTAAATAATTCCTTCTTTTCGTCTTCCCTTTGTGCCTATTCTCCTTAAAGCTTATAATTAGAAAGCAAATTGTGGTATATTACATATTAAGAATGATTTTCCCAGTGAGGTGTTAGAAGGTGACGATTGAAAAGAGTGACACTAAGTTAAAGCGGACGTTTATGAAGGATGAGGTTTATAATAAGCTACGAACTTGGATTGTAACTGGAGAACTTGAACCGGGCACAAAATTAAGAGATCAGGATTTATCTGAGCAGCTAGGCATTAGCCGCACCCCGATTCGAGAAGCTTTACTGAGGTTAGAAAGTGATGGTCTTGTGGTGACCAAGGCTAATAGGTGGACGTTAGTATCTCCAATTGACTTGAATGGGGCTAAAAATATCTACTCTATTGTTTGGACACTAGAGCGCTTAGCATTGGAGCAAGCCTTTCCTCATATTTCTTCAAAAGACATCGAAGAATTGGAGCATCTTAATGAAAATTTTAAAACAGCCATTGCAACCGAAGATATTTATGCAATACTTCAGGCGGATAACAAATTTCATCATAGAATTATTCAACTATCAAGTAATTTAGAATTACCTCCCTTACTTTCAAGTTTAAAAGTAAGAATTCAAAGAATTGAAATACATTATTTCAGTCATATTGATACCAAATACACATCCTATTATGAACATCAACAAATAATTGATGCCATTAAAAAACAAGATTTACATCTTGCAATAGATACGATTAAAGCAAACTGGAAAAATAGTTTAGATCGTATTCAACTAGATAACTAGATATGAAAAGCAACTCGAAATTAGTTTCACTTCCTCTTTTTACTTAACAGGCTCTGTTTAAGAAAATTTTTGAAGACAAAAAGAGTGTGGATACCTTCCATATGTTTATTGACACATGGTAAGATCCTCACTCATTTGCACTATCGATTATTAATTTTAGAGTTTTTATATGCTAGTGGAGTCATGTTTATAGAAGCTTTGAATTTATTAATAAAATAGCTTGTGCTATTAAATCCAACTTGGTAAGCAACTTCAGTAATAGTAGCATCATCTTGCTGCAATAAATATAGACTTTTTTGAATACGATAATCTATAACATAATTTAATGGAGTAGTTTTTAATATCCGCTTAAAATACCGACAGCATTCAGAACGGCTCAGCTGACCAGCCTTCGCAATATCCTCTAACATCATTTTTTCTCCATAATTCTGGTGTATCCAACTTAACATTTGTTTCATTCGTTGATTTTTTAATATTTCCGTTTGAATATATTCTAATTTACAACCATTATCGATTAATTGTTTCCAAATGAAGGCCAGTTGAATCGTTATATCAATTTCATAGTTTTGGGTTTTTTGCTCAATAAATTGATAGATTTCTAAAACAGCATCTAATATATTTTTCCCCCATATTTCATTTACCCCAATATATAAGTAAGATAAATTAGTTGCTTGAATATAAGGTTTAACATAAGTAGTATAGAGTTCTTGTGATAAAACAAAAAAAGGAGAAAGATTTAAACAAATATAGACACAGCCCGACTGCTCCTTATCCTGGGCCATATGCAGGCTTCCGCTATTTATAAACAGTCCATCACCTTCTCGCACCTCTATCCAATCCTCATTTACTTGAAAGATTGCTTCTCCCTTTACGACTAAAACAAATTGAATTTCGTCATGCCAATGAAGTGGAATATAGCCATGAATATTTTGATTAATGGTGATTTTATAACATGCAAGTGGCATCACAACTGTATTATGGCTCGTTAGATCTTTTAAACTATCGTCAATCACAAAGTCTTTCATTTGCATCATGAGCACCTCAATATATTTTTATTATTCTATTCAATAATCGTATTATTCAAATAAATATTCCATTACTATAACATTATCATTTGATTTATTAAAGGAGACTTGAACATGACAAATACTCAATTCAATCTATCCATCAACTCCAATCGTCTACTCGGCCGCCTTCAAGAGCTTGGTCAAATGGGGGTAGATAATGACAAGAAACGAACCAGATTAGCTGCATCAGATACGGATAAAGCCGGACGTGACCTACTCGTCATTTGGATGAAGGAAGCAGGATTGGAAGTTGAAATCGACAGAATCGGTAATATTTTGGGGGTCTGGTATGGTGCTGAAAATAGAAAGGAAGCACCACTTTTGTTAGGCTCGCATATCGATACAGTCATTAACGCTGGTATGTATGATGGTTGCTATGGAGTACTTGCTGGTCTTGAAGTTATAACTACTTTGAAGGAGAAAGATTTTATGCCAACCCGTCCAATTGCAGTTGCAGCATTTACTAATGAGGAGGGAGTGCGCTATCAGCCTGACATGATGGGTTCCCTCGTGTATGCTGGTGGGCTCTCAGTTGACGATGCACTTTCGGCAATAGGAACGGATGGCACACGATTAGGTAAGGAGCTCGAACGTATTGGATATGCTGGTACGAAGGAGCCCGGCTTTTTAAAGCCACATGCTTATATTGAGCTTCATATCGAACAAGGTCCGATTCTTGACAAAATGGGTATTCCAATTGGAGCTGTTGAGAATCTTCAAGGCATTACTTGGCAGCGTATTACGATTGAGGGTGTTGCAAATCACGCTGGTACTACACCAACTGATATGCGACGTGATGCAGGACTTGCTGCTGCGCGGGTAATAACATATTTACGAGATCGTGCGAACAATTCAAATGGATCGACGGTTGCAACAGTTGGAACTATTGAGTTTAAGCCCAATGCTGTTAATGTCATCCCCTCTATGGCAACATTCACGGTTGATTTGCGTAATCCAAACGAGCAGAGATTGCAGGAGGAAGAGCAAGCACTTGCAGGCTACTTGAAAGAACTAGCGGCATCAGAAGGAGTATCCATAACATCCGAACAACTAGTACGTTTCAATCCTGTTACTTTTGACCAAACAATTGTTAAATTAATAGAGCAAGTTGCTAGCGACCACGGGCTCCAATCAATCCGAATGACATCTGGTGCAGGGCATGATGCTCAAATGATCGCTCGTATTTGCCCAACAGCTATGATTTTCGTCCCAAGTATTGATGGGATTAGTCATAACCCTAAGGAATTTACAACAGATTCAGACTTAATAGTTGGAGCAAACGTATTACTCAACGTAGTTAGCCAGCTTACAGGCAAATAATCAATTACGTCCAGATTTTTCGAGCACTCTTGAAAAGTCTGGACGTCTTCTGCTAAAAAATAAATCTGAATGTGTTTTAGTATTCGATGGGCAATTACCAGGTCTGAATGAATGCAAAAAAGGAACAACACCATTATTGGTGCTGCTCCTTTTTGTATTATCCTCTAAGTTCTGCCCCTGCTTGTTCTGCAAGTGCAAGTGCTTCTAATACTAATCGTGGCAGTTTTAAACTTATATTCTTCTTTTAAAATATTTTATTGACTTACGAGTAGACTTACTCCAATCTCTCAATAATGGTGGCGTTCGCCATTCCCATTCCCTCACAGATTGCAAGCAAACCGAATCGTTCGTTTTTTCGTTCTAAACGATTTAACAACGTAACAAGTAATTTTGTTCCCGTCGCACCGAGTGGATGTCCTAAAGCAATAGCACCCCCGTCAACATTTAACTTTTCATATTCAGCATCAACATCTTTTAACCACGCTAAAGGAACTTGTGCAAAAGCCTCATTCACTTCATAGGTATCGATGTCCTTTATAGAAAGACCCGCTTTTTTTAACACTTTTCTAGTTGCTTCGATTGGACCAGTCAGCATAAGCGTCGGGTCAGAACCCACAGCGGAGCGTGCAACGATACGAGCTCGTGGCTTTAATCCCAATTGTTCTGCTTTTTCACGAGACATTAGCAGTACAGCTGAAGCTCCATCACTAATTTGACTTGCATTCCCAGCAGTGATAACACCGTTCTCATCGAAAACTGTTTTCAATCCGCCCAGAACCTCCAAAGTCGTCCCGGTACGTGGTCCTTCATCTACAGCAAACAAAGTTGTTGTACCATCTTCTTGCTCCACTTCCACTGGTACAATTTCATTTTCAAAATGTCCTTTTTCAATTGCTTCGAATGCCCGTAAATGACTGTTCACAGAGTACTGATCCAATTCTTCTCTCGTTAATTCCCATTTTTTCACCATTCTCTCAGATGATAGCCCTTGGTTTAGAATTTCATATTGATCTGTCAATTTCTTACTCGGACCTTTACCGAGTCCACTCGAAAACATTGGCTCACGTGTCATGCTTTCAACTCCACCTGCAATGACGATATCCATATCACCGGATGCAATCGCCTGTGCGGCAAAATGCAAAGCCTGTTGACTCGATCCACATTGGCGATCGATTGTCACTCCCGGTACATGGATCGGAAACCCAGCAATTAATAATGAAGTTCTGGCAATATTCATAGCTTGCTCGCCCACTTGGGAGACGCAACCTAATATAACATCTTCGACTTCGCCTTTATCTATCCCAGCACGTTTCACAACTTCATCTAATACGACCGCTGCCAAATCATCTGGTCGCACATTGGCCAAAGCCCCTTTTCGTCTCCCTACTGCAGTTCGAACCCCTTCAACAATGACTACTTCTCTCATTCTATAAACCCCCTTGAATTAAAATAATTTCATTGTGCGTTTTTTATTAAATTTTGTTGCTAGATCAAGAAAAAACTTAAGTGAATCGGGATTTCCCATTGAATCCGTGTTAATCACTTTTTCAGCATCAAATCCGAGAAGCAACTTACGAATTGGCACTTCCATCTTCTTCCCATTCAGTGTTTTCGGAATATCCTTCACTGCATAAATTTCATCTGGAATAAATCGAGGTGATAAATGTTCCCGGATTTGTTTTTTTAACTTACTACGTAATTCATCATTCAATGAATAACCCTCTTTTAATACGACAAAGAGAATGAGAGATGCACTTTTACCCCTAATCTCCAAGTCAATGACTAAACTATCCATCACTTCATCCAATGTGGCAATGATGCGATACAAATCACTAGTTCCCATTCTTACGCCAGAACGGTTAATCGTGGAATCGGAGCGGCCGTAAATGACACAACGTCCTTTTTCATCAATCTTTATCCAATCCCCATGCTTCCAAATGCCTGGATACTCCTCAAAATAGCTTTCATGATACCTTTTATTTTCCTTGTCATTCCAGAAATAAAGTGGCATAGAGGGCATTGGCTTTGTAATGACCAATTCACCGACTTCATTAGTCAATGCATTCCCTTCTTCATCAAACGCTTCCGCTGCAACACCCAATGATCGACCTTGAATCTCACCGATACGGACGGGGTCTATTGGGACTCCCCCTACAAATGCGGAACATACATCTGTACCCCCACTTGCGGAAACCAACCAAATATCCGATTTCACATGTTCGTAAACCCATCTATAACCATCACCAGTCAATGGAGCACCAGTAGAAAATAGAGATTTCAGCTTAGATAAATCATATTTTTCTTGAGGTCGTACATTCATTTTCATCGAATTTAAGATAAACGGCGCACTTGTACCGAAAAAAGTTATACCTACTTCTTCAGCAAGCTCCCAAAGAATGTCCATACTTGGATAAGAGGGACTGCCATCATAAATAACAATGGTTGAACCCGTCAATAAGCAACCAACTAACATATTCCACATAACCCAGCCGGTTGAAGAAAACCAATAGACAACGTCTTCGGGCTTGTAACCATGTTGAATCATCATTGTTTTCTTATATTCTATAATAATACCACCATGACTCTGCACAATTGGCTTAGGTAATCCAGTCGTTCCGGATGAATAAACGATCCAAAGAGGATGTTCAAATGGAAGAGCTTGGAATGTCAAGGGTACGTCATGCCTTAAAATTGTTTGCCATGGAATGCACCCTTCCAAATTTTCCTCCTGGATATAAGGTATAAAAATGGTATGCTTCAATGAAGTTAAAGACTTTTGAATCGTTTGCACTTCATCCCTTTTATCGAACTTTTTACCATTATATGAGTAACCATCCACCGCTAATAGAATGACCGGTTCAATTTGCTGAAAGCGATCTACGACACTTCTGGAGCCAAAGTCTGGAGAGCAGATTGACCATATTGCACCAATGCTCGCTGTTGCCAAAAATGCAACAACCGCTTCCGGTATATTTGGCAAATAGGCAGCAACACGATCACCCGGTTCTACACCTAATTCCTTTAATCCTTTTGCGACAGATGCAACTTGCGCCTTCAATTCCGACCAACTTGTTTCTTGTGTTGAAATGAATTCGGAACGGAAATAAAGAGCTGGTTGATTATCCCTGCTTTGCGCAAAAATATTCTCAGCGAAATTCAAGGTCGATCCTGGAAACCATTCCGCCCCCGGCATCGCCGTTTTCCCTAAAACTTTCGAATAAGATGAACTTGAAATTATACCTGAATATTCCCACACACTTTCCCAAAATGATTCTAGTTCATCCACAGACCACTTCCACATCTGAGCGTAATTGGCCACCTCTACACCTTTTTCACTCTTTAACCAGGACATAAAGTTCCACAAAACGGTATCTTTGATTCTATCTTCCGAAGGACTCCAAATGACATCTCCTTCTACTAATGTCTTCATTTCACTTCCCCCTCGTAAATTGGATTTACAGGCTCCAATTGTACGGCTTGGCTGACCTCTTTTTTAGCAATGTTTTTCTCGAGCTTTAACGTCATTAAAGCGAGTATCCCAATTACTAATAAGAACGACAGGATAAACATCCCTTGTTGTAAGTTTACCAATCCTAAAATCATCGGTCCTACGAATCCACCTAATGCCGCAAATGAATTGACCAAAGCTATGCCGACTGGCGCCGTAGATTCGGAAAAGAAGAAGGTCAAATAAGCAAAGAAACAACCCGTAAATCCATATAAACCGAATGAAGTGATGGTTAACATCAATACCACCATGAAAACTGACTCTGAGAGACCACATCCAATGAACCCGATGATTGCTACTAAAAAACAAAAAAGCAAGTGAGTTTTATGTGCACCCGTTCGATCTGCATTCCATCCAAAGAAAATAATTGCCGGTATACCAACTATTGAAGGAATCATTGCTAGCCAGCCTATTTCCATATTAGAAGTCGTACTGACAGATAAAGATTTAATAATAGTCGGCAACCAAAAAGACAAGCCATACACCGCACAATATCCCGAAAAATATAGTAATGACAACTTCCAGACACGTAAATCCTTAATCATCTCTAGTTTTGATACTTTATTTATGGAAGAGGTAATCTTTCTTTCAGTTGCCAGCTCACTTTCCAACCATTCTCTCTCATCATGCGTAAGCCACTTTGCATCAGCAGGTCTGTTCGTTAAGTAGAATATAACGATAACACCTAATATCAAAGCTGGTATCCCTTCTAAAATGAACATCCAACGCCAACCTTCCATGCCTGCCCACGTTATATTGTCAATGATCCATGTGGATAATGGAGCACCTATTATTCCTCCTATGGGGAGGGCCAATACAAGAGCGGCCGTTGCTTTCCCACGTTCTGATGCTCTAAACCAATAGGTTAAATATAGGATTATTCCAGGGAAGAAACCTGCTTCCGCAACACCAAGTAAAAATCGCAAAATATAAAGATGCATGGCAGATTGTGCAAAACCAGTTAAGATTACAACAACACCCCAACTGAGCATAATTCGTGCTATCCAAATTCTTGCACCCACTTTACTCATGATCATATTACTAGGTACCTCAAAGAAGAAATATCCAATAAAAAAGATTCCTGACAGTAGACCAAAAACTTCTGCAGTCAACGCCAAATCGGCATTCATTTCCAAGGCTGCATAGCCTAAATTGACTCGATCCAAATAAGCAATAACATACAATAATAGAATAAAAGGTAGAATACGTTTCATTGTTTTGGAGATTGTACTCTTTTCAATTGATTGATTAGTATCGACCATTGCACTCCCTCTTCCCCATGTGTCATATTATTTTAAATCTATACGCGGACGAGCTTTACACATTAAGTTATATGTCATCTCCATCACATTTATCACGATTTACTTCTTGTTATAATCCAAGATTCTTTGCAATAATGGTTTTCATAATTTCATTTGACCCAGCATAAATGGGAACAACGGCAATATCGCGGTAACGTCTAGCAATTTTGTATTCTTCCATATATCCATATCCACCATGAAGTTGCATACACTCAGGTGCCATTTTTCTCGCATTATCGGAGATCCACCATTTGGCCATGGACACTTCTTTTTGGATATCTTTTCCCAACATATGTTTTACAATTAAATCTTCCAAAAATGTTCGACCTAATTGAACATGCGTTGCCATTTCCGCTAGTTTAAATTGAGTGTTCTGGAATTTACTAATTGGTTGTCCAAAAGCCGTACGTTCCTTCACATAATCAATTGTCATACTCAGCATATCCTCCGCTGCAACCTGAGCACTTACGACCGAAAGAATTCTTTCTTGTTGCAATTCTTTCATTAAGTGATAGAATCCCTTCCCTTCTTCCCCTAGTAAATTAGCTGCTGGAACTTTGACGTTCTCAAAAACTAATTCTGCTGTATCCTGACTGTGCATTCCAACTTTATCCAGCTTTCTTCCACGGGAGAAACCGGGCATATCTTTCTCCACTAAAAATAAGCTAATTCCCTTATGTGCTGGTACTGCTTTTGGATTTGTTTTAGCAACAACGACAATCAAATCAGATTGAATTCCATTGGAAATAAAGGTTTTTTGACCGTTTAATATATAGCTATCACCATCTTTAATAGCAGTTGTACTAATGGCTGCCAAATCGGAACCAGCACCCGGCTCAGTCATAGCGATGGCGGTAATGATCTCTCCATTCATGCATCCGGGCAAATACTTTCGCTTTTGTTGTTCCGTACCAAAATTATTAATATAGGGAACTACAATGCTACTATGAAGATCAATTCCCCCCAAGCCTAACCCGATGCGGGATAGCTCCTCGTTTAAAATAACAGTAAAGATAAAATCTGCTCCAAGACCCCCATATTCCTCATCTATCCAGGGACACAGAAACCCATTATCGCCCATCTTTCTCCAAAAATGACGTGGCACAATTCGTTCTTCTTCCCACTGATTAAAATAAGGGATCGCTTCTTTTTCAAGAAACTTTCTCAAAGAGTCCCTAAATATGGAATGTTCTTCCGTAAAATAATCATGCTTGCTATTTGCAGTTTCCATAATAGCCGCTTTTTCCATTATTCCCACCCCTTTGTAGATGAAAAATTAACAAAATTCACTTTAAGTAAACATCCATATCTGTATAAGCTTCCCTTAGCTGATATTTCATCAGCTTTCCAGAGGCGTTCCTAGGCAAAGTATCTACAAAAATCACTTTCTTAGGAGCTTTGAAACGTGCAATATTGGCTTGAGTGAAATCAATAATTTCTTTTTCAGTAACTTCTTCAGAAGGTTTTTTCACTACTATTGCCGTAACAAGTTCTCCCCATTTCGAGTCAGGGCTTCCAATGACTGCCACATCAGCAACTTTAGTATGCATGCCAATTGTATTCTCCACTTCAATGGAATAGACATTTTCTCCACCTGAAATGATCATATCTTTATTCCGATCGACCAGTTGAATATATCCATCTTGGTCTTTCATTGCTAAATCTCCGGTATGAAGCCAGCCGTTAATAATCGCCTTCACTGTTGCTTCGGAGTTGTTATAATACCCTTTCATAATAGTTGGACCTTTGAGTATGAGTTCACCGACTACACCTGGCTCTACAGATTTCCCCTGCTCATTCACAATATCCACTAAAGTAAACAACGAGGAACCTTTTCCTGCCATTCCAGCATGCTTTTGGTGATCTTTCGGATATAAGACAATTCCGTTGGGACCTCCCTCGGTCTGGCCACATAAACTATACATTTGGTCGGTACCGTAATAGTCTATGCACTTACGAACCACATCCTCGGACATAGGTGCAGCACCATAAACCACTTTTTCTACTGTCGAGAAATCAAAATTCTCATCTTTTGGTGTGTTAATAAATGCAATATGCATCGTCGGGACAGCTAAAAAGCTAGTAATTCGATACTTTTTGATGTCCGCGAGTATCACACGTGGATCAAAATCACGATAGACGACCGTCGTACCACCAATATAAAACCCACTAAGCATACCAATCGTCAATTGTGCACAATGGAACAAGGGTGCAAAATTCATAATTCGTTCATCTGTATGGTAATTCAACGTTAAGACAAACTGTAATGCCACATATTTGACGCGATCATGATCAAACAATGCACCTTTCGGGAACCCTGTTGTCCCTGAAGTATAAAGCAAATGTAAATCGTCTGTACCATTTAACGGAATACTTGGGTTTTCCTTATTCTCCATAAAAACGTTTGAGAAGGACGTAAAATATTCGTTTACTGCATAAGGTACAGAGAATTGCTTTCGAATTGATGGGATTTCTTTTATTGCTTCCAAAACAATATCTTCATACGCTTGATCTGCAACAATAAAACTTGAATTGGACTGATTCACAATATAGTTAATTTCCTTGGATAACAATCGGAAGTTTATCGGAACGAGCACAGCCCCAATTTTGGCACCTGCATAGTATGTGAAAACAAAATCAGCAGAGTTTTTCATGAACATCGCGATTTTATCACCTTTTTTAACACCTGCTTTTACGAAACCATGAGCTAGTTGATTCACTTTTGCATTAAATTCATCGTAAGAGTACGTTCTATTTTGATAAATTAACGCCTCTTTTTTGGGGTGTCTAAGCGCATTCACTTCTAGCATTTCTACAATATTCATTTACCTTCCCCTTTTCAAATAAAATAAGATGAAAATTACTTAATCAATGAACATTCCGAGCTGTTTCTTTCCAATACTTATCACGAACAAACCTTCTAAGCACTTTTCCAACTGTCGTGACAGGTAGCTCGTTAACAATGCTGATTGTTTTAGGAATTTTATAAGAACCGATTTTGCCTTTCATAAATTCGATCAATTCCATATCGGTTACATTCTGGCCATCTTTCAGCACCACTTCAGCTACAACGGTTTCCCCCCATTCTTCATGCGGGATGCCGACAACGACTGATTGAAATACAGCCGGGTGTGAATTAATGACATTTTCCACTTCTACAGCGTAGACATTGAAGCCACCTGTAATGATCATATCTTTTTTACGGTCCACAATGTAAACAAAGCCGGATTCATCCATATAACCCAGATCCCCCGATTTCCAGTGACCCTCTTCGGAAAAACCAGCTGCCGTCTCTTCTGGTGCACGATAGTATCCTTGAATGACTGATTCACTGCGAATCCAGATCTCCCCGATTTCACCAAATGCCATTTCTTTGCCTTCCTCGTCCATGATGGATAATTCAACACCTGGAAGAGGTCGCCCGGCCGAATTCAATCTGTTCCGCTCCTCGTCCGTCTCGATAATATGATCTTTACGACCTAGCACCATTATTAATGGCCATGCTTCAGTAGATCCATATCCTTGGATGAAAATATTGCTGAACTTGCTTTGAAGATCTTCTAGCTTAGATGGACTCATAGGAGAAGCTCCATAAAACACTCTTTCCAGACTGGTTAGATCGTATTTACTTTCTAAACCTAGCTCCAATAGCCTGTAGAGCAAAGTCGGAACTACAAATGTACTAGTCAATTTGTTTATTTGAATAGCTTCACATAACAACTCCAAGTCCGGAAGATTAATAGTATAATTTGTTCCACCTTTAAAATAGATAGGTAGAACAATTAAGGAACTCGCATGACTTAAAGGTGTCACGTGAAGAAACTTTGAGTTTTCATGAAACAACTCTTCAGCATAGGCATAAGCCTGTTGCATAGCTCCCAACTTATTTCGCAACGTATACATGGCACATTTCCCTCTACCTGTCGTTCCTCCAGTGAATCTATATAAAACGATATGGTGATCTTTGTCATACTCAACATTCGTTTCCGCATCGCTTTCATTTTCAAGTAAGTCCCATAAGTAATGTACCCCTGGCAACTCCTCTTCTAGTTCATCCATCACAATCATTGCGATGTTCCTTTCTTTGAATGCCTCATAATAATGTTCCTTCTTCAAAACGGCATTCTCGATGAAAACGATTTTAGGTTTCACATAATCTACCTGATAAATATGCTCTTCGAATGAATCACGATAATTCAACCACGCTCCAGTGGCTGCCCCCTTCCAAAGCCAGTGACTTAAGAGACTATTATTATCGTTTTCAAGCAAATTAACATAAACATCACCAAATCCCATATCAAATTGGTTTTTCATCATATGACAGACTTTATTCGTAATGGAATGCAATTCTTTAAAGGTAAAGCTACGATTCCGTTCGATATTGACAAGTGCGGTTTTATTTCCATTTTGTTGTACTTGATTGAATAACAATCTCCCGAAGTTCACGATCATATCTAAATTCCCCTTAATTATAGTTTTGCATGACACTTCTCAGGTCTTATCGGGCATTAATATCTCCACTGAGCTAAGTTCGTTTTATCTAGGTGACATGCGGATGCTGCCATCTATCCGAACAACTTCCCCGTTGATATACTCATTTTCAATCATGAATGACACTAAGCTTGCATATTCTGATGGTTTTCCCAAACGTTTCGGGAACTCCACGGATTTCTCCAATTTCTCTACTACATGATCATCCAATGTATCAGCTAATGGTGTGCGAAAAAGCCCTGGTGCAATCGTATTCACTCGGATACCGAACGAGGACAGATCCCGAGCAGCAGGCAATGTCAATCCGACCACCCCAGCTTTACTTGCACCGTAAGCCGCTTGTCCCATTTGTCCTTCATAAGCCGCAACGGATGCGGTATTGATGATAATACCTCGCTCGCCAGAATCTGTAAGTGGCTCGTTTTTGGCAATCTGCTCTGCCGCTAACCGAAGTACATTAAATGTCCCGTACAAATTGATATCAACGACTCTTTTAAAATTCTCAAAGGGAATCACACCTGAACGGCCGAGTATCTTTTGTGGTGTCCCAACTCCTGCACAATTGACACAAATATGGAGTGCGCCATGTTGTTCTATTGTTTTCTCGATTCCAGCTTGAACGGAAGCCTCATCTGACACGTTTACTACTGCATATGAAACACTTTCTCCAAGTTCATCGCATGCTTGTTGCGCTTTTTCTTCATTCAAATCGAAAATGACCACATTTGCTCCTTTTTCTGCCAATGCTTTTACGGTTGCTAACCCTAAACCGGAAGCCCCTCCTGTTACGATAGCCACTTTGTTTTCAATATTCATTTTGCATATCCCCCTTTTAATATCCTTTAAATTCCGGTTTTCTTTTTTCAGCGAACGCTTTTAATCCTTCTAGCATGTCATAGGATTGTGTATGTGCTTTCAAACTCAACAGCTCTTGTTTTAATGCAAGTTCCAAAGGCTGTTCCAAACCATCGTGTACAAGTTGTTTCATCTTCTTCAAAACGAGGGGACTTTTCTCCCCAATCTTCTCGGCAATCGATTGTACAATCGACTCAAGCTCTTCTTGACTTACCACATCATGAACAAGTCCATATTCTTTCATCTCGTTGGCTGATATGAAATCACCCGTAAACAATAAATACTTTGCCCGATTCACACCGATGATGCGAGGTAGTTTAGCAGAACCACCAGCCCCAGGCAATACACCGAAGTTCGAATGGGCATCCCCGATTTTAGCCTTTTCAGATGCAATAACAATATCTGCAGACATCGCAAGCTCCAGACCACCCGCCAATGTAATGCCGTTTAATGCCGCTATTAACGGTTTACTTAAATTTGACAATTTCCCAAAAATAGAATCAACCTCATCCAAAAGATTCTTTTGTCCAGGTCTATTATTCTCTAAATCCCGCATCAATTCTTTCAAGTCTGCACCAGCGCAAAAAGCTTTCCCTGTTCCAGTCAATACAACAACCCGTATCTCCTCATCAGCCTCCACAGCTATGATTGCTTCCTTTAATCCTTTTAAAATTTCTTTTGATATGGCATTCATGTCATTCGGACGGTTTAAATAAATCCAAGCGACCCGATTTCTTTTTTCTATTAAAACTGCCTGTTCATTCATACTGATGCCCCCTATTTTCGATTCCTTTATAAAGGATTTTTTAATTGACTATATTCGCGTAATATTGCCTCATTGTGTTCACCCACTTGCCCTCCTGTATGTCGATAAACAGCCGTGTTCTTGGAAAATTTGATTGGGAAGGCGATCTGTTTTTGTAGAGTCCCATTTTCATTTGGCACTTCAACGACCATTTCCCTAGCTTTAATTTGAGGATGTTCTATTGCCTCCGCAAACGTCAGTACTGGCTCCACACAGCCATCAAACTCATCGTTGAAAATTTCCAACCATTCATGGAAGTCTTTCGTTAAAAATTTTGCCGTTAATTTCTGTTTGAACTTTGCTTTATCTTCTTGCTTCTCACTAAACGCTATTTCCATTAATTCAATTGCTCCGAGTGACTCGCAAAGCATCTTCCGGAATGAAGGTTCAAGACTTCCGACTGAAAAATAACGTCCATCTTTCGTTTCGTAATAGTCATAGAACTCTCCACCGTTTAGCATCAGATTTTCAGCCTTTGGTTCCACACCGTGTGCCAAATAACCTGAACCGAAAAGAGCATTCAAAGAAAAGCTCGTATCCGTCATACTAATATCTATATATTGACCTTCACCTGTCTTTTCACGATGATAAACAGCAGCCAATATACCGATAACCGAGTGCAAAGACCCCCCTGCAATATCCGCCACTTGGACGCCTAATACCGGAGGACGTTCCCCCTTGCGACGTGAATAATTCATTACACCTGCAAGGGATAAGTAATTCGTATCATGCCCAGCTCGATTGGTATAAGGTCCGGTCTGTCCATAGCCTGTTATTGAACAATAGATGATTCTTGGATTGATTTTCTTAAGTGCTTCATAGTCCAACCCCAACCGAGTCATAACGCCAGGTCTGAATTGTTCTATCACGATGTCATAGTCTTGAAGTAAAGAATGGATAACTTCGATTGATTCCGAATCTTTCAAATCAAGAGCCAAAGATTTCTTCGACCGGTTCAAATGACGATGAGCTGCTGAAATCCCTTCTTGATCTACCGGTTCTATTGTTCTTACCAAATCTATCCGAGTTGGCGACTCCACATGAATAATGTCTGCCCCCATATCCGCTAACATCAATGTAGCAAAAGGTCCTGGCAATAGTGTCGAAAAATCCAATACCTTCAGTCCTTGTAAAATTCCCATTCCATTTCCCCTATACATTTTTTTATTTTCCGAAAATACCCCGGCCAATGATTTCTTTCATGATTTCCGATGTTCCGCCATAAATCCGTTGGATCCTTGCATCTACAAAAGCACGGCCGATTGGATATTCACGCATATAGCCGTATCCACCAAATAATTGCAAACATTGATCGGTGATTTTTCCTTGCGCCTCTGTGCAAGAGAGCTTTGCCATACTCGCTGTCTCGGTATCCAATTCCCCTTTTTCAAGAAGATCAAGGCATTCTTGGACAAATGCACGATTCACTCTTGCTTCCGTCATCATTTCAGCAATTTTAAAACGTGTATTTTGGAAATCACTGATTGATTTACCAAAGACTTTCCGTTCCTTGACATACTCTATTGTTAGCTCTAAAGCTCCCTCTACTGCTCCTAAGGCACCTATTGCAATAGTGAGCCGCTCTCTTGGCAATTCTTTCATTAACGTGATGAAACCCTGATTCACCTCACCTAAAACAGCCTGTTTCGACACTTTTACATTCTCTAAAAACATTTCCGATGTATCACAAGATAAAAGTCCTATTTTATCAAGATTTTTCCCACGTTCAAGCCCATCAGCAGGAATATCTACAATGAATAACGTAGTACCCCTAGAAGCTGGAACCTCCAAATCTGTCCGTGCAACCACTATTGTAAAATCACAATGCTGACCATTGCTGACGAAGGTCTTGGAACCATTTAGAAGATATCCAGATTCATCCTTCATGAGGCTTGCTTTCGTTTTTATCCCTTGGAGATCGCTTCCTGCATCTGGCTCTGTCATCGCAATCGCACCGACCATTTCTCCAGAAGCCATTTTCGGTAAGTATTTGTTCTTTTGTTCTTCCCTGCCTGAGCCTAGAATGTAATGGGCAATAATATTGGAATGTACAGACAGGTTGATGGCAATCGATGCATAGCCTAACCGATTAAGCTCTTCCACAATTAAGGAAGAAAATACATTTGGAGCCCCTAAACCGCCGTATTTCTCAGGGATATCTACACAAAGAAATCCTTCTTCACCCAACTTCCTCCAAAGTTCTCTTGGAATATTTCCTTCCTCTTCCCACTTCAAATAATCGGCTTCTATATATTTCTTCGCAAATGCTTGTATAGATTTACGAAATAATAATAATTCATTCTCTTGTTTCACTTGACATTCCTCATTTCTTAAACTCGTATAAGTCCTATTACTTCTGTTTCAAGTACCAATTTTTCCTCTTGGTTATATGTTGCTAAATTAATTGTGATGGTCCCGCGATCTTCCTTCGTCTGCTCCATATCTATGATTTCCACTTTGACAGTCAATCGATCGTCAGGAAAAACAGGTCTCCGGAATCTCACATTCTGTATACTCACTCCGGCTATGACATCATCTCCGAAAAGTCCAAGTTGCACCCATGCATTCCATGTAACCGATAATGTATGCATACCGGAAGCAATGATTCCACCGAACATGCTCTCTTTTGCTTTAGCTTCATCAATATGCATGTATTGCGGATCATACTTTGATGCGAAATCTAATATCTCTTCATTAGTTATTGTCGTGATTTCTGTTTCAAATGTCTGTGCAACTTGAAATTCGTTGTATTTCACCTTCTATCACAAGCCTCTCATGTTATTTTCCAGCTATACTTTACTTATTTGCAAGATTCATGCCAATAAACAAATGACCGATAACTATGATATCTTGTTGATTTGTACATGCGGATGTGTAAACAAATTCTAACAATTAACGTAAAGTGTAAACTATCGCTAACACAAAAATGTAAAGTGATATTTCTGATTATTTGGTATACTAATAAATAATCAATAAAGTTGAAAGGATGAAATCTATGTTAATGCAAGATGTCATGACGAAAGTTTTTCCTATATGCAGAAATACGGACACCATACAGCAGGCACTCGAAAATTTTGCCCTCACTAAGTTGCATATTATTCCAGTGGTCCTTAGCAACGGACAGTTTTGCGGTATTCTAACAAAAAATAGATTAATCCAAGCACTGGCTAGTGGGTATGTATTTGAACATTCCATTAGTTCCTTTATCATTGAAAAACCAATCTGTTTATCGCCTGAAAATACGATTCCGGAAACACGTACAATTCTGCTAGAAAATCAGATAGGACATGCACCTGTCCTGAATGATAAAAAAGAACCTGTTGGTATCATGTCCACTTCTGAAATCCTTTATTTGTACGATAAAGTTTATGATCGTATGGAAACGGAATTGGAGTTGATCTTCCAAAATTTGAATTTCGGCCTTTTTTCGGTCGACAAAAATCTGAATATCATCTCCATCAATCCAATGGCCCATTTGTTTCTACAATTATCTTCTGATAACTATACATTTGGGAAGCGGGAAATTGACGAACCAATTCTTACTTTATTGAATGGCATATTGTTGAACCAAGAAACGGGGACCAAAACCAAACTCCAACTAAACAATCATAGCCTATATGTTAAATGTTATCCTATCTTGGAAAACAATGAGTTGGTAGGATCCATGGTACTGATGGAGGACATGACCATGCTTGAAGAAACCGTTAAGGAATTAGAATTCTCTAAGGAATGGGAGGACAAATTACGCTCCGTCGTGGAATTGGCGTATGATGGCATTATTTTAGTGGATGAACAGTTGAAAATCACGATGGCCAATAAGGGTTTCTGTGATTTATATGAAATGGATGAAAAGGCCCTATTAGGAAATTCCATCATTAAGACCTTTCCGGAACTTGATATAGAAGAAACTCTCCGAATGGGAGTGAAAATGATTAATGTACCAAAACTAATCCGGGATACTCAATCCCTCATTACGGTATTGCCGATAAAAGACGGAGAAGTCATTGTAGGAGCTATTTGCAAAATCACATACCAAGGACTAACTCAATTACAAACCGCCCTACAAAAAGTGAGTAAACTCGAGCAACAACTCTCTTATTATCAAAATGAACTAAAAGAAATAAGAGGCACGAAGTACTCATTAGCCGACATCGTAGGAGAGTCAGAATCAATCCGGCAAGCAAAAAAGGAAGCTTTGGCGGCATCACGTAGCCGTTCGACAGTGCTATTGCTGGGAGAAAGCGGTACTGGGAAAGAGCTGTTTGCACATGGGATCCATGCAGCGTCCCAACAAACCGGCATGTTTGTCCAAGTGAACTGTGCCGCTATTCCTAGTGAATTACTCGAATCGGAATTTTTCGGTTATGCAGAAGGTTCATTCACTGGGGCAAAAAAAGGCGGGAAAAAAGGGAAACTAGAAATGGCGCAAAATGGCACTTTATTCCTCGATGAAATTGGAGATATGCCATTGCAGCTACAAACAAAACTTTTACGGGTGCTACAAGAAAAAGAATTCGAACCAGTGGGCAGTAATCGTATCATCCAGTTAGATACAAAAATTATAGCTGCGACAAATAAAAATCTGGAAAAGTTAATTTCAGAAGGGAAATTCAGAGAGGATCTTTATTACCGATTAAATATCATGCGGATTGAAATTCCACCTTTACGAGAGCGGATGGAAGATATTCCAGATATCGTCAACTCCATCATTACCGAACTGAACCGATCTGGTTTCCAACTAAGCGGGATTACACATTCTGCATTAACCAGACTGTTAAACTATGATTGGCCTGGTAATATTCGCGAACTTCAAAACCTATTGGAAAGGGCTGCCAATTTGACGCAGGATCATTACATTAAAGTTGTGCAACTGCCCAACCCACTCTCCACGCGAGTCCAGCAGAATACAGATGAACATGTGAGACCTTTTCCATCCCCCAAAACCCTTTCCCAAGATTCCTTCATCAGTTCAATGGAAAGAACGGAAAAAGAACTCATTTTGACAGCTTTACGAGAGGCAAATGGCAATAAAGCACAAGCGAGCAGGAGCCTCGGCATCAGTAGAACTTGGTTATATGCAAAAATGAAAAAATATCAGTTGACGTGAAAAACATCTCACCAGCTTATGCCTTGCTGGAGAGATGTTCCATTATAGTCCATTACTCATGACTAATTTGATTGCGTTTATTTATCACTCTCTATTTTTTCCTACCAAAACGAAAAGAACAGTATCAGTATATCGGCACTGCTCCATTTTGACTGCAGAAGAATGCACTTTTTTATTGGAAAGTTTCCCAGTTGTCGAATTGGACAACAATGAGAAGAAGTTGGACCATGACACACGAAATTTGGACAATCCTATGCTCTCTCTATGTAAGATAGGGAACTAAAAAAGAGCAGTACCATTATATCGGCACTGCTCCCTTCTATCTTATCCTCTTAACTCCGCCCCTGCTTGTTCTGCAAGTGCTTTTAATACTTTGTTATGGGCATTTACTACTTCTTCATCCGTTAATGTACGTTCTGGATCGAAATAAGTTAGAGAGAATGCAACCGATTTTTTGCCTGGCTCCATTTTTTCTCCTTCGTATAAATCGAATAGATGTACAGCTTTTAATAGTCGTCCACCAGATAGTTGGATAATTGCTTGTAGTTCTCCAGCTGCTTTTTCGCTGTCTACTACTAATGCAATATCACGAGTGATTGATGGGAATTTAGAAACTGGTGCATAGTATAATGTTTCCACTTCTTTGTTCAATACTTGTGCTAAGTTTAGTTCCATTACATACGTATCTTTTAAGTCACGTACTTTTTGTTCAGATGGATGCAATTGTCCGATTAAACCAATTTCTTCTCCAGCAAGTTTAATCGATGCAGTACGTCCCGGATGTAATCCGTCTACTACTGCACGTTCAAAAGTAAGTTCTTTTGAATGACCAAGTAGCTCCATTAATCCTTCGACGATTCCTTTTAGTACGAAGAAATCGACTGCTTTTTTCTCACCTTGCCAGCTGTGGTCCACCCATTTACCAGCAATTACTGCTGCTAAATGTTCTTGTTCATGAGGCAGACCCGATTCTGTTTCACCTAAGAAAACAGAACCAACTTCATAAAGAGCCACTGTATCTGCTTGGCGAGCAGTGTTATACGATACGGCATCTAGTAAATGCGGGATTAAACTTTGGCGAAGTGTGCTGCGTTCTTCACTCATAGGCATTAATAGCTCTGTAACTGGTGCTGTTTCTAATGCAAATTTTTGAGACATTTCTTTAGAAGTTAAAGAATAAGTGATTGCTTGATATAGGCCTGCACCTTCCAAGTAAGCACGAACTTGACGGCGTTTTGCTTGATAGGATGTTAGTCCACCTGGTTTAGATTCTTCCACTGGAAGCGTCATTGGGATTTCATCGTATCCATACATACGCGCGATTTCTTCTACGATGTCTTCTGGAATTTTAATATCTTGACGACGAGTCGGTGCATTAATGTATAAATAACCATTTGCCGCTTGGTGATCAAATTTTAATCTCGTTAGAATAGAAGTCATATCTTCTAATGAAATTTTCATCCCTAAACGATTGTTGATAAAGTCTGGAGATACAACAACTTCCACAGGTGCTTTGTCTAATTCATCTACGACAACAGATCCTGCTAGCACTTCTCCACCAGCTAGTTCAGCAAGTAGACTTGCCGCACGCTCTGCCGCTAAAATAACGCGATTCGGATCTACACCCTTTTCAAATCGAGCACTTGCATCACTGCGTAAATTTTGGTCTTTTGATGTTTGACGAACAGATCCACCTGCAAAATATGCTGACTCAATTACAACCGTTGTTGTACCGTCATGCACTTCTGAATTTGCTCCACCCATAACTCCAGCAATTGCAACTGGCTCTTTGCCATTTGTAATAACTAAATTATTCGATTTAAGTGTACGTTCTTGATCATCGAGTGTAACAATCTTTTCCCCTTCATTTGCAAGACGAATGACAAGTTCTTTTGTTTCTAAACGGTCATAGTCAAATGCATGAAGTGGTTGGCCGTATTCCATTAACACATAGTTTGTAATATCGACTACATTATTATGTGGACGAACACCAGCTGCCATTAGACGATGTTGTAACCAAAGTGGTGATTCTTTAATTTGCACGTTTTTTACTACTTTTGCTACGTACATCGGATTTTCTTCGATTGCATCAACACGTAAGTTTAAGTAGTCAGAAGCTTTTTCGCTACTTTCTGTGTATGTTGCTTCTGGGTATTTCATATCTTCCGATAAAATAGCTCCAACTTCGTAAGCAACTCCAAGCATGCTTAGCGCATCCGACCGGTTTGGTGTTAACCCAAGTTCAAGGATAATGTCATCTAACCCTAGTAGTGGAAGTGCACTTTCACCCGGATTCGCTGTTTCTGGAAGTACATAAATACCTTCAGCGTACGCTTTTGGTACTAGTCTTCCTTCAATACCAAGTTCTTGTAGTGAACAGATCATACCATTCGATTCTTCACCGCGTAGTTTTGCTTTTTTTATTTTTATTCCACCAGGAAGTACTGCTCCTGGACGAGCAACGATTACTTTTTGCCCTTCTGCTACGTTTGGAGCTCCACAAATTATTTGTGTTGTTTCTTCTCCAACGTCTACTTGGCAAATATTTAATTTATCAGCTTCCGGATGCTTGACGCATTCCTTCACATAACCAACTACCACATTCGTCATTCCTTGAGAACGATCTATAACTGCATCCACTTCAATTCCTGAACGAGTAATTTTTTCCCCTAAATCTTTTGGATCAAGTCCTTGTGTATTTACATATTCCGCTAACCATTTCGTAGAAACTAACATATCATTTCCTCCTTACACTTCTGTTCGGTGGAATTGCGATAAGAAACGCACATCATTTGTATAGAAATGACGAATATCTTCCACTCCATATTTCAACATTGCAATACGTTCTGGCCCCATACCAAATGCAAAGCCAGAAAGTTTTTTCGAATCATATCCAGCCATTTCTAAAACATTTGGATGCACCATACCAGCACCTAAAATTTCAATCCACCCTGTTTTCTTACAAACGTTACAGCCACTGCCGCCACATTTGAAACAAGAAATATCCATTTCAACAGATGGTTCTGTGAATGGGAAGAAGCTTGGACGTAGACGGATTTCACGATCTTCGCCGAACATTTTCTTCGCAAAAACTGAAAGCGTTCCTTTTAAATCACTCATACGAATGTTTTCCCCAATAACAAGCCCTTCAATTTGTGTAAATTGGTGAGAATGCGTCGCATCGTCATTGTCACGGCGATATACTTTACCAGGGCAAATAATTTTAATCGGCTTTCCTTCTTTTGCTTCCATCGTACGAGCTTGCACTGGTGATGTATGTGTACGAAGCAGAATATCTTCTGAGATGTAGAATGAGTCTTGCATATCACGAGCTGGGTGACCTTTTGGTAAGTTCAACGCCTCGAAATTGTAGTAATCTTTTTCTACTTCTGGACCTTCTGCGATTTCATAGCCCATGCTAATGAACAAATCTTCAATTTCTTCTACCACACGAGTTAGTGGATGATGATTTCCTGTTTTCACAGGGCGACCTGGTAATGTCACATCAATTGATTCTTTTTCTAATTGCGCTTGAATCGCTTGTTCTTGTAGAAGAGTCATGCGAGCTTCTAGCACTTCTGTTACCTCTTCACGAACTACATTTACAAGAGCTCCCATTTTAGGACGTTCTTCTGCAGGAAGTTTACCCATTCCTTTTAATAAATCCGTAATAGGTCCTTTTTTCCCTAAATATGCAACACGCACATCATTTAATTCTTTGACATTCTGAGAAGCTTCAATTTTTTGTAATGCTTCTTCTTTTAACTGTTGAAGTTGTGCTTCCATGTTTAAATACTCTCCTTTTTGACAAAATAAAAACCCCGCCCCTATAAAAGGGACGAGGACTAATTTCGCGGTACCACCCTGATTATTGCACGACAAAAATGTGCAATCACTCAATTCGACTAACGGCTCTACACCGGCACACCTTTACAGTCAATGACTGGTCCCGGTGGCAGCTAGCGGGGTGAACTTCTATATGCATTCTCAATTTACACTTTCAGTCAAGGTGTAAAATTCCTTTTTTCGAATCGGCATATATACTTTTCCCGATGACAGCTTTTATATATCAAATTATATTCATTATACGAAGTTTTAAACGTTACTTCAAGTGTGATTTATTTTTATGCGTATAATGGGGAAACTGCGACGTAAAGCTTTATTAGGTGTCTGCCGTGATTTTCACTCCAGTCGGGCGCTTTCCGTGGGGGGAACGATGAGCCATCCCCTCCGCTTTGGGCGTCGTTGGGATGTCTCATTAGCCCACTCGTCTCACAGGAGTCGCCGACTGTAGCGAAAATCAATGGTAATTTCGTTTTTATTTATGATCGACTTGCTAAAAACAAAAACATCTACAGTTTTTTGACTAAGTAAATCCAATAAATGGCTAAGGGCAACCAACTGCTGTTGAAAGCAACCAGTTCTAGTCTGAGAGCAACCAAAAGTCTGTTGAGAGCAACTAGTCTAGTCTGAAAGCAACCAAATTACCCCTGAGAGCAATCAATTTTCATTAAACAAGTTTACTTGGAGTGAGACGTCGATGACTACTTCGCAGTTTCCCTAAACTACGTAATACGACATCTCTAATTCCAACTATTATAATGCTAAACCATATAACAAAATCCCTGTTGCTACCGCTACATTTAATGACTCAGCTTGTCCTAAAAGAGGCACTATAATATTTTGATCGGTCTGCTCTAGTAGCTCTTTATGGATGCCACTTCCTTCATTTCCTACAATTAACGCAAAAGAATCGCTTTTCTCCACTTGATGGAATGGCGTAGAGTTTTCAAATGCGGTTCCGAAAACAGTTACTTGTCGATTTTTCAATGCAATGATCCATTCATGTAAATCTCCTTTTACAATAGGGATATGAAAATGGGAACCTTGTGCTGAACGCAATGTTTTAGGGTTATATGCATCCGCGGAACCTTTACCGAGAATCACTGCATCGATTCCTGCAGCATCTGCTGTGCGAATCATTGTACCAATATTGCCAGGATCTTGGACAGCATCTATTAATAACAAACGTTTCCACTTTGTTTGTACTTGCTCTTCTACAGTTTGCTGTTTGCAATGCGCAAATATTCCTTGTGTGTGTTCTGTTTCAGCAAGTTCCTTTTTGATGACATCATTTATTTCTACGATTTCTAAATTGTCTACATCCCAATTTGCTGGAATCTCGCTCGTATCACTTAGCATAATTGTAAGCACCTGTTCTTTTTGTTTAATCGCTTCTTCGACTAAGTGGTAGCCTTCGATAATGAATTCACCTGTTTTGTCTCGTTCTTTTCGAACACTTAACAGTTTTTTCCAATGCTTCACAAGGGAATTTTGGGGAGATTCGATTCGTTTCATTTATATGTACCGCCTTTTTTATTTAATAGTAACAAATTCGTGTATACCTTGCGAGAGTTTGGAAAAGATAATTACGAGGAGTGATAAAAATGGATTTTCAAATTCGAGAAGCAATTTCAAACAATTTAAAAGGGAATTCTGCAACAGATATTCGTAACGTAGTTGAAGATGCTATTCAAAGAGGCGAAGAACATCTTCTACCTGGGCTTGGAGTTATCTTCGAAAAATGGTGGAAGATGGCCGATGATACAAAACGAAGCTCCGTATTAAATGAAATCTCTGCAGCATTCAAATAAAAATAATCCGTGAAGAAATAATACTCTTCACGGATTATTTTTATTATTCCTCTTCTTCTGTCACATGCTTTCGTACATGAATATAAAAAATGAGATATTGCACTAATGATAGAACGACAATATTTAAAATAATTAGGAACTTAGAGGTAGGAATTAGTAAATGAAAAACGGCTGAAAGAGGTAATGACCATGTGAAGAAAGTATAAACTTTCTGAGTCGCTACTCTTGTAATCATTTGCCACGCTTCGTCATCTTCCATGTATTCAAGCGGCTTAGTTCGCCATACCGATAATTTTTTAGTTGGGTGTTCTTTATTATATTTCTTTAATTTACTAGATAACATAATTGCCATGATAAGAAACACCGGAATTAGCAGAAAGACAATACCACCTTCTAATGCTTCAAGTTGGATCGTATATGAAAATGAGGTTTTATTGTTAACGTAAGTGGTGACTGCACCGGTAATCACGAAAACCAATGCCATAAATATTAACATAAAACCAATTTGCCAAAGTGGATACTGTACCCGAAAATCTTTTTTCATCGTTATTCCTCCTCTTCTAGCCAAAATAGTTCGTCTACCTTACATTCCAAAACATGTGCAAGCTTTAAAGAAAGTGTAATAGAAGGAGAAAATTCTCCTTTTTCGATAAAACCAATAGTCTGTCTTGTCACACCTACTTTTTCTCCTAAAATCCCTTGCGTATAACTAAATCTAGCGCGTAATTCTTTCACACGATTTTTAAGCATTTTTCTCCTTCTCTCAAAAGGTTAACTATTATATACATAATGTAATGTATACTTAACATAATGTCAATGATAATTAACTTCTTTGTTCTAACTAAAATGTTAATCCCTAATTTTTTAGTAGCTCAACAATTGGAGAAAATAAAGATTGTGAAAAAATTCATAAAGATTCAATTGCAATTTGTCGAATTATCTGTATAATTACTCTATTAGAATTAACAGAAAAATTCTAATAAAACATATACTTATATTTTTATAAAGAGGCGATTTAACATGACTATATTAACAGAAGAAATAGTAGAAACATTAAAAGAGTTTTTAGACGAAAGCCTAGTGTCTGTCAATCAAACAGTACGAGAGCTACATAGTAAAGACGAATCTTACCATCATATCAGTCTTCCTGATATCGTTGTTTTTCCTAAAACAGCAAATGACGTGAGCCAAATTATGAAAATAGCAAACAATTTCAAAGTAGCAGTTGTTCCTTTTGGACGTGGCTCCAGCTTAGAAGGACATATTATTCCATATGATAAAGGAATTACGATTGATTTTTCATTGATGGATAAAATTATAGAAGTTCGTGAAAATGATTTATTAGTAAAAGTCCAACCAGGTGTGACGAGAACGCAACTAAATAAAGAACTAAAGAAATACGGTCTTTTCTTTTCCGTAGATCCCGGAGCAGATGCAACCTTAGGTGGAATGGCTGCTACAAACGCTAGTGGTACAACTACTGTTAAATACGGTGTGATGCGAGATCAAGTTCGTGATTTAGAAGTAGTACTTGCAGACGGTACGATTATACATACAGGAAATTTGGCTGCCAAATCGGCATCGGGTTATCATTTGAACGGACTTTTTGTAGGTTCGGAAGGAACGCTCGGCTGCTTTACAGAATTGACTTTAAAAGTGTACGGAATCCCAGAGTTTACAACAGCAGCAAGAGCAGTGTTCCCGACTGTTCAAAACGCAGTAGAGGCCGTTACTTCCATTTTGCAGGCAGGCATACCAATCGCACGGGTAGAGCTAGTGGATGAAAGCTCCATACGTCAAGTAAATCGATTTAGTGAAACAAATTATGCAGAAAAGCCTACTCTTTTCTTAGAATTTGACGGAAACGAAGCAGGATTACAGCAAGATGTAGAATTTACAAAAGAAATAATGGAAGATCATCTTTGTGAGGAAGTTCAATTCGAAACAGATAATACTGCACGCACAAAGCTTTGGGATGCCAGACATAACCTTGCGTATGCGTATATTCACGGAAACGTAGGGAAAAAAATGATGGTAACCGATGTTTGTGTACCTATTTCAGAGCTAGCGGACGCTGTCATATATGCAAGAAAAGAACTGGATACAATTGGTCTTGTCGGAGGAGTTCTAGGACATGTCGGAGACGGAAACTTCCACGCGTTATTGATGATTGATATGAATAATCCAGAAGAAGTAGCTAAAGCAGAAGCATTCAATGAAAAAATCGTTCACTATGCTCTAGAGCGAGACGGTACTTGTACTGGCGAGCATGGTGTAGGGGTAGGAAAACAAAAGTATCAAGCTACTGAACATGGAGCAGCTTTACTAGTAATGGAAAAAATTAAAGTCGCACTTGATCCGAACAATATATTAAATCCAAACAAAATCGTAAAAATAGAAAGCTTAGGTGAATAATTTGAAAATATTAGAGTCTATTAGTAATTTTGCAGGAAAGTATTTTGCATTTTTAGTAATCGCAGTAGCGGTCATTGCATTTTTAATACCTGATACGTTTCTTCCATTTGGTAAGTATATTACGATTTTGCTTGGAATTGTTATGTTTGGGATGGGTCTTACGCTAAAGGCTGTAGATTTTAAATTGATTTTAACGCATCCGAAACCTGTTATAATCGGGGTTTTAGCCCAGTTCATCATTATGCCCTTAACTGCATTTGCAATTGCTTATCTTTTACAATTACCAGGTGAGTTAGCAGCCGGTCTAGTTCTTTTAGGTTCTGTACCAGGTGGAACCGCATCAAACGTTATGGTTTATTTAGCCAAAGGAAATGTTCCATTGTCTATTACAATGACTTCTTTCTCGACTATCTTGGCACCTCTTTTAACACCATTATTGCTGCTTTTACTTGCAGGACAATGGATGCCAGTCGATGCGGTTGATATGTTCATGTCTATTGTCCAAGTAATTATTATACCGATTATTCTTGGATTATTTTTGAAAAAATTATTACCGAACGTAGTGGAAAAAAGCTTAAGTATTTTACCACTTATATCAGTACTAGCCATTATTACAATTGTTTCTGCAGTTGTTGCAGGTAACGTAAATAACATTGCTTCTGCTGGTTTCTTAGTGTTTGTAGGAGTATTCCTGCATAATGGTGCAGGGTTATTATTAGGTTATTTTGCTGCAAAGCTAATGGGTCTTTCCGAATTAGATCAGCGAGCAATTTCTATTGAAGTAGGTATGCAAAACTCTGGTTTAGGTGTGGCACTAGCAAGCGCTCACTTAGGTCCGTTAGCTGCTCTTCCAAGTGCACTAGGAGCAGTTTGGCATAATATTTCCGGTCCAATTTTAGCGACTTATTGGTCCAAACGCCCAGTAAAAGAAAGCACTGAAACCACAACAACTAAAATACCAAATAAAGTTTCAAAAGCTTAATCATTTACTTTACTAAAGACCTATCTTAAGGATAGGTTCTTTTTTTGTAAAAATGATAAAGAGTGATTCAGCGTCTCCCGAATCACTCTTCGTATGTAGCGATGAAGCCGTCCATCTTGACGATCGACATCGCATGTATTGGAATAGCCTGGTGACAAACCCTGTCTTCCCAGTCTATTGTTCCTAAAATCCGATTAAGCCATTAGAGAAGCTAACACTGCTTTTTGTGCGTGCAAACGATTTTCAGCTTGCTGGAAAATGTATGAGTTCGGTCCATCAATTACAGCAGTGGAGACTTCTTCTTCACGATGGGCAGGCAGACAGTGTAAGAATATATAATCATTCTTTGCATTCGCCACTAGCGCTTCATTGATCTGAAACTCTTTAAAGTCTGCTAAACGGTTCTGCATTTCCTCTTCTTGCCCCATAGATGTCCAAACATCTGTATAAATAACATCTGCATTCACCACTGCTTCTACTGGATCATTCGATACGAACAACGATCCACCATTTTGTAAAGCAATCGCTTTTGCTTTTTCCATAATTTCTGGATTTGGTTCATAACCAACCGGTGTTGCAACGGCAATATGCATCCCCATGTATGCTGAAGCTATAACTAGAGAGTGTGCCACATTATTCCCATCTCCAATATACGCAATCTTTAAACCCTGTGTATATCCTTTCACTTCATGAATCGTTAGAATGTCTGCCAGCGCTTGGCAGGGATGATACATATCTGTTAATCCATTAATGACAGGTATGCTCGCATGCTCGGCTAATTCTTTCACCATTTCATGCGAATTTGCACGAATCATAATGCCATCTAAATAACCAGACAATACATGGCCCGTATCATAAACTGATTCACCTCGACCGATTTGCAAATCACGTGAATGCATAAACATACCATTTCCACCTAATTGTTTCATACCGACTTCAAAAGAAATTCTAGTTCTTGTTGAGTGTTTTTCAAAAATCATCCCTAATGTTTTACCTTCTAAAAGTGGGGGACATTTCCCCGCCTTTGTTAGCTTTTTCAATTCAACTGCTAGCTGAATTATATCTACTATCTCCTCTTTTGAGTAATCAAAAAGAGTTAATAGATCCTTACCTTTTAAACTATCTACCATTTTTAAGTTCGCCCATTCTAAAAGTTTCATTTATAAAAACACTCCTTTACGTATATTTATGTAATTATCATTATAAATATGAATAATCATAAAGTCAACTGAATTTATATGCAAAACTGAAAATTAAAAAACGTCTAGAATGGCATTCATTATGCTCTTCTAGACGATTTTTATTAATCAAACGTAATTTTATTTACTGCATCGCGGTCTAATTTTTTTATTACTTCTACAATCAATTTGACTATGTTTTCATAATCATCGCGATGAAGAATTCCAGCATGTGAATGGATATAACGCGTTGCAATTCCAATTGATAATGCTGGTACACCATTCAAAGAAATATGCATAGAGCCTGCATCTGTTCCTCCACCAGGGATCGTTTCAAATTGATATGGAATATTATTTTCTTCTGCCGTATCAATTACAAAATCACGCAATCCTTTATGTGATACCATCGATGCATCGAACAATACAATTTGTGGACCCGCTCCCATTTTGCTTGTCGATTCTTTCGCAGTAATACCAGGTGTATCTCCTGCAATACCAACGTCAACTGCAAAACCGATATCTGGATTTACTTTTACTGTAGAAGTTTTAGCACCACGAAGTCCAACTTCTTCTTGAACAGTTCCTACACCATATACAATGTTCGGATGTTGTACATCTTGCAAACCTTTTAATACGTCGATTGCAATAGCACAGCCAATACGATTATCCCATGCTTTTGCAAGTAATAATTTTTCATTGTTCATCACCGAGAATTCAAAATATGGTACGACCATATCTCCCGGTAATACTCCCCACTCCATCGCCTCTTCTTTTGAGGAAGCACCGATATCGATGAACATATCTTTTACGTCCACTGCTTTTTTTCGTGCATCCGCTGTTAAAATATGAGGAGGTTTTGATCCGATCACACCGGTAATAGTATCACCTTTACGAGTCACGATTGTCACTCGTTGTGCAAGCATTACTTGAGACCACCAGCCACCGACTGTTTGAAAGCTTAAAAATCCTTTGTCATCAATTTTAGAAATCATAAACCCGACTTCATCTAAATGCCCTGCTACCATTATCTTGGGACCATTTGCGTCCCCCACTTTTTCAGCGATCAAGCTTCCTAGATTATCATATTCTATTTTATCTACAAAGGGCTTTATATACTTTTCCATTACTTGACGAGGTTCACGCTCATTCCCTGGGATTCCTTTTGCATCGGTTAACTCTTTAAGCATTGTCAATGTCTCATCTAACTTTGTCATTATTTCGCCCTCCTAAATATAACTGCCATATCAATTATATTCTAAACTCAACCTATTTTCAAAATTAAGTGATAGATTTTAATCGGCTCCTGCTCCGCCGCCTCCTCCGTCACCACCGCCACCACCACTGTCTCCGCCGAAAAATCCTCCTGAATCGGATGAACCTCCGCTAGAGGTAGCACCCGGTGTCCAGTACCATGTTTTTGCCACATAGTCCATTGGGTCTGTTCCAGCTATTAATAGTGCTGCCAAGGGAATCGTTTCATCCACAACTGGTATGTGCACATTTTTTCTACCAAATAGATATGTCCGAATCGTCCACTTCTCCTGCTCTGTTTTCGAAAGATCGGCAGGCATTCCACTTTTTATACTTTTTTGGAAAGAGCGAATACTATCTTTTACACGTACTGCATTCATCGAAAGAATATTTATCGGCACAGCGATATATAAAAGAATAACCGCTAAGATTAAACCAAAGATTTCACTCATCAATTCATCATTTACTATGTTCCCTACCATTAAACTAATCACAATCATATAAAGAGCAAAATACCAGTGAGCAGTTAGTTTAACCCAATTAATAATGAGAACAAGTATCGTAATAATCCCAATGAATACAATACTTCCGCTGCTTCTGAAATCTGCATAATAGCTTATGGCAACGAAAGTCGCTAACAATATTATTGCTAAACTAATAATGATCTTTGGTAGTTTGTGATGGAAAGTTCCCGCTTCTTCTAATTCATCCTGCACTTTTTTATGCCAAGTTTTTTGATTCTTTTTAAAGACTTTTGTCCTAGTATGATAGTAATTGGCCATCCCATTATCTCTTTCTTTTCTTGGCGCTCCCGCTGCATCATGCAAATGGAATGCCCATTTACTAGAACCACTTTTGGTGCTAAATAGCCATTGGATTAAATAAGCTTCGGATAAGCCCTTTGCAATTCCTCCGTTTTTCAAGCGAAACAATAAAGTTTCTTTAGGCGCTTTCGGGTCATTTTTAAAACGTATTGCCGCTCGTGAAGGTTTGACTATTGCAGCTTCTTTTTCAACTAACGAAAATAAACCGGCTAAAAAAGTTTTCTTATCCCGTTTTCCTGTCTTATATACAGAAAACAAGTATAAAATATCAATGTTAAGTATGTGCTCTTCATTTCCCTTTCGCCAAAAATGTCTTTGAGGTAAAACAATTATAAAAAGTACAGCAAGGATCACTAATACAACCGAAACTTTTGGTAAAATTTTTATAAGTACAGGAATTTCTGATAGCCTCTTTTTCATCGCATCCGCTTGTTTCTTGTCGTTTGCAAATGCTTCTTCCATCGAGCTAGTACTTTTCGTTTTCTCTATACTTGTCAGAACAGATGAAGGAAAAAAGAAGGATGTTTTTGTGAAGGTAAATGCCTCCGAAATCGGTGTTTTAAACCGAATTCCATGTTCAGACTTCCCATTTTTCTTCGCATTTCGATCGAACAAAACTCCATCGAATTTAACAGGATCCATTGTTTGAGGGAGAATAAAATCTATTGTTACATTATGAAAATCTTGATCATGTGCATCTCCATCTCCAAAATATGTAACATCGGCAACACTATATGTATCATATGCTTTCACTGCATTCTTAAGAGTATATACATACAAAAAAGAAACTTTTTCGTTTGTTTTGTTAATATTTGTTCGATATACTCCATTCTCTTTCTTAACATGCAATGTTTTTAATGTATTATCTTCGATGAAACCTGGTTCTGGACTTAAAGTAGTTATTTCATGAGCGTAAAAATTCACCACATTTTTATCATGTTCTTTTGGAAAGGATCGCTTTAGACTTGTATAATTCCCATCAAAATTATAGGTAAATACTTCATTCACTAAAAGATCGCCATTTGGTTGAATCCAGGATTTAATATGTATTGTGTCTATTGAGTAGGATCTCTCTTCTGCAACTACACTAGATGAAAAAGCTAACAAAAATAATACAAACAAAAAGAGGAACTTTTTCATTAACTTCACCTCCACATTAATAAGTTAATATGTTTACGGTTTACAGTAGAAAAAGTTCCAATTATTTGAGATTTTCATATCGTAATATAGTCTTCTTATATAAAACGCTCATTTCTAAAAAAAAGCTATTATGAATAACTTTCTTCTCTTTTGCTATAAACTTCATAAGCAAAATAACCAAATAATAAACCTAACCCAGGTCCCCAAGCAATTGCCGATAGTAAAGAAATTTGGAAGAATATGCTTAAAAGTATAGCAATAGCAAATCCAATCATCATTCCAAATGGGATTAAACTATCTAATAAACTTTGAGCACTTTTTGATTTTTTCTTACCAAGTGCGCCTTTCTTATATTTATATTGCATTCTTAAAACTACAAATACTGCAATTCCTCCTACTATTACAAGCGGGATTAATGTACGCACAATTTCCAAAGTTAAGCCCATTTTTTACCCCTCCTTTCTTTTGGTTTTAAATTGATTCCATTTTAACATATTTTATTCCATTAACGTTTGTATTATAGGACTTCGGAAGAATTATTGGCATACGTTTAACAAACAAAATGGAGGAAGAATGCGTCTTAGTCACATTCCTCCCCCCAAAAAATCATGGTAATAGTATAGAACTGATTTAGCTCAAAGTATTAATAACCACTCTTCTGTCTTTCATAATTTGTTTCATTTTTAGAAATATACGCTTGCAATACATCTTCACTAGTAAAGCCTAGCTTTTCTGCAATGGCACCATACAAAACCCAAATTTCTTCATATGTACTTTTCGTCGATTCATGTAAAAATGCAATGATTGCCTCGTTTGTTAAAAGAAATAGTGTAGTTAAGTCTTCCTCTTTATCTTCCATTGGCCAATCTGTTAAATCATCCAAGCCTTTTTCAATTCCCAATGACAATAAAAAATGAATAGAGTCGACATACTCTTCTAAAATAACATTCTGTTCAGACGGTCCCTTATCACTCCAGAACTTAAAACAACGTGTTTCATTCGCTAATTCTGCAAGTTCTACAACAAGGGCTAATCCTTTCTTTACAAATACATCTTCATCTACTCGCTTATTTGTTTGAATATATTCGTCCAATGCTTGTTGCATTTTAAAAAGTTTTGTTAAATTCATCATTTCCTCCAATTATTTTAAATTATTTTGAAACCAAACTACCTCTTCTATCGTATAGCAATTACTATGTATTTTACAAGGAGGACATTTTTGATGATTGTATTACTACGACTGCTAATAATTGTTATAATCATATATGCATTTTATAAAATTCTTCGTTATTTGTTTGATCCGAAGAGAAAGTTAGATGAATCCTATGAGAAAGAACAGTACTATTTTTATGATGATATAAAAAATGTCCGTAAGAATTTTTTCATAACGTATAAAGGTGCATTATTTGAAGGTGAAAAGTATTTAGGTACGACGGAACAAGCATTTGAAGTAGTATCTATTTTCGTTTGGATAAAAGATCCTTCCAAACTACAAGGGTTTTCAAAAGAGGATTTTCGTTTTTTACAAAATGAAATACGGATGAATTACCCATCTGCCAAAATCAATTGGAAGAGCCCGATAGAGCAGCTCATGAAAGATGAAGCATAACAAAATCACCTGATGGGATGTCGCACATAATAGGGAAACTGCGACTTAGAGAGCTTGAAGAAAGTGAACGCTTGGATTTAGCACGGCGGCGCTTCGCTTTCCGCGGGCGAGCAACGAGCCGCTTCGTCGCAAGCGACTGCAGGGTCTCGTCTGCCTCGCTTTCCCCCAGGAGTCTCGCGCCGCCGCACTAAATCCCTCCAATTATATATTGCAGTATATGTAACTCCAGAAATTGGATAAGGGCAACCAACCAGCTGTTGAAAGCAACCAGTTCTAGTCTGAGAGCACCCAAACGTCTGTTAAGAGCAACTAGCTCTAGTCTGAAAGCAACCAAATTACTCTGAAGAGCAACCAATTGTCAAAAACAAGTTTACTTGGTGTGAGACACCGACGACTATCGCGCAGTTTCCCTATACTATGTGCAATTTAGAAAAGTGATATAACTTACTTAAGTTACTCTTAAAAAAGTTCAATATATATTGAACTTTATAGTTTTTGAACACAAAAAAGCGAACCCCCCTAGATCATACTTGGGTTGTTCGCTTTTACTAACCAAAAAAGTATAAATACATAGACGATGAGCAGCATCAAAAAACCTACACGAAAATTCGTATGCTTTGTTTTATGTCGGAACAACTGCATTCCTAAGTAAGCACCAATGCCCCCGCCAAAGATAGCAAGCGACCATAATGTACGCTCTGAAACTCTTTGTTTATGGTTTTTCGCCTGTGATTTGTCATAGCCCATGACGACAAACGAAATAACGGACATGATCAATATAAAAAAGGGAATAATTTCAGTCATATTTCTACCCCTTGTACAAAAAAAGCTGATAGAATCTCTATCAGCTTTTTATCGTTTATTATTTAGCGATTGCTTTTTTTGCTGCATCTGCAAGTTGTGTAAATGCTGTTGCATCAGTTACAGCTAGATCAGCTAACATTTTACGGTTTACTTCGATTTCAGCTAATTTTAATCCGTGCATTAAACGGCTGTAAGAAAGACCGTTTAGACGTGCTGCCGCATTGATACGTGTGATCCATAATTTACGGAATTCACGTTTTTTGTTACGACGGTCACGGTATGCATACATTAGAGATTTCATAACCTGTTGGTTTGCTACTTTATATAATGTATGTTTTGAACCGTAATAACCTTTAGCTAATTTTAATACTTTTTTACGACGCTTTTTTGTTACTGGTGTGCTTTTTACGCGTGGCATGATTCATTACCTCCTGCTATTCTTTCAAGATTTAAATTTCTTATTATTTCATGTAAGTAAGTAGTGTTTTGATACGTTTGTAATCGCCTGAAGAAGCTACTTTAGTTTTACGTAGTTTACGTTTAGCTTTAGTAGATTTGTTAGCGAATAAGTGGCTTCCAAAAGCACGGTCATGTTTTAATTTTCCTGTACCCGTCTTTTTGAAACGCTTTGCAGCTCCACGGTGAGTTTTCATTTTCGGCATGTCGAATTCCTCCTAAACAATTGTACTCTATTACTGTTTTTCGTTCTTTGGTGCAAGCACTAAGAACATACTGCGGCCATCCATTTTCGGTTTTGATTCAACCGTAGATACTTCCGCACAAGCTTCGGCAAATCTATCTAAAACGCGTTGACCAATCTCTTTATGAGTAATCGCACGACCTTTAAAACGAATAGATGCTTTCACTTTATCTCCTTTTTCAAGGAACTTGATCGCGTTTTTAAGTTTCGTTTGGAAATCATGTTCATCGATTGTTGGGCTCAAACGAACCTCTTTCATCACGATGATTTTTTGATTTTTACGGACTTCACGATCCTTTTTTTGCTGCTCAAATTTGAATTTACCATAGTCCATGATACGAGCGACTGGCGGCTTGGCTTGAGGAGCCACAAGGACAAGATCCAAATTTACACGACCTGCGATTTCAAGTGCTTCGTTACGTGTTTTCAATCCTAACTGATCGCCATTTTGATCAATAACGCGTAGTTCGCGTGCTCGAATGCCATCGTTCACATACATGTCTTTGCTAATAACAATCCACCTCCAAATAGTGTCGCGAATACATGGTTTGGGCATAAATTTCGTAGAAACGAATTACTTACGCCGTTTTCGATCAAATAAAAAAACGAGCAGACATAAGATGTATGTCTGCCCGCCGATATAAGAACATGCAGATGCCTACATGTTACAGTCGATCGTGTGCTTACCAGTCAACAACAAAAAGTGTCAAACAGGTGAGAAGCGGGCAGCCTCTTCTTATACCACAAACTTGTATTCAATAACCTAAATAACTATACCATGTAGATTCGTACATGTCAACAGTATTTATGATCTAAGAAAATAAAAAAATTCTACACAGTAATTGTCTAGCTCCAGCGCCTTGCCCCTCGGGGTCAAATGTGAAAAAGCTGTGGTGGCTGGAGAGCTGCCTCCTCGCTTTTCCCCATTTGCCTGTCGGGACAGACATAGGCGCTTGCGCTTTTCTTATTAATGTTTTGTTTCTTCTTGAATGCGAGTTAAAAACTCTTCAAATGGAATACTTTCTGATTGCTGTTCTCCGTATTTACGTACGTTCACGTTACCTGCTTCTAGCTCTTTATCACCTAATACAAGCATGTACGGAATTTTTTGCATTTGTGCTTCTCGAATTTTATAACCAAGTTTTTCTTCACGGTCATCCATTTCTACTCGGAAGCCTGCTGCTACTAATTGCTCTTCGATTTGTTTAGCATAATCGAAGTGTACTTCATTGGATACTGGAATGATTTCTACTTGGACTGGAGCTAACCAAGTTGGGAAAGCACCTTTGTACTCTTCGATTAAGAATGCAACAAAACGTTCCATTGTAGAAACTACCCCACGGTGAATTACAACTGGACGATGCGGCTTTCCATCTTCTCCAACATACGTTAAGTCAAAACGCTCTGGTAATAGGAAGTCCAATTGAACAGTAGATAGTGTTTCTTCTTTTCCAATGGCAGTTTTCACTTGAACGTCTAATTTTGGTCCGTAGAATGCTGCTTCGCCTTCTGCTTCGAAATAATCTAAGCCGAGCTCGTCCATTGCTTCTTTTAACATTGCTTGTGCTTTTTCCCACATTGCGTCGTCATCGAAGTATTTTTCTGTATCTTGCGGATCACGGTAAGATAGACGGAAAGTATAATCTTTTAGATCAAAATCTTTATAAACAGATATGATAAGCTCTACAACTTTTTGGAACTCTGCTTTAATTTGATCTGGACGCACGAAAAGATGCGCATCATTCAATGTCATCCCGCGAACACGTTGTAAACCAGAAAGTGCTCCAGACATTTCATAACGATGCATTGTACCAAGCTCCGCAATACGTAAAGGAAGGTTACGATAAGAGTGCATACCGTTTTTGAAAACCATCATATGATGTGGACAGTTCATCGGGCGTAAAACTAATGTCTCGTTATCCATTTCCATTGGTGGGAACATAGAATCTTGGTAGTGATCCCAGTGACCGGAAGTTTCGTATAAATCTTTTGAACCAAGTACTGGTGTATATACATGTTTGTAGCCAAGTTTAAGCTCTTTGTCTACGATATAACGCTCAATAACACGACGAATCGTTGCACCATTCGGTAACCAAAGTGGTAACCCTTGTCCTACTTTTTGAGAATTCGTAAACAATGCTAGCTCTTTCCCTATTTTACGATGGTCACGCTCTTTAGCTTCTTCTAGCATATCTAAATGGTGCTTAAGCTCTTCTTTTTTAAAGAATGCAGTACCGTAAATACGTTGAAGCATTTTATTGTCGCTATTCCCACGCCAATATGCACCAGCAATGCTTAATAATTTGAATTCTTTTAGTTTTCCTGTAGATGGTACATGTACTCCGCGGCAAAGGTCAAAAAATTCTCCTTGCTCATAAATGGATACTTGCTCTCCTTCTGGAATTGCTTCAAGAAGCTCTACTTTATACTCATCTTCCTTGAACTTTTCAAAAGCTTGTTCGCGGGAAACATCGTGTCGAATGATTTCAATATTCTCATTAATAATTTTTTTCATTTCTTTTTCGATTGCTGGGAAGTCTTCTGCCGTAATCGGTTCCGGCGAATCAATATCATAATAAAAACCATTTTCGATTACTGGCCCAATTCCAAGTTTTACATCTTTAAACAAGCGCTTAACAGCTTGCGCAAGCAAGTGTGCAGAACTGTGACGAAGAATTTCCAACGCTTCATCGGATTCAGGTGTAATAATTGCAATTTCTCCGTCTGTTGTAATTGGTGTCTTAAGATCAATTAGCTGTCCACTAAGTTTACCTGCTAACGCTTTTTTACGTAATCCAGGGCTAATGGATTGCGCGATTTCTTCGGTAGTTGTCGAAACAGGGAATTCCTTTACTGCTCCATCTGGAAATTTTAACTTAATAACTTCTGCCATGTTGAACACTCCTTTTAAATTATGTATCGGAAAACGCAAAAAAACCTCATCCCTATAAAGGGACGAGGTTCAAATCGTGGTTCCACCCTTCTTCTGTCTACTAAAAACAAAAGTAGACGAAGCTCTGCATCGGCTAACGGGCCGGTGACCGGTAAACTGCTAGTATATGTATTCACAGTTACTGCTCGGAGGTGGTAAATCGATTGCCGGTACTTAAGAAGCTTTCAGCCAAGGCTTCTCTCTCTAAAAAGTCGTACAAACTGATTGTTGTCCTCTTCAATGCATTTACTTATTCTTATGAAAATGATTATACTCCACACCATGTGCATTTGCAAGTCATTGTAGGAGGTTATTCTTCTCTCCAATTCTTTCCTTGTAGAGAAATGGGAATCGTAAGAGCACGAATTCGCTCCATTATTCGTCCAGCTTTCACCACTTCTTTTTCTCCTCGTTGCGTAACAGATAGATGGTGCTCTAACTCGGAGTAATTGAAATTAGACGTTATAAAAGTAGGTAGCTGTTCTGACATTCGATAATGTAGGATTGTTCCTATTATCTCATCTCTCGTCCAACTGGACATTACTTCAGCACCAAGATCATCTAGCATTAAAACAGGAGCTTTTTTTACAAACTCTATTTTTTCAGAAAGCGATTGATCTTGAATCGCTTGTTTCATTTCTCGTAAAAATTCAGGAACGTAAACTACTACAGAATGAATATGTTTTACTGCTAGCTCATTTGCTAGGGCTCCAAGAAGATAGGATTTCCCAACACCAAACTTACCGTGAATATAAAGCCCTTTCTTCGGTAATGTATTAGTTCGATTTAGTTCCTCTAAAAAGTCAACTGCTGCACGAACAGCAACCACTCTACTTCCATCATTCACATCAACATCGCTAAGACGCGCTTCCATAACCTCTTTTGGCATATGTATGCTATTAATCATAGAAGTCACTTTTCTGCGTTCATCCTCTATTATCCCTCGTTGACAACGAATATATTCTAAACCAATTAGACCACGCTCTAAAACTAATTTGGGTTCGTAGCCTTTCATAACATTCATGCAAAGCTCGAGGGATTCACAAGAACGACAGTCATGGGACTGCGACTTGTATTCATATAATTTACTCAAGCCCCGATCTACGATTCGTTTAGATATATCCCCCGCGTTTTCTTCTAAAAACTTTTGCACGCCTGGATCTTCTAACACTTCTTTTTTCATTTCATCTAGCCTTGATGAGAATTCTGGTGTTTGAACCATTCTTTTTAACGTTTCATTAATACGCTCCATTATTTCCACCTACCTCTTCAATGCATTCAAATCCGCTAATAGCTTTTGTCTTTCTTGATCTATGTTTTGAATACCATTTGTTGTTTCTCCGGATTGTTTCGTTTCCCCATCTTTTTTATAAAACCAATCCGGCACTTTTTCTTCGCGTACTGGTTTTTTCGTATAAGATTTTTGTTTGGATCCTTCACTTTTCCACTTAATATATTGTTCATGTTCGCTTCTGGCAAGCTCCATCGCCTGTTTTGCTGTTTTTACATCTTTTCTCATCCAGTGGGAAGCAATTTTCTCAGCATAACTTTTTGTTAGTTTCATATCCGTACGAAGCAACACATATTGCAATAGCACATTCACAACACCAATGGGCATTTTAAAATGGGTAACAAAATGATTAGCTAATTGTACATCTGCTAAAATTGGGTCTTTGCCGTTCGCAATATCCTTTAATACGACTGCTGGAGCTGTCGTTTCTAAATAATGGATAAGTTCTTCCTCTTTCGATAATGGCTGGCTCTTTTCAGGTACTGCTTTAGCTGATTGCTCGATTTTCTCCATAACGGGAGCAGTTTTAGAAACAGTTAGTTTATAGTAATCAGCGCACGCTTTTTTTAATCTTGCTTCAGAGAGATGTAATTCATCATCTAACGCAAGTATGACTACTTTTTGCATCTCTACTGGATGTAAATTGTATAAAAAAGCTAGTTTAGCGATTACTTCTTTTGCTTCTATCGTCATCGCTGACTTTGGAACAAGTTGTTCCGACAGCCCTTCCTGTAATAAAGCAAAATCAAATTGATCGAAGTAAAAAGGCAAAGAATCCATTCTTTTCTTAGATTGAAAATTATCTTCATAAGACAAGGCATTCCCTGTTTTGGAAGATGGTTTAAATACGTCCATAAAGGTTCGAGAAACATCCGTAAATCCGTCATTCCAGTTTGGAGGTTGGATAAAGCGATTCCGTAATTGTTTATATGCATTTTCCCCAATTTTACCTAACAGAAACATCGACAATAATGGATCTTTTAAAAAAGACTCTGCATCAAGTGGAGCAGTTAATTCATAATAAAAGACACGGCCATCATTCTCTGATTTTTGCCAAGTACGAAGCAGCCCAATTGCTTCTAACGCAATTCTCGCTTGAAAAATTTTACCGATAGAAACACCTAATACATTCATTAGCTGATAATGGGGCAATTGCTCATTATTTTGTGCTTCTCCATCTGCCCATAGTGTTAAATACAGGCTAATACTTTCCGCACCAACTAATGGTTGATACAATAATGTTAATAACTGGCGATCATAATCCGAAAAAGAATATGGCAAGCGAATCATATACATGTCTGCTGGCTGAAGCTCTTTATATAACATCAACAGTTGCACCTACTCTCTTGCTGCTTATAATGTTGGATTCTTTTTTATGATTTCTTTTAATTCTTCTATAAAGACTGTTATATCTTTGAATTGACGATAGACAGAAGCAAATCGAACATAGGCCACTTCATCTACTTCTGCAAGCTTGTCCATCACTTTTTCGCCAACTTCCTCGGATTTCACTTCGGAATTTCCTGCTCTTCGCAATTCTTTTTCAATGGAAAACACGATATCTTCTAGTTGATCAAGTGCAACTGGTCTCTTCTCACATGCACGTATGAGTCCTCGAAGTATTTTTTCACGACTAAATTCTTCTCGTGAACCATCCTTTTTCACGACGATCAAAGGGGTTTCTTCCACCTTTTCAAATGTGGTAAATCTAAACCCACAATCCTCGCACTCTCGTCTTCTTCTTATCGCCTTATTATCGTCAACAGGCCTTGAATCGACTACTTTCGTGCCATTAAACTGACAAGTTGGACATCTCATAATTGTCTCACCTAATTCCTTACATTAATTTGTATATCTATTATAACAATATTATCGTATAAAATCGAAAAAGCAGAGGAATCGCTTCCTCTGCTAAGTCATCTCGGCTAAGTTATTACGCTTGAACTGTCATGCGCGACTTAGGTACATTAACTGGACCCATACCACGAGGCATTTCAATCGTTTCGCGTATTCCAGCATTAAGAGCATCTGCAATATAATTAGCTGCAATTGACGGGTCTAAATCACCACATGTATACACATCAATGCTCGCATAACCATGCTCTGGAAAGCTGTGAATCGTTAAATGTGATTCGGAAATTATAACGACTCCACTTACACCTTGTGGTGCAAATTTGTGAAATGCAACTTCTCTGACTTCCGCACCAGACTTAAGTGCAGCATCAACAAATGTTTGCTCGATAAATTGCATATCGTTAAGTTTGTCGAAATCGCATTCCCATAGTTCTGCAATAATGTGACGTCCCATTGTTTCCAATGTCCGTTTCCCCCTTTGATAAGTTTTAGTTTAAAAATTAACAATCAAAGTTGACTACCACGGGGGAAAGTTAGTCCAAAGAGGTCCTAACCCTTTAAGTAGTCCATGTACGTGAAGTACACGATTATCATTATATGATGTATTGATAAAATAAGCAACAAATAAAAAAATCCTCTTTCTAAAAATATAGAAAGAGGACTAATTATTTTAAAGACTTGAACCTACTTTAAGACCAGACGCTACTTTTTTCGTCAAATCAACTACACGTGCAGAATAACCCCACTCGTTATCATACCATGCAAGTACTTTTACTTTACGATCACCAATAACCATTGTAGTTAATCCATCTACTGTAGAGGAAAGAGTAGACGTATTAAAGTCAATTGAAACTAGTGGCTCAGTTGTAAAGCCTAAAATCCCTTTCATGGATTCTTCAGAAGCTTTTATAAATGCCGCATTTACTTCTTCAACAGTTACATCTCTTTGCACATCTACGACTAAGTCTACTAAAGAAACATTTGGAGTAGGTACACGAAGTGCCATACCATGAATTTTCCCTTCTAACTCTGGCAGCACCAATGTAAGCGCTTTTGCTGCACCAGTAGATGTTGGGATGATAGATTGCCCACATGAACGTGCACGTCTTAGATCCTTATGTGGATTATCTAAATTATTTTGATCGTTTGTATATGCGTGAACCGTTGTCATTAAACCATTCTCAATACCAAAAGTATCATTTAATACTTTTGCAACAGGTGCTAAACAATTGGTCGTACAACTTGCGTTAGAAATAATATCCTGGCTTTCTAAATCTAATTTATCATCATTAACACCCATTACAATAGTTGCATCTTCATTTTTGGCAGGAGCAGTGATGATTACTTTTTTCGCACCTGCTGCTAAATGAGCACTAGCTTTTTCACCATCATTGAATTTTCCCGTTGACTCGATTACGATGTCGACATTTAATTCTTTCCAAGGGAGATTCGCTGGATCACGATCATTCACAATTTGAACTCGTTTGCCATTTACAAGAAGCGCATTTTCTTCTATTTTTACTTCTCCTGAAAAAGTACCATGTGTAGAGTCATATTTTATTAAGTGCGCTAAAGTTTCTAAAGGGTATCTTGCATTAATTGCGACAACATTTAACTCTTCCTGTACTATCGCTTGGCGAAACACCATTCGTCCAATACGTCCAAAACCATTAATTGCAATTGAAGCTGTCATGTGAAAAATCCTCCTGTAACTGTGTGATACTTTATATTTACAACTTGTAATTAGTATAACACATTATCCGAATCATGTAGCCCTAAATTAGAAGAAAGATATTTTTATTTGTAATTGGGTTATTTATCCCTGTTCAATAAGTGGTGTGTCTAAAAATTTTCTCAAAAAAAACCGAAAACAGCTCTATTTTCGAGTCGTCTTCGGTCTTTTATGCTACACGATTAACACATTCCAATCGCTTAAGATTTTTTTTAGTTGTTGTTCTGTGGATTCCAATGTTCCATTATTATAAATAACTGCATCTGCTTCTTTTTCTTTAAGAGATAACGGAAGCTGTGATTGGATTCTTGCCTTTGCTTCTTCTAGCGTAAAATTATTTCGCGCCATTAATCGTTCCAATTGCGTTTCTTCTGTAACTGTTACGACTAATATTTTCTCTACATACGATTGCAGTCTGCTTTCAAATAATAATGGGATATCCATAATTATGGATGGATGACCCGCTTTTTGAAGCTCTTCTTTTTGACGAAGCATTTCTGTACGAATTGCTGGATGGATAATATCATTAAGTTGTTTCCGCTTAGAGGGACTTGAAAAAATAATGTCACCTAGTTTTCCGCGGTTTAAGGAACCATCTTCTGCAATTACTTCTTGGCCAAATACTTCCTTTATCTTCCCAAGTGTTTCCGTTCCTTTTTCAACGACGACTCGAGCTACAACATCTGCATCTACAATTGGGTAGCCTAATTCCTTTAGCATATTGGAAACAGTACTTTTCCCACTTGCAATACTTCCAGTTAAACCAATGATCATAACTATCCTCCTTTATTTCTGACATGTACCACAATAAGTGGAGGTTCTACCACCTATCGTTTTTTGCAGCGTTTTTCGACCACAAATTGGACAATTCTTCTTTCCATACATTTGTAATCTGTTTTGCATATTGCCTGCTTCTCCATTAATAGAACGATAATCGGAGATCGTACTTCCTCCATTTTCAATACTATCAAGAAGCACAATGACAATCTCATTGAATAATTGTATTTTTCTTTCCTTACTGATACGTTTCACTTTTCGCGCGGGATGCATTCGTAATCGAAATAATGCCTCTGTTGCATATATATTGCCGCACCCTGAAACGACATGACCATCCATGATAAATTCTTTTATCGCTTTATTTTCATATTTTGGTAAAATACTCATCGCCAAATAATGATCTAAAGCATCCTGATCGAAGGGCTCTGGAGCCATTAACAATAATGGTGGATGATCTGCTTCACTTTCTAATAAACGAAGCTCACCGAATCGTCTAATATCAGCATATACCAGCATGTCACCTTCCTCCAAATGGAATATGACATGAGAATGCCGTTTAAATTTTTCTTCTTCAATTTCATGCAAGTTACGAACGTAGAACCAAGCCCCAGACATTCCTAAATGTGAAACGAGTAAATGAGGGATTCCATCCTTCATTAGATGAAAATAAATATATTTAGAACGTCTATCTATTCTTTCAATCATCATTTGAGGTAGTGCTTCTTTGAAAACATCTACATCTGCCCCTTTAATGATAGCCTCTTTGCCATTGGCTTTAGATGTAATAATTGTTTCAGAAACGTCTACAGATTGAATTGTTTTGCCCGTCGCAATTGGTCTTAACGACCGAACAACCCCTTCTACCTCTGGTAATTCAGGCATATTCAAAACTCCTTACTTCGTTTCGTACCAAGAAGCACCGAATGCATAATCGACTTTCAATGGTACGAGCAATTTAATCGCAGTATCCATTACTTCGGGTACAATTTTTTCAAGTAATGCAATTTCCTCTTTTGGTGCCTCGAAAATTAACTCATCATGCACTTGTAGAAGCATCTTCGTTTGCATTTTCTCATCTTTCAAACGCTGTGCCATATCAATCATCGCTTTTTTAATAATATCAGCTGCACTTCCTTGAATAGGAGTGTTCATCGCAGTTCTCTCCGCAAAGCTTCTTAGGTTAAAATTAGAACTCGTAATTTCTGGTAAATATCTTCTTCTATTTAATATCGTCGTAACAAATCCTTTTTGCTTTGCTTCTCGGACAATATCATCCATATATTCTTTTACACCAGGAAAACTATTTAAATATTGCTCGATAAATATGGCTGCTTCTTTTCTCGTTATATCCAAGCTTTGCGATAAACCATAATCACTAATCCCGTACACAATACCGAAGTTTACTGCTTTTGCAGCACGGCGCATGTCCGATGTCACATTTTCTGCATCTACATGGAAAACATCCATTGCAGTCTTTGTATGAATATCCAAATCGTTATTAAAAGCTTCTACTAAGTTTTTATCTTCCGACATATGCGCAAGCACACGAAGCTCGATTTGTGAATAATCGGCTGCAAACATCACCCAATCAGGTTGCGATGGGACAAATGCTTTTCGAATTTTTCTACCTTCTTCTAAACGAACCGGTATATTTTGCAGGTTTGGGTTAATCGAGCTTAGTCGTCCTGTTGAAGTTAGTGCTTGCTGGTAGCGTGTATGGATTTTCCCATCTTTTTCATGAATTTCTTTTAATAATCCTTCAATGTATGTTGAATTTAATTTTCCTAATTGGCGATAAAGAAGAATTTGTTCAATAATTTCATGCTCTCCAGCTAATTTTTCTAATACATCCGCTGCTGTGGAATAACCTGTTTTTGTTTTCTTTATAGGTGTTAATCCTATTTTTTCAAACAATATTACGCCCAATTGTTTAGGAGAATTAATATTAAATTTCTCCCCTGCCAGCGCGAATATATCTTGCTCAATGGATTGCAGCTTTACTTCTAAGTCATGTCCCATCTCGACGAGTATTTGTTTATCCACTTTTACTCCGTCTGATTCCATTGTTCCGAGAATAGATGCAAGTGGTAATTCTAAATCTTTGTAGAGCTCGTACTGTTCATTTTCTTTTAACTTTTCTTCTAAAGTCGGCTTTAGTTGCCATATCGCTTGCGCTTTTCGTGCCGCATGTTCAGCGAGCTTTTCAAGTTCTGGCGTTGATTTTTTCGCACCTTTTCCATAGACGCTCTCATCTGTCAAAACATTAAAATTCCCGAATTCTTTTGCGAGTGTTGATACATCTCCAGAAGAAATAGATTGGTTGACAATATAAGCTGCCAATAGCAGATCAAATTCTGCTCCTTGGATACTAATGCCGTGTTTTCTACTTACTGCTTGGGTTGCTTTCGAATCCGATAAAAATTTATGTTTTTCGTTATCCTCTAGCCATGCGCAAAATGCATCGGATTGAAATGCTTTAGTCCCTTGGATAAAATACGAGTCCTCACCGTTTGAAAAAGCGATTCCTAATAATTCACTTGTATGATATTGTTCATCATACATTTCAAAATGAACAGCCATTTGGTCTTTTAATATGGAAGTATCTACTTCTTCTAACACTTGATAATTCATTTCTGCAGTTTCTTGCTCTTCCGCGACGAAATCCGATTTCTCTAAAAGTGTTTTAAACGAAAGCTCTTTCCAAATCTCCACAACCTCTTCCATATTAGGTCCATTGTATGTTAGATCATCTAGTGTTACTTCAATTGGAGCACTCGTTTCAATGGTCGCAAGTATTTTACTCATTTTCGCTTGTTCTTCGTTTGCAACTAGCTTTTCTTTTAATTTCGCACCACTAACAGCGTCTAATGCTTCATAAAGCTTTTCTACAGAACCATGTTCTTTTAATAGTTTGATCGCTGTTTTTTCTCCGACACCCGGTACACCTGGAATATTATCGGAAGCATCTCCCATGAGCCCTTTCATATCAATAATTTGTTGCGGAGTAAGTCCGTACTTCTCTTCTATATGTGCAGGTGTATATTTTTCAATGTCTGTAATACCTTTTCGTGTAATATAGACAGTCGTACGATCCGTTGCTAGCTGTGTCAAATCTTTGTCTCCAGAAACAATGACAACCTGTTGACCTTTTGCATCAGCTTGTTTACTTAGTGTCCCAATGATATCGTCCGCTTCATACATTTCCAATTCATATCGTTTAATCCCGTATGCATCGATTAGTTTACGAACGTAAGGGAATTGTTCAGAAAGCTCGGGCGGTGTTTTCTGTCTTCCACCTTTATATTCTCCAAAAGTAGAGTGACGGAAAGTCGTTTTACCTGCGTCAAACGCCACAAGCATATGCGTCGGATTTTCCTCGTCCATAATTTTTTGTAGCATTAATGTAAAACCATATACAGCATTTGTATGTATGCCGTGTTCATTTGATAATAATGGTAAAGCAAAGAAAGCTCGGTATGCGAGACTATTCCCATCCAATAAAAGTATTTTTTCGTTGGACATTCCATTCACTCCCTCAAAATAAAAAATATAATCATTTAATAAATAAAATCGTCATTCCCTATATCTTACCATGAGAGTAAGGGGAATGACGATTCATATACTATTCTAAGTAACCTGAAAGAATTTTCGCATAAGGAGAATCAGATGGAATGATAATCATCGAATCCTCACCAATTGTTCGCTTATAAGATTCTAATGTCCGATAAAGAGAATAGAACTCTGGATCTTTAGAGAAACTTTGATTGTAAATTTTCGCCGCCTCTGCATCCCCTTCTGCAGCAATCATTGCAGCATCTTTTTTGGCAGTCGCAAGCATCTCTTTTACTTTACGATCTGTATCAGCTTCAATACGACGTTTGTCTGCATCACCTGTAGATAAAAACTTTTGTGCAATACTTTGTCTTTCTGAAATCATTTCATTATAAACGGATTGTTCATTTTCTTCCGGTAAGTCTGTGCGTTTAATACGTACATCTATTACTTCGATACCGTATTTATCTTTTTTAAGCAATTCATTTACATGTGTTGTAATTTGATCATTTAAACTTCCTCGGGAAGAATTTTCATCGTTAATAATCTCGCTATATTCTAGTTGACCAAGCTCTGAACGTACGACTGAATAGATGAATTCTTCCATACGAGATCCTGCATTTACCAAGTTACCAGCATTCGAAATCATTTCTTTCGCATTTACAACACGCCAAACAGCATAATTGTCAATAATAATTCGACGTTTATCTCTCGTGTTAATCTCTGCTTCTGATAATTTATAGTTCATTTGATGTTTTGGAATGGTTGTAACACTTTGTATGAATGGTATTTTCATATGCAGACCTGGTGCATCTTTAATATCTTTAATCTCTCCAAACTGGCGAACTACTCTAAATTCGCCTTCTTTCACGACATAGATATTTGCAAGTGCGATAATAATAACAACGAACGTTATAAAAATACCGATAAATGGCTTTGTATATTTTTTGTAATCGACCGGTGTTTTTTCTTTTTGTGGCTTCTTTTTCTTTTGCATCGCATTAAATTTTTCTTCTAGATTGGAAAATGGATTATTATTATCCGCCATTATTGCCCACTCCCTTCTTCTGTTTCGGTAGCCGCTGGTGGTGGCGTTTGTTTATTTGATTCCAGTGGTTGGAGCGGTAAATACTTCATCGTGCCACCATCATCATTCATAATATAAAGTTGGGCGTTCGGTAATACAGCATCGAGTGTCTCCATTACAAGTCGCTGTCTCGTAATCTCTTTATTGTCTGCATATTCTACATAAAGTTTGTTAAATAACTCCACATCTCCTAGTGCTTGCTGGATACGAGCCGTTTTATATCCAGTTGCTTCCGAAATGATTGCATCCTTTTCCCCTTCTGCTTCACTCATCTTTTGGTTCATATATTTTTCTGCTTGGTTAACTTTTGTATTTTTCGTTTCCTCTGCGTCCGTTACAGCAGTAAATGCAGCTCGGACTTCCGCATTAGGTAGCTCTACATCTTGCAGTTTCACAGTAAGTACGGTTATTCCAATGTCATATTTGTCTATTAAAGAACCTAATAGTTCAACAGTATCTGCTTCGATTTGTGCTTTTCCGGATGTTAAGGCATCGTCGATTTTGGAGTTCCCAATAATCGAGCGAATAGAGGCGGACGTTGCATCATGCAGTAGATCTTGCGGACTTTCGGAGTTAAATAGGTAAGCTTTTGGGTCAGTAATTTTCCATTGTACAACTAAATCCGTTAAGACAATATTATCGTCTCCCGTGATCATTTTTGTATCTTTATCAAAAGATTCTATTTCCCCGTTGGCTGCTTGTTTATATCCAAATTGCAAACTGAACGTTTCTTTAGATAGTTTTTCTACTTTTTGAATCGGCCAAGGCATTTTAAATTTCAACCCTGATTCTGTAATTGGGTCGCCTGCTTCTCCGAATGTAATAACGATTGCTTGTTCTGATTCATCTACTGTGTACCAGGATGTAAATACAGCAGATAATAAAATAATTCCTAGGATTGAAGCAACAATGATGGATATTAATCTCTTTGTACTCATCATAATTCCCCTTTCTATATGTATAATCCTTTTACGGAATAACAGTCCATTTGGTTTCAAAAATAAAAAAACTCTGTTTAAAAAGGAACGTTTGAGGAAGCTAGGGAACACTGCATGGTAATAAGTTGAAGAACCGGTCCACAGGGATTTCCACTGCATTCTGCACCATTATTTTTGCTTTTGCGACACCGGGAATTAATGATTTGCCAAAGATACTTCATTATAATTCGCTAAAATTTAGCTCTAAATCATGAGCAATATTGAATAATGTTTTTTGACTTTATTCTATTATTCATCTTATTAAAACTAAGGAGAGTTAAACATGAAATATTTATTACAAGTAGATTTTAAAATGAATGGTCCATTCGGTGAAGAGATGTCAAAGGCGTTCGTTGATTTAGCAAAAAGTATTAATGATGAGTCAGGTGTGATTTGGAAGATTTGGACTGAGGATGCGGCTGCTAAGGAAGCTGGTGGGATATACTTGTTCGAAACAAAGGAAGATGCTGAAAAATATTTAGTAATACATTCAGCTCGTTTGACAAATTTTGGTATCACTAATATTCGCGGTAAAATATTTGAAGTGAACAAAGCTTTATCACTTATTAATAACGCACCGATTAAATAATCAAGGTGATTATTTCGATTGTTTGCAGGAGTTTTTAGGTTTGCAGATAAATCAGGGGTTGCAATTTAATATTAATTTAAACTTTGGTGTTTCCTATAAAAATACTTTTAAGTTTCTAACATTTGAAAAAAGCTAGCCGAGAAGCTAGCTTTTTCAGGTAAATCGTTTGGAAAAGGGGTCTATTTAAATGTAACAGACGATTGTAAATCTTTAATGAATATATTGTAAATTTTACTTTACCAATTATTATTTTTGTATTTTTTATAATAATTAAACTGACGAGCAATTAAATACAACTTTCTCATAAAATTCGTATCATTTTTATAAAACATTGGATTTCCCCATTTTCCCGTTCTTAACAGATGTCTTATTTCTCGTTGAATTTCATTATTATCAACAAACTTCTTTAATACAATCTTAGGGACTACAGTAAACAAATAATGCTCATTTAACAATGTTAACGGCTTTGCTTTGTTGTAAATGACGTCGTCCACAAAATATCTCGCCATATTATGTCCAAGAGCTGTCGTATAATAACTAGAGCGTCCTTGACGAATATTCACTTCGAATACTTTAAATTTACCATCGCGTTCATCATACTTCAAATCGAAATTAGCAAATCCTACATACCCTACTGCTTCTAAAAAATGTTGAAGCTTAAGCATCAATTCTTCGTTATACCTAGTGATTAGCGCCGTATAGTTTCCAATTGCAGTAACCGTATGTTCTTGCAACACAACCTGTGCGAGCGTACTTAACTGGGCTTTTCCCTTTGAATTCATATAAAAAACTGAATCCCACATATACGTGTCGTCGCCAGGAATATAATCTTGAATGATTAGATCTTCCTTATAGCCACTTGCATTCACTTTGTTAATGACATCATTTAATTCTTCGCGTGATTCTACACGATATACTTTTTGTTGCCCAGGAAATTTATTTTTGTAATATTGAACTCCATTACTTGGTTTAATGATTAATGGAAATAATACCTCTTCTGTAAAAAGCTCCTTATTGGCACAAGAATAATAGTATGTTTTTGGTGCATCAATGCCATGCTCCTCGCAAAGCTTATAAAAATTAGATTTGACGAGAAGATTATTCATTAACTCCTCTGACATATAGTTAAATACATACATTTCTTTTAGTGCTTTTGCATTCTCAATTATTAGGCGGACATAGAAATCATTTGTACCGATTAACAGCAATTGCTTTCCAGCCGTTTTATATTTCATCGCTACTTCCGTTAAAACTGTGACAAAAGCAGCTTTATCCCATAAATTCGGATGAATTTCAATATGATCAATGACACTGCTCCATTTAGTAAAGGACATTTCTTCCTTTCCGACTAAAATTGGCTTTATATTATATTCCTCATGAAATGAAATAGCCATATTATAAGCATTCATATCAGTCCCCACAATAATTGGGATAAAAGGTTCTTTGTTCATATTTACCTCCATTAACTTTGCACAAGTGGAATGTACACTGTAAAACATGTACCTTTTCCTACTTCACTTTCTACTTTTATCAACCCATGATGTGCTTCTACTAGATGCTTTACGATGGCCAGACCTAGGCCGGTACCACCTGAGTTTCTACTTCTTGCACGATCCACTCGATAAAAGCGTTCAAATATTCGGCTAATCTCTTTCTTACTAATTCCAATACCTTCATCTTGAATTCGGAATATGCCATACTTCTCATCCTTGAAAATGGAAATATGTAAAGTCGTATGATCAGGCGAATACGTAATTGCATTTGTCACTAAATTCATCAAAATTTGCATTAAACGATTGGAGTCTCCTAATACTTTCACGGAGTCTTCTACTGCTAATGCCAATTCTATATCTTTTTCTTCCAAAAGATGTGTAGACATCTCGATGCATCGATCCAATACATCCCTCAATTTTATATTATTCAAATTCACTTCATACCCAACTTGCTCCACTTTGGAAAGGTCCAACAAATCGGTAATAAGCATTTGCAATCGATTGCTTTCTTTATGAATAATCTCAAGAAAAGATAATAATGTATCCTCATTTTTGTATGCCCCATAAAGTAATGTCTCCGAAAATCCTTTAATAGAAGTTACCGGTGTTTTGAGTTCGTGGGACACATTTGCAACAAAATCTTTTCGTACTTGCTCTAACTTAATAAGTTCTGTGATATCATGCATTACCACTACGATACCTAGCCATCTTCCGTGTTCTCCAATTACAGGTGCCCCATAAGCATCCATATAATAAGTATGTAAATTTCGCTTAATCTGAATTTGTTCACGGGATGAGGATTCCGTTAAAAAAAGTTTATCGATAAAAGCTTCTATCTTATCTGGAAGACCGATTTTACGAAAAAGTTTTCCATCTATATTTTCAAAAGAAATTTGTAATTGCTTCAAAAAGGATCGATTCACAATCGTTACTAATCCATTTCGGTCAATCATGATCAAGGCACTACCCATGTTCTCAATTAATGTTTTTAACCGTTCTTTCTCCGTTTCACGCATAACTGAAATATCATGTAAATTGCGTGCTAATATATTGATGGAATTGCTTAATGTAGACATACCAGAAAAATCATCTTCAAATGCCCGAATACGATAGTTACCTCTTGCAAGTTCCATCGCGGTTTCGGTTAAATGTTCAATTGGTTGAGCATATTTTTTAAATATGTTGGCTCCCAAAAATAAAGCAACAAGAAAAGTGATGAACAAAATAAAAAATAAAAACAACCAGAGTGATTGTTGTTCATTCGCCATTTCATTATTTTGAAGCGCTGAACTTAGTGTTTGCTTTATAGACGATTGCTCTTCTTTTGAAAGTTCGGTTGCAGCTAAATCTGTAGCTATTTGCTCCATTTTGGAGTCTATTAAAACAACAGTGGAATGATGAACAAAAATAGGATAAAGTTGCCCAAGAACGAGACCAAGACTAGCTAAAATTAATCCAATTACTATAGAATACGTTCGTAATATTTTGGATTGGAATCTTTTCATTACAATTTAGGTTCCTCGAATTTATAGCCTAGACCTCTGATCGTTTTAATGAAAATTGGCTTTCTACTATTTTCTTCAATTTTATCTCGTAAATGACTAACATGAACATCTACAATCCGCGTATCCCCGGCAAAATCGTAGTTCCATACAGCACTTAATAATTGGTCGCGTGTAAGTACTCTATTTTTGTTTTCAATTAAGTAAACAAGTAATTCAAATTCTTTCGGTGTAAACTCGATTGGTTCTTCATTTAAAAGCACTTCAAATCGATCCGGATAAATTTGTAATGGTCCAAACGAATATATTTCTTCTTTTTGTTTTATTTCATTCATTTGATGCTCTGATGAAATATTAGAACGTCGTAGCATTGCTTTTACACGAGCAGTAACTTCACGAGGGCTAAACGGTTTGGTCATATAATCATCCGCACCCAATTCAAGACCGAGCACTTTATCAAATTCTTCGTCTTTTGCAGTAAGCATAATAATCGGTGTTTGAATTTTTTTTAGGCGTAGTTCCTTGCATACTTCCATTCCGTCCATACGCGGCAACATCCAATCTAACACAATGACATCCGGATTTTCTTCCACTGCTCGATTCAGACCTTCTAAACCGTCATATGCAGTAATGACCTCAAAACCTGCATCCTCCAGATTGTATTTTAATAATGTTACAATTGAGCTTTCATCATCCACAACTAATACTTTTTTCATTTTTTTTGCCTCCAAAGTTGATTTGAAACCCCCATTCCAAATCATTTGACCTCAAATGTAGACTTACTGTTCGATTGCTGGTGGATTAACATAAAAAGTACCAGCCAATACTGCATTCTTTTGTTCATTATTAGCAATAACTGAAATTACTATTTCATTTGAACTTATATCAATCTCCATTACTTCGAACGTAAACTTTAAAGTTGAATAGTGATAAGCAGGTGCTAAAAAGCTGATGTTTTGCTTTGTTATATAAGCTCCTGGACCGGGTAAGTATTTAGAGATAGCAGCTGTAATAATACCCATTAACATAATTGGTGGGACAATAGGTTTTTCATAGATTGTTTTGGAAGCAAAATCGTGCTGAATATATAAAGGATTATTATCATTTGTTAACCCTAAGTATAGAAGTAAATCCTTATCTTCTATTTTCTCAGTAATTGTTAATTTTTCACCAATAAATAAATCATTTATATTCTTACCCTTTTTCTGTATCTTTCCCAATAACAAGATTTCATCCTCCCATCAATTAGCTATATCTATCTTAACAATAAGTACAAAAAAAATCGAGCGGGTTTCCCACACTCGATTAATATTATCGTGAATTATGCTAAAACATTCATAACTGCTTTAACAGAATCAGCAGATTTACTTAGTAAACCCTTTTCTTCCTCCGTTAGTTCAAGCTCAACAATCTTCTCAATACCGCCTATACCCAGTACAGTCGGAACGCCAAGATATATACCATCCATACCATATTCACCCTCTAAATAAGCAATAGATGGTAGTACACGCTTTTGGTCTTTAAGGATCGCTTCAGCCATTTCCACTAATGATGCTGCGGGCGCATAATAAGCAGAGCCATTTCCTAAAAGATTAACGATTTCAGCTCCTCCTTTTCGAGTGCGGTCCACGATTTCTTCTAGACGGCTAGCGTCGATAAGATTTTCTAATGGAATACCACCTGCATAGGAGTATCTCACTAATGGAACCATATCATCTCCATGTCCGCCAAGAACAAAACCAGTAACATCTTTAACAGATAAGTTTAACTCTTGTGCCACAAACGTACGGAAACGAGCTGTATCAAGTACACCAGATTGTCCGATTACGCGTTCTTTTGGAAGACCTGACTCTTTATAAACCGTATAGGTCATTGCATCAACTGGATTGGTTAATACGATGATAGTAGTATTTGGTGAATACTTTATAATTTCACTTGTTACTGCTTTCATTACTTTTTGGTTTGTTTGAACTAAATCGTCACGGCTCATTCCAGGTTTACGTGCAATACCCGCCGTAATAATTACTAAATCCGAGTTTTTTGTATCTTCATAGTTAGAAGTACCAATGATCTCTGCGTCAAATCCTTGTACTGGTCCAGCTTGTGCCATATCTAATGCTTTCCCTTTAGTAGCATTTTCTGCTTGTGGAATATCTACTAAGACAATATCACCAAGTTCTTTTTGAGCAAGTAGAAAAGCAGTTGTTGCTCCTGTAAATCCGCCACCGATTACTGAGATTTTACTTCTTTTCAATGTCATTAGAAAACTCTCCTTTTGTTTAAATCAATTACGCCTTGGCATAGTTGCCTACAGATTTTGATTCGAACATGAGGCCTACAGGATGTCGCGAACTTAGACTGCCTTCCCTGACTTCTTTCAAAATCTGTGGCATCCGCCGAAGGCTTTATCTTCGCTCAGTAGGCTTTTGAGCATCTACTGAACAGTAAACAAAACCGAATTCATCTCACCACCCAAATAAGTGGGGGTCTTCTACTGAATGAAGATAAAAGGAAGGGAAAAATCCCTTCCTTTTAGACCAAAATTCATTTCAAATTACATGTTTTTGATAAGTTCATCACCGAACTCTGAACATTTAACTTCCGTTGCTCCGTCCATTAGACGAGCAAAGTCGTAAGTTACTACTTTAGATGCAATTGTTTTTTCCATAGAATCCATGATTAATTTTGCTGCTTCAGTCCAACCAAGGTGTTCAAGCATTAATACACCAGAAAGGATTACAGATGATGGATTTACTTTATCAAGACCAGCATATTTTGGAGCTGTTCCGTGAGTTGCTTCGAAGATAGCATGTCCAGTTACATAGTTAATGTTAGCTCCTGGAGCGATACCAATACCACCAACTTGAGCAGCTAATGCATCAGAAATATAATCTCCGTTTAAGTTCATTGTAGCAACTACATCGAACTCTTTCGGACGAGTTAAGATTTGTTGTAAGAAGATATCAGCGATTGAATCTTTTACTAAGATTTTACCAGCTGCAAGTGCGTCTGCTTGTGCTTTGTCAGCAGCTTCAGTTCCTTGCTCTTCTTTAATTTGATCGTATTGGTTCCAAGTGAATACTTTATCACCGAATTCTGATTCAGCAACTTCATAGCCCCAATTTTTGAAAGCTCCTTCAGTGAACTTCATGATATTTCCTTTATGAACAAGTGTTAAAGATTCGCGACCTTCTTTAATAGCATAGTTAAGTGCAGCGCGAACTAAACGTTTCGTACCTTCTTCAGAAACTGGTTTAATACCAATACCTGAAGTTTCAGGGAAACGGATTTTATTAACGCCCATTTCGTTTTGAAGGAAACTGATTAACTTTTTCACTTCATCCGAACCTTTAGCATATTCAATACCTGCATAGATATCTTCTGTGTTTTCACGGAAGATCACCATATCAGTATCTTCAGGACGTTTTACTGGAGAAGGAACACCAGTGAAATAACGAACTGGACGTAAGCAAGTATATAAATCAAGTTCTTGACGTAATGCTACGTTTAAAGAACGAATACCACCACCGATTGGTGTTGTAAGTGGTCCTTTAATAGCGATTAAATATTCATTGATTACGTCAAGTGTTTCTTGTGGTAACCATTCGCCAGTTTGATCAAACGCTTTTTGACCAGCAAGTACTTCTTTCCATTCAATTTTCTTTTCACCGTTATATGCTTTTTCAACTGCTGCTTCTAGAACGCGTGAAGCAGAAGCCCAAATGTCAGGACCAGTCCCGTCTCCTTCGATGAAAGGAATAATTGCTGTGTTTGGTACGTTAAGTACTCCGTTTTCTACAGTGATTTTACCAGTTGTCATGTTATTATTTCCTCCTACTATATCTATAATGCTATCAACTCATATTAAGTTGTTGAACAAAAATTTTTTAGGGCAATAAAATTATCTTTCTTCAATCGGAATATATGTTTGCAAACCAGGTCCAACATAATCTGCACGAGGGCGGATTAAGCGGTTGTTAGCGTATTGCTCGAGAATATGTGCAGTCCAACCAGACACACGTGAAACTGCAAAAATAGGTGTAAATAAATCATGGTCAATATTTAATGAATGATACACAGAAGCAGAGTAGAAATCTACGTTAGGTGGTAAATTCTTTTGTCCAGTAACGATTTCTTCAATGCGAACAGACATATCATATAATTTTGACTCACCGCGAAGAGTAGTTAATTTTTTAGACATCTCTCGTAAGTGTTTCGCACGTGGATCTCCTTTACGATATACACGGTGACCGAAGCCCATAATTTTTACTTTGTTATCTAGTTTTTCATTAATATACTTGTCCACATTATCTAGTGAACCAATTTCTGTCAACATTTTCATAACTTGTTCGTTTGCACCACCGTGCAGTGGACCTTTTAAGGCACCTAGTGCTGCTACTACACCTGAATACATATCTGATAGCGTAGCTACACAAACACGTGCAGTAAATGTAGATGCATTTAACTCATGATCTGCATGAAGTACAAGTGCTTTGTCAAAAGCTTCTATTTCAATGTCGTCTGGAAGATCACCAGATAACATGTACAAGAAGTTTGCAGCATACCCTAGATCTGTTTTAGGTGCAATTGGTTCCAAGCCTTTACGAACACGTGAAAATGCTGTTACTAATGTCGGAAGTTTTGCTTGTAATTGAATTGCTTTTAAGTAATTAGCCTCGTCGGACATATCTTCTGCAGCATCATCATATAATGCTAGCATAGATACTGCTGTTCTTAGAGCAGACATGGGGTGAACATTATTAATTGGATACGTTTTGAAATGATTTAAAACTTCTTGAGGAACAGCCATATTATCAGCTAATTGTTGTTTTAGTTCTGCTAGCTCATCTGCTTTTGGAAGGCGTTTATGCCATAGTAAATATACTACTTCTTCAAAACTTGCATTTGTTGCTAAATCGTCAATATTGTAGCCAACGTATGTAAGTGTGTCATCAATGATAGAACTGATGGCAGTCTCCGCAGCTACAACACCTTCTAAACCACGAGTTGTTGTCATTTCGAAATCTCCCCTTCTACAGTATAATAATTCGCTCCACTTAATCGCCGGACGAAAGATTATCTGTATATATTATGTACCTTTTAAGCCTTACAATTCTAGTATAATCATATTTGGCGATTTTGTGAATGAAAACGCTTAAAATTATTAAAAAATAATGTGTGTATATCCTAATTTTTTGAAAAGAATGGATGAAAATGATTACTCTACAAATAAATAAGAAAGAATTTTTGTCACTTTGGATACCATTTGGAATTATTATACTTATTTCGCTTGTTGCTTATCCTTTATCTTTAGCAATTTTATGTGGTTATTTTTTATACCCTATCACAAATTTCTTTTATAAAAATATTAAGCTGCCTGTTACTGTTAGTGTCCTGTTAACAGAAGCAGTTATATTGTCTAGTTTTATATTATTTTTGTTTGTAATAGTACAAGCTCTTCTAGATATTCTTCCACTTATTCATGAACATATTTTATTATTACCATTTGTCGAATTGAAGCAGCATCCTATTTTCATTTTTTTTGAAGGAAAGTTTCAAAATCTATTAAACAAACTACTGAATGATTTATTATTAAATCTGACAAATTTACCTTCTTATTTTTTTGAAGTTTTTTTATTTAGTATTGGTTTATTTTTTTCTTTATACGAATCTACGAAAGATCGTCTGTGGTTTCTCGTTTACTTTCCTAAAAAAGCACGAAATTTTTCTCAAAGAGCGCTAAGAAAATCATCTGGCGTCATGAATAAATTTATCTCTGTAGAGTTAAAACTGTTTTTTTTGACCTTTGTTCTTTTAGCTATAGGGTTTCAATTATTAGGTTTCCATAATCCTGTAAAATATGCGTTTCTCGTATCGCTAGTTGATAGTATCCCTTTTTTAGGTACAGGAATACTATTAATACCGCTTAGTGTTTACTTTTTCTTAATGGAGCAACGAATGGCTGGGATAATCGTTTTACTTCTATATATATTTGTTCAGTTAACAAGGCATATTGTAGAAAATGTTTTGTGGTCTTCCTCTATGCAAATAAAGGCCGTCCACGTATTCTTTCTAAGCGCGGCAGCCATTTTAATCTTTGGATTTATAGGAATATTATTTAGTCCGTTTATTTACTTAATCGCAAACAAGTGGGAAAATCTTACGAAGACTTCATCACAATAACTTGACCATTTTTCATCTTTTTACGAATCCAGCGATAGAGTAGCGGTTTAAATAGATTTCTTGTAGGGGAAAATAACAACATAAAGCCAAGAAAATCCGAAATAAAACCAGGAAGTATTACTAAGATAGACCCAATAAAGATGAAAATTCCATTTATAGCAACCTCTCCTGGTGCTTGACCATTTTTGATATTGTCCGAAACTTCTCGAAAGGCTCTCATTCCTTGTCTCTTTGCAAAATATGCACCAATTATCCCACTTGCTAAGATCAAGAGTAATGTATATCCTGCTCCAATTGTTCTACCAGATAGCAACAATATATATAACTCTATTGCTGGGATAACTATGATTAAGCCTATAATCCATTTCATACATTCACCTTCCTATGAAAAGCGCAATCGCCTATGTCTGCCCCGACAGGCAAATGGGGAAAAGCGAGGAGGCAGCTCCTCAGCCACCACAGCTTTTTCACATTTGACCCCGAGGGGTAAGGCGCTGGAGCTAGATCTCCTAGAATAATTGCCCCACCTTAAATGGTGAGGCAATTTTTTAAATAATGCTTGCGTGACCGTTATAAATAGCCCCACTGATCGCATCTATTGTTAATTCTTGACCATCTTTTATTAATTTGGTGGCATTTTCAACACCAACGATGACCGGAATTCCTAAGCTTAGCCCGACAACTGCTGCATGACTAGTCAATCCGCCTTCTTCTGTAATAAGCCCTTTACAATTTTCAATGCTTGGAACCATATCACGATCAGAACCAATCGTAACAATAATACTATTTGTTGTGTCCTGTCCTGCCAACTCACTTGCATTATTTACTACAATGGCTTTTCCATGTGCAGAGGATTTCCCAATTCCTTGCCCTTTAGCAACTTTGTCACCAATTACATGAACTTTCATCAAGTTTGTTGTACCCGCTTCACCAACTGGAACTCCTGCAGTAATTACAACAAGCTCCCCATGGTTTACATACTGATGGGCGATACTTTCTTCAATTGCTGTTTCTAGCACTTCATCTGTTGAATAAGCTTTTTTCCCAACAATCGGGTAAACTCCCCATACGAGGGTTAGGTTTCTAGACGGTAAATCAGAAGACGTCACTGCAATGATTGGAACTCCTGGTCTAAACTTAGCAATCATTTTAGCCGTATGACCGCTCTCTGTAGGTGCGATTACTGCTTTTACTTTTAAGTTTATCGCAGTATGTGCGACAGCTTGTCCAATGGCATCCGTTAAATTCACGTCACGCGCTTTACTTAGCTTGGATACATGTCCACGATAATCGATTGCGTTTTCTGTTCTTTTAGCGATTTTATCCATTGTTTGAACAGCTTCTACAGGGTAGGTACCTGCTGCAGTTTCACCTGATAGCATAATAGCATCTGTTCCATCTAAAATAGCATTTGCAACATCACTAGCTTCTGCACGAGTTGGTCTTGGGTTACGCTGCATGGAATCTAGCATTTGGGTTGCTGTAATAACTGGTTTTCCTGCTTCATTACATTTTTGAATAAGGCTTTTTTGTACTAAAGGAACCTCTTCTGCTGGAATTTCTACACCGAGATCTCCCCTTGCGACCATTAAACCGTCTGAAACTTGAATAATTTCATCAATGTTATCGACACCTTCTTGGTTTTCGATTTTCGGGATGATTTGAATATGAGAGCCTTTATTATTTTCAAGTAACTCTCTAATTTCGAGTACATCTTTAGCTCGACGTACAAAAGATGCGGCGATGAAATCTACATCTTGCTCTATTCCAAATAGTATATCTTTTGCATCTTTCTCTGTAATTCCCGGCAATTGTACAGAAACTCCAGGTACATTTACACCTTTATTGTTTTTTAATGTTCCAGCATTTTGAACATACGTAGAAATAATGCCATCAGACATATTAATATTGGTAACGATTAACTCGATTAAGCCGTCGTCTAATAAAATAATTGAACCTTCTTGTACATCTTCTATTAGTTTTTCATATGAAATAGAAAAACGTTCCGTATTTCCTAAAACTTCCGTCATAGAAATATCAATTGTTTGACCAGACTCAAGTTCAATTGCGTCATTTTCCATTTTATGTGTACGAATTTCTGGCCCTTTCGTATCCAATAAAATCCCTACAATTTTCCCTACTTTTTTGGACACTTTTCTAATTGTTTTAATCCTTGCAGCATGTTCTTCGTGGCTTCCATGTGAAAAATTTAATCTAGCTACGTTCATCCCTGCCTCGATTAATTTTTCTAACTTTTCCTCTGATTCACTTGCTGGCCCTATTGTACAAACTATTTTTGTTTTTCTCATTGTCCAAATCCTTTCTATGTAAAAGAATTATTATCTGGTCTTAAATAGATAATTCTTTCGATAATTGATACATATCCTTATCGAATACTTCGTTTCTTTCAAATGCTTCATTCATATCATAGTCTACCACTTCATGGTTCTGTATGCCAACTGCACGTCCCCCATTACCTGCCATTAAAACTTCAACAGCTTTTGCACCGAACATACTTGCAAGCACTCGGTCACGACCAGTCGGGGATCCTCCGCGCTGAATATGTCCTAGAACGGAAACACGGGTTTCAATATTTGCTTGCTCCATTAATTTAGTTGCAAATTCTGATCCACTCATAACTCCTTCAGCAACGATAATGATACTATGTTTTTTTCCACGAGAAGTTCCGCTTTTTAAACGTTCCACTACTTCTTCCATATTCATGTTTACTTCTGGAATAATAATTGTCTCTGCTCCGCCTGCTAAACCAGCCCACAAAGCTAAATCTCCTGCATCTCTCCCCATTACTTCAACAATAAAAGTTCGATCGTGAGAAGTGGCTGTATCACGAATCTTATCAATACAATCAATTACCGTGTTAAGTGCAGTATCGAAACCAAGCGTATAATCTGTTCCTGGAATATCATTATCAATCGTGCCAGGTATTCCTACGCAAGGGAATCCTTTTTTCGTTAACGTCATCGAACCACGATAAGAACCATCACCGCCGATAACAACAAGCCCTTCAATACCGTTTGCTTTTAATTGTTCTATCGCTTTTTGTTGGCCTTCCTCTGTTCGAAACTCTGGACATCTCGCGGAATAAAGCTTGGTTCCACCTCTTTGAATAATATCCCCTACCGAGCCCAAATTTAACTCTTCCATATTTCCATCGATTAACCCTTGATACCCATGAAAGATTCCTACTACTTCTAGTCCCTCATATATTGCTTTTCTTACAACAGCACGTATTGCAGCATTCATCCCAGGCGCGTCTCCACCACTCGTTAATACACCTATACGCTTCACAATGGTTCCTCCAAACTTTTATATTTAATAATTTCATCTTATCATGAATGGAGTCAAAAAAAATGCGTCACTATAGACGCATTTTTTTACTCGGTGAATTCCCCAATATGTTTGAACTTATTATAACGCTCATCGATTAATTGTTCAGCAGAAAGCTTGGAAAGCTCACGTAAAGAGTTGAGAAGAACTTCTTTCATATACGTTGCTTGTGCCTCTGAATCTCTATGAGCACCGCCATAAACTTCGCGAATAACTCCATCAATGATATTCATCTTTTTCAAATCAGGTGCAGTTATTTTCATCGCTTCTGCCGCTTGTTTAGCGAGTGATGCATCTTTCCATAAAATCGATGCTGCTCCTTCTGGAGAAATAACCGAATAAGTGGAGTTTTCCAGCATATGAATATGGTTTGCAACGCCAAGTGCAAGCGCACCACCACTTCCACCTTCTCCAATGACAACACTAATAACCGGTACTTTTAAACCAGCCATTTCCACTAAATTTCTAGCAATCGCTTCACTTTGTCCACGCTCTTCTGCTGCTTTACCAGGATAAGCCCCTTTTGTATCGATAAAACAAATAATCGGGCGATTGAATTTTTCTGCTTGTTTCATTAAACGCAATGCTTTTCGATAGCCTTCCGGATGTGGCATTCCGAAATTACGTTTAATATTTTCTTTTGTATCAGCTCCACGTTGATGACCAATAATCGTAATAGGTTTACCATCGAACAATGCAATTCCACCTATGATTGCAGCATCATCTCCGTACAGACGGTCGCCATGTAGCTCGATGAAATCTGTAAATAATAATTGAATATAATCTCTTGTCGTCGGACGGCTAGGATGACGAGCAACCTGCACACGATCCCATGGCTCCATGTTTTCATAGATTTCTTTTTCTAATCTTTGTAATCTTTTTTCTAGATTTTCTATTTCTGCAGTCATATCCACGTCTGCATTTACAGTATACTCTTTTAACTCTTCTATTTTAGCTTTTAGCTGAACAACTGGTTCTTCAAAGGGCAATGTTTTTACCATGTAGAAACCTCCTTACTCATATGCATTTGGACAAGTGTTGCCACTTTTTCACGCATATCTTTTCGATGAATTACTGCATCCAACTGGCCATGCTCCATTAAAAATTCTGCTGTTTGAAAATCTTCCGGAAGTTTTTCACGCACTGTTTGTTCAATTACTCGACGACCAGCAAATCCTATCAATGCTTTTGGTTCTGCAATATTAATATCACCTACTGAAGCAAAGCTTGCTGAAACACCGCCTGTAGTTGGATGCGTTAAGATGGAAATATATAAAAGACCGTGATCGCTATGTCTTCTTAACGCTACGGAAGTTTTCGCCATTTGCATTAACGATAGAACACCTTCTTGCATTCTAGCCCCACCGCTTGCAGTGAAAATAATAAATGGAACTTGAAGCTCCGTTGCTTTTTCAATAGCTCTCGTAATTTTCTCTCCAACAACAGATCCCATAGAACCCATTCTGAAATGGGAATCCATAATTGCTACAACTACTTTTTGTCCTTCTAATTGACCCACACCAGTAAGGACGGCTTCATTTATACCAGTTTTTTTTGCATCCGATTTAATTTTTTCTGTATAGCTTGGAAAATTTAATGGATTTACTGTTTCTAAATGGTCGTCCATTGATTCAAATGTGTTTTCGTCTAAAAAGATTTCTACTCGTTCATGTGCAGTCATTTTCATATGATGATCACAAGTAGGGCAGACTTTTAAATTTTTCATCAAGTCCTTAGTGAAGACATTTTTTCTACATTCCGGACATTTCATCATAATTCCTTCCGGCACATCATTTTTCGCTTTTTCAGTTGGTATTGTTGCATATTTCTTTTTTTGGTTTTTTCTAAATATGTCTCGAATCATTTTATTTCTCCCCTATTCGTTAACAATTTCCATTCATTGTAATAGGATATTGCTTGTTGCTCATTCCCAACTTTTAAATTGGTCAAAAGTAGCTTCCAGGCTTTCTTCTCTTCTACATTCATAAAACTGCGATAAGGTTCATCAGCAAACTGTTTCAATAAAAACCATATTTTCAAGGCTAGTCGATTATTAGATATAATGATAATTTCTCGAATAATATCTTCTTGAAGTACTTCCTCATGTAATTTATCTAAGAAAGCATCCCAAATGGATTGTTTATGAAGTACATCTGTCATACATATTGTACGAATTGCGTCTTTTTCTAATGCTTGCATCGTAGTATGAACATCTTTTTTGGATTTAACATCCTGTAATATAAAAGTAGATAATAATTCCACTAACTGATGTTTGCGAAAATCAGAAAGAAAAGTTCCTTCTCCTCTTCTTGTTTCTATTATTCCAAGCAATTCTAAACTTCTAAGCGCTTCCCTTACAGTGGATCGACCAACCTGTAGTCTTTCTGCAAGCTCTCTTTCAGACGGTAGTTTTCCACCAACTGCAATATTTTCATCATGAATGAGTTGTCTTAGTTGCTTAACTATTTCTAAAAACATTTTCCTGGAGTTATTATTTGGAATCATTCAAGCCTCACTCTTCCATTAATTACAAAGTGGTCTGACCACTCATAGTTAATAGCATACAAAAAAATGAGAGTCACGTAAAGAAAAAACTGTACGAGGAATGTACAGTTTATCTTGAAACTATTTTTCCTATTATTTGAGTTCGACCATTACGACGCTCCGATTTTCCCTCCACTACAATGATTGCTAGCTCTTCTAACAAAGAATTATGCTTTGCATAATCCTCTGGAAATAGCGTGACAGAAACACTTCCCGTTTCATCCTGTATCGTGACAAAAGCCATCGATTCGCCTTTTTTCGTTCGAATTTTTTTTATTTCCTGTATTAATCCAACTACGGTGACTTTCCAATCTTTCGAAGCTTGGACGACATCCCAAATATCCATAACTTGTTGAGCCATATGCTTTTTCTTCGAAACTGTAGGATGCTCTGAAAAATATTGACCTAATACTTCTTTTTCAAATTGAAGTTTGACCATAAGTGGCAATTCATCCGTTCGAATATACTTTGACTTTCCAAAATGAGTCGCATTTCCTTCAAATAAGTCAGTATCCTCCGTAGGACTAACAAGTTCTGCGTACTTTACTGCTGCGTCCAGTGTTGCCAGTAGGGTAGATCGCTCTTCTTGGAAATGATCGAGTGCACCTGCTTTGATAAGTGGCTCCATATTTTTTCTAGTAAAATGAATAGCAGATAAATCAGCAGCAAGGTCAAAAAGATCCTCCCACTTCCTTGTTCCATTCCTTCTTTGTTGTAATAATTTTTGGATAAATGCGTGTGAAACACCTTTAATCGCTTGTAAACCAAATCTTACTCCATCATTTTCCACAGTAAAAAAGTTGCTGCTATTAAAAATAGAAGGCGGTAGTATAGGAATTCCTTTTTGCTTCATTTCCATTACTAGTTGATTAATCTTGTCTTGATTGCCCGTTGCTGTGCTAAGTAACGCACAATAAAAAGCTTCTGGAAAATGTGCTTTTAAGAAAGCCATTTGATAGGAGATGACACTGTATGCTACCGCATGGCTTTTTGGAAAACCATAATCTGCAAAGCGAACAATCAGATCATATACAGATGAAGAAGCCTGTTCAGAATGACCTAGTTGAATTGCTTTTTGCACAAAATGCGTTCTTTCTTTTTGCAAGATTTCTCGATTTTTTTTACTTACTGCTCGACGGAGTAAATCGGCTTCTCCAAAAGTAAAGCCTGCCATTTGGGATGCGATTTGCATTATTTGTTCTTGATAGACGATAATCCCATATGTTTCTTGTAGGATCGGCTGTAAAACCGGATGTTCAAATGTCACCGGTAGTTGTCCTCGTTTTCGTTTCGCATAAAGTGGAATACTTTCCATTGGACCTGGTCTATAAAGAGCATTTACTGCTACAATGTCTTCAAACTTTGTCGGTTGGATTTGCTTTAGGGATTGTCGCATACCTTCCGACTCTAGTTGAAAGACACCCGTCGTATCGCCGTTTTGTAATAGATGGAAGGTACGCTTATCATCGAAAGGAATAGAATCCAGCGAGAAAGATTGACGGTTATTCTTATGGATAATCTTTAAAATTCGTTCAATAATCGTTAAGTTTCTTAGCCCGAGAAAATCCATCTTTAACAAGCCTGCCTGTTCCACTTCTTTCATCGGCCATTGTGTTAAAAATAGATCGTCATGCCCCATTTGAATGGGAACTACGTCTACTAATGGGACCGGTGATAGTACAACCCCTGCGGCATGCGTAGAGGCATTTCTAGGTAATCCTTCTAACGCCAATGCAACTTCAAACCACTTTTTTCGTATTTCTTCTGTTTGTATAAACTCACGTAACTTTTGTGATTGTGCATACGCTTCTTTTAAAGTTATGCCATGTTTGTTTGGGATAAAAGAAGAAATAGCTTCTAATGTAGACGATTCAAAGCCAAAGATTCTCGCAACTTCTCTGGCTACTGACTTTGCGGATAATGTACCAAATGTAATAATTTGCGAAACATAATTTTTTCCGTATTTTTCGGCAACATATCGAATAACTTCCATTCTTCTTGAATCCGCAAAGTCAATATCAATATCGGGCATGGTGATACGTTCAGGATTTAAAAATCGTTCGAATAAAAGACCATATACAAGAGGGTCCACGTCCGTTATAAAAAGGGAATAGGCGACAAGTGAACTTGCGGAAGATCCTCGACCCGGACCAGTCAAAATACCCACTCTTTTGGCAAATTTTATAAAATCTTGCACGATTAAAAAATAATCCTCGTAATTCATCTCATTAATAATTTGAAGTTCATAATGTAGACGGTCTTTATAATTTTGTGTCACTTCGCCTAAACGAATGGTTAAGCCTTCTTCGCAAAGTGCTCGCAAATAATCTTTTGCACTTTGCTGCTCAGATAAGGGAAATTTCGGCATAATATGTGATTGTTTGTCGAAATTAACACAACATCTTTCTAGCATAGCTTTCGTATTTTCAAGCCATTCAGGTACATCGGAGAACCATTCCGCCCATTCTTTTTCTGTCAACACATGATAGGAATCTTCCGGAGGTTTTAATCGATTTCGATCAGACATTTTTAAAGATTGATCCATAGCGTTTAATACTTCATAGGCAAACGCATCTTCTTTTTGTAGATAGCGACTCATATGAAAAACAGTAATATTAGTGGAGAATTGTTTTGATGCTTTGAATATTTCGTCTTCGAACTCTTGCTTTATTCCATTCGTTCTTTCTATTCCAACATACAAATTATTATCTCTAAATAAGTCTTTTAGCTCCCCTAAACTATCTTCAGAAAACTGTTTATCTCCTCGATAAACTGCAATGAGACCATCTTTATAAGCTGCAAGCCATTTCTTAGGGAGTTCCTTCAACTCCCTTGTTTCTAAGCCGCTTGAAATTTTTAACAGATTTTCATAGCCTTTAATATTTTCCACATACAGTACGAGTGGAACACTTTTATCGTCTAATTGGACATGGATTGATAGTCCGATAACCGGATGAATTTGTTGATTTTTCATTGCATGCCAAAAAGGCATTATGCCATACAAAGTACTATTTGTAATGGCGACTGCCTTTGCGTGATTACTTTTTAACTTTTCTATAAGTGGCTCCAATTGAATTGTACTTTTCAGCATATCCGCTGATGTTACAATTTGTGGATATACTGTTTCCATATAACACACCTCAATTTACAGCTTTTTTAAATCTTCAATTACCAAATCTGCTTCTTCCCAAGTTTGTACAGAAGCCCCGGCAGCAAGTGGATGACCGCCACCACCATATTTTTTCGCCACTGTATTAATGATAGGACCTTTAGATCGCAAGCGAACTCGAATGGTATCTGTATCTTCTATGAAAAATACCCAGCATTTCATGCCTTTGACATCCGCTAACACACTTACTAATAAGGAAGCCTCTGAATCGGATACATTATATTCTTTTAATAATTTCCGCGTTAGTTTCATATGACCAACACCGTTGTCATCCATTTCAAAGTTTGCATATATATATCCTTTTAACTGAAGCAGGTTGCTTTCTACTTCATACATCCCATTAAATAGTTCTGTGCGATCAAACCCATAAGAAATTAATTGACCTGCAAATTTCATCGTTTGCTCTGTTGTACTATGGAACATGAATCGACCAGTATCCCCAACAATCCCTGCATATAAAAGTCTTGCAACAGTCGCATCCATCTTCCAGTTTTTATAGTCTTTCGCTTCTGCGAAAAGCTCACAGATCAATTCACTTACAGAGCTTGCATTTGTATCGACCCAAAGTAAATCTCCGTACGCATCATCATTTGGATGATGATCGATTTTTATCAGATAGCTTCCTAGCTTATAACGTTCGTCATCAATTCTTTCCGTATTAGCTGTATCTGTAACAATGATTAATGCATCTTTAAAATCCTCATCCAACACGGAGTCAGGACGAGCAAGAAAATCTAATGTGTGTTCATGTTTTCCCGTTGCTAGTACTTTTTTGTTCGGATAGTTCAGAGATATTAACTCTTTCAGTCCAATTTGAGAGCCATAAGCATCCGGATCTGGTCTCACATGTCTGTGAATTATTATTTTGTCATAGCGTTCGATTGTGTCGATGATTTGTCTTTTCATGTCATTTCTCCTCAGTTAGTCAGGATTACCATTCGCATTTTTTGAAATTTACTATTACAATAATAGAAGGATATGATGGAAGTTTCACTTTAATGGAGGTTCATAATGATTCTTAATGGAATATTGATATGTGCAATAGTTATCTCATTTGTTTGGTATTTCTATTTTAAAACAAAACAGTTACGAACAAATTTACCGATTCGAAAAAAATGGTTTGCTGCAAGGGCAGCTGTATGCCTTGGTGCGTTCATGTTTTTCTTCGGTCTTAACTTTTTAGTAATTTACCAATCCTCTGTTACGTATGCTGTTACTGGTTTGTTTGTTTTACTTGGTGGTTATTTTATGTATCATAATTATAAAGCAAGCAAGCATTACGGACAGTTTGTTCAAGAGGAACTCACGTTAAATCAATAAGGATTAGAATGATGCAGCTCTAACAGCTGCATCATTTTTTTATCCCGCATTAACGGGGCAGTAAGACTCCGACTTCAAGATTGAAGAAAAACGTAAAGATGAGTGGGAGATCAACTGCCCGTATAAGCCCGATGAAATAAATGATCCCAGACTAAGTACGCAACATCGTGTTGCTCCTGCGCACAGCTCGTGGCAAAATAAAAGAGCGTTTGCAACGTCTGTGTGTCCCACATCGTGTGGGACATAACTAACAATCTGCGGGGGATGAAGACCCCCCCTGCTGATTGAAGTTTCACTTTATCTCTCCAATAACTGATACGTAACCATTGCTTTTCCTACTAATTGTTTTTCGTTGAAAACTTCTAGGTCCATTTTTGCCACTTTTCTACTCATTTCTAAAACGCGAGCATGTACTCGAAGTATACTCTCTAATTGGATTGGCTTTGTATAATAAATCGTCATATTCTCGACAACACTTTCTCCACGTTTTCGAATTTTCAACGTTTGAGATCCTGTCTCCGTGACTAGTATCGTAAATGCACCGTAAGACATTGCACCAAAATGATCGGTCATTTGAGGGGTTACTTCAAATTCAAAGATAAATTCCTCTGAAGAAATTGCTTTTATTTGCTGTTTCACAATATCATCAATAGTTTCTCCATTTTGAGGTTGCCTCGACGCTGCTTGCAAAGCTTTTAAGACGTCCTGTCTACTGATAACCCCTTCTAGATTGTTGTTATCGCCTACAACTGGCAATAAATCGATTCCTTCCCAAATCATACGGTGACTTGCCGAAGCTACACTCGTTTTCATCGTAATAGATATAGGTGTTCTCGTCATAACTTTTTCAATTAGTTCATGATTTTCTTTTCCGATTACATCTCTAGCTGTGACAATTCCTACTAATTTATTCGCTTTATCCACCACTGGAAATCCTCCATGTGTGGTTTCATCATTCAATTCTCGATATTGCTTTACATGATCGGTAGTACGTAGAAACGATGTTTTTTCTAAAGGAATATAAATATCCTCAATAAGCAGTACGTCTTTTTTGATCAATTGGTCATCAATTGCACGATTAATCATCGTTGCAACCGTAAATGAGTCATAACTTGTTGAGATAACCGGCAATTCAAATTCATCAGCTAGTTTCTTTGTAGGCTCTGGAACATCAAAGCCCCCTGTTACAAGTATTGCCGCTCCTGCCTGTAGTGCGGTTTCATGAACCTTTAAGCGGTTTCCAACAATGAGTAAATTACCAGGCTCTACGTATCGCATCATATCTTCTAATTGCATGGCACCTATTACAAATTTGTTCAACGTTTTATAAAGACCCGTTTTACCACCTAATACTTGTCCATCTACAATATTTACAACTTCTGCGAAAGTTAGCCGTTCAAAATGCTCTTTTTTCTTTAACTCTATTCGTATAGTTCCTACTCGTTCAATCGTACTAACTAGCCTTCTAGTTTCCGCTTCTTTTATGGCACGATAGGCAGTTCCTTCACTAACTATTAAGTCTTTTGCAATTTGCCTAACCGATATTTTATCTCCAACTGGCAGTTTTTCTATATACGCTAATATTTGTTCGTGTTTTGTTGTCATGTAGTCACATCCAAACGCTTGTTATACGTTTATTGTACCACATTTTCCTTTTTTTCTAATCACGTGACAGTTGTACGCTGTCTCCTGCATTTAAAACTTGAACTTCCGCTGATTTTACAAGTTCCTTGAATTTATTTGGATCCTGTTTAATTGGTGGGAAAGTATTGTAGTGAATTGGTACAACTATTTCTGGTTTTAATAATTCCACAGCATAGGCAGCATCCTCTGGCCCCATTGTGAAATTATCTCCAATAGGTAGGAAAGCAACTTTAATGTTATTTCTATCACCGATTAACTTCATATCTCCAAACAAAGAGGTATCCCCTGCATGATAGATTGTCTCTCCCTCTACTGTAAGTAGTATTCCAGCAGGCATTCCAGTATAAACGGATTGACCATCTTCCTTTGTATATGAGGAGCTATGGAATGCTTGTGTAAATTTTACTGTACCAAATTCAAATTCTCTGGAACCACCTATCCCCATTGCATGCACTTTAACACCTTGAGATTCTATAAACTCTGCAAGCTCAAACGGTGCAACTACTAACGCATCGCTTCTTTTTGCAATCTCAACAGTATCCCCTACATGATCATTATGACCATGTGTCAATAGAATGACATCAGCCGTTACTTCCGAAGCCTCTAGATCGGTTTGTCCATTTCCATTTATAAAAGGATCAATTAATATTGTATGTGTATTTGTTTGAATTTTTACTACTGAATGTCCATGATAACTGATATACATGTTGTCATCTCTCCTTAAAAATTATTATACTTCTTAAGTATTGATTCTACGTAGATGCGATAATTCCTTTATTCTGCTATCCTTAATTTATAAATATAAAAGAGGTGTCAGTATGAATCAAGTCGAAAAAATCCAAAACTTTTTACAAACAAACAATATGGAAGCAGCTTTCATCACCACTCCTGATAACGTATTTTACTTTACTGGTTTCCGAAGTAATCCGCATGAACGACTACTTGGTGTCGCTATTTTTAAAGAAGCAGAGCCGTTTATCATTTGTCCGCAAATGGAAATCCCAGATGCAAAAGCTTCCGGTTGGAAAGGTCAAATTGTTGGACATCAAGATACAGATAACGCATGGGATATTGTTGTTCAAACAATGAAAGAAAAAGCAGGAGATATTACAACGCTCGCAGTTGAAAAAGCCCATTTAACAGTTGAAAGATTAGAAGCTTTAATCGAAAGAATTCCCAACTTACAAGTTTCTAGAATTGATGAGAAAATAAACGATCTTCGTGTCATAAAGTCCGAAGAGGAATTAGAAAATATGCGCAAGGCTGCTGAACTTGCTGATTTCGCAATTGAAGTTGGATGTAAAGAAATTGCAGAAGGTAAAACGGAGTTAGAAATTTTAAACGCAATCGAACTAGCTGTGAAAGAAAAAGGCGCTGCTCAAATGTCTTTTGATACAATGGTATTAAGCGGACCAAAAACTGCTTCTCCACATGGTACACCTGGAGAGCGTAAAATTCAAAAAGGCGACTTTATCTTATTCGATCTTGGAGTAGTTTATAATGGCTATTGCTCTGATATCACACGCACAGTTGCTTTTGGTGAACCAACAGCTGATAAACGAGAAATTTATGAAACAGTTCTACGAGCAGAAGAAGCTGCTGTACAAGCCGTAAAACCAGGAATTACTGCGAGGGAGCTGGATAAAATAGCTCGGGATGTCATTACAGACGCAGGCTATGGAGAGTATTTCACTCATCGTTTAGGACATGGGCTTGGAATTTCTGTACATGAATTTCCATCTATTACAGGTGTCAATGAGATGAAATTAGAAACTGGTATGGTATTTACGATTGAACCTGGTATTTACCACCCAGAAATAACAGGTGTTCGCATTGAAGATGACGTTGTTGTAACAGCAGACGGCGTAGAAGTTTTAACAAAGTTCCCGAAAGAATTACAAATAATTTCTTGATGAAAAAGCACTCTTCCATGGGTGCTTTTTACTTTCCTAACAAATATCCTAAAAATGCAAACACTAATCCCCCACTGTAAGTAATAACAAAATATATTAACCACTTTCGAGGATACTTTTGAAGGATGAGCAGCTCTTTATGAAGTGTAGAAAAAGTGGTAAAAGCTCCAAGAAAACCAGTTCCAATTAGCAAAGTATAAATATCCTTTAATCCCACACTCAAAATGAACCCAAGGAGAAAAGATCCAATCAGATTAACTGCAAGTGTTCCAAGAGGTAAACGATCTTCTTCCGTTTTGTTCAACTTCTGAGAGGTATAATATCTAGAGATCGCACCTAAAAAACCTCCAGCTCCTACAGCAAGAATATAATAGACATTCATTCGACCACCTCTTTTTTCCATCCTAAATTACTCATGAAAATACCACCGACTATACTTACAAGAATATACACAAAAGCAAGCAACACTTTTCCTTGCTCAAATAATTGGATAGTTTCTACACTCAAAGTAGAAAAGGTAGTAAAAGATCCTATAAAACCTGTACCAATTACAGCCTTCAACTGACTTGAAAAATAAGTGATTCTAGAACTTAAATAAGCTAAAGCATAACAACCAACTAGATTCACGAATAATGTTGCAAACGGAAAGGATGAACTTGTATAAAAGAAGATTCCTACTAAATAACGTGAAATAGCCCCTAAAGCTCCAGCTAAACCAATATATAAATAAATCAATTGCACCCACTCCATCTTGCCACAAAATTAGAAATCACCCAAATCTTTAAACAGAGTTGGGTGATAGTATGTCCTACTATTAGTTCAAAAGAGTTGCAACATCAACATAAGGTAAACCTTGTGCTTCAGCAACTGCTTTAAATGTTACATGACCTGCTAGTGTGTTAATACCTTTTTGTAATGCAAGGTTATCCAAACAAGCTTGCTTATAGCCTTTATTTGCTATTTGAAGCGCATAAGGTACTGTTGCATTGATCAAAGCCATTGTAGATGTTCTAGGAACTGCTCCTGGCATATTCGCAACAGCGTAATGTACTACACCATGCTTTTCATATGTTGGATTATCATGTGTTGTAATACGGTCAGAAGTTTCGAAAATACCACCTTGATCAATAGCAATATCAATCACTACTGAACCCGGAGACATAGATTTAATCATTTCCTCAGATACAAGCTTCGGTGCTTTTGCTCCTGGAATAAGAACTGCGCCAATGACTAAATCTGCCTCTTTTACCGCTTCTCCGATATTATACGGATTAGAGATTAAAGTTTGTACTTGGCTACCAAACAAATCTTCCAATTGACGAAGACGATCAGGATTAAGGTCAATAATTGTCACTTGTGCACCCATTCCTAACGCAACTCTAGCTGCGTTTGTCCCAGCAATTCCGCCTCCTACTACAGCTACCTTCGCTCGAGGAACACCTGGCACCCCACCAAGTAAGATTCCTTTACCACCATTAATTTGTTCTAAATATTGTGCACCAATTTGAGTTGCCATACGTCCTGCTACTTCGCTCATTGGTGACAGTAATGGAAGAGTATTATTAGGAAGCTGAACCGTTTCGTATGCTATAGCAGTTACTTTCTTTTCTAGAAGTACTCTTGTTAAATCATCTTCAGGCGCTAAATGTAAATAAGTAAAGAGAATAGATTCTTCTCGTATAAGATCAAACTCAGCATTTGTAGGTTCTTTTACTTTCATAACCATTTCTTGGTTCCAAGCCTCTTGCGCTGTTTGAACAATGATTGCCCCTGCGTCTATATAATCCTGATCGGTGAAACTAGATCCTAATCCTGCTCCTGTTTCAATATATACTTCATGATTATAATGCGTTAAACTTACTACCCCAGCCGGCGTCATTGCCACACGGTTTTCATTGTTTTTCGTTTCTTTCGGAATTCCAATTCGCATTTCTATATCCCCCTATGTAATCCGATATTGTTGAATAAATGATTCGACAAGCCAAATAAATCACTTTCGACAATTCCATTCTATCATTTCTATATTCATAATGCTTCAATAATTTAAATTATATAAGTACGAACTTATATTATCTAAATTATACCACTAAAATTTCACATTAAACGCTCTAAAAACTCATTATACACTTGTTCTATTTTGATACGCTTAGACAGACAGGAATAATTAATCCATCATTTCCAAGGGATAAGTACCATGTAATGGTGTAGAACTCTTTAAATTCACTTGACGAAAAATTAAATAATGAAAACAAGCAGGAATATGTCAATAAATATCGAAATATATATGTATAAAGAATAAGGAGGTTTTTATTATGTCATTAAAATATAAACAAATTCTAGTTGCTGTAGACGGTTCAAAAGAAGCGGAATACGCATTTAAAAAGTCAGTTTCTATCGCAGCGAGAAACAGTGCGACATTAAATCTCGTTAATATTATTGATACAAGATCGTTTGCTGCCATCGAAGCTTATGACCGTTCTATAGCTGAGCGGGCACAATCATTTGCAGAAGAATTGTTAGAAGGTTATAAAACAGAAGCACAGGCAGGCGGAGTTCAACATGTAAATATCATCGTTGAATATGGTTCTCCTAAAACGATGATTTCTAAAGACCTTGCTAAAAAAGTAGTAGCAGATTTGATCATTTGTGGTGCTACTGGTCTTAATGCGATGGAAAGATTTTTAATCGGAAGTGTTTCTGAATACATTGTACGTTCTGCAACATGTGACGTACTGGTTGTTCGTACGGAAGAAATTCCAGACTAAGAAAAGCACGTTAAACATTTTAAATACTCGTAATTAGCTAGAGGGTAGCCCTGCTTTAGGGCTACCCTCTTATTTTGCATTTTCTTCTTGCCATATGTCCACTTTTTGGAAAAACAATTCCATCGCTTCTTTATTGGTCATATTCGGAACTTTTGCAAGTAATACTTCACGTGGGGCTTTCAATTCTTCGCTTTTCTTTTGCAAAATCAACAAGCTTTTCTCTTGCCCTTTCGTTTTAAAAATCGAAGTTGGGAATTGAATGACCGCTTGAATCCATCCGTTCTCCTTAATAAACTTATGAAGCTGTGGCGCTTGCTTAGATTCAAAGATAGTGTTTGGCACTAAAAAGTACAAGTATCCACCTGGTTTTACATGCTTCATCGATTGTTCGATGAATAAATGATGTGCATAAGACATTTCCTCTGTACTATGCAAAAAATAGTCCTGTGCTGTTTCAGCATCTGGATAATACCCAACAGGTAGATCACTTACAACTATATCGACGGGATCAATTAATAATGGTTTTAAGGCATCTTGACGGAATAGCTGAATATCATGAGTAAGCAATTCTCCAGTTTGAGCTGCCAGTTGGATTAATAGTTCATCGATTTCTACACCGTAAGCATGATTCTCAAAAGGTAATGCATTCATTACGGTATATAGTAAATTTCCCGTTCCAAACGCGGGATCCAAAATTGACAATTCTTTCTTGTCCTTTGCTACTACTTGGACAAAATAACTTACTAACAGTCCAATGGCATCTGGTGTCATTTGATGATTTACTTGAGAACTTGCTTTCATTCCTTTTAAAATCGCCAATTGAATCGCTTTTCGAATTTGTTCTTTTGTTGGATTAGTTATTGCAGGTACTTTTTTCTGTTCTAACCACAATTCTAATGCGTATACTACCCCTTCCAAATAAGTAGCTGATTGTTGTTCTTCTATAAAGGTGCTTTCTTGATCGATAAACGTAAAAATTTGTTCTACATTTGTGTGCATATATACATCCCTCAAATAAAACCCACTAAACTAGAATTAGCAGGGAGCTTAAGCTCCCTGCTAATTCTTTGTCCAAGACAAAATTGATGGAATAAGTGGGTTTGTTTTTTTATTATTTTGTTGCTTCTTTTACTGCTTCTAATGCTTGATCATAGTCTGGATGATTTGTTCCTTCGCTAACATATTCCGCATAAGTAACAACATCATTTTTGTCCACTACGAATACAGAACGAGCTAGTAAACGTAATTCCTTCATACCAACTCCAAACGCTTCTGCGAATGAAAAATCGCGGTGATCAGAAAGTGTTTGAATAGCGTCCGCAGCGTTTGCTCCACACCAACGTGCTTGTGCAAATGGTAAGTCCGCAGAGATTGTTAAAATCACCACATCATCACCTAAACTAGCAGCAGCTTGATTGAATTTGTTAGTTTGCGTTGAACAAACACCTGTATCTAACGATGGGACTACACTGATTAAACGTACTTTACCTGCAGAATCTTGTAGCGTTACTGGTGATAAATCATTTGCTAACACCGTAAAGTTTGGTGCTTTCTCTCCAACTACTACTTCTTGACCAACTAAAGTTACTGGATTGTTTTTAAATGTTACTTGAGCCATAATTATGTAGCCTCCTTTTTCATTATCTTCATCTTACTAGAATACATTCTGTTCTTGCAACTCTTTTGCAACAGAAGTATGTTCCTGTACCAGTTTTTCTTTTTTATCATAAACTGCTTCATGAACGACTAGCGTATCTGCGATAAAATCATGAATTGCTTGTTTTTTTGGAGTAAACGCGACCGCTATATATGGTAGATTCAAAGGTATAATAGAGATAAGTCTTCCAATCCATTCTCTAAAGATTACCGTACTCCATGTAAGTTTATCTCCATTTTTTGAAACAACTCGAATACCAAAGATCATTTTTCCAACTGTTTGACAACAAAATTTAGTCATCAGCACAAAATACGCATAAAAAAGAAATGCTGTAATAAGACTAAAAGGCGCATACCAAACTGGATCATTAAGTTCCAAGGAGAAAAGTCGGAACACAGGCTTGATGATCAACATACCGACAGAAGATAATATGAGGATATCTACCGTATAAGCCCAAAATCGAATCCAAAAACCGGCAGCTTTATGTTCATATTGCTCCATTCGATTTACGACCGCTTGCTCGAACACAGGTGCCTTTTCTTGCACATTTTGTTCATCTGGCTGTATAATCTCGCTCATCTAGACCCCTCCTTAATTATTTCCGTATAAGTACATCATTTTAGGTGCACTATTGTCTGCGATTAACTTACCTATCAGCTTCGTCTCTATGTCCACCCCTAATAACGACTGGGCTTTCATCGCAAATAATGAACCAAAGCTCTGCGAGTATCCATATTCAAACACTTCCGCGTTTTCTAAATCGTAATCTGTTTTAATCGCAGCAACAGCATCATCTAAAAATCCAATTTCGTCAGCAAGTCCTGCGTCAATAGCTTGGCGACCATTTACGATACGACCATCTGCTACTTTTTTCACTTCAGCTTCTGTCATATTTCGACCTTGTTCAATAATGTCGACAAAATCTTCGTATGAATCATTTAACATTTCTTGCAGCATATTTCTTTCTGCTTCTGTCATTTCTCTCGTAGGACTCATAATGTCTTTATAAGGACCCGATTTAATCGTTACAAACTCAACACCGTATTCTTCAGCTAACTTTCCGTAGTTAATACTTTGCATAATGACCCCTATAGACCCTGTCATCGTTTCTTTATTTACAAAAATTTTATCAGCTGGTGCTGAAATATAATATCCACCCGATGCTGCCATGCTACCCATCGATACATAAATTGGTTTTTCTGTTTCCTCTTGTATTTTTCTAATCTCGCGGTAGATTTCTGCTGATTCTACTACTCCCCCACCTGGAGAATTAACTTGGAGCACAATTGCTTTTACCGTGTCGTCCGTTTTTACTTGTTCTAATTGCTGTAAAAAGACAGAATGATTATAGCCTTCTGCTGCAAATAGGGAAGTAGCACTTCCGGTATCTTGTATAACCCCATCAACCGTTAGTAGTGCGATACGTTCGTTCATACTACCTTCTTCTAATACCGTCTCGAAAAACTCGGAACTCGAAACAGCAGCAAATTCATCTAACATAGCAGTCCAGTCCTTTGAAAATATACTAGACATCGTATTGACGAATAGGGAAATGACTAATAATACGGCTGCACCCAAAATAGCAAGCCAACGTTTCATATTCATTTTATATTCTCCTCCTTTTGTTCTCTCTTTACTTACGTAAAAAAAATTCAAATGTTTCATAAATCGTTAAAATAAATACTATTTACGTTTCCGTACTTCCATTATTTTCGATACAGTGAACAATATAAGCGCGCACCAAATAAACGAAAAGGATAGAAATTCGATTTTACTAAACTGCTCTTTATAGATGATGACACCGATTAAAAGCATAAGCGTTGGTGCTATGTATTGTATAAATCCAGACATGTACAATGGAATATTCTTTGTTCCTTTAGCAAACAAGACAAGTGGAACAGCAGTTGCAACACCTGTCAACAAAAGCAATATTACTGTCAGAATATCCGTTGAAAAAAATACTGCTTTCCCGGTCGCGACTAAGTAAGCAAAATAAATGAGTGCTACTGGTAGGACAAAGAAAGTTTCTATCGTTAATCCTCTTAGGGCATCCACTTTTAATGTCTTTTTAATCAATCCATAAAAGGCAAATGTTATTGCCAATGAAAAAGAGATCCATGGTACTTGTCCATAAGAAATGGATAATATGAGTACACCAATAGCTGCAATAACTACTGCTAACACTTGAGCTCTTGATAACTTTTCTTTTAGAAAGACAATTCCAAGTACCACAGAAAGCAGTGGATTTATGTAATAACCTAAGCTTGTTTGAACTATGTATCCCGCATTCACTGCATAGATAAATATAAACCAATTTCCTGTTACTAAATAAGAAGCTAGCACTAAGCTCCAGAAAGCTTTTCTATCCTTCCATAATTCTTGTATATCGTTTACAAGTTGTTTATAATTGCGACCAATAACAACTAGCAACAATGTGAATACGAATGACCAAATAACACGTCCTGCTAAAATTTCATCACTGGATACATGGCCAAGCATTTTCCAAAAAATCGGCATGAATCCCCATAAAACATAAGCGGTTGCGACTATTATTATTCCTTGTTTTTCTTCTTTTTGCACTTCCCCATCTCCTTATTTTTTCCACAAAAACAATAGATTTATTATATTGCTTTAACAAGTTAAAGTAAACACCAAAACTCTGTCAGAGGAATACAGTCTAAATTTGCGACCGTCTGTAGCTTCGAGCTTCCGCAGGAGTTTAGACATGGAAAAGCACGAAGAACATTCGTCCTTCGTGCTTCATTTTCACCTATTATCTATAATTGTTCTTGTTGCCTTAACTCAACTCTTCTAATTTTCCCAGAAGTTGTTTTTGGTAATTCTTTCACAAACTCAATTTCTCTTGGATACTTATATGGGGCAGTAATTGTTTTCACATGATCTTGAAGCTCCTTCACTAATTCAGGCGAACCTTCCTTCGAAGGATCTAATAAAACAACAAAAGCTTTTACAATCGTCCCACGAACTTCATGTGGACTACCAACGACAGCACATTCTTGCACAGCAGGATGTTTTGTTAAAGCATCCTCTACCTCAAAAGGTCCAATTGTGTAGCCGGAACTGATAATAATGTCGTCACTTCTACCCTCAAACCAAAAATAGCCATCCTCATCTTTTTTCGCTTGGTCACCAGTTATATAATAATTTCCTCTAAATTGCATCGCGGTACGTTCGGGATCTTTTAAATATTCTTTAAAAAGAGCTGGAGTTTCAATATGCACTGCAATATCGCCTACTTCACCAGGTGCACAAATTTCCCCAAAATCATTAACAATCTCTACTGTATTTCCTGGAGTTGGTTTCCCCATAGAACCAGGTCTAGCTTTCATTCCTTTCATTGTTCCAACGAGTAATGTGTTTTCGGTTTGACCGTACCCATCTCGCACTTCTAAATTAAAATTGCGCTCAAAAGTTTCAATTACTTCTCTATTTAATGGTTCTCCAGCAGAAACTGCACTATGAAGTGAAGAAAGATCATAGTCGGTTAAGCCGTCTACTTTCGCCATAATTCTATATTCCGTTGGTGTACAACAAAGTACATTTACTTTTTTCTCTTGAATATTTTTTAAATATGTTTTCGGCTCAAATTTACCATTGTAGACGTAGCCAATAGCACCACTTCCAAGAACCGCAAGAAACGGGCTCCAAATCCATTTCTGCCACCCAGGACTTGCTGTTGCCCAAACGATATCTCCCTCTTGTATACTTAGCCAATTTGGTCCTGACGTCCGTAAATGTGCATATGCCCATGCATGCGTATGAACAACACCTTTTGGATTTCCGGTTGTACCACTTGTATATGATATGAATGCCATATCATCTTTTGTTGTTTCGACTGTTTGGAACACATCATCTTCGCTAACTATTTCATTAGTTAAAGATTTCCAACTACCTTGGCCATTTCCAATTACAAATAATAGTTTATCGTCTAAGTTCGATACTTCGTTAAATTGGCTTAAAAATGGTTCATATGCAATAATCGCTTTTGCTCCACTATGAACTAGTCTATATTCTATATCCTTTGCTCGCAGCATTTCTGAACTTGGAATAACAACTAACCCAGCTTTTAAAGCTGCTACGTACACTTCATACGCTTCTATTAATCGAGGTACCATTACAAGTACGATATCCCCTTTTTTAAGGCCGCTTCGAGTAAATGCGTTTGCAATTTTATTCGCTTGTTGGATTAATTGTTTATATGTACTCTTTTTCGTTTCTCCGTTTTCGGACTCCCAAATAAGCGCTAATTTTTCTTCATTTATACTATATTTTTCAAACTCACTTACTAGGTTATATTGTGCTGGTGCGATTAGGTCTGATTTAATCAATACTATTCCTCCTTTACATCATACAATTAATTATAAAGGAATTAGTTAGATTGTTAAATATAAAAATAATTTTCTGAATATATGTGTTTATCGGTTTAGGGAAACTTCGTGGTAGTGAGTGGAAGAAAGTGACCGCTTGGATTTAGCACGGCGGCGCTTTGCTTTCCGCGGGAGAGTGACGAAACGCTTCGTCGCGAGCGACTGCAGGGTCTCGTCTGTCTCGCTTTCCCGCAGAAGTCTCGAGCGGCCGCACTATATCCCTCCAATTAGGTAGTTGCAGAATAAGTATATCCAATAAATGGCTAAGGGCAATCAAAAAATCTCGAAAGCAACCAGTTGTAGTCTGAGAGCAACCAAACGACTGTTGAGAGCAACTAGTTCTAGTCTAAAAGCGACAAAATTACTCCTGAGAGCAACCAATTATTCATAAGGCAAGTTTACTCGGAGTGAGACGCTCATAATAATGGTGTGTCGTTTGGGGTTTCTTACTAAAAAGCATCGGCTTTACTGGCTTTGTCACGTTCAGCAGGTGTTCTGTCGTGTTCGAGGAGGAGTTTGTCGCATTCACAGCATCTCATGTCAAGTTATACCATTTATTGGTATTGAATAGTTAGAAAACCTCTGAAGAGCGTTTACCTAATAAGATTTCTTACTTCGCAGTTTCCCTAAGCCGTTCATGTCACACAACAAAAAAACCGGCAGCCTAAGCTACCGGTTTATCTGTTTTCTTATTTATTGTAACCGTTCATTTGTGATTGAGCTTGACGCACTAATCGCTTTGTGATTTCTCCGCCTACGGATCCGTTGGCACGCGATGATGCATCAGCTCCTAATTGTACTCCAAACTCTTGAGCAATTTCATATTTCATTTGATCAATCGCTTGTTTTACTCCAGGAACTAAAAGTTGATTTGAGTTGCTGTTGTTGTTGTTTGTCATGTCTCTCACCTCCTTGTGAAATTAGAATGGTCTTTTTTTCGAATTTCATGCACGGAGGATGAGAGGTATATTTTGTTAATTTTTAAAGCAGGTTTTCAAAGTCATTTTTCTTTTTTGTAGGAAAAGAAAGAACTTCTCTATTTTCTACAGCCTCTTTTATTAAATCATCGAAATCCTTAAAGCTCTCGTAGTATTCTACTTTCTCCAACTTAGGTTTTGTTTTAGGGCAAGAAGGAGTGAATATAGTACAACAGTCTTCATACGGCAAGATTGAAGTATCATAAGTACCTATTTCCCGGGCAATATCTATAATATCTAATTTGTCCATAGAAATGAGCGGTCTAAACACTGGTGTGGACGTGACTGCATTAATAGCAGTTAAGCTTTCTAGCGTTTGGCTCGCAACTTGACCTAGACTTTCACCAGTTACAATTCCTAATGCGCCAATTTCTTCACGTACAATATCTGCAATTTTTAACATCATTCTTCTTGTAGTAGTCATGGATACATTTTCTGGAATTTGTGCAGCAATGCTTTGTTGGATTTCCGTAAAAGGAATGATATGCAGTCGTACAGTTGCCCCGAAATGACTTAATTGGTTTGCTAAATCCATTACTTTTTCTTTTGAACGCTCACTTGTAAACGGGGGACTATGAAAATGAATGGCATCTAATCTAACTCCACGTTTCAAAAGCATATATCCCGCAACTGGACTGTCAATTCCACCGGAAAGCATTAAAAGCGAGCGACCATTTGAACCAAGTGGCATACCGCCAGCTCCAGGAATTACTTGCGCCATCATATATACAGCATCCGCTAATACTTCGATTCGTAAGTCTATTTCTGGTTTTTTTAATTGTACTTGCAAAGATGGAAATTGTCTTAAGACATGACTTGCTACTGTCTTTTGCAATTCATACGTATCCAATGGGAACCTTTTATCAGAACGTTTTACTGTTACACGGAATGTTTTGTTTTCACTATCTAAGCTTTCCATTATTTGAAGAGCAGTTGCTTGAATATCCTCTAAATCCTGCGAACAAGAAGCAACAGGGCTAAAAGACTGAATGCCGAATATTTTTGGAAGTCGTTTTATTAGTGCTTCGATCTCTTTATCGTCTGTTGAAGTTAAAAACATTCGATCTCTTTCTGCTTGTACTTTAATATTTGGTAAATCTACAAAAGAAAATTTTATGTTGTTTCGAAGATGTGATATAAACTGTTTTCTATTTCTTCCTTTTGTTGATAATTCACCATATCTTACTAATATTTTTTCCCATTTCATCAAAACTAATCTCCTTTAATAACATTCATTACATGTGTAAATACTACTTTAAACTGATCGATTTCTTCTGGAGTATTGAATGAGCTAAAGCTTAAACGAATAACTCCTTTTATATACTCATCTTGTATATGCATTGCTTTTAATACATGGCTTGTTTTTGTATTTCTGGATGAGCATGCACTACTTGTAGAAACTATAACATTTTTTTGCTGTAAAGCATTAATCAAAACCTCTCCTTTTATTTTTCGGACAGAAAAAGAAACAATATGCGGTGCACTATTAGAAGGAGAGATTATTTTAATAGCAGGAAATGTCTCTAAAAAAGGAATAAGTTCTTCCGTTATTTCTTTCATCTTTTTTGCATTTGATTTCAAGTGATCGTGTGCAAGCCTTATAGCTTTAGCGGTGCAAACCGCTAATGGTACTGGCGTTGTTCCACTACGAATACCATATTCTTGACCGCCTCCAACAAGCATCGGCTCTACTTCAATAAATGTTTTTAATGCTAAAAGACCTGAACCTTTTAAACCATGAATTTTGTGAGAAGAAATGGTGATTGCATCGACATCCATTTCTGCAAAATCTACAGGCAACTTGCCAAAGCTTTGCACCGCATCCATGTGGATTAGCGCTCGACTATTGCTTCTTATATAAGCAATAAGATCCTTGATTGGTTGAATCGCTCCTGTTTCATTGTTCACATGCATGACACTTACTAAAACTGTATCATCTCGTAAAAGGCCTTTTAGCGCATCTATTATTATTACACCGTCCGAGTTTACCGGAATCCACTCAACTTCAAATCCATTTTTCATTAGTTGTTTTGCTGCTTCAAGTACTGAAGGATGTTCAATTTCTGAAACAAGTACATGTCTTCCACGGTTTTTATATTTATTTGCTAAGCCAAAAATCGCTAAATTATTGGATTCTGTTCCACCAGATGTAAAATAAATCTTGTCGCTAGAAGTATGTAAAATTTCCGCTACTTGTTTTCTAGCTGTTTGTAATAATTCGTTTGTTTGATGACCAAATTCATGTATAGAGGCAGGATTTGCCCAAAACTTTTCGTTTACTGCCACAAATGTGTTCATCACTTCCGGATGCACTTTTGTCGTAGCACTGTTATCAAAATAAATCACTGTAATTCCAACTCCTTTTCGGAAAAAAACCACCATCACTTTTATAGTGAGGTGGTTCACGTTTGTATACAAAAGCCATTAGTCGTTTCTAGGATTTAATGCGTTAGACTTTCTAGTTATGTACGCCAGGCCTCTTCTTTAACTATTACTTCGATTTTCTTTAATGCACCTGGTTCTACTTCCTCAACAGCTGTAGCTGCATCTTCTAGCGCTTTTGCATATCTAAGTTGTCTAAAGGCTTCCTCTGCTTCTAATAAGCGCGCATGTATATGGGGATGGCTTGTACGATAACGATTGCCGTATTGTATAATTTTTTCTGTTAGCAATACATTTTCTAACATTTCTTTTGCCCGTTTATGCACTTCTTCCATGCAAGCCTCTGCTTTTTCTAAATAATTGTCTACTAACGTCATATTTAGCGGTACTTCTTGAAGGCTTTGCATAGCAACATAAATATGTTCCTCAGCTTCTTCTAATCGAACATCCATATCTTCAGGAATCCCTGGAATATTCGCTTTTTGTAACATACGATCTGTGTCATGCAAAATATGTTTTAATTCATCTAGTTTTTCACGTGCTTTATTTTCATCTATTCGAAGATTTTTTAAACGATCCGCAAAACGATCTTGTTCTTCATATAAGCGGTCTAGCTCTTCTGCTATTTCGTTTAGTTCTTCCTGTAAGCTAGAATAAGCAGATTGTTCTTCTTCTACTCGTGATGAAAGTAAGTCGAACTTTTTCGCTAAATCTTCCAATTCCTTCAAACAGCTTTGTGGAATCTCTGCCTCTTTTTCTGGTAAGCGGTAGCTTTGTTGAACATAAGCGGCTTCTGCGCTCACTGCACGAGTAACCGTAGTTACTTCCTTTAGACGGCTAGCTGTATGATCTTTATGCTGATCTACATATTTCTTAGCAAGTACTTCTTTTTCTAATAAATCATAGAATGTTTCCATCTCATCTTTGATTTCTTCCACTCTAATAATCGTTTTATCAACTTGAAGGTCCACAATTGCTGCCTTTAAGTCAACTAACTCCGCTTCTATTTCTTCTAATTTTTTCGTCATTTCAAGATGCTGCAAGTAATAAGAACTTTCTTCCATTTCTTTCTGACCATTTCGTAATTCATGAATCGTAGCGGGTATTTTATTTTGTATTTCTGAAAGTATAGTTGGAATTTCATGTAGTTTAGGAAAAAATTCTTTCCCCTTTTCTTGCAAAGTAATCACAATTTCGCGTGCACTTAAATAGTTTCCAGTATCCGTCAATTTATCAAATTCTTCAAAATCTGGTATAAATGATTCTAATTCTTTTTCTAATGCTGGTAGTGCATCTCCGAAAGAATATTGATGTGCAAGCAATGTCTTCCTAGCAGCACGATGCTGCTCTTTCAATTGCTCCATTTCTATTCTGTTTTTTTCTTCACTTCCGATTAGTTCTTCCAGTTCTTTTAGAATCCCAGACATTTTTTCGTCACAAGAAGAAATTAATACTTGAATTTCTTTTTCAATTTTAGAAGCTTTGGGAAATATAAACTTGTCTATATTCTCTTCAGCATCAAACAAAAGAACATCGATTTTCGGCATTTGAACATCCATTACTTCCGTCCATGTATTTCTCCATCTTTCAAACATTTCTTCCGTTTGGCCATTCATGTTCAATTGTTTTACTTTTGTCATTTCTTCTAAAATTGGTTTGTTTTGAATTTGATGTTTTTCATGCTCTAAACGTTCAATCTCTGTATTATGCTTTCTTCTTATGATAAACGCAAAAACTGCAATTACTAAAAGTATAATGACTGCTGGGATGATATACTTCATCGTAAGCCCCCTGTTCCAAATCAAAAAATTCTAATTCAAATGTTACTCTATATATTACCATGCTTTTTATGTTATTGTTTCATAAAACAATAGAAAAGCAATGAATTATTTAAAATAATGATATTTCAACGACAAGGAGGCAGATTTTCTTGAAAAAGGATGGTCATATTCATACGCCCTATTGCCCACATGGAACGCTTGACCCCTTCCATCTATATATTGAAAAAGCAATTCAAAATGGGTTTCATGAAATTACATTTACCGAGCATGCCCCATTACCCAATGATTTTATCGATCCAACACCCGACAAAGACAGCGGAATGGATTTCAACAAACTCGAATCGTACTTCACCGATTTAAATCGGTTGAAAAAACAATATGAAAAAGATATTGTTATATCAACAGGATTGGAAATAGACTTTATTTCTGGTTTTGAACAAGACACCATTTCTTTTCTAAATACATACGGAATGTATTTGGATGATTCCATTTTATCGGTACATTTTTTACCTTTCCAAAACACCTACACATGTATAGATTATTCTAAATCTACTTTTTTAGAGTTTGTTAAACATGTGGGAAGTCAGGAAGCTGTGTATAAATTGTATTATAAAACATTAATGGATTCAATAACGAGTCCTTTAGGAATTTATAAACCGAAACGAATAGGTCATATTACGCTCGTACATAAATTTCAGCATGCACTTCCCGAAAAAGTAGAGGATCACAAAGAAATTATTTCTATTTTATCTGAAATGAAAAACCAACAGCTTCAATTAGATGTTAATAGTGCTGGTCTTGCAAAGCCTTATTGTTTGGAGAGCTATCCTGCACCACCTTATATTCAGTTAGCTAAGCAGCTTGAAGTTCCTGTTGTTTTTGGATCAGATGCCCATAATGCAGAGGATCTGCATCAATTTTATAAGGAATTAAAACTATATTTGTAGAATGGAGAATAATAATGTTTACAAAAACAACTTATTCAGAAGATTTAACAGCAAATTACACTATGTTATCAAAACAATTAGATGCACTTTTAACAGGAGAAACTAATGCAATCGCAAATTTTAGTAATGCTTCTGCTTTACTAAATCAGTTTTTTGACCAAATTAACTGGGTTGGTTTTTATTTGATGGAGGATGGCGAATTGGTATTAGGACCATTTCAAGGCTTGCCCGCTTGTGTAAGAATCCCTGTAGGTCGAGGGGTATGTGGCACTGCCGCGCAAAAATTAGAAACTATTATCGTTCCTGATGTTCATGTTTTTCCAGGTCATATAGCTTGCGATGCAGCTTCACAATCGGAAATTGTAGTACCTATAGTGAAAGATGGCGTATTGGTTGGGGTTCTCGATATCGATAGTCCTATCAAAGAACGCTTTTCGGAGCAAGATGCAACTGGTTTAGAACAATTTGTTCAAGTATTAGTTAAACATATTTAAGAAAAGCAAGAACAACAGAGGGAGTCGATGCTCCCTCTGTTTTTAAAGTTTTGCAAATGCTTGCTTTAAATCTTCTATTAGATCAATAAAGTTTTCAAGTCCTACAGAAAGTCGAAGTAAACCGTCTGTAATTCCCATTTCCAGTCTCTCTTTTTCCGGTACAACTGAATGAGTCATTGTTGACGGATGCTGAATTAAGGTCTCGGCATCACCTAAGCTTACAGCGATTTTTATTAGCTGTAATTCATTCATAAGCTTTTGTGCCTCTTTCATACCACCTACAGTAAATGAAATAAGACCACCGCCACCACTCATTTGCTTCTTCGCAATTTCATACTGTGGATTACTTGGATCAAACGGATAATAAATATTTTCTACAGAAGCAACTGTTTTTAAATAAGCAACAAGTTCCTCTGCATTCTTTGTATGCCGATTCATCCGTATATGCATCGTTTTGATGCCTCTAATTAATAACCATGCATCAAATGGTGAAATAATGCCTCCAAAATCTTTTTGAACGGACAACCGGATTTGCTCTATTTCTTCTTTATCACTCCCAACTATGATTCCTGCAATAACATCTCCATGTCCATTAATATATTTGGTCGCGCTGTGCAAGACAAAATCGACTCCGAGTTTTAATGGATTTTGTAAATAAGGAGATGAAAAAGTATTATCAACGACTACACGAATACGATGTTTTTTGGCGATTTTCGTAATTAATTCAATATCCACTATTTCCATTGTTGGATTTATAGGTGTTTCTATATAAATACAAACAGTATTTGGTTTTATCGCGGCCTCAATAGCTTCTTCCGTATTTAATAGCGCTAAATCATGTGAAATGTTATATTTTTCCTTCAATATGTTCAGAAGTCCAAATGTACAGCCGTAAATCCCACGGGTACAAAGAATATGATCACCTGACTTAGTTAAATGTACTAATATCGCACTAACTGCAGCCATCCCCGATCCAAATGCTAATGCACCTTCTCCATATTCCATTGCAGTCATTCGTTCCTCTAATACGCGAACAGTCGGATTTCCTAAACGAGAATAAACTCCTCCTGTCTCTTCTCCGGCAAACCTTCTTGCTCCCTGTTCAGCTGTTTCAAATGCAAATGTAGAAGTTTGATATAAAGGTACTGCTAGGCTGTCCTGATGTTCAGCTGATTGAAAGCCTTTATGAATGTATGCTGTCTCCTTTTGTACTTTTTTATTTTGCATCTATTTACACCCCTTTTGTAAACGCTTACATATAGTTTATACATAATCGACCAAAAAGAAAAGGCATCTCCCTACAAAAGTTGAGATACCTCCATAACACTTAACTGATTTTTCCCTTTGTTTTTTGCTTTATATAAAGCGATATCTGTTTGATGAAAAAGATGGCGATAATCTATATCATCGCGTTGTTTCCAACTCGAAATACCGATCGAAACTGTCACACTCGGATTTGTTTCCAGTGGTATCGTCATCAATAATTGAGAGCAATTTTGGATGCCTTCTTCGAGTGGCATTTGAGCGTAGTATAACGCTAGCTCTTCTCCACCCCATCTCGCACCTATTCCTTTCTCTCCAACTTTTTTCTCTATAATGGATGCAATTTGTTTTAATATTTCATCCCCAATTTGATGACCATACTTATCATTCACTTGTTTAAAATCATCGATATCGATTAACACAAATACTCCACAATCATCTACTTTCATGGAGCTTTCTACATATTTATCTAAATAATTTCGCGCAAAAAGATTCGTCAAATGATCGCGATTGACCATCTCCTGCAACTTATTGCGGAGTGCAGAGTTACTTATGGCAAGTGAAGAATGCTGAATGAGTGATTGCATTAATTTAAAGGCATCAAACGAAAAGTAATAAGGTTCTTTATGCAAAACTATACTAAAACCCGTTATTGTATTTTGCTCTTTTAACGGAACTGCAATGAGAGAACGATATCCATACTTTAACTTTGTTAGTCGGTTAAAGTCAGCTATGAACAGAGGTTCCTTCCCTTTATTAAAATGATTCGCTACATGCTGAATATACAACTGACCTTCATCTGTATGGAAATAATCATTACTCGCACCAAAGATTTTGTATTCATCTTTTTCAATAAAAACAAAGCATATTTGCTCCGGTATGAAAGATTTTATTAATTGGTTTCTTAAGAAAACTAGCATTTCATCTAAAGAAATATTCGTATTCAATGTATGTGAAGTTTCGTTTATCAATTGCAAATCTGAAACTAATTTATGTGACTGTATATATAATTTTGCGTTTTCAAGGGCATTTCCCGTTGTTTCCGCTAGCGAAGTTGCAAATTCTTTTTGTCTAGTAGAGAAAATATAATCTGTTGGGACAGCAAGTTGTAATATTCCATAAATTCCTTGTTTCCCCTTTATCGGCACATTTATTAATCGTACTCCTAAATCTTCTTCTATTTCTGTAGTAATTTCTCCCGAAACATATGCATCTACTGTGGCTGGTCTTTCAGAAGTGTAGTCAAATAGCTTATAAGGAACTGAAGTTTTTCTATCTTGGTCATTCGATAATATTAACGTAGGCTCTATTTGTGGAAATGCATTATTTATAGCGAATAATGTTCCATTTAATATTTCTCCGGAATCTAGCGTGGAGTTAAATGTTTTTGTTACACTAAATAAATGACGAAATTGGTTTTCTTGCTGGACTAATCTAATCGATTGCCTAATGGTTTTCACAAGCTTACTAATCGTGCAAACAAACTCTTTTATATTTTCTGTTTCGGAGAATTCCTTCCATTTCACTGTTGAATCCATTGCGAGCAATCCAATTGGTTTATCCTCGTGATCCCTCAGTAAAATTTTAACTAGTTTATTCATATCATTTTCAGAATCCCATAAAGGATTTTCGGTAAAGTTTTTCTCATCAAAGAATGCTTTTATATCAAGCCATTTAATCGTAGGCATGTTTTTAGTAAAAGCATAATCTTCTCTCAATGGTTTAAATGAATCCACGTCAAAAATTAAATAATGAGCTATCTCAACTCCAAAAAATTCTGACAATATTACTTTTAAGTCATTGAACCATTTTATAGTAGTCCCATTTACAAGTAAATTCTCGTTATAAACATCTAGAATACGACCTTTTAAATGCGTCATTATTGCGTCATTTTTCATGAGTACACCTCTCAGTTTTCTAAGAGCGGATTTGATACTTTTATCACACTTTAATTGTAATTCTATTTGACTATATCCCTTTAGATTTGTCAATTGTTTCTTGTACTTCATAACTGTTCAATCTATTAAAATGAATTTTATTGACTTTCTCCACATAAAACGATACAATCGAATTTGTGTAAAATAAATGCAGCAGTTGTATGGCCTAGATTGCTCATTTTGTTCCTCTTATAGATGGTGTATCCTGTAACCCTCGGCTGCTAGGGCGATGATACATGAAAACAAAATGTCTGCTAGTCTGAATACATCTGGTCTTATTTTACAACAAAATAAAACCAATATAAAGGAGGAGACATATATGTCTCGTTATACAGGTCCATCATGGAAATTATCACGTCGTCTTGGTATCTCACTAAGCGGTACTGGTAAAGAATTAGAAAAACGCCCTTACGCACCAGGACAACACGGTCCAAACCAACGTAAAAAATTAACAGAATACGGTATGCAATTACAAGAAAAACAAAAACTTCGTCACACTTATGGTGTTAACGAACGTCAATTCCGTAATCTTTTTGACAAAGCTGGTAAAATGCAAGGTAAACATGGTGAAAACTTCATGATTCTTCTTGAAACTCGCCTTGATAACGTTGTTTACCGTTTAGGTCTTGCTCGTACTCGTCGTGGAGCTCGTCAATTAGTTAACCACGGTCACGTTATGATCGATGGTAAACGTGTTGATATTCCATCATTCAGCGTAAAACCAGGTCAAGAAATTTCTCTTCGTGAAAAATCTCAAAACCTAGACGTTGTAAACGAATCAATCGAAGTAAACAACTTCGTTCCAGAATACTTAACATTTGACGCTGACAACAAAGTTGGTACTTTCGTTCGCCTTCCAGAGCGTAGCGAATTATCTGCTGAAATTAACGAAGCTCTAATCGTTGAGTTCTACTCTCGTTAATCGAGAAATAGTATTGAAAGCCTTCAAATCCCAGAGATATCTGGGGTTTGGGGCTTTTTTCAATTTTCAATAATGCACAGATATTGGGGCCAATAAAAACTCTGTATAGTTGCGTATGTATAGGAAAAACTTTATTGAGAGGGAATTGATGCGTTCACAACACCCCGTACATAAGATGATAAACACTACTTACACTAAACCATTTTTAGTTATTCCTGGGTAGCATTCTTGAATAGAACCTGTAAGTTATTGTAAATTGTGTTTACCAACATTACGTTCTACTATCTATTTTCGTTGCTCTAAATCCGTTACTTCCTCAATAATACAAGTGAATCTTTATTTAAGTAGGCATCCATACAGCTGTAATTTTGCAAGTTGAAATTGCAAATCTCAAGGTTGTATCCATATTTATTTGCAAAGTACCTAAAACTATACCAAGACCTGTTTGTTCTACATGAAAGTTTTGTGCAACAGAACCATTACTTACTAAAAGATTCACTGTAGAACCGGTTAATGTACCTAGCAATTGTCTAATTGGTCGTTCACGACAATCACAATCGCAGCCAGCACCAACTGGGGGCAACAGGTTAGGTATAGGAACTGACAGAGAAAACCCTACCCCTATTATATCCGAAATATTTACTACAAAAGTTCCTTCGTCACCTACAACTGTAACTAAAAAATCATTTACTCCTGTAATAGTGTATAAAAATAAGCGGGGTTGTTGATTTGGTGCGTCTGCAATAGTAGCGATAAGTACAGTTTGTCCCATCAGTTGCTGTAAGACATACTGGAGAGGAGAAACACAACAATCACAAATACTCAAACAAGGTAAGTCAGGAATTAAAGGAGGAGCGCATTTAGTCTTACTAATCGAGGAACACTTTCCATCCATTTTCACTCTAACTATTTTTCTTTTTTTAGACATTTTTTCACCTCCTCATTTATTATTTTTATAATATATGTTTCTATCAAATGTTAGATTAGATTAAGGCCTAGCTGTACAATTGATTTTTGCTTAGTTTAGGAACTGTATTGCTTTTCACACAAAAAAAGCGCCAATCTAATCGAATAGAAAAACGCTTTCTTTCAAGATACATATGTTTAAACTTTTTTCATTCCTTGAATTAAATCCAATAACCGCTGTCTCGTCTCATTTGCTTCTTCTTTTAGTATTTTAAAATCATACCCTGATTTATCCTCATTCATATGAACTTCTATTAAATCTCCAATTTTTGCATCTATCGTAAACTTATCTTTTAAAATAACTAACTTGTTCGCTTTGTTATTTTTCTCAAATAGAATGACAAAAAAATCGTCGAAGCGATCTAATATGTACTTTTTTGTAGCCATTGCACCCAGCCCCTCGATCCAAATAATTAACCTATAAAATGAAATTACTTACTATTTAAAAATAGTTGAAAGTTTCTCTCCAATTATTATTCTATACTATTTAACGCTTATTTATCATCCTATTTCACATTAAATTTAAAACTTCTTAATAATTTCATGATTATTTCACTAACCAACGTAAATACTAAGAACTGAAATGATTATAGATTGGAGGATTAGCATATGAAAAATCACAACAGCCATACATCGACAAATAAAAAAATGAAAAATACACATGTTAGCCCAAATTTCACTGAACCTGAAAAATTAACAGATCACGAAAAGAAAAAACTTCAAGTAAAAGATGGACAGAACAATCATCATGTAGATGAACGTGGTGGATTCTAACCAATATACTCTTTTGGGTAAAAAGCTACTTCCCTTTATTTATTGGGAAGTAGCTTTCATTTTATCCCGCATTAACGGGCCATAGGATTCCCACTTAATTTATACAAATTTAATCATTTTGTAGTTTTTCTTACCTCTACGAACGATCATAAATTCATCTTCTAAACGATCACTTTCTCCTACCTCATATGTTAAATCGGTAATTTTTTCGCCATTAACGGATATAGCGCCATTCGTTACGTCTTCACGGGCTTGTCTTTTAGAAGGAGACACGCTTGCTTCCACGATGAAATCCACAATATTCTTCGCATCTTTTGACATTTCCACTGACGGCACATCTTTAAATGCATCTTTCATCTCATCCGCCGATAACTCTTTCAAATTTCCGCTGAACAAAGCGCGAGATATACGAACTGCTTGTTCTAAAGCTTCTTCCCCGTGGATTAAGCGAGTCATCTCTTCCGCTAATGTTGTTTGTGCTTTACGTAAATGCGGTTCATTTTCAACAGTTTCAGCTAATGCTTCAATTTCATTACGATCTAAGAACGTAAAGATTTTCATGTATTTAATAACATCGGCATCGGCTGTGTTGATCCAGAATTGGTAAAACTCATATGGAGAAGTCTTTTTCGCATCCAACCATACAGCACCAGATGCTGACTTCCCAAACTTTGTTCCATCTGCTTTTGTTACTAGTGGAATTGTAATTCCGAAAGCTTTTGTTTCTTCCTCATGCGTTTTACGAATTACTTCCAGACCTGTTGTTATATTACCCCATTGGTCAGATCCACCAACTTGCACTTTACAGTTGTACGTATTAAATAGGTGATTGAAGTCAATTCCTTGAATTAGTGTGTATGCAAACTCTGTAAAAGAAAGACCAGAATCTAAACGAGAAGCAATGGAATCTTTCCCTAGCATATAGTTAATATTGATAAGCTTACCAAAATCACGTAAAAACTCGATAACGGACATTGGCCCAATCCAGTCATGATTATTTACCATTTGAGCCCCATTGTCGGTATTAAAATCGAAAATGCGCTCCATTTGAGTTTTAATACCTTTTACGTTTTTATCAATCTGCTCCGTTGTTTGTAATACTCGCTCTTCAGAACGACCAGATGGATCTCCAACCATTCCTGTTGCACCACCAACTAATAAAATTGGACGATGGCCATGTAATTGGAAACGTCTTAATGTTAGTAATGGAACGATATGTCCAATATGCATACTATCTGCAGTTGGATCTACTCCACAGTATAAAGAAATCTTTTCACTATTTAGTAAATCTTTTAATCCATCTGCATCGGTTTGCTGATAAATGAGCCCTCTCCAGGATAAGTCTTCTAGTAAAGCATTTGTCATTTCAATCTCCTCCTTATAAATAAAAAAAGTCCCTGCACGAAATAAATCATGCAGGGACGCTTAGTTAACAAATTAGCGCGGTACCACCCAGCTTGAAGGAATTCACCTTCCGCTTCAATCACGATATCGTTGTGAAAACGTCTAACTCCAAGCCTGTAATTCGCTCTTTGCACACTGACTAGCTTTCACCAACCGCTAGCTCTCTAAACAGTAAATACAACAACTACTTCGGACTCTTCCTAGTTAAATTATATACCTATTTTACCTAATTTAATCCGTATGTCAATATCTATCGTTTACAGATGAGCGATTATGGTATAATAATTCTTGATTTGGGGGTCGAATAATCAATGAAAAAATGGATGGAGAAAATCCACTTTTATACAGAGAAAATGAATGAGTGGCAAACTACTAAATGGGCGAAAGGATTGCGAATTTCTTCTAGTGTTATATGGAACTTGTGCTTAATATTCTTGGTCACATTCCTTGCGCTCGGAGTATTTGCAGCTTCCGTAGGTGCCGGTTATTTTGCTTCTTTAGTGAAAGAAGAACCACTTCGAGCTAAAGAAGATATGAGAGCGGATGTGTTTAATTATGAAGAAACGTCTGAAATATATTTTGCAGAAAATGTCTATTTAGGAAAGCTAAGAACGGATCTTGAACGTACGGAAACGAAGCTTGCTGCCGTTTCTCCATATGTTATTGATGCGGTACTGGCGACAGAAGATGAATACTTTGAAGTACATAATGGAATTGTACCGAAAGCAATTTTCCGTGGTTTGCTTCAAGACGTTACAAATTCGGATACACAAACTGGTGGCTCTACTTTGACGCAACAGTTAATAAAAAACCAGATTCTAACAAACGAAGTGTCGTACGAACGAAAAGCTAAAGAAATCCTCTTGGCTATGCGTTTAGAACATTTCATGACAAAAGAGGAAGTCTTAGAAGCATATTTAAATATCATTCCATATGGACGAAATGCAAACGGAAGAAATATTGCAGGAATTGAAACAGCTGCAAACGGTATCTTCAATGTAAAAGCAAAAGATCTTACATTGCCACAAGCCGCCTATATTGCCGGTATTCCACAAGCTCCATTTGCCTACACACCTTTTAGACAAGGTGGAGAAAAAAAAGAAGGTGAAGCACTACAAGCCGGTATCGAGCGAATGAAGACAGTGCTTTTCCGTATGAAAGAAACAGGTTATATTTCGCAAGCAGAATATGATTCTGCAGTAAATTATGATATTACACAAGATTTTAGAGAGCCCGAAGTGGTAGCTGAAGAGAAATATCCATGGCTAACAGCAGAAGTAGAAAACCGGGTAAAAGAGATTTTAAGAGTCCAATTAGCTAGTGCAGATGGAATTGACCCTGAAAGACTAGCAAAAGAACCTAAATTATTAGAGAAATATAATATAATGGCTGAACGCTCTATTCGAACAGATGGATATCGCATCCATACAACGATTAATAGAGACATGTTTGAAGCGATGTTAAAAGTAAAAGATGAATTCGAATACTATGGACATACGTATACGAAAGAAGTAAAAGATCCAAATACCGGCGAGATCGTTGCAAAAGATTTCCCTGCTCAAGTTGGAAGTATGCTAATTGAAAATAACACTGGGAAAATTCTATCGTTCCTTGGTGGACGCGATTATAATTTAGAACAATATAATCATGCTACACAAGGGGTAAGACCAATTGGGTCAACGATGAAGCCTTTACTTGTATATGCACCTGCAATTGAATATGGAGTGATAGGAGCTGGGAGTCCCGTAGTGGATATTAAACTGGACAACCTAAAAGGGACGACCTGGGCTAAATCACCAGCTAACTACACGATTGCACAAGAAAAAGGGATTATTTCAGCACGTAGTTCACTTATGACTTCCCAAAACTTATCGACGATTCGATTATATGATTTAATTATGGATCGAAAACCAACTGATTTCTTGTTAAAAATGGGATTTGAACATATTGAAGAAAATGAATATGCAAACCATGCGCTTTCTATCGGCGGGATGACAAACGGTGCTACAGTGGAAGAAAATACAAATGCATTTGGTACTTTTGCTAATAATGGTCAATTTATCGACGCCTATATGATCGAAAAGATTGAAAGCGTGGATGGAAAAGTTATTTATCAACATGAAATCGAGCCAGTACAAGTCTTTAGTCCAGCAACCGCTTATATTATTACTGATATGATGCGTGACGTATTATCTGGTGGTACTGCGAAATTAGCAAACTCACGACTTAAATTCCAGTCCGATTTCGCTGCTAAAACAGGAACAACCCAAAATCATAATGACTCATGGCTCGTTGGTTATAATCCAAATATCTCTTTAGGTGTATGGCTTGGTTACGATGATAATACAAAATCTTTATTTTATATGAATAATCGCTATAATCATCCTAGTGTACGAGTCAATATGCTGTGGTCTAATATGATGAATGCTATGTATGATGTGTCACCAGAACTAATCGATGCACCAAACGCTTTCCAAGTTCCTGAAGGTGTGGTTACAAGATCTTTCTGTGGAATTTCTGGACTAGCTCCTTCCGATGCATGTGCACAAGCAGGATTAGTTAAATCCGATTTGTTTAACGCTGCTGCTATGTTACCAACCGCAGCAGATGATAGTCTAATCTCCTCTTCTTATGTGGTGATAAACGGCAATAGGTATCGCGCATTGGATGCTACTCCAAGGGAATTTGTTGTGCAAGGAGGCTATGGTGTAAACCAAGACTTTATCACACGAATGCTTGGAAGATTTGGTGGGAATGCTAGTAAGCTGTTCCCAGAGAATTCTAGTTTTGGTGGAAATGTTGTTTCAGAAGAAGTATTTAATGCAGATGGTAGCCCGCCTTCAGCGGTAAATGCTACGATCTCTGGAAACACCATTACTTGGTCCAAATCAGCGTCTTCAGACGTTGTTGGTTATCGTGTGTACCAAGTGGTGGATGGACAAAGAATGCTAGTGGCAACTAAAGCGGAAGCCGAATCTCCTAATCATACAATTAGCGGTCCTGGTCAATATATTATTGTATCTGTAGACATTACTGGTTTACAATCAGGCGCTTCCAATATTGTATCGCTAGAAGTTCAACAACCTGAGACACCAGTGGAACCAGTCGTGCCTCCAACAGCTCCAGAAAATGGAGAGGTTGACACGCCAGAAGAAGAAATAATTACTCCTCCTGTTGAAGAAGAACCAGCCGAAGAAGTAGATACTACAACTGCAAGAAGATAATAAAATAAAGCCACAACAACCTAAACTTGGTTGCTGTGGCTTTTCGTTATATATTAATCTTCCATCGTAGATAAGTCGCCAGTTGGCAATTTTAACTCCCAAGCTTTTAAAACTCGGCGCATAATTTTACCGCTTCTTGTTTTCGGGAGCTTATCTTTAAATTCAATTTCTCTTGGTGCTGCATGTGCAGCGAGTCCTTTTTTGACAAACTGCTGAATATCCGCAATTAGTTCATCGGAAGGCTCATATCCTTCATTTAATGCAACAAATGCTTTAATAATTTCACCGCGTACAGGGTCCGGTTTACCAATTACGCCTGCCTCTAAAATAGCAGGATGCTCCAGTAGTTTACTCTCTACTTCAAATGGTCCTACACGTTCCCCGGAAGTCATAATAACATCATCTACTCTTCCTTGGAACCAGAAGTATCCTTCGTCATCCATATAAGCAGAATCCCCAGAAAAATACCATTCATCATTCATAAAGCTAGATTCATATTTCTCTTTATTATTCCAAATTTGACGCATCATCGAAGGCCAGCCTTTTTTAATCGCTAAATTGCCCATCGTGAATGGTGGAACAATATTTCCTTGATTGTCAATGATTGCTGCTTCTAATCCAGGAAGTGGTTTCCCCATTGATCCTGGCTTAATCGGCAGGCAACCAAAGTTACAAATCATTTGAGCTCCTGTTTCCGTCATCCACCATGTATCATGTATGCGTAATTGGAACACTTGCATTCCCCATTTTATCACCTCTGGATTCAATGGTTCTCCAACGGATAAAATATGACGTAATGAGGATAAATCATGTTTTTCCACAATAGCATCTCCTGCTCCCATCAGCATCCGGAAAGCAGTTGGTGCACTATACCATACTGTTACTTTGTAATCTTCAATAGCATTATACCAAGCATCTGGTGAAAAACGACCACCAAGAACAAGTGATGTTGCACCATTCAACCAAGGTCCAAATATGCCGTAAGAAGTACCAGTTACCCATCCTGGGTCAGCTGTACACCAATACACATCTTCATCCCTAATATCCATAACCCATTTCATCGATTGATATTGTTGAACCATTGCATAGTGTACATGTAGAATTCCTTTTGGTTTTCCTGTAGAACCTGATGTATAGTGTAGGATTAGCCCATCTTCTTTATCTACCCACTCAATATCAAAAGCATCCGAAGCATTATGTAATGCTTTGTTAAAATCAATAAACTTATCTGTTTCCTCTATGTTATCCCCTACTAAAAATACCGTTTCTAAGTTCGGTAATTTTTCTAAAGGAACTCTTCCTAATAATTCAGGAGTTGTCACAATTGCCTTTGCTTCACTATCCAATAATCGGTCGTATACTGCTCCTTCCATAAATGCTTCAAAAAGTGGTCCAACAATCACACCTTTTTTAACAGCACCTAAAAGAGAAAAATATAATTCTGGAGATCTCGGCATAAAGATGAATAGTCGATCCCCTTTTGTTAAGTTAGAATATTCCTTATAAACATTGGCAGCTTTGTTTGTCCACTTTTTCATATCTGAATACGTATACGATTCTTTTCTATCTGCATCTTGATAATATAGTGCGACTTTGTCTTTCTTGTCAGACTCTGCATGTCTATCAATGGCTTCGTATGCCATATTTACTTTTCCAGTTTCATACCATGAAAAGTTTTTTTCTGCATCTTCCCACTTGAAAGTTCTTTTTGTTTCTTCATAATCCTTTAACTGATAATCCCCTTGTTCGACTGGTAACAATTCAACTACCTTCATCCTATTCACCCTTTCTATAACTATACAAAAACTATACACTTCTATTCTACAATACTTGTTCACAGTTTTGCCAATCTTTTTATTTTTACGAATGTTTGGTTACGTTTCCTATCCATCCATCTACTTTTTGTAGAAATCATGTATAATAGTGTTAAATGCGTTTATTTTTATAGGTGGTGAAATCGTGATACACGAAAAGACGTATAATGCGTTGGAAATAGAAACAAAACATGGTGCTGTCATTGTCGAAGGACCGATTCCTTCAGATGTAATAGCCGATTTAACGTTTCATGAAGATTTAGTAGCCTTTCGGGCGCCTGCCCAGCAGCATAAAGCAATTATTGAAATTGCCAAATTGCCTGAAGGAAGAATTATTATTGTACGAGACCAAGAGACTATCGTTGGTTATTGTACATTTCTTTATCCGGATCCACTGGAAAGATGGTCGCAAGGAAAAATGGAAAACCTGATTGAATTAGGGGCAATTGAAATAATTCCAAAATTTCGCGGAACTGGTATTGGTAAAACACTATTACGCGTTTCAATGATGGATGATGCAATGGAAGATTATATAACTATTACAACGGAATATTACTGGCATTGGGATTTAAAGGGTACTGGTTTAAATGTATGGGAGTACCGTAAAGTGATGGAGAAAATGATGCAAGCTGGCGGCCTTGAATATTTTGCAACGGACGATCCCGAGATCAGTTCGCATCCAGCTAATTGTTTAATGGCTAAAATAGGCAGTCGAGTGAATGACGAATCCATTCAACAATTCGATCAATTACGATTTATGAACCGGTTTATGTATTAGATAAAAATTATATTTTTTCTAAGGGGTGTATGGAAATGCTTGTAGAAGAAATTATGAATACATCGGTACCGACTTTAACACCTACACATACGATTAATGATGCATTATTGCTATTAAAAGCAAAAAGAATCCGTCATATACCAATTATTAACGCAAACAAAGAAATACTAGGAGTAGTAACAGATCGTGATTTAAAGAAAGCAACACCATCTACATTATTAAACAGTAACAACCCCGAAGTGTATGAATTACCGTTAGAAAAAATAATGACAAAAAATCCAATTGTGGGCCATCCATTAGATTTTTTAGAAGAAACAGCTACTATTTTTTATGATAATCGGATAGGCTGTTTACCTATTGTTTCACAAGGAAAATTAGTCGGTATGATTACGGAATCTGACTTATTGTATAAGTTTATTGAACTGACGGGCGCACATCAACCGGGCTCTCAAATTGAAGTTCGCGTTCCAAACAAAACAGGTGTATTGTTTGAAGTTTCGAAAGTTTTTTATGAACAAAAAGTGAATGTATTAAGCGTACTCGTATATCCCGATAAAGCAAATGAAGATTATAAAATTTTAGTGCTTCGTGTAAAAACGATGAATCCACTCAAACTCATCGAAGCGTTACAAGCAGATGACTTTGAAGTACTATGGCCAAATCATCCGGGAAAAATTTTATGAAAAAAAATGCTGTGTTTGTCTTTTCTGAAGACCAGTTAGGCTATAAATTTTCAGAAACGCATCCATTCAATCAAAAACGCCTAACTCTAACAGTCGATCTTTTAAAAGAAATGAATGCTTTATCACCATCGGATATCGTAGTACCTCGCATTGCAACAGATGAAGAATTAAGTTTAGTACATGATCCTGGGTATATTGAAATCGTCAAAAAAGCTAGCCTGGAAAAAAGTGAAACAACCAATTATGAAAGCTATGGTATCGGAACGGAAGATACTCCCATTTTCCCACATATGCACGAAGCGAGCGCAAGTCTTGTTGGGGGTACGCTAACCGCAGTGGATTACGTTATGGAAGGGAAATCTGTGCATGCACTCAACATAGGCGGGGGGCTCCATCATGGATTTAAAGGACGTGCTTCAGGATTTTGTGTATATAATGATAGTTCAGTAGCTATTAAGTATATGCAGCAAAAATACAATGCACGTGTTCTTTATATCGACACGGATGCGCACCATGGGGATGGTGTACAGTGGAGTTTTTATGATGACCCCAATGTATGTACTATTTCCATTCATGAAACTGGCAGATACTTATTCCCTGGCACAGGTAATATTACCGAAAGAGGAACTGGTGAAGGATACGGGACTTCATTTAACTTTCCGATAGATGCTTTTACCGAGGATGACTCCTTTTTGGAAATTTATCGGACAGCACTTCGGGAAATTGTAGATGCATTCAAACCTGATGTTATTTTAAGCCAAAATGGTGCGGATGCGCATTATTTTGATCCATTAACCCATTTATATGGAACGATGAATATTTACCGAGAAATTCCTAAACTTGCCCATGAATTGGCACATCAGTACTGCGAAGGAAGATGGATAGCTGTTGGTGGCGGTGGGTATGATATTTGGCGTGTCGTTCCTCGTGCTTGGTCTCTTCTTTGGATGGAAATGAATGATATAAAAACACCCGAAGGCAACTTACCAAAAGTTTGGCTCGATCGTTGGTCAAAAGAGTCACCAGTTCCATTCATTCCGACTTGGATGGATCCAAATCCATTGTATGAACCAATTCCACGTAAAGCAGAAATAACAGAGAAAAATAAACAAATGCTCGAAAAAGCCCTATACGCACTTCGCAATCAGCAGTCATACAAAAATCACCAGTAACCATTTTGGCTACTGGTGATTTTTTATCCCGCATTAACGGGCAGTAAGACTCCCACTTCAAGATTTAAGAAAAGCGAAAAGATAAGTCGGAGATCAACTGCTGGCATGCGCCCGATGAAATGTATCGCATACTAAGTACGCAACATCGTGTTGCTCCTGCGCAAAGCTCGTCGCAAAATAAAAGAGCGTTTGCAACGTCTACGTGACCTACATCGTGTAGGCCTTAACTAACAATCAGTGGGAGATGCCCCCCACTGATCAAAGTTTCCCTTTATTTGACGGAGTCTCTTTCCTCAATTCGATAAGGAAGTACGACAATTTGTTCGTCGATTTTTTCTTTGTTCATAAATTTCGTTAATAATCGCATAGAAACTGCGCCAATATCGTATAAAGGTAATACGACACTTGTTAACTGTGGTCTAACCATTCGAGCCAGTTTAGAGTTTTCAAAACTGATGACTTCGATGTCATTTGGTACATTTAGTCCACTATCCTGTGCCCCATGGATCAAACCAATTGCAATCTCGTCATTGCCTGCAAAAAATGCGGTTGGAGGATTGGTAAGTTGCCCCAATTCTTCCCATGCAACAAGCCCATCATCGTATGTATTATCTACACCTACGATCAAGTTATCATCAATTTCAATATTTGCCTCTTTTAATGCTTTTTCATAACCAGAACGTTTATATACACGATCTATGGTCGAGTCCATATTTCCAGAGACAAATGCAATACGAGTATGACCATTTTGGATGAGGCGATTTACAGCGTCCACTGCTGCGTCATGATATTCGATATTAACAGAAGGAAACGATTCAGATGTTTCCACGGTGCCTGCTAAAACAATCGGGACGCTCGACCTTTCCATTTCACTAAGCATATCCTTTGTTACTTCGTCACTCATCATCACAATTCCATCCACTTGTTTACTGAACAATGTAGAAAGTAGCTGTACTTCTTTATCAGCCTGCTGGTCAGAGTTCGTTAATATAATATTATAGCGATACATGGTTGCTATATCTTCTATGCCTCGCACTAGTTCTGCGTAAAATACGTTAGAAATATCCGGTATTATTACCCCTACTGTTTTTGTTTTCTTACTAGCCAACCCTCTAGCTACTGCATTCGGTCGATAGTCCAATCGCTCGATAACAGCTAACACTTTTTGACGGGTTGCTGGCTTGACGTTTTGGTTTCCATTAACTACACGTGAAACAGTTGCCATCGACACATTTGCTTCTCTTGCTACATCATAAATGGTTATAGTCAACGCATATCCCTCCTTCACATTTTTTACTATTTATATTATATATAAATAATACTTGATATACCCTATAATTTTCAATCAAATAGTAAAACCGACTCTATAAGAAGAGTCGGTTTTGTGAAATTTTTCTACTTATGCATGCACTTCATGTGTTTTCATGAAGTTTTGTAATGAATTATAGAACTCATCGAATTGCTGTAAATTCATTTGCTGTGCAGCATCTGATAACGCAACTGCTGGATCTGGATGAACTTCAGCCATTACTCCATCTGCTCCAATTGCGATAGCAGCTTTAGCTGCAGGTAAAAGAATATCACGACGTCCTGTTGAATGTGTAACGTCTACAAATACTGGTAAATGTGTCTCTTGTTTTAAGATTGGCACTGCTGAAATATCTAATGTATTACGAGTAGCACGCTCGTATGTGCGGATTCCGCGTTCACATAAAATGATTTGGTCATTTCCTTGTGACATTATATATTCTGCTGCATGAATGAACTCATCTAGTGTAGCTGCAATACCTCGTTTTAATAACACCGGCTTATCAATAGAACCTACTGCTTTTAATAATTCGAAGTTTTGCATATTACGAGCACCGACTTGCACTACATCTACATAGTCAAGCGCTTCATCTAAATGGCTAGGTGTGACAATTTCAGACACGACTGCTAGGCCATATTCTTGTGAAATTTGTTTTAAAATTTTAAGGCCATCTAATCCTAGACCTTGGAAATCGTAAGGTGATGTACGTGGTTTATACGCTCCCCCACGAATTAGCTTTAAACCTTTTGCTTGGATTGCAGCTGCTACTTCTGCTACTTGTGTATATGACTCTACTGCACATGGACCAAACACGAAAGAAGGTGCTCCGGTACCAATTTTCTCACCGTTTATTTCCACGACTGTGTCAGCAGATTTCTTTTTACGAGATACTAATAATGCTTTCTTTTGATCATCCACTTGTAATTCCAAAGCAGTTTTGAATATTTCTTTAAAAATATGCTCAACCGTTGATTGTGGTAGTGGACCAGCATTATTTTCTTTTAAGTGATCTAACATATGTCTTTCACGAAGAGGATCATATCTGTTCACACCTTGCTTTTCTTTCACTCTTCCTATCTCTTTTACAACACCGGCTCTTTCATTGATTAACTGTAGAATTTCTACGTTAATCTCATCTACACGACTGCGTAGAGCTTCTAAATCCATATGACTCATAGATATTTCTCCTCTCTTCTTTCCACCGACACTTTATATCGACTGAAAATTATGATACATTTTTAAGTATAACTCATATTATAATCAATGTTTGTGAAAATGTCACGCATTTTTATTTTAGCGATTCAACTCGCTAAAGTATTTGCCTGAAAAAGGACGTGGGAAATTGGCATCTAAGTTATTTGCATTAGATATAGGAACAAGATCTGTAGTTGGAATTATATTAGAAGAGCGCAATGAGACCTTTCATGTTGTCGATATATTGGTCGAGGAACATAAAGAACGTGCAATGGTCGACGGGCAAATACATAATGTACTGAAAGTGGCAGAAGTAATCCAATCGATAAAAAAGCAACTGGAGGAAAAACATGGTCCACTTGAGAAAGTAAGCGTTGCGGCAGCTGGACGAGCGTTAAAAACTGAACAAGCAGAAGTTAAACTGGATATAAAAAATAGACCAATCTTTTCAGAGGATGATATAAGCCGACTAGAGCTTTCAGCGGTTCAACAGGCACAGAATAATATTGTACAAAACGACACTGAAACGGAATCGAGCCATTACTACTGTGTTGGATATAGTGTTTTATACTACCGATTAGATGGTGAGGAAATCGGTAGTTTAGTAGACCAACAAGGTCGTGAAGCATCTATAGAAGTAATCGCAACCTTTTTGCCACGAGTAGTTGTCGAATCATTACTTTCTGCATTAAAGAGAGCTAATTTGGAAATGGAAGCTTTAACATTGGAACCTATTGCAGCGATTAATGTACTTATACCTCCAACTATGCGGAGGCTTAATGTTGCACTTGTAGACATTGGTGCTGGAACTTCCGATATTGCAATTACAGACTTCGGTACAGTTGTTGCATATGGCATGGTGCCCAATGCAGGGGATGAAATTACAGAAGCATTAAGTGACCATTACTTACTCGATTTTCCACTTGCAGAAGATGCAAAAAGAGCGATTAATACGAATGATTTTATACCGATACAAGATATTTTGGGATTCAAGCAAAACATTCCAAAAGAAGAAATGATAGCAGCGATTAGACCGGCAATATTAGAATTAGCCACATCTATTTCAAGTGAAATTCTTCGGTTAAATAATAACCGATCAACAAAAGCTGTAATGCTAGTGGGTGGAGGAAGCTTAACCCCTTCCCTTACAACAATTTTAGCTGAAAAACTAAATTTACCTGCAAATCGTGTGGCAGTCCGAGGAATTGATGCTATTCAAAATTTAACAAAAGAAGCACATATTCCTGTATCTCCTGAACTGGTTACACCGATCGGAATTGCGATTGCAGCAAAACGTGCACCAATACAATATATGTCGGTAAAAGTTAATAACCAAGTCGTTCGCCTATTTGAGCTAAAAGAAATGACTGTAGGGGATGCACTGCTTGCAGCGAATATCCCTACGCGACAATTATATGGCAAACCCGGAGCAGCACTTTCAGTGGAAGTGAATGGGCAAACGATACATATTCCAGGTGAACATGGGAAACCAGCTGTAATTATGTTAAATGGCATGAAAACTAATACAAAAGCAGTGATAAAAAATAAAGATATTATTGAAATATTAGATGGTGAGAACGGAAAAGAGGGTTCCGCTTCTGTCCGTGATTTAATCGATAACGCTTCTGTCAAAACAATCTATTTTCAAGGTGTTGTACATACAGTTGAACCTACTGTAAAAGTTAATGGAAAAACAATTTCTATTGACACGGCATTAAAAGAAAGAGACAAAATAACAGTCGATACGCCACAAACAGTGGAACAAGTTTTACAAGCTCTTAAAAAAGAACATTATGTAGCACAGTTGACTCCTTATTCGGTTACCATTAACGATAAGAATCAATATATACCGGATCTGTCATCGAAATTATTATTAAACGGAAACATAGTAAAACTTTCGTATCCTGTTCAAGACAATGATGTTCTAGAGGTAAGCGCAACGAACTATCCTACCTTGCAACAACTCGCTGATCAATTGGAAAAGAAATTGACGGAACATTTAATAGTTACTTTCCAAGGAGAAGCAGTCGAGCTAACGAGAGAAAGTGCGGTTGTAACAATTGGGGAGAAGAGAATCTCGCCTACGGATAATATTCCAAGTGGAGCAAGCCTTCAATGGAAGCAGGAAAACCATTCTCCTTGGATTTTCCAGGATGTATTCCGTTTTACGAATTGGAATATGCCAGAAGGTGCTAGTTCATTTCAAATTATTCGAAATGGAAGCCCCTCTCGATTTGATGAAGAAATTTTTGGTGGGGATGTATTAGAAATAATCCTTAAATAATAAAACACGAAACGAGCATATACTCGTTTCGTGTTTTATTATTTATTCGAGTTATTAGTACCTGTAACCGCTTCTTTTAGCGCTTCTGCTACTGCAGTAGTATCTTCTTGTTCTGCCGTTACCTCGTCTGTTGTATTTGAGATGGTCTCCATATAATCCATAGGCTCTTCCCCTTCATATGAAGCGGTACCATCGTCTAAAGGAGATGTTGGTTGCCCTTTAATCGACTTCACTTTATCTACTAATTGACCTGATTGCTCTTGTAATTGCTTCGAGATTTGTGACGTTTTCTCTTTAGCAGTTGAAGAAAAATCTAACGTTTTTTCTTTTAATTGTCCTGCTTGCGTAGAAAGATTGCCACGAAGCTCTGATCCTGATTTAGGAGCTAATAACAATGCCGTCGCAGCGCCGATAATACCACCGATGAATACCCCAATGATAAAATCTTTTCCATTTACTTCTTCTTCACGATAAACATTATCTCTCGTTTCGTTGTAGTAAGGGACTGCTGGATAATTTGGAGTTGCTTGTCTATCATACGATGCCTGATTTGCGTAATATTCATGATTATAAGTTGCTTCATTATAATTTGGTTTTTTTGTTTCGTGATTGCTCATATAAATTCCTCCAATTATAAATTTGTTTTTTTATTTTGTTCATAAGCATGATAACCAGCTTGCTCTAACTCTTTTCTTTCTTTCCATTTATCTCGTATTCCTAATACAACGTTACTCCACTGGACAACTTGCGCTATTTTCTCTTCGTTCTTTGCTACCTCGGATGTAACAGAAGACGTTAGGCGCTGTATAGAATGGTTAAAACCACTTACAGAAGTACCTACATTTTTTACAGCATCCACAACTGTATTTAGTTTTTCAGACTTTTCCTGGATATCTTCCGCTAATCCGTTTGTTTTATGAAGAAGTTCCGCTGTTTCCTTTGTAACATTTTGTAGATTTGTATCAAGTCCATCTAATGTGTCCGCAACATTATTTAAAGTCTTTTTAACTGAAAACAATGTAACAGCTAGACTTATACAAAGCACTAAAAATGCAACTGCAGCTATAATAGCAGCTATGTATAAAAGATTTTCCATTTTGTCTTCTCCCCTTTTTTCATTGACCTATAACATTTTTACCCTAAAAGAATAAAATTAAACTTCTTTCTCTATATTACTATACTACGTTTCTTTCAAATATCCTTTAAAAAAATGCTTAATCACTAAAGGATTAAGCATTTTTTTCAGCTATTTAGTTTTTCTTCGAACGCTTGCTGATATTTTTGTACATCCCCAGCTCCCATGAAAAGATAAACTGCATCTTCATAGACAAGTAATTGTTCTACCGTCTCTTCATGTAAAATATGACTGTTTTCGATTAAATCGGCAAGTGTTTGTACGGACAATTCCCCAGCATTTTCCCTAGCAGAACCGAAAATATCACATAAATAGACTTGATCGGCTAAACTTAGACTCTCGCTAAATTCATGCAAAAACTTTTTCGTTCTTGTAAATGTATGTGGTTGAAATATCGCAACAATTTTTCGTTTTGGATATTTTTGCTGTGCTGATTGAATCGTTGCTTTAATTTCTGTTGGATGATGCGCATAATCATCAATAATAATACGGTCCCCGATAATTGTCTCGGTAAAGCGTCTTTTCACACCTTCAAACGTTTCTAATCCTCTTTGGATAGTATCCGCTGGAACTTCTTCATAATGGCATAGAGAGATAACTGCAAGTGAATTTAATACAGCATGGTCTCCGAACAATGGAATCGTAAAACGCTCATAGAACTCATTTCGTACAAATACATCAAAAGAGGTTCCTTCTGTTGTTTTTTCGATATTTCGGGCTGCAAAATCATTATGCTCTCCAAAACCATAATAGACAACTGGTACCGGTGCTTTAATCTTTTGTAAATAGACATCGTCGCCGCAAGCAATAATTCCTTTTTTCACCTGCATTGCCATCGATTGAAATGCGTTAAATACATCCTCAATATCTTGGAAATAATCTGGATGATCGAAGTCAATATTGGTCATGATCGCATAATCCGGGCTGTAGGCTAGAAAATGTCTACGATATTCACATGCCTCAAATACAAAGTTGGCTGCATCCTTTTCTCCTTTACCAGTGCCATCACCGATTAAAAAAGAAGTAGGTGCATACCCACTTAATACATGAGAAAGCAATCCAGTTGTAGACGTTTTGCCATGTGCACCTGTTACGGCAATGGAAGTAAATCGGCTCATATAGTCACCTAAAAAGTTATGATAACGGATGACTTCCAAACCTAGTTCCTTTGCTTTTATAAGCTCGGGATGACTATCAGGAAAAGCATTTCCTGCAATAATTGTCATGCCCTCATCAATGTTTGCTTCATCAAACAACAACACATTTATATTTCTTTCATGTAAAGGCTTTTCTGTAAAGAAATATTTTTCAATATCAGAGCCTTGTACCTCATTTCCTACATCATGTAATATTTGTGCCAAAGGGCTCATTCCAGAGCCCTTGATACCTGTAAAATGATACTTTGTCATACGTTGTAAACCTCCTGGGGCTATCCCCGCTTAAATACACCACTAGTTAATCCAGTTTTAATTTCATCTATCATTTATCTGCGTAGACGTACTCCCCATTATATCATTTTTTCATCCATACATTTAATAAACAATATTAACTAAATATTTGATCTAAACTATCATTAGTAAGTAACACATCTCTTGCTTTACTACCTTTTTGCTCCGAAATATAACCACACTCGTACATGGCATCTATTAGCCTTGCAGCACGGTTATATCCAATATGGAATTTACGCTGTAACAAAGAAGTCGAAGCAGATCCTTGCTCTACGATAAAGCGGCATGCTTCTTCAAATAAATCATCTTGCTCAGAAGTTTCTGCTCTTTGCAACAATTCCTCTTGTTCAAATATATAGTCAGGAGTCCCTTGACTTCTCGCATATTCGATAACCGCTTCGATTTCATCGTCAGTTACGTAAGTACCTTGTATGCGAACAGGACTGGACATGCCATTTCCTTGATACAGCATATCTCCTTTACCTAATAGGCGTTCTGCTCCTTGTTGATCTAAAATCGTACGTGAATCAATTTGGGAAGAAACAGAAAAAGCAATACGTGTAGGAATATTGGCTTTGATAAGTCCTGTAATAACATCTACAGATGGACGCTGAGTAGCTAAAGCTAAATGAATACCACATGCTCTCGCTTTTTGTGCAATACGACAAATAGCATCTTCCACTTCTGCAGGAGCCATCATCATTAAGTCAGCAAGCTCATCAATCACAATCACAATGTACGGAAGTTTTTGAGCAAATTTTCTTTTATCCGTTGCAAGCGTGTTATATCTGCTAATATCACGCACTCCAATATGCGCAAACAGTTGATAGCGACGCTCCATTTCCTCAACAGCCCATTTAAGTGCTGCTGTTGCAGCTTTTACATCTGTAATAACAGGACTTATCAAATGCGGAATGTGATTAAAAGGAGCAAGCTCTACCATTTTAGGATCGATTAATAGTAATTTTACTTCTTCAGGTGTTGCTTTATACAACAAACTAACAAGTAAAGAGTTAATAAATACAGATTTCCCCGATCCTGTTGCTCCTGCAATTAAACCGTGCGGCATTTTCCGTAAATCCAGTGTCACGGGTTTTCCAGTAAGATCGAGTCCAAGCGCTGCTTCAAGTGGTGAATCCGACTGTATAAAAACATCCGTATTAAGCACTTCGGAAATGCGAACGGCCCGAGACGTCCGGTTAGGTATTTCAATACCAATCGACCTTTTCCCCGGAATTGGTGCTTGAATACGGATATCCTTTGCAGCAAGGGCTAGTTTTAAATCATCAGCTAAGTTACGGATTTTACTTACCTTTGTCCCGTGCCCTACAGTCAGTTCAAATTGTGTGACAGCCGGGCCTTGAACCATTTGTACAATTTCCCCGGTTACTTGAAAATGAGATAATGCTTCTACTAACGTATATGCCTGTTCTTCCATCCATTCTTTGTCCTCATCCTTCATTTCTGGAGGGAGCAAATAACTGAATGATGGTCTTGTATAATTAGATAGAACGATTTCCTGCTCCACTTGCGCTTCATTTTCATTTGGAGAGGTTTCAGGTACATCGATTTTCTCTGTAGGCTTTTGCTGTATATTATTTATATTTAGTCTATTCATCTTTTGCTTATCTGATTTCAACATTAGGACATTAAACGGTCGAATATTTTCTTTTTGATCTTCCGGTTTCTCTTCCTCTACTTGCTCCAACATCTCTAATGGTTGTTCTTCCGCTATTGTCGCCGCAGTTTCTTCGGAAGCAATTTCTTTTGGAGCTATAGTAATTGGAGCTTCTACTATGATTGGCTCTTCTGCTTGTTCCTCTTTTTTAATTATCGCCTTTTCCATATGTTGTTTATCTGATTTCAGCATCAATACATTAAAAGGACGAATGTTTTCTTTTCGAACTTCTGGTTTTATTTCCGGTTTATCTACTAGTAGTGCCGATTTTTCTTCTTGTACCTCTCGTTTTTCTTCTGATTCTTCTAATTTTACTTCCTGTACTACAGGTGTTACTTCTAGTAATTCCAGTTTTTCTTCCTGTACTTCTGGTTTTTCTTCTAGTAATTCCAGTTTTTCTTCCTGTACTTCTGGTTTTTCTTCTAGTAACTCCAGTTTCTCTTCTTGTACTTCCGGTTTCTCTTCCGGTATTTCTAGTTTAACTTCTTGTACTTCTGGTTTTTCTTCCGGTACTTCCGGTTTAACTTCCTGTACTGTTGGTTTTTCTTCTAGTAACTCCGGTTTCTCTTCTTGTACTTCTAGTATTTCTTCTAATACTTCCGTGTTTTCTTCTAGTACTTCTGATTTTACTTCCAATGCTTCTTGTTCTAATGGAAGTACAGCATCCTCTATCTTTCTAAACGTTGATACCGATTCTTCTTTTTCCAGTTGTTGCGGAATGCTAGTTAGAGGTGTTTCCTCTATCGTTACTTTTGTTATTTTCGCTTCTGGTTCCACTTTGTTTTCAATAGGTAGTTGCTTTTCTCTATTTTTGGAAAATCCATAAATTGGTGACGGTACCTCAGTTGGCGTAAATGCTCTTTTTTTACTTACTGACGTAATAATATCATCCGTTGTATTTTTAACTACTTGTTGTTCTACTTTTTGTATTTTTCGCTGTTGCCATGTTTCTTGAATAGTACGGATTGGTGCATTGTCTACTACTGATTTGTTATTAGGATTTGAAGTTCCTCTACTTTTTTTTGAATACCCATATACAGGGGAAGGTACTTCTGATGGTGTAAATCCTCTTTTTTTCCTTATAATTGCGGGCGTATCATCCACTATAGTCTTGTCGGAACGGTGTATAATGGTCGGTTGTTTCCTTTGTTGCCATTTCTCTTGCGTGTACAACGGCTTATATAGTTGTTCTTCTGGTAATGGTTTTTCTATAAAAGGCTCTTGCATCGTGTTTTCTTCGATTTGTGGCTCATATACCGTTTCATTTTTTTCATCATCAGATATTAACGGAAAGCGGAATGGTGTTCTTGATCGTGTAGTCGAAACCGTTTTCTCTACTACTTCGATTTCTTCTCTATTTTCTTCTTCATTAAGTCCAAATAGTTTTTTAAACCAATTCAATTTCATCACTCTTTCTAATAGATACATTCTATTTTACCAATAAAAACGATATACGTCCCCTTATATAATAAAAAAGCATACCAAATTGGCATGCTTTTTCATATTTTGATATAAATTAGCTAATTACAGATAAAGAATACATGTCTTATGATTCAAAGGATGTTCCAATTTCAGCATTTTCGTCTAGAACTAATATACCCTTCACTTCAGGAGCGTTCGGTAATGCTAATTCTCTTGCAGAACAAAGCATACCGCTAGATGCAATTCCACGAAGCTCTGCATCTTTAATAACCATACCAGAAGGCATCACTGCTCCTACTTTCGCCACTACAACTTTTTGGCCTGCATCCACATTAGGAGCCCCACATACAATCTGTAAAGTTGTTTCTCCAACATTTACTTGGCAAACTTTTAATTTGTCTGCATTTGGATGCTGCTCTAATGATTCTACGTAACCAACTACAAACTTAGGTGATAAATCCACTTCTAATTGGTAGTCTGCCCCATTTGTATGTAAAGCTTGCTGTACTTTTTCAGCAAACGCTTCTGTAAGCTCAACATTGCCTTTTGTTTCTATTTTTTCGTATTTGCTAAAGTTAAAAATATTGATCGCTAATACTTCGTTTGTTTTTGCATCTTTTACAAACGTAACGTCACCTCTTGTTTCCGTCACTACTTTTTCTACTTTTTCAGGTGTTAATTGCACTAAAAGTACATCCCCTACGCCTACTTCATTGTAAAAAATATTCATTTGTCTTCGTTCTCCTTCGTTACTCGATTTTTCGCCATGATAAATATCGGCTCTAAATCTCCATTTTCATATATAAAAGATAATGAAGTAATGGGTACTGTTCCAACGGTGAAGAAATGCATCGTCATTTGTGCTAGAACATCGTATCCAGTTTCATTTCTTATATCACCGATAATCATAACATCTTGATGGGGTACAGAAACAGTCATATCTCCAACAATTATTTTTTTCATATCTCGAAGGAGTGATTCGTTTAACATACGACTAGCATCATATCCATCATTGTTATTGAAGAAATAGAAAGTGTTGTCCGCTACGACATCTTTTTTATAATTTGTTTCTAAGTTTCTAACTTGGAATAATGCTCTTTCGCGAATTTCTGTTTCCCTAATATTCCAAGCAGCTAACATTTTTTCATCGAGTAATCGATAGGTGCTTCCTAAGTCTAATGCATAATAAATACGTGTTTCTGCAGTATGATCTTTTGTAATAAATTTATTTCCTTCATTCGATTTCAAAGGAAATGAGGTCGAACGTATAATTGGATAAACAGAAGAAGCCGGATCAATTTCTCCTGCTTTTTCTTTTTCCATCGCTAAAAATGTATGATGAATCGTGTAGACTACCTCATCGATCGCTTGATCCTTCTTCGTTTCGTATTTAGCTAAAATAGGAGGTATTGACATATCAATTCCTTTACCTATCTCCTTATGCGTCAATCGAAGTTTGTTTGTCTCGCGATTATAATCATACGTATATATCTCTTCTGATAGTTTTGTTTTTAAAACTCTTATAAATTCTAGTGCTTTCACAGTAAATCTTTCCCTTCCATTCAATCAATTACGCCACGGTGTAACTATTGGCTGAAAAAAGTTAAACGGTCCACCATGAGTGAACCGTTTGAATGTTTTACATCGTTTGAAGAAATGATTCAATTTCTTCTCTTGTTTTGCGGTCTTTACTAACAAAACGACCTTTTTCCACACCATTTTCGAAAACGATAAAACTCGGAATCCCGTACACGTCTAACTGGCCACATAAATCGATAAATTCATCCCGATTTACAGACACGAATGTAAAGTTTGAAAACTTGTCTTCTATTTCTCCCATAAAAGGGTCGATGAAATGGCAATCCGGACACCAATCCGCTGTAAATTTGAAAACTACCTTTTCCTCTTCCTTTAACTGCTCGAATTGTTCTATTGAAGTTAAATTTTGCATGTAAATTCTCCTTTAATTTGTTGTGATGGATCGAACAATTGTCATCATTTTTTCCAAATTCCCTGCAATATCTTGTTGTTTGGAAATCGTTGACAGCTTAATACCACCAATACTAGTAATGAGCTCGTATTTCTCTTCACTATTTTCGAGAACCGCTACAAATCCAAATCGACCATTTTGTTCAAATGTCTTCTCTTCTACTATATTTAAATTAGTGTCTGCCATCATTAAATCATAATATAATCGACTACCTGGTAATTCGTTAGGGTTAAGAAATAAAATATAGGAATCTTTCCCTTTCGAAAGAATAATATTCGTTTCATCAGGCTCATCTTCTATTGAAAAACCACTAGGGATAAATAATTTCATATTGTTTATTTTTTCATTCGGTTTTTCAGCATCACTTTGAAAAACTAACTTAGCATTTTCTATACCATCTTCCACTTCATCTTCCATGGAAGAGCATCCAACTAATAAAATGACAGCTAGCGACGCGAAAAAAAATCGCATCCAATTTCGAGTCATTTACTTTCCTCCATTCACAGCATAACTGCTATATATTTTAACGATGATTTACCTTACATGCAACTACAACAACTTCTTGGAAAGCTCATATTGCCCTATTAGAAGATACATAATATGTTCGAACATCATACTTCTTGTGATAAGCCCGTCCGTAAATACACCAATTGCTCCTTCCGCGTGGCGAATCCCTTTCCTATTTGTATAGACGTCCATTACTGGTCCAAGTTCCGCCCCAGCACGTAACTTTTCGGACACTTCGTCTGGCAAAGGAATACCTGCCCCCATCGCAGTAAATACTTCCCCGCCACTTGTCACAAGCGCCCCCCAATTACACATGTAGAGGACACCTTCAATTTCCTGTACGCCTCCTTCTAAGCCAATTCCAAACAAAGTATCCTGCTGCTCTATTAGCTGTTTTGCTCGATTGATCGCTCCTTGTCTCGTTTCTTCATTGCTCATTGGCTGTACAGATACGAAGGAGTCTACTTCCTTGTTTACGAAACTGGCATCTGGATAATATAGTTTCGCAATTGTTTGCACTGCTTTTGTTTTAGCTTTATTATTAGTTCCTATGTATATTTTCATCGATTTATTCTCCATTTCCAAAAAAAGATGCCTCGAGGGCATCTTTTTTATACGTTTGCTTTAATCGTTTCTAGTGTAGTTTGATCACATGCTTTTACTAGTTTTACTAGTAATTCTTTTGCTGCAGCATAGTCATCTGTATGGATGATTGAAGATGATGTGTGAATATAGCGTGAGCATATACCAATTACAGCACTTGGAATTCCTTCATTAGATGTATGCACTCGACCTGCATCTGTACCACCTTGGGAGATGAAGTATTGGTAAGGAATACTATGTGTTTCTGCTGTGTCCAATACAAATTCTCGCATACCACGATGCGTTACCATTGTACGGTCAAAAATACGTAAAAGTGTCCCTTTTCCAAGTTGACCAAATTCATTTTTATTGCCAGAAGCATCATTTGCAGGACTTGCATCTAAAGCGAAGAACAGGTCTGGTTTAATCATATTTGCAGAAGCCTGTGCCCCACGTAAGCCCACTTCTTCCATTACGTTTGCACCGGAATAAAGCATATTCGGTAATTGCTCGTTTTGGACTTCTTTTAATAGTTCAATTGCAAGTCCACAGCCATAGCGATTATCCCAAGCTTTTGCCATGATTTTTTTATCATTAGCCATTGGTGTAAATGGGCAAACTGGAACAATCTGATCTCCTGGTTTGATCCCCATGCGCGCCACATCTTCTTTATCGTCTGCACCAACATCAATGAGCATATTTTTAATATCCATCGGCTTGTTGCGTATTTCATCGCTTAGTAAATGAGGAGGAATGGAACCGATTACACCAGGAATTGTTTTTTCTTTTGTTACAATGTCCACACGTTGTGCAAGTAGAACTTGGCTCCACCAGCCACCAAGTGGTTGAAAACGAATCATTCCGTTATCAGTAATACCAGATACCATGAAACCAACTTCGTCCATATGACCAGCTACTAATATTTTAGGTCCATTTGCATCTCCTTTTTTCAAACCGAAAATACCACCTAAATTATCTTGCACGATCTCATCCGAATATTTCGACAGCTCGCTTCGCATAAATGCTCGAACTGCATGTTCATTGCCAGGTGCGCCTGGTAATTCTGTTAACGTTTTAAATAGTGAGCGCGTTTCTTCATTCATCTAAAAAAGCCTCCTAAAGCTCCTGCAAAAATATATTTTTCAATAAAGATTCCACTTCTATTGTAATAAAAGATGCATTACTTTACTACAATTAAACTTCGAATATCGAATAATTTAAACGACACCGGATGTGTGATACACTAAAAAAAAGGACTGGAGGAAGATAACGATGAAACTAAAAGATTATATGATGGGTCTAGGTACTGGTATTGCTATTGGAATTATTGCAAGTCAAGCCGCTAACAAAGTGAATAATCGATCTGCCGAGCTCGTTCTAAAAGATATAAAAACAGCATTTAAAGAAGAGGGACCAATTGATGGTTCATGGATTTTAATGAACCCAGAGCCGTTTAACAAAGAGGCTATTCATACGAATGTATACAAAGGCGGCATTTCCCGCATGAAAGATGGAGAACTTGAGCAGTTTGAGTTTGCCGCAGACGCAAAAACTGGTACGGTTGTAGAATTGGTAAGAATGTAAGGTAAACAAAACTAATATAATTTAAAGCCAAGAAGAAGTAAAATATCTACTTCTTTCTTGGCTTTTTCAATTCCCTTTTCTCTTCTTATAAGCTAATTATAAACAAAAAATTCATTGACATCTTTTATCAACGCTATTAATATTTTATATGAGTTAATTGAAAATGATTATCATTATTACTTTGATTACTTTCATATTAATATCACACTATGTTTTAAAAGGAGAAAATCATATTGAAAAAGCTATTCCTACCATTCTTATTTTTGTTAGTACTCATTCTTTGTGCCTGCGGAAATAATGAGTCGGTGAACGAAGATAAGACAACTGAGACTAAAACAGATACATTTACTTACCAATCAGAAACTGGACCTATTGAAGTACCTACCGATCCCAAAAGAGTAGTGGCTCTTACTAATGGTCCCAATGCATTGGCCCTAGATGCCCACATCGTCGGTATTGATGAATGGACTAATACAAATCCCCTTTTTGAAGAAAAGCTTAAGGGTGTCGAAGTCGTATCAGAGGATAACTTGGAAAAAATCATTGAACTGGAACCAGATCTTATCATAGCTGGATCTTATATGAAAAATATCGACAAATTAAATGAAATTGCTCCTACTGTTGTTTTTACTTGGGGAAAACTGGATTATTTAACCCAGCAAGTTGAAATTGGAAAACTCTTAAACAAAGAAACAGAAGCGAAGGAATGGGTCAAAGATTTCCAAGAGCGTGCTAAAACGGCAGGAGAAGCCATTCAAGCAAAAATCGGTAAAGATGCAACTGTTTCTGTCATTGAAAGTGGGGATAAAGAGTTTTATGTATTTGGAAATAATTATGCACGAGGAACAGAAATACTATATCAAGCAATGGAATTAAAGATGCCTGATAAAGTAAAGGAATTGGCGCTTGAATCAGGTATTTATACCTTTTCATCAGAAATGCTTCCGGAGTTTGCTGGAGATTATGTAATTCTAAGTAAAAACCCAGATGTGGATAATTCATTTATGGAAACTGATGTATGGAAGAACATACCAGCAGTTAAAAACAATCAGGTATTCGAAATAAACACGAAAGCATCTACCTACAGTGATCCCATCACCCTAGAATATCTTCTCGAGTTTTTCGAAAAATCATTTCTTAATAACTAGTTAGCTAAAATATATCCCAACTTGACTGACAACCACCCCCGTATAATTACGGGGCTTTTTTTATAGCACATCACCGGGCCAACTGTAGCGAAAATCAAAGAAGCTTGCTATTTACTTAGTTCTAGCTGTTCTTATATAACCCATTAAAAAATCCAGTAATTGTTTGAACGAGACATAACAGGCTGCGAACGCGACAAAACTCCTCTTCGAGCATGACCAAACCCATTTCGAAAGCGACGTAATTCCCGCTGAACACGATAAAACCAATTTAGCAGATTCTCTTTTGGGAATAGTGAAGAATGGCTCCTATTTACTACGTAGTATCCCCATAATTCTAAGTATCTTCTTGTACCCTTATCCAGTAAATGGATAAGGGCAACCAATCAGTCATGGTAAGCAACTAATTCTTAAATTAGCAAGTTTACTTGGGGTGAGACACTGATAATTACCACACAGTTTTCTCAAATCATGATTAAAATAATTAGCATGCCGTTCCTTATGCAACTTGAGTTATCTACGTGTCTAAACTTCTATAGTCTCCTTCTCTATAAATAAAAACAACTTATGGTTACGTAAGCCATAAGCTGTTTTATCAGACTTCATTCAGAAGTTATTCGTTCTCTCTAGTTTATCTACTATCTCTTTTCCATCTTCAGACCATTTCACTAATCGGTAAAAGACGTCATGGTAAAAGCTAAACCAATAATTAGATTGTAATGCCTCGTTTACCCACTTTTCTTTCGCAAAAATAGAAGTCATTGGATAATCGTCATAAGCCAATACCCATAGTGGATTTTGGTGTGCATGTGTAGGCATGAGATCCGCCATATGAATAATCGTCTCATCGTTTTGCTTAAACAACACAATACTATGTCCATCGCTGTGACCACCAGTGTGAATCATTTCAATCCCATCTACTACTTCTATGGAATCGGTAAATGTCACTACTTGATCTTCTATGGGCTCCCAATTTTCTTTCCAATATGTATTTCGAGAACGGATATTTGGGTTTTTCATTTCATTCCATTCGACGTCCGACACATAAATTTTAGCATTTGGAAAACTGGAAACAAGCCTGTCATCTGCCCATTTAGTTAAACCACAAGCATGATCAAAATGTAAATGTGTCATGATCACTATATCGATTTCTTCTGGGAGAACACCAAGTTGTGCTAAATTGTCTTCCACCTGAGATTGATTGGAAACTCCATAGTTTCGTAATTGCTTGTCCGTAAATTTTCCGTAACCGATTCCTGCTTCTAGTAAAATTTTTTGCCCTTTGTGCTGGATGAATAATGGATCGGATGCTAATTCGATTTGATTCTTTTCATTGACAGGATATTTCTTTTCCCATAATGGTTTTGGTACAACACCGAACATGGCACCCCCATCCATATGCGTCGTCCCGCCCTGTAACCAAGTTAAAGACATGTCGTGAAATTGAAACGTATCCATTCTCCCTTGTCCCCTTTTATACGAATTTTGCTTCAACACGATAAATCGGCTGCCCTTTTGCAGAAAATTTTTCTTCATACTCCGTCATAATGTTATCTTCTGGCATATTTGCGTGCAAATCGAGCGAAACATCTTTTATTAACATACCATAAGCTGACATACTAATTAAAGAGTATTCAAATAATCCCCGATTATCTGTTTTGAAATGGATTTCCGCATTATCTACTAAAATAGATTCATATAGTTTCAAAAACCCTTCATGCGTTAAGCGTCTTTTCGCATGTCTAATTTTTGGCCATGGATCAGAGAAATTTAAATAAACACGGTCTACATCGTTTTTCTCGAAGTATTTGTCCAAATCGGCACCATTTACTTTTAGTAAGCGTAAATTTGACGGAGAGCCTGCTGCAATCACATTTTCAACCGCAGAAACAATAACGCTATCATAAAGCTCTATTCCAATGTAGTTAATATTGGGATTTTGTTTTGCCATCCCAGTTATAAACTGACCTTTGCCTGTACCCACTTCCATATGAAGCGGATGATTATTATTAAATTCCGATTCCCACTTCCCTTTCAACTCTTCCGGATTCGGAATAACAATTTCAGGGTGGCTATTTATAAATTCTTCTGCCCATGGTTTATGTCTTAACCTCATTATGTTAAACTCCTTTTTCTATATGTTTTGCTAAGTTCCAAGCTTTTGGACTGACTGAAAATAAATAAGAGTGATTTTCCTCGGTTATACAAGAAAATTCCCCATCTACATGTCCATAAACTTTGTCATGCATTGATATTGTATAGTTTTTCGCTTGAAACTGAATAACTTCTTTATATTTTGTATGTTTTCCAAAGAACACCGTACTAAATATAAATAATAATTTCCATCTTGCTAGCTTGTACACGATGGTCATTTCAATTAATTGATCATTTGGTTTGGATAAAGGTGATATTTTCATCCCTCCACCAAAATAGGGTTGATTGCATACAACGATGAACCAAACATCGTCATACGTTACCATTTTGTCTTCTGTATGTAAAGTGAAAGAAAAACGCTGAAAAGTAAATAACTCTTTTATAAGGTATATAATGTAAGTTAACTTTCCTAAACCAAACGTATTTAATCTTTTTTTCCATGTAGAATGGTTAACAGAATAAGCCACTTTTGCATCAAAACCAAACCCTGCATTATTCACTACAGGGTATGAATCATGACCAATAGTTAACAAAGCTAGATCCATTTTCACTGATTCATAGTTGCTATGTACATACTCATTTAATTGCTCGGTCGTTTGAAAAACAGAAAATGTTCGGCCGAAATCATTCCCACTTCCTGCAGAAATGACACCAACTCGAACATGATTGTAGCCTGTAACTCCAACAATGATTTCGTGGACCGTACCATCCCCACCAACAGCAACTATTAATAACGCATCTTTACTCGATGCAGCATAGCTTCTAGCAATCTCTGTTGCATGTCCACTTCGTTCAGTTATTACACATGTATAAGGAAAAGCAATGGCATCTTTCCACTTCTTCCAAATCTTTTTTCCACGTCCATTACCGGCATGCTCATTGACGATAAAAACAATGTTATTCATCTTTCTCCTCGCTATCTAAATCCCAAGAAGACCTTGAATAAGAAGTAGTTTGCACTAAATTTAAAATTGCTTGTGCAGCTTTAAATTGCATATGTTTCATAGGAGAAGGAGAATTCTTTAATGATAAAAACCATTCTCCATACGTCCTGCTATCGACAAATTGGACATTATAAGAAGAACCGGGATAGTCGATATATCCATTCCTTGATAGAATAACTTTTCTAATCGGTAAATCTATTTCTTCTTTTTTAAAAACTTGCAATAAGATAGATTCCATACGATTAATATTAATCATCGGACTTAATACTTTTTTCTCTTCTTTTCCACTTTTTCTTATCCAAAAACGATCCCCGCTACCGATAAATGCATCTAGATTTTGGCCTTCTAGCATAACGATACAAACAATTTCTGTTGGCAAAACCAGCATAATATCTAATTCAATTGGTGCCTTTTTTAGCTTTAAAATAGGATAATAGAATAAAAAATAATTATCGGGAAGCGTCTGCATAAACGTTCTTAATAATGTATCTCGCATAAATTTTGGATCCACATACGACTTTTCACGTAAAGTAGAACTTGCCCATTTTATTTGAAAATGGAAAAGTTGATCTAAATACATTCGTTTTAAATCTTCTTTCGTCTGTGGCTCATAAACAATTTTTGGTTCAAAAAAAAGAGGAGTGGGCTCATCCGAAATAGAATTTACCTCTTCTATTTCCGTATTTTCTTCCTTATTGCGATGAAACAGTTTAGAAAAAAAAGATTTTTTCTCTGGTTCCTCTATTTTTTCTTCTTCTGTATCCATCCAATTATTATGGAATGCCCCTTTTTCAAATTCCTCTTTCGTGCGTTCCCATTGTTGTTTTTTCAATCGAATAAATTGAGTTGGGTATCTTTTCAAATCTTTTTCGTAACGTGAAACATAATCCTGTAGCTTAACTAATTGAGCCATTCTACACCCCCCTATTCTGTATACAAACAATATCCTCATAACGAGGGGAACGATTGTTATTTATTTGGAAAATGGAGAAATGAGAGACATCAAAACTCATCTTTGGTAATTGAAAATCTGTTGTATGCAATTCGTTCGCTGCTGCCCATTTTTTAGCAATGGTAATATGAGCGTTAAAATCTTTAATGTTATTTATCTCAATAACTTTGGATAATTGCTGCACAATTTTCTGTTGTAGATCATGTAAAGGATTGCTGTCTTCTAAGGCAGTATATATTACACGAGGTGTTTGCGCATTTCCAAAATGAGATAAGCCGCTTGTTGTTAGTTCGAACGCTTCCCAATGAATATCTTGTAAACGTTCCACGATCGATGTTAGTACAATTTGTTCCACATGCCCTAAGTAAAAGAGCGTGATATGCAAGTCCTCTGCGACAGGCAAAGTTTTATGTGTTGTATGCACATTTGTTTTTTCACGCTCATTTACAATCGCTTTTGCAATATGCTCGGGAACCTTAATACCGATAAAGTAATGTTGTTTCATACACCAATAGAAGATGGGATTTTGTGTTCAAATGCTTGTTGCAGTTTTTCTGTCCATTCCCCACGTTTACCTTCTCCGATTAGTTGTCCTTCAAGAGAAATGATTGGCATTACTTCTGCGTTTGTAGAGGACATAATCATTTCATCCATAGCCAATGCTTGTTCCTTCGTAAACGCTTCTTCGACTACTGTTAACCCGATTTCTTCGCAACAATCTAAAATCACTTTTCTTGTAATACCATTCAATATCAAGTTACTTACTGGATGCGTATAAAGTACACCATCTTTTATGCCATACACATTAGAAGAAGATCCCTCTGTCACAATCTCTCCACGATGTTGAATTGCTTCATAGCAGTCTTTATTAATTGCTTCTTGTTTAGCGAGTACATTACCAAGTAAGTTAAGCGACTTAATATCGCAACGAAGCCATCGAATATCCTCTACAAAACAAGCTTTTACTCCGTTTTTTAGCTGAGCGAGTGGGCGTGTCGTTTCTTTTGTATAAGCTGTTAAAACGGATTCAACTGCAGGATTAGGAAAATTATGCTGTCTCGGACTTATACCACGTGTAACTTGTACATAAATATGACCATTCTCTACTTCGTTTGTTTCGATTAGTTCATGGAGCATTTTGTGCATAACATCTTTTGTGTATGGGATCACTAGCTGAATTTTATCGGCACTTGCATATAAACGATCGATATGCTCTATTGCTGTAAATACATTGCCGTTATAAATTTTAATTACTTCGTAAATCCCATCACCGAATTGATAACCACGGTCTTCAAATCCAATTTTTACTTCTTCTTCGTTTATAATTTCGTCATTCCATAAAATTTTAGCCATTATTTTTCACCTGCTTCTACATTTTTACTTGCTAGTTCAACGATTGCATCAGCATAAATTGCTGTAGCTTTTATCAAATCTTCAATATCCACGTATTCATCTAGTTGATGCGCAACATCTTTTCTACCCGGAAAAAGCATACCAAACGCCACCCCTTTATCGAGTACACGTGCATATGTCCCTCCACCAATGGATAGAAGCTTTGCTTCTTCTCCAGTATTTCTTTCATATACTTTTTGTAATGTTTGGATTAACTCATCCTTTTCATCGACATGATGCGGAGCAGAATTAGAACCTAAATCAAGTGTAATGCCCATTTGCTTTAACACTCCTCGACAAGCAGCAAGCTTTTCTTCAAAAGGATACGTAACAGAATAGCGCATGCTTACTTGTGTGCATGATCCTTGTTCTGGTGCATAATGAATCACCCCAGGATTAAGCGTAGTATCACCTGATATATCATCCGTAAAGTTTAACTCGAGTTTATGCCCTCTGCTATCTTCCCCAAATCCTTCTACCAAAAAGTCTACAAAAGCTTTCGAATGAGCGGTTAAATTAATCGTTTGTAAAAATTTCGCAAGTACGATTGCTGCGTTAACTCCTTCATCCGGTTCCATAGCATGTGCAGATTTTCCGTGGACTAATACTTTTACCATTGGGCCTTGAGGAGCAACTTCCCCAGTAATTCCATGTTCTTTCGCAAAAACATCAAATTTTTCTTTAATGGTAATAAGTCCACCAAATACAAAGGCAAAGGCTTCATCAGGTACCATATTTGTTCGTTTTCCAGCTTGAAAAAACTGAATTGTTTCTGTTTCAGGGGAACCTGTTTGCGTAAAGATTAAACTGGCAATTCCTTTTTCTGCATTAATAATTGGAAAATCTGCATCCGGAGCAAACCCAATTGTCGGCATTTGTTCTTTTTGAAAATAGCGATCCACGCAACGAAAGCCACTTTCTTCGTCCGTTCCAATAATCATACGCACTTTTTTAGAAAGCTCAATTCCAGATTCTTTTACTAATTTCATCGCCATCCATGCGGCAATGGTTGGTCCTTTATCATCTATTGCACCGCGACCGTATACTCGATCGTTTGCCACGACACCCTCAAATGGTGGGTAAGTCCAGCCATTTCCTTCTGGTACTACATCTACATGACAAAGAATACCGAGAATTTCTTCACCTTCACCCATTTCAATATGACCAGCCATATTATCTACATTTTTTGTTGTAAAACCGGCTTTTTCTCCTTCTTGCAGCATATGTTGTAATGCCTCTAAGGGTTTTGGACCGAAAGGCATGTCGTCTGTAGCTAGATCTTTTTGTAGGACACTTGGAATTTGAATAAGCTTTTGTAACTCTGTTATTATTTCTTCTTTCTTATCTTCAGCAAGTTTTAACCAGTTCATAAGACAACCACCTCTACGATTAATGTATATATAGCTATTTTACACTTATTTTAACTGGACGTCTTTTAAAAAAATTTATAACCTATAAATGCCTGTACTTTCAGATTTTTATGTTAAAACTTTGTAAATTAATTTGTTTTGATAGAAATTTGGTAGAAAATCTACTATAATTAAATTGTCAGATAATACTATTGACTACCAATATAGTAAAGGGGCTGTAAATTGCAATTATCTAGTTGCTTTTCACCCATGTCGTCCGCTAGTCTAGCCAAGAGATATGATGATGAAGGAGTGGTTACTCATGAAACCTACTACTGATCGGATGCTCAATCGAATTAAAGACATGTACATGTTCATCCGAGATAACGGAACTGTTACAACACAAGACTTAGTCGATGAATTTGGCATCACTCCTCGCACCATTCAGCGAGATTTGAATGTGCTTGCTTTTAATGACTTAGTTATTAGTCCAACAAGAGGCAAATGGACCACGACGAACAAACGCGTTAAATTAACATCTTAGATAGCTTCAATATGAAAAGAATGACCATGCTCAAAACTTAAGCGAGGTCATTCTTTTGCTGTATTTGCTCTAATTCTTCTTCTGTTAATTCCCGATATACCCCTTCTGCAAGTGACTCATCCAGCTTAAGGGCACCCATTGAAAGTCTTTTTAAGAAGACTACCTTTTTCCCTACTGCTTCAAACATTCTTTTAACTTGATGGAATTTCCCTTCTGTAATTGTTAATTCAATCTCAGAAATGGATCCACTTTTTAAAATCTGGAGTATACCAGGTTTTGTATGATAGCCATCATCTAATGTGACTCCATTTTTAAAAGCTTCTATATCAGTCTCGTTTACTATACCTTGCACCTTGGCAAAGTATACTTTTGGAACCTCTTTATTTGGCGTCAGCAAACGATGCGTTAATGCTCCATCATTTGTAAGTAACAGCAGACCTACCGTATCCTTATCCAGCCTCCCGACTGGATAAGGCTCGAAATGCCTCACATCATCATTCAATAAATCGATGACGGTTTTATCTCTTGTATCTTCTGTTGCAGATACAACTCCTGCTGGTTTATTTAACATTAAATAAATGAACTGTTTATATTCTATAACTTCCCCGTAAACAGATACTCTATCGCTATGTTCATTTACATGCACACCGCTATCTTTTACAGTGACTTCATTTACTTGAATTGCCTTTGACTTGATCAATAACTTAACTTCTCTTCTTGTTCCAAAGCCCGTATGAGCTAGAAATTTATCTAATCGCATATCGTTCTCCTAAAAACCAATTTTTTTCGTGTATTTTGTGAGTCTTTCTCCAAAGAGCTTTTGTGCAAGACCTAATCGCAATGTTACATACCCATAAAAAGCAGCACCGATGGAAGCACAAACAAATATGACTACCAATGCCTCCAGCTTATGATCAATTGCGAACATTTTCTCGATGCCCCATTTAGAAAGGAATACTAGTATTAACATAGCTACATTCACCATCAGGATTAATAGAATTCTTCTAAACACCATCGTTGATTTGTAATGCAAAGTTTTTCGAATCGCAAACATATTTAACCCTATGGCTACAATATAACCTAAAGAAGTAGCCAATATTGCACCGTCTGTTTCAAACGCTTTAATGAGTGGCGTATTTAACACAAGCTTCGTTAATATACCAAGTAATAAATTCAAGATAATAAGTTTTTGTCTGTCTATCCCCTGCAAAATCGCTGTTGTCACTGGATATAGCGCAAATAATATAGCTACAGGTGCATAATGCGCAAGCACTGTCGCCCCTGTTTCACTTTGCTCGTAAAACACTAGGTAAAATTCATTCGCTAAAACGGAAATACCCATGGCAGCTGGTACAGTTAGGAATAATAATATTTGAAAAGTTTGGTCCAATGATTTTCTTACTTGGCCAAAATCTTGCTTCGCGTAATAACTTGTAATTAACGGAATTAAGGTCATGGAAAATCCTGTTGCTAGCATTACAGGGATCATTACAATTTTGTGCGTATACATGTTAAGCATCCCTAAATATGTATTGGATATTTCCGCTGTTTTTCCAATCAATAGCATTGCGCGATTAAATGTGATCATATCAATAAACTGAAATAATGGATTTATAACTCCTACTAGAGCAAATGGAACTGTATATATTAGAATTTCTTTATATATTTCTTTTAAAGAAACATTCGAAGTAATATTACCACTATTAGTAAGTAAATTATTAAATTCCGGTTTTAGTTTTTTCCAATACCAATAAAGTATAATTAGACCTGCTATTGCTCCAATAAATGCAGCAAATACGGCAAATGAGATTGCTGTCTTCTCTGTTCCGTTAAAGATCTTAACAACAAAGAATGCTCCCACTAGAACAAATAAAATTCGTACAATCTGCTCTATTAATTGAGATATAGCTGTAGGAGTCATATGTTGATACCCCTGGAAAAAACCTCTGATTAAACTCATTAAAGGAACTATTATAACGGCGAAACTAACATATTTAATAACACTCGCTACATCATGAATAGTGAAGAAAGATTCATCATTTTTTATAACAAGATGAGCTATAGGTTCAGCTAAAGAAAATAAAATAATGAACCCCAAAATACCTGTCACACTCATTAACACCATACTTGATTTTACAAGCTTTCTTCCAGTTGCATAATCGCCTAATGCATTATATTTTGAAACAAACTTGGAAACTGCAATAGGGATTCCAGAAACGGCAATCGCAAGCATTATCGAATATGGCACATAGGCATATTGATAAAGTGCCATATACTTTTCCCCGACAATTTGATACAAAGGAATAACATAGAGTACTCCCAAAATCCTTGATAATAAGAGACCAACAGTTAAAATCATTGTCCCTTTTAATAAATTCGAAGCCATAAAACCCGCCCAATCCTGTCAAATTCGCCTTGACGTATTTATTGCGCCCAGATTAAGTAAGGAAGTTAGCCTAAGAACTTCACATCCTTACGACAACAGCTAACTGACCTGCATCACGCAGGTCTGAGCTCGTTTGAGATATTCCTCTTAAAATCTGTGGCATCCGCCAAAGGCTTTAACTTTAGGCAACAATAAAATAATTGTTGCCTAAAGTTAAATTGTCTACACTACAGTTTACATCTGTCTCATGAAAACCACAATCGTGTATAATAAAGAAAAAAGTGAAAGTGTGAATTATTTATGTATGACGTTATTGTAATCGGTGGGGGTCCATCAGGATTAATGGCCGCTGCCGCTGCTGGAGCAGAAAAGAAAAAAGTATTACTTATTGAAAAAGGTTCAAAGCTTGGTAAAAAACTTGCTATATCTGGCGGTGGACGTTGTAACGTAACCAATCGTCTTCCTCAAGAAGAAATCGTCAAAAATATCCCTGGAAATGGACGTTTTTTATTCAGTCCCTTCTCCGTTTTTAATAATGAAGATATTATTGCGTTTTTTGAAAATCTTGGGGTTGCTTTAAAAGAAGAGGATCACGGAAGAATGTTCCCTGTTTCCAATAAGGCAATGGATGTTGTAAATGCGTTACTGGATGAATTAAAAAGACTACATGTTGAAATTAAATTAAATTCTCCAGTCGCAAAGCTCCTAATGAATGACGAAAAAGTAATTGGCGTACGCCTTAGTACAGGTGAAGAAATTGTTGCACCGGCTGTTGTTGTTGCTGTTGGAGGAAAGGCAGTTCCGCAAACTGGATCCACTGGAGACGGCTATCCTTGGGCTGAAAAAGCGGGACATACAGTTACAGATCTATATCCAACAGAAGTTCCTTTATTATCAAGCGAGTCTTTTATCAAATCGAAGGAGCTTCAAGGTCTTGCCCTGCGAGATGTTGCGGTTTCTGTACTGAAGAAAAATGGAAAACCGATCATTACTCATCAAATGGACATGCTATTTACCCATTTTGGTTTAAGTGGTCCAGCCATTTTGCGTTGTAGCCAATTCGTTGTGAAAGAACAAAAGAAAAATGGCGAACAGCCTGTTCAAATTCGCATCGATAGTTTGCCAGATCAAAATGAAGAGCAAACATTTCAATCTCTCCTCTCTTCTATCAAAGAGGATCCGAAAAAGTCTGTGAAAAATGTTTGGAAAGGGATTGTGCCGGAAAGATGGTTATTATTTTTACTACAGCGTGCGGGTATCCAGGAAAGTGAAGATGGCCAAAACCTAGCACATGAGAAAATAAGAGAACTCGCACATCAATTGAAACAATTTACGGTGGACGTTTATGGTACACAGCCTCTCGATAAAGCATTTGTAACAGGTGGCGGCGTATCTATTAAAGAAATTGAACCCAAAACAATGGCGTCTAAGAAAAAAGCAGGACTGTATTTCTGCGGGGAGATTTTGGATATTCACGGATATACAGGTGGTTATAATATTACATCCGCCCTTGTTACTGGGAAAATTGCGGGTATGAGTGCTGCGTTAGCTAATTGATTTATCCTATAACTAATACGCAATATAGGGAAACTGCGACTTAGAGAGCGTGGAGAAAGTGAACGCTTGGATTTAGCACGGCGGCGCTTCGCTTTCCCGATGGAGTCTCGCGCCGCCGCACTAAATCGCTCCAATTAAGTGGTTGCAGAACAATTATTTCTAGAAAATGGCTAAGGGCAACCAAACAGCTGTCGAAAGCAACCAGTTCTAGTCTGAGAGCAACCAAACGATTGTCGAGAGCAATTAGTAGTAGTCTGAAAGCCACCAAATTACCCCTGAGAGCAACCGATTTTTAATAAAACAAGTTTACTTGGAATGAGACGCCTATAATAATTGTTCATTAATTGGGGTTACTTTACAAAAAGCAACCGTTCTATCAGCTTTGTCGCGTTCAGCCGTTATTTTGTCCCATTCGCAGTGGATATTGTCTTGTGTCACCACTTATTGGTAATTAGGAACTCTGATAAGTAAGAAATTTCTCTTGATTTTCACTGCTGGCGTCGACTCCTGCCGGATGAGGGAGCAAAATGAGCCATCCCAACGTCCGCCTCAGGCGGCGGGGATGGCTCATCGCTCACCCGGCGGAAAGCGTACGACTGCAGTGAAAATCATAGCGGTCACCTAATAGAACTTTCTACTTCGCAGTTTCCCTAGAAGGTGCAACTATTTATTAGCTACCTCAAAATATAAATTGAATTTTAACACTATTTATAATACAATAGTCTTTAACAAGCGATGATGAAGAATAGTAGCGATGTAAAATGCTTAAGAGAGCTAACGGTTGGTGCAAGTTAGTAGCAGGCATGTCGTGAATGGGCTTCTGAGCTCCGGGCTGAACGTATTAGTAGGCTTAGGCGTATGTCTACGTTACAAGACTTCGCGAATGGTTGTTTGCGAAATAAGCGGGTTACAATAGTAATCAATAAAGGTGGCACCACGGCTCTCCGTCCTTTTTAGATGGAGGGCCTTTTTGTGTTCAGTTGAGCAGAGAAAAGGAGAGATTAGTAATGACAGTTGAGACGAGAAGCTATGAGATGAAAGAGATTCAAGGAGATATGATGACCCCTATTTCCATTTACCAATCGATAAATGGAAGAAAGAAAATGCTATTTGAATCGTCAGCTAAGCATGAAGAAAGTGGACGTTATTCATTTATCGCATTAAACCCCATTGCAGAATTGATTGGTGACCAATCAGGCTATACTCTGTCGTATGCCGAGGGAGATACGGAGAAAGGGTCATCATCTGTAATTGAGAAACTAAAAGATCTGATGCCCATTCATACAGAGAAGTACCCGTTTGCTTTTTTCGGCGGGGCGATTGGCTATTTCGGATACGAAACGGCATTTTATCAAGAGAAGATTGGGAAATTGTTGCCTGATGAATTAGAGATGCCAGATATCCATCTTATGTTCTATGACACATTTATTATTTTTGATCATTTGAAACAAAGTGTGACGATTGCTGCAATTGATTTATTTCAAACTGGTCGCACGCAACAAGAGATGGCAACTGCAATTGAAACAATTTATACAGATTTACAGCAGGTTTCCAAGCTTCAAGAGGATACAAAAACAAAGCTTGCTTTCCAACCAAATATAGGACAGTCAACTTTCATTCAGATGGTAGAAAAAGCAAAGGAGCACATTGTAAAAGGTGATATTTTCCAAATTGTGTTATCACAACGTTTTTCTTCCCCTTTCGAAGGAAATCCTTTTGCTCTATATCGCCAGCTTCGTACTTCGAATCCTTCTCCTTATATGTTTTATATGGAGTTTGAAAAATATACGATTCTCGGCACTTCACCAGAAAGCTTAGTTAAAGTTAATAATGGAATGATTACGACCAATCCAATCGCAGGGACAAAGCCACGAGGAGAAACCGTCGAGGAAGATATGCAAATCGCAAAAGATTTATTGAATGATGAAAAAGAAATTGCCGAGCATCGAATGCTTGTAGATCTTGGACGTAATGATATCGGACGGATTTCGGAAATTGGTTCCGTACAAATCCAAAAGTATATGAAGGTTGAATACTATAAATATGTCATGCATATTGTCTCAGAAGTAACCGGTCGCTTAAAGAAAGACTTGCATGTGCTTGACGTGTTGACAGCTTGTTTACCAGCAGGCACTGTGTCCGGAGCTCCCAAAATCCGTGCGATGCAAATTATTAATGACTTAGAAACTACCAAACGTGGAGTGTACGCTGGAGCGGTCGGCTATATCTCCGTCACTGGCAATATGGATTTAGCGCTTGCTATACGCACGATGGTTGTGAAAGATAGCCATGCTCATGTTCAAGCGGGAGCTGGTATTGTCTTTGACTCGGTTCCAAAAAGTGAATACGAGGAAACGATTAATAAAGCGAAAGCACTGTTGGAGGTGCAACGATGATTTTATTAATCGATAATTATGATTCCTTTACTTATAATTTATTTCAACAAGTGAGCACACTAGGTCAGGAAGTAACGGTTATTCGAAATGATGCAATATCCATTGAAGAAATAGAACGATTAAATCCTGCGGCTATTCTTATTTCTCCAGGTCCAGGTACCCCAACGGAAGCTGGCATTTCGGTGGAGATTATTCAGAAGCTGCACAGAAAGTATCCGATACTTGGAATTTGTCTTGGTCATCAGTCAATCGGTGCTGCATTTGGTGCGGATATTGTGCAAGCTAAAACAATCATGCATGGCAAGATTTCAAACATAGAACATACTTATTCATGCTTATTTAAGGGTATAAATGAACCCATGTCCGTTATGCGTTATCATTCGCTGGTGATTGATGAAAATACATTAAGCGACGAACTAGAGGTACTTGCTAGAGCTAAAGATGATCAGGAAATAATGGCGATCAAACATCGAGATTACCCCCTATATGGACTTCAGTTCCATCCTGAATCCATTGGAACTGCGCAAGGGAATCGGATTATACAGGCTTTTATAGAAACACTTGTATGATAATATACAAAATGCAGGAGCTCCTAGTATCTTACTAGGGGCTTTTTGAGTTGAAAAATGTTTGAGAATAGAGTTAGTTGGAAATTTGGAGGGTTTAGTTGGAATTTTTATAGATATAGTTGGAATTTCGGAGGATTTAGTTGGAAAAACGAACAGTTTAGTTGTAATAGGGGAAAAAAGTAAAAAAAGCTACTTATCCTCAAAAGGGATAAGCAGCTTTCTCACTCATTAGATTACAATATTAACCATTTTACCAGGTATTGCAATAATCTTCTTCACTTCTTGACCTTCCAGCCATTGTTGCACTTGTTCAGAAGCTAGAGCTAATGCTTCTAATTCTTCTTTTGTTGCATCTTTAGAAACATTTAGTTTCGCGCGTACTTTTCCTTTAATTTGTACCGGAACTTCTACTTCGTTATCTACTAATTTAGATTCGTCGAAAGTCGGCCAAGATTCATACACGATTGTATCATTATGTCCAAGAATGCTCCAAAGCTCCTCAGCTATATGCGGAACGATTGGAGAAATGAGCTTCACAAAGCCTTCCACATATTCTTTTGAGATTTTCTCTGCTTTATAGCCTTCATTGATAAATACCATCATTTGTGAAATGGCTGTATTATAATGCATTGCTTCAAAGTCTTCCGTTACTTTCTTAACCGTTTGGTGATACGCTTTTTCTATATTGTCAGAAGAAGTGTCTGTAACTTTTGCACTCAATTTACCCTCTTCATCGACAAGTAAACGCCAAATACGGTCTAGGAATCGTCTTGAACCATCTAAGCCGTTTGTTGACCATGGTTTGGAAGAATCCAGTGGTCCCATGAACATTTCATATAGACGTAGAGAATCGGCACCATGACTTTTCACGATATCATCAGGATTTACTACGTTCCCTTTTGACTTAGACATTTTTTCGTTACCTTCACCTAGGATCATTCCTTGGTTAAATAGTTTTTGGAATGGCTCTTTCGTTGCCACAACCCCGATGTCGTAAAGGAATTTATGCCAAAAACGTGCATATAACAAGTGCAGTACCGCATGCTCTGCTCCACCAACATAAATGTCAACCGGCAGCCAACGTTTAGCTAGTTCTGGATCCACAAGTGCTTCGTCATTGTTCGGATCGATATAACGTAAGTAGTACCAGCAGCTGCCTGCCCATTGTGGCATTGTATTTGTTTCACGACGTCCTTTTTTACCTGTTACTGGATCTACAACATTTACCCACTCAGTAATATTAGCTAATGGAGATTCACCTGTTCCACTAGGTTTAATATCTGTTGTCACAGGAAGCGTTAATGGTAATTCAGACTCTTCTACAGCAGTAGAAGTGCCATCCTCCCAATGGATAATTGGAATTGGCTCACCCCAATATCGTTGACGGCTAAATAACCAGTCGCGTAGACGATACGTGATTTTCTTTTCACCTTTACCATTTGCTTCAAACCACTCAATCGCTTTTGCAATAGCTTCTTGTTTGTTTAAGCCATTTAAAAACTCTGAGTTAACAAGCGTACCGTCAGCTGTGTATGCTTCTTTTTCAATATCGCCACCAGATACTACTTCAACGATTGGCAGGTCAAATTGTTTTGCAAATTCATAGTCGCGCTCATCATGGGCTGGAACCGCCATAATAGCACCTGTTCCGTATGATGCTAATACATAATCCGCAATCCAAATAGGCATTTTTTCGCCACTTACTGGATTGATCGCATAAGCACCTGTAAATACACCTGTTTTATGCTTGGCAAGATCGGTACGCTCTAAATCACTTTTCAATTTCACTTGATCTTTATAAGCTTGCACTGCTTCAGCTTGTTCAGTAGTTGTGATTGTATCTACAAGCTTATGTTCAGGCGCTAATACTGCATAAGTTGCACCGAAAATTGTATCTGGTCGAGTTGTAAATGCACGGAAGGATTCCTTTGTATCAGCTATTTCAAATGTAAGCTCGGCACCTTCTGAACGACCAATCCAGTTACGTTGCATTTCTTTTAAGCTTTCCGGCCAATCTAATTCTTCCAAGTCTTCCAACAGTCTATCTGCATAAGCTGTTATGCGAAGCACCCACTGACGCATCGGGCGACGTTCTACTGGATGTCCTCCACGTTCAGAAACGCCATCAATTACCTCTTCATTTGCCAACACAGTACCTAATGCAGGGCACCAGTTTACTGGCACTTCATCTACATAAGCTAGACCTTTTTTGTACAACTGAATGAAAATCCATTGTGTCCATTTGTAGTAAGAAGGATCTGTCGTATTAACTTCTCTATCCCAGTCAAAAGAAAATCCTAAATCCGTCATTTGACGTTTAAATGTAGCAATATTTTTGGCAGTAAACTCTGCTGGATCATTACCCGTATCAATCGCATACTGCTCTGCTGGTAATCCAAAAGCATCCCATCCCATTGGATGAAGAACGTTATAGCCTTGTTTACGTTTGAATGCACTTAGTATATCCGTTGCGATATACCCTAGTGGATGCCCAACATGCAAACCTACTCCTGATGGATAAGGAAACATATCCAATGCATAAAATTTTGGTTTGGATGGATCATCCGTCATTTTGTACGTTTTGTTTTCTCGCCAATACTTTTGCCATTTTTTTTCGATTGCTTCATGATTAAAGCTCATTGAATTTCCTCCTTAAAATAAAAAAACTCGCCCCTTAAAAAAATAAGGGACGAGAGATATACTCACGCGGTACCACCCAAATTAGTGAAAACTTCACTCAACTTGATTCCTTAACGCGGAAAACGGTATAAGCTACTTAAGTTCACCTATACAGACTCCAAGGCGAGTTCAATAGGGCATTTCACTAACTTTCACCAACCGTTAGCTCTCTAAAAAAACACACGCTATTTACTGATCCTTATCCAAGTCTTGCTATTACTTCGTATTTTAGAGGAAATAGCAAGAAATAGCAAGTTTTTATTGCGTTGTGTATCCACCATCTAAAACAACGGCTTGACCTGTCATCCCTTTTGCAGAATCACTTGCTAAAAACAATGCCAAGTCAGCAATTTCCTTAACATCTAGCAAACGTTTTTGTGGAACTAACGGATATAATACTTCTTCTAGTACTGCTTCTACTGGAATGTTACGTGTTTTTGCAAGATCCTCAAATTGATTGCGCACAAGTAGTGTATCCGCATATCCAGGACAAATAGCATTAACCGTTATTCCATCAGCAGCCGTTTCTAATGCAGCAACTTTTGTTAATCCAATTACACCATGCTTAGCAGAATTATAGGCTGCTTTACCTGCAAAGCCGATTAAGCCATTGATGGATGCCATATTAATAATTCTACCAAAGCCTTCTTTACGCATATGCGGAAGAACATGCTTAGTCGCCACAAATGGGGCTGTTAGCATAATTTTTACTAATAATTCAAAACGCTCTGTTGGAAAATCTTCTAACATTGCAACATGCTGCATTCCGGCATTATTGATCAAAATATCAATACGACCAAACTCTTCTACCGTTCTGTTTATAGAGTGAATAATTTCCTCTTCATTTGTAACATCACATTTTACACTAAGAACATCTTCACCTAGCGATAATGCAGCTTCTTTTACTTTTTCTTCATTAATATCCGTTAAAACTACCTTCGCACCAGCTTCATAAAATTCACGTGCTATTTCAAATCCTATACCTTGTGCTGCTCCGGTGATGAGTAGTACTCTATCTTTTACCATTTGTCTTACCTCCAAAACTAATTACTTATACTCTTAAGATTAAAAAACTTAAATACCTAAGCCTAGTGAAAACAAGATAATTGCCAAAGCAGTTCCTAGTGCCGGCACTACGACAGTTGTTGCTCCTACAGCCCAATACGCTGCACTATGCTTTTCTCCACAGATTGATTGAATCGTAGTTACAACATATCCATTATGCGGCAATGAATCTAGTGCACCTGATGAAATAGCGACTACTCGGTGTAACGCTTCTGCATTTACCCCCATATCCATGTAATGTGGTGCTAATAATGGTAAGGCGATTGATTGTCCGCCGGAAGATGAACCAGTCATACCAGCAATTACAGATACTGCAATTGCAGCTCCGATTAAAGGTGATCCCGGAATGTTGGTCATAGCTTCCACTGCTGTTGTAAATGCAGGGACATTTTTTGCAACTCCGCCGAAACCAACAACCGCAGCTGTATTACCAATTGCAATAAGCGCACCAACAGTACCAGCTGAAAATGCTTCCCAGAAATTTTTGGAATATTTTCTTCCAACAATATAAGTTGCGATAACTCCACCCAGTAAAGCGATTATCAGTGCGGATTGTGCCAATTTATCATGGAAAATAAATGAGATCGCTAATACAACCACTAATGGAAGCATTGCTAAAAAAGGATTTGGTAAACTTCTTGTCGTATCGAATGTCGGATCAGATTCACGGTCTATAAATCTTTCCCCTTTACTAACCGCTTTCTTAATAATACGGCTCAACCACCAATATCCAAAAATCGCCATGAATGCCGCTACGATAATACTTACTTCCCATCCCGCATATGCATTCGTCCCTAAAAACTCTATTGGAATCCAGTTTTGGATTTCAGGAGAACCCGCAGATGTCATCGTAAATGTTACGGACCCCAATGCTAACGTTGCTGGAATAAAACGACGCGGTAAGTCCGCTTGTTTAAACAATGAAATGGCCATTGGATATACAGAGAACGCAACTACAAACAGACTTACGCCTCCATATGTAAGAATTGCACAGGCAATTACGATTGCTAGTACTGCATACTTCATCCCTAATTTATCAACAATCCATTTGGACACAGAGTCTGCTGCCCCGCTATCCTCCATTACCTTACCGAACACGGCTCCTAGTAGGAACATTAAATACCAAGACATTATAAAGCCAGTAAACCCTGTCATATAACTTGTTACAAAGTTGGCTTCCCCTTCATCTGCCAATTGTGCAAATAATGGCATGCCACTAGTCAATGCCACTAACAATGCCGATATCGGACCGGCTATTAAGATATTTACACCCTTCATAGTCAAAATAATAAGTAGAACTAATCCCCCAATAAGTCCAATCATACTTAATAATTCCATGAACATTTCCCCCAAATGTTTATTTTACTAAGTGATATTTATTAAATTAACTAATTTGTACGTTTTCTTTTACATTATTCACGATCAAAGTTGCTTCTGTAGAATCAATGATATCTTGTACACTGTACCCTTCGAATACTTCTTTGAGTTCGAGTCCTTCCGGTGTTACTTCAATCATGGCACGCTCTGTAATAATTTTGTCGACTACTCCTTTTCCTGTTAATGGTAGAGAGCATTCTTTTTTAATTTTTGCAGAACCATCCTTCGCTACATGATCCATAATTACAATTGTTTTTTTAGCACCATGGACTAAATCCATTGCGCCTCCCATTCCTTTAATCATCTTTCCAGGAATCATCCAGTTTGCGAGATCTCCTTTTTCAGATACCTCCATTCCCCCTAAAATCGCCACATCTACATGGCCGCCACGTATCATCGCAAACGATTCCGCACTTGAAAAAAATGAAGAACCAGGAATAGTCGTTACAGTTTCTTTTCCGGCATTGATGAGATCAGGATCTACTTCCTGTTCGGTAGGATATGGTCCAATACCAAGTAATCCATTTTCCGATTGTAAAACAACTGTTTTATTTGGAGAGATATAGTTCGCTACTAGAGTAGGAATCCCTATTCCCAAATTGACATAGTTACCATCTTCTATTTCTTTTTCTGCTCTTCTAGCAATTATTTCACGTGTATTCAACTGAGTCTCCTCCTTTATTCTTATGAACGTGTTGTTAAACGTTCGATTCTTTTTTCTTGTGTTGCTTGGAACAATCCTTGAACATAAATACTTGGTGTATGGATTTGAGCAGGATCTAAGTCACCTGTCTCTACAATTTCTTCTACCTCAGCAATCGTAATTTTGCCCGCAGCAGCCATCATTGGATTGAAGTTTTGAGCGGTTTTGTTATAGATTAAGTTTCCAAATTTATCTGCTTTCGCTGCTCGAATAAGAGAAAAGTCTGCTTTTAAAGCTTCTTCTAGTACGTATTCTTTTCCATCGTATACGCGAATCTCTTTCCCCTCAGCAATTGTTGTTCCAACACCGGCTGGAGTGAAAAATGCTGGGATACCTGCACCACCTGCACGTATTTTTTCAGCAAGAGTTCCTTGCGGAGTTAGTTCAACTTCAATTTCACCAGAAAGCACTTGACGTTCAAATTCTTTATTTTCACCAACATATGAACCTATCATTTTTTTTATTTGTTTATTATTTAATAATAATCCAAGTCCCCACTCATCGATTCCACAGTTATTTGAAATAACCGTTAAATCCTTTACGCCTTTTTTCACTAGGGCAAGAATCAGCTGTTCTGGTATTCCTACTAAACCAAATCCCCCTACCATTAATGTTGCTCCATCTTGAATTTCCATTACCGCTTCTTCTGCAGAAGAATAAATCGGCTTCATATGAACTCCCCCTTACATTTTTAACACCCTAATCAACTACGCCTCGGAGAAATTATATCCAGATTTTGAATTATGGCCTCGCAATTATCTCCAATCAAAATCTGTGACATCCGCCTGAGGCTAAAATTGAATCAGCATGATTTTGGTCTATCTCCGTTTTAATAAATGCTAGCATTCATCCCACCACTTGTAGAAGTGAAAGACGACTGCCGAGTCAATTTAAAACGCTTTCATATGTAATTAAAGCAGAATCGGAATATTCTAGCAATAGCTATTGTGACAATTTTAAGTCTATGAAACACCCTTAAAATCCGAATTCCTGGATACCTTCTTGTGATAATTCAATATAAAGATCATTTCATTCAATATAATAAATCCGATTTTCAGGACAAGTGTCCAATAAATCGGATTTAGGTCATAAGTTATATTTTTTTATTTTTTCATAAAGCGTCGATCTGCTTATTCCTAATTGTTTTGCAATCATCGCTTTGTTGGATTGCTTTTCAAGTAAATCTTGAATGACGCGTCTTTCAACTTCTATTAAAATATCTTCTAGTTTTCCATTCATGTTAAACGACAAAGCATTTCGCTTCTTTACTTGTATGGGAAGTGCAGAAGGCCCGATAACGTCATTTTCAGCAAGATATACCGCTGCTTGAAGCACATTTTGCAACTCACGAACATTCCCTGGCCAATGATAAGATTGAAGAATTTCTCTCGTTTTTGTTGCCAACACAATTTTCCGGCGGCCAGCCTGCACGACAAACTTTTGTAAAAAGTAGTTTAACAGCTCATCTAGGTCCTCCAACCGCTCCCGTAAAGGCGGTATTTGTAAGGTTACAGCTTGAATCCGATAAAATAGGTCCTCTCTAAATTTCTTTTCCTCCACAAGATTTGCTAGTGATACATTCGAAGATGCTAGTATGCGAACATTTACTTGTTCTTCTTTCTCACCATGTGTTGTAAAAACCATGCCATCTTGTAATGCACGTAGGAGCTTTGCCTGTAGCGTCAGAGGTAAGGCACTAATTTCATCTATGAACAAGGTCCCTTTATCCGCTTGCTTATATCTTCCCCTACTAAGTTTACCAGTTGCCAAATCATACTTTCCGAATAATTCTTCCTCTAGCAATTCAGGCGGAACCGCCGCACAGTTTACTTTAACAAACGGCTCATTGGATCGTTCAGAAAGCTGATGTATACTGTGTGCAAAAATCTCTTTTCCAGTCCCACTTTCCCCTTCTATTAAAACTGGTATATCACTTGGAGCAATTATTTCGATCGTTTCTTTTATTTTTCGCACTGCCGCTGAAGTGCCTTTTATATCTCCTAGATGGTACTCTTTATAGCTATTATCCTCCATATTTAATTGAATACGCTCCATCGTTGTTCGAACATGAGAACTTAGCTTTTTCCAATCAGACATATCTCTAAATATAACGCTGCCAAAAGCACCAACAATTTTCCCTTCAACAACAAGTGGTACTCGATTTGCAAGCATATACGTCCCTTTAATATAGTGAGGTGAGGCAATATGTGCTATCCCTGTCTTAATAACTTCATGCATTTTAGTATTTTCTATTACTTCAGCAACCGGCTTTCCAATTGCCTCTTTCCTTTCCACCTCTAAGAAACGGCAATATTCTTCATTAATATAAATAATGTTAGAAAGCTCGTCCACCACTACAAACCACTGAAATGCATTTTCTAATATTTCCGCAAGCACAGATGTAGATAAGTTTCTTAAAAAAGTTTCCATTGCAGTCCCCCCTTGGAAACAGCTTTTCTTTAATATTCTCAAAGATTAGCATATTAATCAATTTCATTTCAGAAAAAAACCGTTTGATTTTTATCAAACGGTGCGTTTTTTAAGTGGTAAATCATATAGCAAACTCGTTACAATTGCGAAAATCATTAAACTCGTTAGGATTAGTATCATCATTGGTGTTCCATAAGCTTCTACAAGTATTCCACCTATAAAAGGGCCAATCATTCTTCCGATTGTTGCCATACTATTTACAATCCCTTGATAAAACCCTTCCCTTCCTTTTGGTGCTAACTGACCAGCAAGCGTTGGTACAGCAGGCCATACGAACATTTCGCCTATAGTCAGGATGACCATCGCCGTGATAAACATCGCATAACTTTCTGCAAAAGCAACAACTACAAAAGATCCCATGAAAATAACAATCCCGATGATAAGCTGCGCTTTAATTTTATGTTCTAATCGGCTAATAATTGGTTTGATCAGCGGTTGCGCCAAAATAATAAGAGCGCCATTGATCGTCCATAGCAAGCTATATTGTTTTAATGATATACCTAAATCTAACACATGCGTTGAAATAGTCGATGTCCACTGCACGTATACGATCCATGTCAGCATATACCCAATCGTTACGATCAACATGGCGTAAAAAGGAGCTTTTTGTTTTATTTCCTTTTTCTCATTTATCACTGAGCTATGTCTATTCGTTGTAACAACTAATTTCCGATAAAAAACCCATACAATTGCTAAAAATAATACATAGGTCAGTAAATTTGCCATGAATATGTTGTTAATATTATGATCTGCAACTACACCTGCAATAGCAGGACCGATTGCAACTCCCACATTTTGCGCCAAATAAATGGCATTAAACGCCTTCCTTCCGCCTTCAGGCCAAACACTTCCAACCATTGCATACATACTCGGGAAAATAATTCCCCCACTAAAACCTAAAATTGCAACAAACCATATATATTCTGGCCATCCATGCCAAATTGTCAGCAATACTAAAGCAATCATTGACAATATAATTCCTAGCATAATCGATTTATATCCACCAATGCGGTCGAATAAATACCCTCCAAGTAAATTACCTACCACACCTGTCCCAGCATTAATCATGAGAACAAAACCAGCCATCGACAGCGACTGCCCCAAATAATCATGCATATAGATTGTGTGTAAAGGCCATAAAAAGGAATTTCCCATCGTATTTACAAACATTCCGATGATTAAAAGCCATACAGCTTTTGGCATACAAAACACCTCATTTCCTCGTACGCTAGACTATTGTATGCTTTTTTATAAGTTACTTCAAGATAGATACAACAAACTACACAAAGACATGATAAAATAGGCATGTTAAGGAGTGAAATTGCATGAACGAAAACAACTTTCCTTTTCCATCTGACGGAAAAAGGTATTATACATGGAATCGATATTTACGAGACAAATTTGATCAGAAGATTTTCAAAGTCGCACTCGACGCTGGCTTTGACTGCCCAAATAGAGACGGTACAGTGGCTTTTGGTGGCTGCACTTTTTGTAGTGTTGCTGGTAGCGGCGATTTCGCGGGAGATAAAGTCGATCCAATCCCCGTCCAATTTGAAAAAATAAAAGCCAAAATGCATGAAAAGTGGAAAAAAGGAAAATGCATTGCCTATTTTCAAGCCTATACAAATACACATGCCCCACTTCCAGTACTAAAAGAAAAATTCGAAGCTGCTCTAGCTTTAGAAGGTGTCGTTGGGATCTCCATAGCAACTAGACCCGACTGCTTACCAAATGATGTAGTCGAGTATTTAGCCGAGTTAAACGAACGAACTTATTTATGGATAGAGCTAGGACTTCAAACAGTACATGAAAGAACAGCAAATTTAGTGAATCGCGCGCATGATTACTCCACTTATATAGAAGGAGTCAACAAATTACGCAAACACGGCATTAGAATTTGCACCCATATTATTAATGGACTTCCCTTAGAAGACAGAGAAATGATGATGGAAACTGCCCGTGAAGTGGCTAAGCTAGATGTACAAGGTATTAAGATCCATCTACTACATTTATTAAAAGGGACTCCAATGGTGAAGCAATATGAAAAAGGAAAGCTAGAATTTATGGAACGAGATGCATACATTCAGCTCGTTGCCGACCAATTAGAAGTAATTCCACCTGAAATGGTTGTCCAACGTATTACAGGTGATGGACCAATCGACTTAATGATTGGCCCAATGTGGAGCGTCAATAAATGGGATGTATTAAACGGCATAGATGCGGAACTCGCAAAAAGGGATAGTTATCAAGGGAAATTTTATGTAAAGACTGGTGTTTTACAATGATTTTAAAAAGAGTTTTACCATTTGCAAAAGAATTACTAGCAAATGTTGTGGAAAAAGGTGATTCGGTAGTAGATGCAACTGCCGGAAATGGACATGATACCTTATATCTTGCAGATTTAGTAGGAGATAGTGGACATGTATATGCATTCGATGTCCAAAAAGAAGCCATTCAATCAACTGCAGATAAATTAGAACAAGCGAATATGATTGGACAAGTTTCATTAATTCATGATGGGCATGAAAATGTAGCAAAATATGTGTCTGTACAAGTATCTGCAGCCATTTTTAACTTAGGTTATTTACCTGGTAGTAATCATGAAATCGTGACAAGAGGAGCTTCAACCATCCAAGCAATCGAATCTCTATTACATTTACTAAAAGTTGGCGGGCTGATCGTTTTAGTCGTTTATCATGGGCATGAAGGTGGTAAAGAGGAAAAAGACACACTTATGGATTTCGTACAGCAATTACCGCAATCGTACGCCCATGTACTTTCGTACCAATTTGTCAATCAACAAAATGACCCGCCGTTTATACTTGCAATTGAAAAGATGAAGATGAGTTAACACCTTAACAAAGAAACCCGACCTATTCTGAATAGCTCGGGTTTCTTTGCATCACACATTCAAAGGGCATCTTTTAAAAGATTTTCAATGAAAGAAAGTTTTATATTTTTTAAGTAACGCTTTAACCACCTTTATGCATATCTAACAAAAATATGGGTATAGTACTTAGTAAAAAGGAGTAACTACATGCCTAAAATTGCCTCTATAAGTACATATAAACCTCCCTATACGTTAGACCAAACTAATATTGAACAACTAACAAAAGAACTTTTTCAAGACAAAATTGCACAGTTGGATCGATTATTAAAAGTATTTGAGAACGGTGATATCGAAACCCGCAATTTTTGTGTACCTTTAGAGTGGCATCGAACAGATCATACATTTGAAGAACGAAATGATATTTATATAGATTTAGCGACCAAATATAGTGTAGAAGTTATCCAAGCTTGCCTTCAAAACACTGTTTTTTTACAAAATGCGATTGATCCAAACGAAATTGATGCCATTATATTTGTCAGTACGACTGGGATATCTACTCCGAGTATTGATGCACGCGTGATGAACCATCTTCCTTTTTCTGATCGCATGAAACGAATCCCGTTATGGGGACTAGGTTGCGCTGGCGGAGCTGCAGGAGTTAGCCGAGCATTTGATTATTGCAAAGCCCATCCAACTGAAAAAGTACTTGTTGTTTGTGTAGAGCTTTGTAGTCTTACCTTCCAACCAAATGATTTTTCGAAAAGCAATTTAATAGGAGCTTCTCTTTTTGCGGATGGTGCAGCTTGTGTATTAGTATGTGGGGATGAAGCGAATGTTTCTACAAAAAGACCCGTTCCTCACATTATTAATACAGCTTCCAAATGGATGCCTGACTCCGAAAATGTGATGGGATGGGATATTAAAAATAGTGGATTACATGTTGTATTCTCCAAGAGTATCCCGTCTATTATTTCTAGTTGGCTCGGACCATTTATCGATGAATTTTTTACAGAACAACAACTGACAAAAGAACAACTCGACCATTTTGTGGCACATCCCGGAGGAAAAAAAGTACTAAAAGCATATGAAGATACACTTCATCTGACGGAAGACCAAACATCGATTTCACGGGACGTATTAAGAAATCATGGAAATATGTCTTCACCCACTGTACTTTACGTATTAGAGCAATTCATGCAAACTGAAAATAAAAAAGAAGCGATTGGTTTACTAGTAGCACTGGGACCTGGATTTTGTGGAGAAGCAGTTTTACTGAATTGGGGGGATTAACATGTTATTTGGGATCATCATATTCCTAGTCATAGCACAAAGAATTATAGAGGTTTTAATCGCCAAACGAAACGAAAAGAAGATGCTTGCACGCGGAGCCTATGAAGTTGGCGCCTCTCATTATCCTTATATGATTGCACTGCATGTAAGTTTTTTTGTATGTTTGATTGCAGAAGTCGTGTTTTTAAACCAACGTATCTCTCCTTTGTTTCCATTGTTTATGTTAATCTTTTTATTTGTTCAGGTACTACGAATTTGGTGCTTAACCTCTTTAGGGACATTTTGGAACACGAAAATCATGATCTTACCTGGTGCCAACGTCGTAAAATCTGGCCCATATTTGTATATTAGACATCCCAATTATGTGGTCGTATGTATTGAAATAGCGTTATTACCTCTAATGTTTCAAGCATATTTTACCGCTATTTGCTTTACGCTTTTAAATCTAGCGATGCTTTCGGTACGCATTCCACTAGAAGAGAAAGCTTTGATGGAAGCAACCGATTATTCAGAAGAATTTAAAAAGAAGATTTCGGCATCTTAACCGAAATCTTCTTTTATTTTGGATATTATTTTTGGTTTGCTGCTTCTTCCACTGCTCTTGCAACCAATTGATGTACAGTTGGATCGAGTGGGTTTGGTATTAATTCGCCTGGTTTTGTATGACCGACAATTGCTTGTGCTGCAGCTATTAGCATTGGATAAGTAATAGCTGATGCTCCAGCATCTAATGCTCCTTTGAAGATGCCTGGAAAACCGATTACATTATTTACAGAACGTCCGTCTGCTGCAAAAGCTGCCCCTGCTGCGATTGCTTCAGATGGAAGTATTTCCGGATTTGGATTGGAAAGTGCTAAAATGATTTGTCCTTTTCGTACCATTTCTGGTTTGATCAAGCCAGAAACTCCCGTTGTCGCAACGATAATATCACAAGTCTGCATCATTTCCTCAAGAGAGCCAATTGTTTTCCCTCCGTGCTTTAATAGACGATTTTGTGCTTCTTCTTGACGATCAAGCCCATAAACGTCTTCTACACCATAAGCCATTAACATACGGCAAATCGCAAGGCCAGCCGCACCCAGACCAATTTGACCGATTTTCGCTTTTTTCACATCTACATTTGTAGCTTTGCATGCAGATAATATAGCCGCTAAAGCAACTACCGCCGTTCCATGCTGATCGTCATGCATCACAGGAATTGGAAGCTCTTCTTTTAGTCTTTCTTCAATTTCAAAGCAATGAGGAGAACCGATGTCTTCTAGTAATATCGCTCCAAAACCTTTATGTATATGCTTCACTGTTTCTACTATTTCATCCGGATCGCTTGTGTTCAATAAAATCGGAATGCCACTTAATCCAACAAACTGATCTAATAATACAGCTTTCCCTTCCATTACTGGCATACCTGCAACTGGACCAATATTACCTAAACCTAAAATCGCTGTACCATCTGTTACGATTGCAACGGAGTTTCCAATCGATGTGAAATAGTTAGCTTTTTCCGGATGGTTGTATATTTCCATACACACACTTGCGACGCCGGGTGTATAGATTCGTTGCAAATCTCCAAGTGAGCGCACATCTAATCTACTCTTCATTGCAATTTTTCCGCCTTCATGCGCGTTCAGTACATCATCTGTTACCGCATGAATTTTCACGCCGCTTCCGATCTCTTCAATATTTGCAATTACTTGATCTAGTTGTTCAATCGATTTACATGTAATCGTAATATCGCGAAGCGTCGTCAATGCACCACTTTTTAAAGTAGTAATGTCACCAATATCTCCTTCTCCTAAACCGATTGCAGTGGCAACTTTAGCAAAATTACCTGGTTTTGATGGAGTTTCTACAATAATATTTCGAATAATATGTTGTTTTTGCATATATTTCTCCTTTTAAATCTCTATATCTACGGTTTGATTATAACACAAAAAATCCCTTATTCTTAAGGAATAAAGGATTCTTTCTTATTTAAGAGAACAACAATGCTTCTAAAGCTAACGGTTCAATATATTGGCCGTCTTTATAAACACGCATATTGCCGCCAGAAATCTCATCAATTAAAATTATTTCATTTGTTTTAGCATCTCTACCAAATTCGAGTTTAATATCATATAATTCTAGCCCTTTTGTCGCTAAATCTTCTTTCACAAGTTGAGAAATTTGTTGCGTTAAAGTTTGTAACGTTTCATACTCTTCCTCTGACAAGATGGAAAGCATCGAAAGTGCTTGTTTAGAAATGGGAGGATCCTGACGATCGTCGTCTTTAATCGTTACTTCGACAAATGCATCGAGAGGTTGTCCTTCTTCACAATATGCCCCGTATCTGCGTAGAAAGCTGCCTACAGCTTTAAAGCGACAAATAACCTCAAGTCCTTTTCCAAACACTTTTGCTTCTTTTACAGTCATGGTAGATTCCTCGATATTCGAATCAATAAAATGAGTAGGTATTTCTTTTTCCATTAACTTTTGAAAGAAGTATGTAGTCATACGAAGTCCAGCTTTACCAGCGCCTTCTATTGTTAGTCCTACTGTATTTGCACCCGGATCAAATACGCCATTTTCTCCAGTTACATCATCTTTAAACTTTAACAAAACATCTCCGTTGTCCAGCTTATAAACATCTTTTGTTTTTCCTTGGTATGTAAGATTCAATTGGAACTTCCTCCTTTTTATAACTACGACTTATTTTACACCTAAATGATACCGTCAAACAATATAACCAATGGATCTTAGCACATTATTTATAAAAGAATCGGAATAGGCAAAAATTTCTTCTCGTTCCGGTTCCTGATGCAAATCATGAAAACAATTTTTCCATTCTTTGAACTGATATTCGGAAAGAGTTTGCTTTTTTAACCAGCTAATCGTTGTTTGAGTATCTGTAATTTTATCCCGTTCCCCTGTCATCAATAACACCGGAACATTTGGGATAGATTCTTCTGTTTGAACAACGCTTTTCATCATTGTTTGCAGTTCCTTATACCAGTCATTTGAAACAAGCGTACGATATGATTGGTCTTCCACAAATTGACGATATACATCGTAATTTCTTGTTAATTCATTTAACTGAAGATCATGGTTAATCTTTTGCGGAACGGATAATTTAGCTAGCGCATTTGTCCATTTAGAGGGCATTTTTTTTAATTGGAGCCAGGGAGATGTTAAAATTACCCCAGCATATTCTATTTCTAGTTTGCGCATCACTTTCACTAATAATGTTGCACCTAGTCCATGCCCCATTAAAAAGATTGGCAGATCATATGTTACTGCAACTTGAAGTGCCTGTTTTATATAGTCTTTATACAATTCAAAAGGCTCATCATGTAGCCCTTTTGCTTTTTTTAGTTCCCCATGACCAGGTAAATCTCCCATAACGATATGACAATTGGAGCTTCTTAGTTTTTCAATTAGCCAAGCATATCTTCGATGGTGTTCATATGCACTATGCACGAGGACGATTACTGCCTTTGGTTTTTCTTCTGCTTCCCATTTCCACATGAACAGCACACCTTTCTGTTTTGTTTCATTTTTTGCATTTGTTTGATACGATTAATTATATTCTATTTTTATAAAGGGTGTGTATTTATTGATTTATCCATATAAAGACAAAATTCCATCGATAGATGAAACTGCTTTTATAGCTGATTATGTCACAATAACAGGCGATGTGACAATCGGTCCGGAGTCTACAATTTGGTTCAATACGGTAATTCGAGGGGACGTTGCTCCTACGATTATTGGACGTAAAGTAAGTATTCAAGATTTAAGTTGCCTTCATCAAAGCCCAAATAAGCCACTTATTATTGAGGATGAGGTAACGATAGGCCACCAAGCAACATTACATAGCTGTATCATTCGTAAAGGCGCATTAGTTGGAATGGGGTCTATTATTTTAGACGGCGCAGAAATCGGAGAAGGTGCATTTATAGGAGCAGGAAGTCTTGTACCTCCAGGAAAGAAAATCCCACCTAACTCATTGGCATTTGGAAATCCAGCAAAAGTAGTACGAGAGCTAAACGATGCTGATAAAGCAGATGTACAGCGAATTATTCATGAGTATGTCGAAAAAGGACAGTATTATAAATCATTGCAAAAATAAGAATGCCCAATGGAACTGTTCGTCGATTAGGAGGGGCTATGTATAGCCGCTATCAGCCTCTCTTTTTTAAGAAAGATTATTTGCTTAACATTGAAAGCAGTTACGCTTAACTTTTTTTCGAGGAGTGTTGTATTGTGAGAGATCAAGAGTTAGCAGAGGCTTTTGAGCGTTCAGAAATAAATTTACTTGTAGAGCTGCGTACCGGAAATGGTTTTGATGAAAAAGAATACGAAAAATTAGTTGAAGCACTCACCGCTTGTGCAAATGAATGGGAATGTCGTAATAGCATACCAAAAAAAGCTGTCTACCCTTTAATTGAACTTTATGATGAATTGGTCAACTTTTCGTTTATATATACTGGGGAAAGAGGAGTACGTATCAAGAATGCAGCAGAGAATCTAAAGAAATTGATACATAGATGTACAAGTGAAGAGGATAATACGGAATCTGAGAAAGTAAAAGTAATTGCCAAATTGTCCGAGTACATCAAAGAAGATGGTAACTTTTTTACAAAACTCCAAAACGGCAAAGGCATCGATGAACAACAATTTGAAAAAATCTATGATGAATTAAACGATATTTCTGATGAGATTCATACGTGGGAGTCATTCCCAAAATCATTTGTAAATATTTTAATAGATCTATGTGAGTTAGATTTGTTTGTCCATCTATACCAGGATGAGTTCCATCTACAGGAAGAAGCAGATAAAATTTATGACGCATATGAACGTATATTTGGTTTGATCTTTGGCTGATTGGGATAACTGCTTTTGGGAGTGATCTAATGGAAGTTGTAGTACAATACATAATTAATTTCTTGGTTGTAATAATAATTGTTGGTTTACTTGCTTTTTTATTTGGAAACCCAAAAATAATTCGTGTCATTCAAATACTTTTTAGTAAAATATATATAATAGCTAGTATTTTTATATATAGCACAATAGCGTATGCTTATTTTTTATCAGTTCCTTCCTCTCTCCGGAACCTTTATTTTACGTAAGCGGTACAGCACTCAATCCTTACCATGAAGACGCATTGCTTACGATATCTATTACGTTTGGGATCGTTTATCTGATCGCTCTTCTTATTAGCTTTCATTTCCTCGGAAAATATAATATGTCTAAATGGAAATCTAAAGTTTTAACATATATATCCTTACTAATCATCGTATGTCTTACTTATCCACTCATTATTAACATAATATTTATACGTTTTCAGCTTACCTTCTATGGAGCTATCTCATTAATTTTATTAATCTTACTCATCTGGTTTCTTCAGAGCCCACTTTTTAAAAGAAGATACACATCCGACAACTTTGTTTAAAGTCCGTAAGCAGAATCGCTTTACTTCCCCTTGCTAATATCTTTTCTACGGATCTTTGTCATTTGTATGTTATAAGTAAGGAACCACATAATAGGGAAACTGTACGGTAGTGAGTGGAAGAATGTGACCGCCTGGATTTAGCACGGCTACGCTTCGCTTCGTCGCGAGCGACTGCAGGGTCCGTCTACCTCGCTTCCCCGCAGGAGTCTCGCGCCCGCACTAATTCCCTCCAATTATGTAGTGGCAGAATAAGTATCTCCAAAAAATGGCTAAGGGCGATCAAAAACGGTCGAAAGCAACCAAACGAATGTTAAGGGCAACTAGTTGCAGTCTTACAACAGCCAAATGACCCCTGAAAGCGACCAATTTCCCTAAAACAAGTTAACTTGGATTGAGAAGGCAATAATAATAGAGCACTAACTGGGATTATTTTCCATAAATCTTCCACTTGCTTGGCTTTGTCGCGTTCATAGCTTATTATGTCGCGTCACGCCATTTACTGGAATTTATCAGTTGCAAATATCTTCTAACTTTCCGTGTTGAATCAACTCACTACCGCGAAGTTTCCCTATACCACGATCGATTTAAAACATGCCAATCCTTATGCGACTTGATTCAAATTATCCACATATCTAAATCCTTTATGGTTTCCTAACCAATAAAAAAGCGATACTTCCCTAAATAACAAGGAAAGTATCGCTTTTATCAATTATAGACCAGCTTTTTCTTTTAAAGCATCTGCTTTATCTGTTTTTTCCCATGGTGCATCGATGTCTGTACGACCGAAGTGACCATAAGCAGCAGTTTGTTTGTAGATTGGACGACGAAGGTCTAGCATTTTAATAATTCCTGCAGGACGAAGGTCGAATAATTCACGAATATATGCTACTAATTGTGCCTCTTCTACTTTTCCTGTTCCAAATGTATCGACAGCAATAGATACAGGCTGTGCTACACCAATCGCATAAGCTAATTGAACTTCACAACGATCTGCAAGTCCTGCAGCGACAACATTTTTTGCAACATAGCGAGCAGCATATGCAGCAGAACGGTCTACTTTCGTCGGATCTTTACCAGAGAAAGCACCACCGCCGTGACGAGCATATCCACCGTACGTATCAACAATAATTTTACGACCTGTTAAACCAGCATCCCCTTGAGGACCACCGATTACAAAACGACCAGTTGGGTTGATAAAGTATTTTGTATTTTCATCGATTAAATGAGCAGGAACAATTGGATTGATCACTACTTCTTTTAAATCTTTTTGAATTTGTTCTAACGTTACTTCTGGATGATGTTGAGTAGAAATAACAATCGTGTCGATACGAACTGGATTATTATTTTCATCATATTCCACTGTCACTTGCGTTTTACCATCTGGGCGTAAATAGTCTAATGTGTCATCTTTACGCACTTCTGCTAAACGACGTGACAACTTGTGCGCTAAACTGATTGGAAGTGGCATAAGTTCCGGTGTTTCGTTACATGCATAACCAAACATAAGACCTTGGTCCCCTGCTCCAATTGCTTCGATATCTGAATCAGTCATTGATCCTTCACGAGCTTCTAACGCTTGGTCAACACCCATTGCAATATCAACTGACTGCTCGTCAATTGCAGTCAACACTGCAGAAGTTTCTGAGTCAAATCCGTATTTTGCACGAGTATAACCTATTTCTTTAATAGTAGAACGTACTACTTTTGGGATATCTACATAAGTAGACGTTGTAATTTCTCCTGCAACTAAAACAAGTCCAGTTGTTACACTTGTTTCACAAGCAACACGTGCATTTGGATCTTCTGTTAAAATTGCATCTAAAATAGCATCCGAAATTTGGTCACAAATTTTATCTGGATGCCCTTCTGTAACTGATTCCGATGTAAATAATCGGCGTTGTGTCATAGAATATTCCTCCTATATCCTGCGAGATTTCTCTCAAGAATTGATACGGTACTCATTCCCATGTCAAGCCATTTCAAATGGATTAAACTTGAAGCCGTTTCGGACTTGGCACACAAGGATAAAGGGCGATGTAATATAAAAAAGCCTTTCACTCACGTAATTTACATGAGGAAAGGCATTCATTTCATAAGCACCTTTCACTCTTATCAATCAAGGAATCACACCTTGTCTCAGGTTGGGCACCTTTGTAATACTAGAAAAAATTACAGGTTGCCGGGTTTCATAGGGCCTGACCCCTCCACCAGCTCGGGATAAGAGTATCCGTTCAATTTATCATCATACGGAAACACCAGACAAAAGTCAACAAAAAATACCGTAATTATTTAAAATGAAAATAAACATCCAATTAGTGTAGACTATTAAGTTAAATGTGTTATACTAATTCACATATCAAGTAAATACTCCTCCAAACAAGGAGGAAAAACGAAAAAAGGATGGTAAATACAATATGAATTCAATCGATACGGTGAGTGAACTGAACGAATTGCTAGCTGGAAATAATATTAGCGTACAATTATCAGTGCCGCAACTTGTGGAAAAAGCAACTTGTAGAGGAGAAGCTGTTTTAACCTCAACAGGTGCTGTAAAAGCAGAAACAGGTAAATACACAGGCCGTTCCCCAGAAGATAAGTATATCGTAGAAGAGCCTATCTCTAAAGACAAAATCGATTGGGGTTCCGTAAACCAACCTATCTCTCCAGAAATTTTTGAAGCACTATATAAAAAAGTAACGAACTACTTAAAAGAACAAGAAGAATTATTCGTATTTAAAGGATTTGCAGGAGCAGATAAAGAATCTCGTCTTGGCATCCAAGTGATCAATGAATTTGCATGGCATAATTTATTTGCCCACCAATTATTTATCCGTCCTACCGAAGAAGAGCTTGTAAATCATCAAGCAGATTTCACAATTGTAAGCGCACCTAACTTCAAAGCAGATCCAGCGATTGATGGAACAAAATCAGAAACATTCATCATCGTTTCTATGGAAAAACGTATTGTATTAATCGGTGGAACTGAATATGCAGGTGAAATGAAAAAATCTATCTTCTCTATTATGAACTATTTGTTGCCAGAACAAAACATTTTTCCTATGCATTGTTCAGCAAATGTTGGAGAAGCTGGGGATGTTGCATTATTCTTCGGTTTATCTGGAACAGGGAAAACAACACTTTCTGCAGATGCAGGGCGTAAATTAATCGGTGATGATGAGCACGGTTGGTCAGATAATGGCGTGTTTAATATCGAAGGTGGCTGCTATGCAAAATGTATCGACCTTACTCGTGAAAACGAACCGCAAATCTTTGACGCTATTACATTCGGAACAGTTTTAGAGAACGTAGTAGTAGATCCAGAAACTCGCGTGGCGAACTATGCAGATGATTCATTAACAGAAAATACGCGCGCAGCATATCAAATTCAAAATATCGATAACATTGTAGACCCATCTGTAGCTGGTCATCCAAATACAATCGTTTTCTTAACTGCTGATGCATTTGGCGTACTACCTCCAATCAGTAAGTTAACTAAAGAACAAGCAATGTATCACTTTTTAAGTGGTTTTACTTCTAAATTAGCAGGAACTGAACGTGGAATTACATCTCCACAACCAGCATTCTCTACTTGCTTTGGTTCTCCTTTCTTGCCATTACACGCTACTGTATATGCAGAAATGCTTGGAAAGAAAATTGATGAGCATGGTGCACAAGTGTTCCTTGTGAATACAGGATGGACTGGTGGAGAATATGGTGTTGGTAGCCGTATGAAACTAGCTTATACACGTACAATGGTACGTGCAGCAATCAACGGCAAGTTACGAAATGTAGAAACTACGACAGATGAAGTGTTTGGTCTAGAAATTCCTACTGAAATCGAAGGAGTACCAGCAGAAGTGTTAATTCCACGTAATGCATGGGAAGACAAAGAAGCATATGACGTGAAAGCAGCAGAACTAGCACAAGCTTTCCGCAAAAACTTCCAAAAATTCGGTACAGTATCAGAAGATATTGCCCTTAAAGGCGGACCTTTAGCATAATAATCAAAAAGAGGATGTCCCATTTATATGGTGACATCCTCTTTTATTAATCTGCATTTTCATCATAAAAATGGGTTGTAGCCGATGAATTGAATAAGGAAATGAACTTCTCCGCATTTTCCTCATCTACTTTATATAAAATAACTTCTGATCCGTAATGACCTATTTCTAATCTTTCGTCACCGTCTTTATTGAAGAACATCATGAACCATTTTAACCCGCCTTTTGGATCGATGGAGTTATTTCTAAAATAGGTATGATTTTCATCATTTAAATTAACTGTGATGATTTTGATGAGCCCTTCATTTAAAATAGAAATCGCTTTCGGTCTCAATTCTTCAATTATTTCCTCTTCTTCTTTCCAGCAGTGAATCACTACATCCTGAAAAGTATTCGTATAGTTATCCCAAAGATCCTCCCAAAAACTCGTATCCATTGCAAATGATGACTTACCTTCAATACTCATTGATTCGGTGTTTACAATGACATTTCCCAATTTCTAACTCCTCTCTGTTTTTTCATCCATGCGCATGCATCCTTCACCACTTGACGATTTACTTTGCTCGGAAAATAGTGGGTGAATTCAGGATAGTACCATGTTTCTACTATTTTGTTATTCCCTATAAGTTCTTTTTCTAACATTTCTGCATGCTGTGGGGAAACATTAATATCCATTTTCCCATGAATGATCAGTGTAGAAGCTTGTATTTCAGCTATTTTAAGCAAGGCATCACGCTCCTCATAAGCTTCTGTTTTATTTGTTGGAGTACCACCTATCACCCTTTTCATCATTCTTCGCATATCCAAGCGTTCCTCGTAAGTTAGATAAATATCGGATACTCCTGCCCATGTGACAATCGAAGTTATATCATTTCGTAAAATGGCAGTCCATAGCGCCATAATACCGCCACGAGAGAAAGCGAAGATATGAATTCTAGACGAAATGCAAAATTGCTTTAATACATCTACTGCATAAACAGCATCCAATCGATCTTCACCTGCAAACTCGTCCCTTCCCTCGCCGCCACGATTTCCGCGATAGTAAGGCGCAAAAACAGTAAAACCTTCTGAAGCGATCTGGGCGATCCGAGCAGGTCTTACCATACCAATACTTTGCATACCTCCCCGCAAATACAATATCCCATCATACGTTCCTTCTCTTTTCGGGGACGCAAGCATTCCTTTCACTCGCAACCCACAAGACCAGTATGTAATTTCAGTTAAATCAATATGTGGATTCGGGGAAGGATATTTTCTCATCTTTTCAATCGTTCCATTTTCCTTCATTCTTTTTCACCTTCTCTAACATTGCTTGCATACCCTGATCTTGCATATGAAAGCTCAAATTTTCGGAGTTGGAAAGTTCATCCATCGTCAACCACAATGCGCCATCTGTTTCATAATTAGCTCTCTCTTCATGAATATACCCTATGTTTGCTATAAATACCGCCTTACAAAAGGGATTCTTCTCATGCACCATATATTCGGCAAACCATTCCAGATTGTCTATTTCTACATTTGTTTCCTCTAATACTTCACGTATCGCTGCTTCCTTTAAAGATTCATTTTCCTCCACTTTACCGCCAGGAAACTCAATACCTCGAATTGGATGTTTCGTTAAAAGCCACTTTCCTTTATATTTTGCTATTACTAATACATGCATCGGCTTAATCGGAAGTAGACCTTTTTCAAAGGAAAGTTCTACTTGTATACCATTTAAATCTTGAAAATTAATCATTCTTTATCCCTCTTTTTGTTTACTATTCAAAAGTTTATCATAGAAGAAATTTAAAGAATAATATTCCAGTACACAAGCATAATTCCAATATCCGCTAAACAGTGACTAATAATAGGCCCTGCAATCGAGCCTAGCTTAATACGAAATATTCCCCACATGATCCCTGCTAAAAATACAGGAATCACTGCCAACACATTAAATGGAAAACTAAATATTTCCTGTACGACAATCAGATGATACATACTATAAAATATAGCCGTAATCACAACCGCTAAAACATTTCCTAATTTTGGTGAGATTCTCCCATACATAAATTCTCTCCAATAAAGTTCTTCTAATATAGGGTTAATCAACGCTAATACTAAGACGAGTATAATTACCTTCGTTCCACTAAAATCCCATCTTTCTAATAACTGCTGTAGTTGTTTAATATCTATAAGCGAGGATTGGAAAACAATAACGAAGCCATAAATGGAAATTAAACAAATTATTCCACTTATAATTCCTACCAAAATATTTTTTTTCGAGAAAGCAAGTAGTAAAGACGAACTTTTTGTTCGTTTCCAGGAAGCAACAAAAAGCGGTATAAATAACAACCAACCGTAAAATAGAAGAAAAGTAATAAGAATATTTTGGAATACAGAAAGGCCAATATAGATAAAGACAGTTGGCATTATGAGTAATAAACCTTGTTTAATCATGCTTCCTCCTCAGAATTACAAGCTTTAGCTTATTTCCATGTCTGGAAACTTAACTGGAATCCACTTATAAGGATGCCTGCATTTTTCTTTTCATTTTACCATATGTATGAAAAAAGACTTAGCAACGATGCTAAGTCTTTCCATTGACTACTCCTTCTGTTCATCTCGTTTATAATGCTCATTTCCCTCTTCGCGATTTTGAGCGATATTCTGTTTTGCTTTAATTTGGGGATTTAGGTTTAACAGAGAACTTACATTACGATAAGTGGCAGGATTTTCGTTACCTTTTCGGTTAATATTTTTGCTCAACGGTCTCTCTCCTTCTTGGGGTAAAATAGGGAAGCTGTTCGACAAACTTTTTAGATTCTTCATCTCCAAATTCATGAATGAGCGCATATAGCTTTTTCATTCTTCTATCGTATTGATCATTTTCTTTATCGAAATGATAACTCTTTATCGGTATATGCGCTCGCCAAAAATTGCTGATTTCTACACTATCTAATTGATTGAAAAGCATTCGAAATACAGGGATAATTTCACGATTTACCGTAATTTCAAATTCCCATGGGGATTCGTCAGGGTACAAATATAATTGTTGGTTTTTGACCGATATATATACCTTGCTTAAAGTCATTTACACACATCCTTTTCAAATAGTATGTGGGCAAAATAAAAAAACATGCACCTAAAATAACTGGTACATGCTTTTCTTTTCTTACGCTTGAATATCAAGTACTGTTCCTTTGTAAGGATGAGGAGCAGCAGTTTCAGGCATATCTTGTAGCATTTGAACTGCAGCTACGGTATCCATATTCATGGCATTTTGTAAAACGCTCATTTGAACCGTTTGCTGTAGTTGTATGAGTTGCGAAGACATGATGGAGTTTAAATCCATAAAAACCCCTCCTTTACATCCTTTTTATCGGAAAGCAGATATCTACTTTACATAGGTTTTATTTCTTAGTTTCGTTTTTGTCACCTAAAAATGCATTCAGCATCCATTGATGTTTTTCTGTTTTTTGATAGATAGCGTTCAGCATATCCTCTGTCATATCATCTTCTTCTTTTGCTGCTTCATCCATTCCTTTTTTGAGCGATTTCATAATCTTATCAAAATCTTTTACAACAGCTTGTACCATTTCATCAGCGCTTTCTTTGTTCTTTGCTTCTTTAATATCCGAAAGCTCCAAGTGTTCTTTTAATGTTGCAACAGGTGCCTCACCTAAAGTTAGTAAACGCTCAGCAATTTCGTCCATATTTAAAGTTGCTTCGTTATATAGTTCTTCAAATTTAGCGTGTAATGTAAAGAAAGAAGGTCCCTTCACATACCAGTGAAAATTATGTAACTTTGTATATAATACCGACCAATTTGCTACTTGTTTGTTTAATTCCTTATTTAATGCTTCTGACATAAATTTGCCACTCTCCTTGAAATAATAGTTGCTTTCTCTTTTAATATACCTCTTTATTACTTACAATAAACTTAAATACAATATATATGGAGTGAATAAAATGGTATTTTGGATTTTAGGTGCAGCAATTTTACTTAGTATAGTGGGATTTGCATTTGTATATAAACTGGCGATGAATGATAAATCTTCTACTGTTGACCCTAAGCCAAAGGATGCTCAATAATATGAAGCAAATTATTATCGCTATTTTCCGCTTTTATCAAAAATTTATCTCTCCTTTAACACCACCAAGTTGTAGATTCTATCCCACTTGCTCACACTATGGTGTAGAAGCAGTACAAAAACATGGGGCGATTAAAGGCGGTTACTTGACGATTAGAAGAATATCCAAATGTCATCCTTTTCACGAAGGTGGCATTGATCCGGTTCCAGACGAATGGTCTTTGAAGAAAAAATAATTCATAGGCTATTTTTTCTTGCTTTTTTTTGATTAGTCTTGTATGATGTAAAAGTTAAATCTTTTTAAAACGTAACGATTACTATTTAGGAGTGAAAATATGAAAAAAAGTCTTCTATTATTTTTAGTATTCCTGCTTGTTTTATTCACGGCAGCTTGTGGAAATGAAGCGAGTCAAACAGAAACAACGCAAGAAAAAGACGATACATTACAAGTGTACACAACGGTCTATCCGCTTCAATATTTTACCCAAAGAATTGGTGGAGAAGCAGTTAATGTTCAATCTATTTATCCAGCTGGAGCTAATGAGCATACATTTGAGCCTACTCAAAAAGATATGATAGCACTTGCTGATGCAGATTTATTTTTCTACATAGGTTTAGGTTTAGAAGGTTTTGTCGATAATGCAAAAAAAACATTAGCGGATGAACATGTGAAAATGATTGCAACAATTGATGCTGTTCCTGAAGATCAACTAAATGCTAGTGATCATGATCACGAACATGAGGAAGCTACGGAAGAAGCTCATGAGCACGAGCACGATGAGGCTACGGAAGAAGCACAGGAACATGAGCATGAAGAAGCTACGGAAGAAGCACATGAACATGAGCATGAAGAGGCTGCGGAAGAGGGTCACGAAGGTCATGACCACGGAGATACAGACCCACATGTTTGGATTTCACCGAAAATTAGTCAAAACCTAGCTCTATCTATTAAGAACTCACTTGTAGAAGCTGCTCCTAAAGAAAAAGAAACATTCGAAAAAAATTACGAACAATTAATCGAAGAACTACAAAAACTAGATCAGGATTTTGAAGAAATGGCAAAGGAAGTACCGAACAAAACATTTTTTGTTTCTCATGCTGCATTCGGATATATAGCTAACACATATGGTTTGGAGCAAATTGCAGTAGCTGGGTTAAACTCACAAGATGAGCCATCGCAAAAAGAATTGACAAAGTTAATCGATTTAGCAAATGAAAAAAACATCAAATATATTTTATTTGAACAAAACGTCTCTTCTAAACTGACAGAAGTTATTCAACAAGAAGTTGGTGCAGAAAGCTTAGTATTACACAATTTAGGTGTGTTATCGAAAGAAGATCTTGCGAATAATGAAACCTATTTCACGCTTATGCAAAGAAATTTAGACACGTTGAGAACAGTATTACAATAACAAAAAACACTTAGAATTTATTTTCTAAGTGTTTTTTATATGATTGAAAAATTCTCTACGCAGCAACTTATTCGACGCATTACGCGGCAATTGATCTACAAAATAATAGTCTACTGGCTGTTTGTAAGAAGCTAGCTGCTTTTTCATAAACGCCCTTAAGCCTTCTTCCGTAATTTCCTCTTTTAATACAACAAATGCGGCAGGTACTTGCCCCCATTTGTCATCCTGCCTTCCAGCCACACCAGCTTCTTTAACTGCAGGATGTTTAACCAAAGCTTGTTCTATTTCTGCAGGATATATATTTTCTCCTCCAGAGATTATTAAATCAGAACGCCGATCAACGACAAATAAATAACCTTCCTCATCCAAGTATCCTATATCACCGGTATGCAACCAACCATCTACTAAAGGATGTTTTTGTTCCGCTGCTCCAACATAGCCTTTTGTAACATGTGGTCCTTTTATACAAATCTCTCCGATTTCTTCTTCTCCATCAATGCGTACATCCGCAAAGAACAGCGGTTTGCCCGCAGAGCCTAATTTGATAATGGCGTCCTCACTCGCTAATGTTGTTGTCTGAGAGGCAGTTTCTGTCATACCATATGTTTGGAGCACAGGAATATTTCGTTCGATTGCTCTCTCTAAATAATTTAAGGGCACTGGACCTCCACCAACAAGCATCGATCGGAACGTATGAGGAAAAGAAAGTTCACGCTCTTCTAATACAGTTAGCATTCTTTCTAATGTAACCGCTACAACAGACATTCTTGTAACAGTACCAGATAGAATCTCTTCTACTGCAGTCGTAGCGTCAAATTTCGAATGGAGGTTGACTGTCATTCCATATATAACAGAACGCATTAAAATCGAAAAACCGCTAATATGAAATAATGGCATCGTGCATAACCAACAGTCGTTTGGTTGGACACCTAGATTGAGGGCTGATCCAGTCGCATTCATTAAATGGTTTTCAAGCGATTGTCGTACCCCTTTAGGTCTTCCAGTTGTACCGGAAGTATACATAATTGTTATCGTACGTTCTTTCGGCCACTCTTTCTCTACTTCAAAAGCGGTTTGCTCAGCGCTTTCAATCTCATCGAAAGACCATTTATTTGCAAAAGATAAAGTTCTTTTTGCATGATCATCAACCAATAAATAATCGGGTGCACTATCTGCTAGTTGATAATTCAACTCTTCTTCTGATAATCGTTCATTTAACATAACAAGCTCGCAACCAATTTGCATACATCCATGTAAAATCATTACTAGCCTTGCATCAGAAGAGGCTAATATAGCTACTCTCATACCGCGTGTGATACCTTTTGTATGAAGACTTTCTGCGTATTTAGTTGCTTCCTTTGAAAGTTGCGCAAATGTCCACTCCTGGTCATTAAATCTTAAAGCAACACGATTCGGAGTCAAGCTCGCTCTTTTCAACAATAAATTCGGATACATAAATATTAATCTCCTTTAGAAAAAGCTGCCCAAAATAAGGGCAGCTCATACTGTTTAGGCAATCACGGAAAACGTGGGAATTGACCAAAATCAGGTTTACGTTTTTCTTTAAATGCATCGCGACCTTCTTTTGCCTCATCTGTTGTGTAGTAAAGAAGCGTTGCGTCCCCTGCCATTTGTTGAAGACCTGCTAATCCGTCTGTATCTGCATTCATCGCTGCTTTTAAGAAGCGAAGAGCAGTTGGGCTCATTTCTAGCATTTCTTCACACCATTGTACAGTCTCGTCTTCTAGTTGTTCATAAGGAACAACTGTGTTAACTAATCCCATATCAAGTGCTTGCTGAGCATCGTATTGACGGCATAGGTACCAAATTTCACGTGCCTTTTTATGTCCAATAATACGTGCAAGATAACCTGAACCATAACCAGCATCAAATGATCCTACTTTAGGTCCTGTTTGCCCAAATCGAGCATTATCAGCAGCAATAGTTAAGTCACATACTACATGTAAAACATGACCTCCACCGATTGCATAACCAGCTACCATTGCAACAACTGGTTTAGGAATAACACGGATTAAACGTTGTAAGTCTAGGACGTTTAAACGAGGAATTTCGTCTTCTCCAACGTATCCACCATGTCCACGTACTTTTTGGTCTCCACCTGAACAGAAAGCATGCTCACCTTCACCTGTTAAGATAATGACACCAACATTTTTATCATCGCGTGCGCGTGAAAATGCATCAATCATTTCCATTACCGTTTTCGGACGAAATGCATTTCGCACTTCCGGACGGTTAATAGTTACTTTTGCAATACCGTTGTAATACTCATACTTAATGTCTTCATATGTATGTAGCGTTGTCCATTCACGAGTCATCTTTATTCCTCCTCTAAAATAACTTTCTTTATTATTGTAGCAAAGATTTTCGGTTTTTCCACATGAATTGCATGTCCAGTATCTTCTATAACCTCTAAATGCGAGTTTGGAAACTCCTGTTGCATTCGTCTAGCAATTGCACAAAACTTTACATCCAGCTCTCCAGTCACTAATAATACCGGGATTGTTATATCACTTAGTATTCCCCAATAAGAAGGTTGCACTCCTGTACTAAATCCTTTCAAACTATTGCTAAGACCAACTGCTGACTGAGCAAGTCTTTCCTTACGAATATTTGCTTGCTGTTCAGGAGACAGCTTTTTTTGCGTTTGGAATAAAGGTATATTCTCCCAAAAGTCAACGAAAGAAATAACTCCTTCTTTCGTAATACGTTCTGCAAGCAACTCATCCGACAACTTTCTTTTCTGTCGTTCCCCATCGTCTGCGAGGCCTGGAGAGCTACTCTCTAGTATTAATCTATCTACAGGATATTTAGCGGTATAGGCTAACGCTAAGCGTCCTCCCATCGAGTAACCGACAAGCGTAAAATGAGTCCACTCCAATTGTTGAAAGATCGCATGAAGGTCTTCTATTTGTTCATCGACATTATAACGGGCAGAATCGACTGGCTTATCCGTCTGTCCATGCCCGATTAGATCAATTGCCAATACTTCGACCGAAGAAGGAAGATTACTAATTACTTCCTCCCAAGTACTACTAGAACCTGTAAATCCATGTAAACAGACAACTTTTTTGGTAGCTCCGATATTATATCGCTTGATATGCATATTGATCGAACGAACCATCACATTTATACTTTCCAACTAGAATCTAACTCCTCCGAAATTCCCACCCATAATTTTCGATGCGTTTCTGTATTGACTTGTCGATTCGTAAATACTTCTATAATACGGATATCTGTCGTCTTAGGCTGCATCAATGCTTGTTGGAATGCTTCCTTCGTATGCACAGCGTCATACTGGGCATCATACATAGCTGCAATATGTGAAAATTCTAAACCAGTAGGGGTTCCGAATAATTGCTCAAAATAATGTGTTTCGGTTGACTGCGATAAATAAGAGAAGATACCTCCTCCATCATTATTCATAATAACAATTGTACAATTTGTTTGATGGAATCTACTCACAATTAGCCCATTCACATCATGTAAAAAAGCAAGATCGCCGATAAGCAAATATCCAGGTCGATTGGTTACAGCTTGAACGCCTAATGCTGTTGATACTACTCCATCAATTCCGTTCGTCCCTCTATTTGCATATATTTGAACATCTTTCTTAGTTTTATTGAAAAAAGTATCTACATCACGGATTGGCATGCTACTGCTAGCAAACAAATCTACCCCATCAGGAAGTGCTTCAAACAATCTACCCGCCAATGCACCTTCATCTTCCTCGTTTGCTATATACGCTTGTATATGTTTTGTCGCGATATCATTCGCTTTTGACCAATTGTGTAAATAACTAGAGGCTTGTTTTTCTTCAATCGGTATCCATAAAGTATTTGTCGCTACTTGTACATGATGCGTTACCGCATGAATAGAATCACGGAAAAGTGGACTTTCATCTACTACTATAAATACTTCTGGCTTGCACGCCTTCAAAAATAAGGTAAGTGGCTTCGAAACAGGCTGCGCCCCAAAACGAATAACAACATTCGGAATAGCGGTTTGTTTAAATGCATCGTTTTTCAAGAGTGCATCATATTGATCAATACATAATTCCATACAATCATCAGGTATCGATGTTCGTAAGTTAGAAAGTGGATCAACTACTACAGGCCATTTAACTGTTCGTGCAAATTCCCAAAAGCCTTCCGTCGAATGTATAGAATCTCCGACAATAAGTAATCCCTTATCTTCACGCATTAGTAGATCTACATACCACGCAGTAAAATCACTACTTGGGACAAGCTTCCCTACTTCTGATATTTGCATCTCAGTTATAGGTAATGACTGCTCCATATTCAACAATAGTGGCTCTCTAAAAGGTACATTTATATGGACTGGTCCCATTGGTGCAGACTTCGAAGTGGACACTGCACGATGAATATGACGCTCCATAAAGGCTAAACCCGCTGTATCCACTTCTGGAAGAGGAAAGTCAACAGACCATTTGACATGCTTCCCAAAAAGATGTATTTGATCGATTGCTTGCGGCGCCCCGACTTCCCGTAATTCATGTGGACGGTCTGCAGTCACCACCAGTAACGGAACCCGTGCGTAAAAAGCTTCCACAATAGCAGGGAAGAAATTCGCTGCAGCCGTTCCAGAAGTGCAAAGAAGCACAACTGGCTCCTTTATTGCTTTTGCAATACCTAATGCAAAGTAACCGGCCGATCGTTCATCTGTCTGACGATAAAATGCAAAGCCGTCGCTTTTTGCAAAGCCATAAGCCAGAGGTGTAGATCTGGAACCGGGACACATTACAATATGTTTAACACCAGCCTGTTTAATTGTTTCTACAAATTGATTTACATAGGATGTTAAATACTCGATGTTAGTCATTCATATTTCCTCCAAGCGTGCGCAGCATTGGTCTAAATTTCACACGTGTTTCTTCAAATTCTTCCATAGAAGAGGATTCTGCTACAATTCCGCCGCCCGCATATAAATACGCATATTCATTTTCGATTAATGCGGAACGGATGCCGACCGCAAACTCACCGTCCCCTTCTGTATTAATCCAACCAATTGGAGCTGCATAATAGCCACGATTCATTTGTTCGGATTCACGAATTATGCTAATCGCTTCTTGACGCGGTTCGCCCCCTAAGGCTGGTGTTGGATGTAAAGCTTGTACTAATTCAAATAAAGAGGAATCCTTTTTCAAATGCCCCTCGATCGGCGTATATAGATGTTGGATATCTCTAATTTTCATAAGCTTTGGTCTTGGTGGTACTTTCAATTCTTTACAATACTGCTCAAATACTTTACGAATCATATCTACTACGTATTTATGTTCGCCTAAGTTTTTAGGATCCGCAAGAAGGGCTTCCCCTAATGCTTTATCTTCCACTGAATTTTTACCACGTTTAACAGAACCTGCAAGTCCCGCAGACTGCGCTTTTGAGTTTTCTACTTTCACTAGCCGTTCTGGAGTCGCTCCAAAAAACATCTGCTCCCCATTTTCTAAACCAAATAAATAACTCTCTGGTTGTTCCATGGCAGCATGATAAATTGCTGTTGCTGGAGAGAAATCCTTTTCAAACATTAACTTAAGAGACCGAGCAATTACTACTTTATTCACTTCATCCTCACGAATCCTTTTTGTTACATCTTCCACCGCATGTAAATACTGCTCTTTTAATCGATCTTCGCGTTTTACTAATGCTGGTTTGGAATGAGTTTGAAGTTCTCTTACTTGGGCAGTGTGTATAAGCGCATCTCTTTCCAACCGTAACCGTTCAAATATATCCGCGCTCTCTTCCTCGTTTGTAATATAATGAATGCTTACAAATGCTCTATCTTGTTGAATTACTAATTGGAATGTCGCCACTACAAAGAATGCTGACGGAAAATTATCCCATTCAGATGTAATGGTGTTTTTAGGATCAAATGCAAATCCACCAAATAAGATTGGCGAAACATCTACTTGTTCTTTAACTAAAGCATTACATAGCTCTTTCCATTTAGAATCAATGTCCGCATATCGATTATCTGCTAAGTTATTTGCTATGGTATGCGCATGACCTAAGCCAACAAGCGTCAATGTTTTTTCTTTGTTTTGCCAAAAAAATCGTTGGCCTTTATATTTTTCATCTCCCGCTTCAAAAAAAGCATGAGCTGATAATCTGGATACTTCTATTGTTTCTGTATAAAAACGTAATGTTGTTTGCTTTTGACCGGTGGTTTTCGGCATTAAAATTACCTCCGTATTAATATCTTGGTGTTAATCATGATGTTTTCTTTTTTATTTCTCTACCCTTTATCATACAACTTTCTACACTTTTCGGCACACATTTAGCAACGAATATATGCTAATATTGATAATGGATTGTTTAAAAGGAGAGAAAATTTTATGTCACATGAACTACAAGCCGACAAAGGTTGGCGCGTCTGGTGGAAATTAACAAGACCCCATACATTAACCGCTTCATTTGCTCCCGTTTTTTTGGGAACGATGATCGCACTCTATTACACAAATATTAACTGGCTATTATTTTTAGCAATGTTAGTTGCTTGTCTTTTTATACAAGCGGCTACTAATATGTTCAATGAGTATTATGATTTTGCTCGCGGACTTGATAGTGAAGAATCCGTGGGTATAGGTGGAGCAATTGTGCGAAATGGTGTTAAACCGAAAACAGTAATGCAGTTAGCATTGCTATTATATGGACTTGCTGGTTTACTAGGTATCTACATTTGCTATAAATCCTCTTGGATGTTACTTGTTGTTGGTGCTGCTTGTATGCTAATAGGCTATCTGTATACTGGTGGACCTTATCCTATCGCCTATACACCATTTGGTGAATTTTTTAGTGGTGTAGTAATGGGTATGCTTATTGTTTTAATAGCGACTTTCATCCAAGTTGGTTCTGTTCCTAATTTTGCCATCTTGCTTTCTATTCCAAGTGCACTACTTGTAGCCGCGATTATGCTTTCTAATAATATCCGAGATCTTGAGGAAGATACAAAAGGCGGCAGAAAAACGATGGCGATTCTTGTAGGTAGAAAAAATGCTATTACAATTTTGGCTTCTTATTTTATCATATCTTATCTTTGGATTGTAGGCTTAGTCTTACTACAAATTATTACACCATGGTCATTACTCGTTATATTAAGTATAAAAAAACCATTGCATGCGATTAAACTATTCAGAGAAAAAGATAATCCGCTTGAAGTAGCTCCTGCTATGAAAGATACAGCACTGACTAATACAATTTTTGTATTCCTTTTAGGAATAGGTTTATTAATCGGTTACTTCTTATAAGAAAAGCGCAAGAAGAAAAAGAAACACTTTTCTTCTTGCGTTTTTTTATGGCTATTTTTTATAAGCATCATAAATTGATGTTATATAAACTAACATAATTTTCAGAATATCATTTACATTTTTTATCTTTTATAATATGATGTTATATATTCTTACATTAGGAGGATGCAAAATGAAAAAAATTGAAACAATTATTCGCCCAGATGTATTTTCGGAAGTTCGTCAAGCACTTGCATTAGAAGGGATTGACGGGCTAAGCGTGACAGAAATTGCCGGTTGCGGCCGCCAAGAAGGACGCACTGGCTTATTTCGTGGGAACAACTATGAAATGGAATTTCATACAAAATTGAAGCATGAAATGGTCGTAGAAGATCATTTAGTAGAGAAGCTGGTAGAAGCCATTTTGAATCACGCATCTACTAATGAAGTTGGTGATGGAAAAATATTTGTTTTACCAGTCGATGAAGCAATCCGTATAAGAACAAAAGAACGCGGTGCAGTTGCCGTAAACTAAAGGAGAGGATTTTATGACAATAGAAATGGTTCAACATTCAATCGACATGTTGTGGATGATGTTAGGTGCTATTTTAGTATTTTTTATGCATGCAGGATTTGCAATGCTCGAAGCAGGTTTTACGCGTTCTAAAAATACACTGAATATTTTAATGAAAAACTTTCTTACAGTATCGCTTGGCGCTCTTCTATATTTCCTCGTAGGGTTTGGGTTTATGTTTGGTGAATCTTTCTTTGGTGCAATAGGTACGGATGGGTTTACACTATTTGGTAGAGAGGATATGGGTTTCTTCGTTTTCCAATCGGTTTTTGCTGCAACTTGTGCAACCATTATTTCAGGTGCAGTTGCTGAGCGAATGAAGCTATCTTCTTATTTATTTTTAGTAGTAGCAATGACTGGAATTATCTACCCTGTTGTAGGTCACTGGATTTGGGGAGGCGGATGGTTAGCTAAACTTGGTTTTATTGATTTTGCAGGTTCTACAGTCGTTCACTTAACAGGAGCCATCGGAGCTTTCGTAGCAGCAACACTTTTAGGTCCTCGCCTCGGAAAATATAGCAATGGTAAAGTGAATGTTATACCTGGCCACAGTATTCCTCTCGGTGCTTTAGGAGTTTTCATCTTATGGGTTGGCTGGTTTGGATTTAATGGAGCAAGTACCTTAGCTGCCGACCCTACTCTTGTCCCTCAAATTATTGCAAATACTTTATTTGCTGCTTCTGCCGGAGTTTTATCTACCGCTTTTTATACGAAACTAAGATTTAAAAAATTGGACGCCTCTCTTACTTTAAACGGTGCACTAGCAGGTTTAGTAAGTATTACGGCTGGTGCTGCTAATGTCTCTCTCATGAGTTCTATCTTAATTGGTTTACTTGCAGGTATTATTATGACAGAAGGAGTTCGCTTCTTAGATGTTATATTAAAAGTCGATGATCCTGTTGGAGCAATAGCAGTTCATGGGATAACTGGGATTTGGGGAACGATAGCTGTTGGACTATTTGAAACTTCAAGTGGACTCTTTGTAGGTGGAGGAGCGAGCTTGATCGTTGTTCAGATATTAGGAATTTTAGCTGTTATTGTTTGGGTTTCTATTACTGTTTCCGGCTTTTTGTTTGCCGTAAAAGTATTTAGTCCGATTCGTGTATCCAATGAGGAGGAAACTGCTGGACTTGATTTTGTAGAGCATGGTTCCCAAGCATATGAACTGAACGATGTATTTCCTGGCATTAGCACAAAAACAGAAGGATTTGCTCAACGCTTAACGGAACTAGGAAAAGCTACTAATTAGGGTTCTCATTCTTCTGAAGACAGAACAAAACTGCTAAAGTACCTACCTCTGGACAATTTAGCTTATGGGAACGATTAAATGGAATAACGCAGAGAATAGGGAAACTGTGCGGTAAAGCTTTATTAGGTATCCGCCGTGATTTTCGCTACATTCGGATGCTTTCCGTGGGGTGAGCGATGAGCCATCCCTTCCGCTTTGGGCGTCATTGGGATGTCTCATTAGCCCAGGGAATAAAGGCTAAGAGCGCCACATCGTGTGGCAACGCCTTTGAAACCAACGTCCTGTTGGCCTCCACAGGAGTCGCCGCTTGTAGCGAAAATCAATGGCAATATCTTTTTTATTAATGATCGACTTGCTAAAAACATAATCATCAACAGTTTTTTGACTAGGCAAATCCAATAAATGGCTAAGGGCAACCAAACAGCTATCGAAGGCAACCAATTCTAGTCTGTGAGCGACCAAATCACTGTTGAGAGCAACTAGGTCTAGTCTAAAGCAACCAAATTACTTCTGAGAGCAACCAATTTTCATAAAACAAGTTTACTTGGAGTGAGACGCCGATATGGATGAACGTTATTTAGGATTACTTTATAAAAAGCTTCCGCTTGCTCGGCTTTGTCGCGTTCACGTAGGACTTTGTCGTGTTCGCAGCTCATTATGTCACATTAAACCATTTATTGGAATTTATTAGTTGGAGAACATCTGAATAAGTTTCATTTGTTAAACAGTGACGCTGATTAGATAGCGTTATCCTCCATAGATTGTAGCGAAAGGGCGTCGACTCCAGCCGGAATAGCTTGAGCTGAAGACCCTGGACAGAGCGTAGCGAAGGAAGCGACTGAAGCCAAGCCGGCGGAAAGCGTACGCCCTGCAGCGGAAATCTTAGCGGATTCTTCATTCCATTCACTACTTCGCAGTTTCCCTATACCACGATTAAATTAAAGCATGTCGTTCCTTATAATCTTTTTAAAAAGTTCCCTCATGTCTAAACCTTTTATAGTTTCCTAACCAATGAAAAAAGCATGCTTCCTAATTGGAAACATGCTTTTTATAATGACCCCTACGGGATTCGAACCCGTGTTACCGCCGTGAAAGGGCGGTGTCTTAACCGCTTGACCAAGGGGCCAAACTATATGGCGGAGAAGGAGGGATTTGAACCCTCGCGCCGGTTGCCCGACCTACACCCTTAGCAGGGGCGCCTCTTCAGCCACTTGAGTACTTCCCCATATATTGGCTCCGAAGGTAGGACTCGAACCTACGACCAATCGGTTAACAGCCGATTGCTCTACCACTGAGCTACTTCGGAATAATAATAATCCTAAATTGGACTAAAAGCATTGACCTCAAGTTTTTAGGCATACGCTTTAATCAGGAGACTAATTGACCTCTTATTAAAGGTATAGAGAGAAAAAATCGAACTCTCATTAAGTTTTACAGAAATAGAAAAAGCTACTTATTAAATGATATTGATCACTCTTAAAGATTGAAAAAAGCATGTTTCCTAATAGGATACATGCTTTAAAATGACCCCTACGGGATTCGAACCCGTGTTACCGCCGTGAAAGGGCGGTGTCTTAACCGCTTGACCAAGGGGCCAAACATATATGGCGGAGAAGGAGGGATTTGAACCCTCGCGCCGGTTGCCCGACCTACACCCTTAGCAGGGGCGCCTCTTCAGCCACTTGAGTACTTCCCCATATGTTGGCTCCGAAGGTAGGACTCGAACCTACGACCGATCGGTTAACAGCCGATTGCTCTACCACTGAGCTACTTCGGAATAATGGTGGGCCTAAATGGACTCGAACCATCGACCTCACGCTTATCAGGCGTGCGCTCTAACCAGCTGAGCTATAGGCCCATTATTGGAGCGGGTGAAGAGAATCGAACTCTCATCATCAGCTTGGAAGGCTGAGGTTTTACCACTAAACTACACCCGCATTACTATGGTGGCTCAGGACGGAATCGAACCGCCGACACAAGGATTTTCAGTCCTTTGCTCTACCGACTGAGCTACTGAGCCTCTTCAATTTTTATTTACTTGTCCTAAATCTAAAACTAATAAACTTAAATTAATTTAATGGCGGTCCCGACCGGGATCGAACCGGCGATCTCCTGCGTGACAGGCAGGCATGTTAACCGCTACACCACGGGACCATTTGGTTGCGGGGACAGGATTTGAACCTGTGACCTTCGGGTTATGAGCCCGACGAGCTACCGAACTGCTCCACCCCGCGATAATAATATATGTATTAGTTTTAAAAATGGAGGAGGAAGAGGGATTCGAACCCCCGCGCGGTATGACCCGCCTGTCGGTTTTCAAGACCGATCCCTTCAGCCAGACTTGGGTATTCCTCCGGAATATGTTGATGGTGGACCTTGCAGGACTCGAACCTGCGACCGGACGGTTATGAGCCGTCTGCTCTAACCAACTGAGCTAAAGGTCCTAAATATAGCGGCAGAGGGAGTCGAACCCACGACCTTTCGGGTATGAACCGAGTGCTCTAGCCAACTGAGCTACACCGCCAAGAATTTTACTTTAATAATATGGTGGAGCCTAGCGGGATCGAACCGCTGACCTCCTGCGTGCAAGGCAGGCGCTCTCCCAGCTGAGCTAAGGCCCCATTTTTTGGACTGGTCGGGAAGACAGGATTCGAACCTGCGACCCCTTGGTCCCAAACCAAGTGCTCTACCAAGCTGAGCTACTTCCCGTAATATATGGCGCGCCCGGCAGGAGTCGAACCCACAACCTTCTGATCCGTAGTCAGACGCTCTATCCAATTGAGCTACGGGCGCATATATTTTTCATAAAAGTGGTGCCGAGGACCGGAATCGAACCGGTACGGTAGTCACCTACCGCAGGATTTTAAGTCCTGTGCGTCTGCCAGTTCCGCCACCCCGGCACTTTGATGAATCTTTGGAGCGGAAGACGAGGTTCGAACTCGCGACCCCCACCTTGGCAAGGTGGTGTTCTACCACTGAACTACTTCCGCTCGGTTATGAAATTAAATGGTGCGGGTGAAGGGAGTCGAACCCCCACGCCTTGCGGCGCTAGATCCTAAGTCTAGTGCGTCTGCCAGTTCCGCCACACCCGCATGGATATTTTTTAAAAATGGTGAGCCATGTAGGATTCGAACCTACGACCCTCTGATTAAAAGTCAGATGCTCTACCAACTGAGCTAATGGCTCGTACAATGGTGCCGGAGAAAGGACTTGAACCCTCAACCTACTGATTACAAGTCAGTTGCTCTACCAGTTGAGCTACTCCGGCGAAGAATAAATATGGTGGAGGATGACGGGCTCGAACCGCCGACCCTCTGCTTGTAAGGCAGATGCTCTCCCAGCTGAGCTAATCCTCCTGGGTATTAAAATTAATTTGTACTATGTACTTATTGCAAGCCTAGCGACGTCCTACTCTCACAGGGGGAAACCCCCAACTACCATCGGCGCTGAAGAGCTTAACTTCCGTGTTCGGTATGGGAACGGGTGTGACCTCTTCGCCTTCATCACTAGACTTGAATAATTATTTGAAAGACAAGTTTTATTATAACAACTTTGTAGAAAATTTCAAGTGTTTTTTTAAAAAAAATATTCTTTCAAAACTGGATAAACGACATTTTTAAACAAATAAATACAATTTGGTTAAGTCCTCGATCGATTAGTATTCGTCAGCTGCACGTGTCGCCACGCTTCCACCCCGAACCTATCTACCTCATCGTCTTTGAGGGATC